>CAZQGN010000023.1:0-59343 GCA_964592865.1 uncultured Chloracidobacterium sp. | reverse complement strand
AGATCCGCTGCGGCTGATCGAGATCGATAATGTACGAACCCGCCGGAAACGTTTTCGTGACGGCCTTTGCATTCTTTTCGAGATAGGTGTGTGCGGTCGGCGATGTGAAAGGCGCTGTAGCGACCTTTACCTCGACATTTGAAAGCCGCAGCACCTCGATCATTTCTGCCGCCTTGACCCGGTCGGACGACGGGTCGATAACGACACGTTTCATCCGAGAGGTGGCATGATCGGCCATTCCTTTGGCACGAAAGGCGTAGTAGTCCCTGATGCGATCTGCCTTGTGTTTGGCCGTAGTCTCAAGGGTCGTCATCGATGCGACGAAGTGCTTAGCGATCGAAGACCGAAAAGTGACGATCGTGCCGTCATCACGGGTCCAACGCAGTCCCTTGAAACCGCCGCCGTCAGTTTCGTAGGTCATTCCGGTCGCTCCGAGGAGTGACGGGTACATATCCCAATATCCCGGATAGAACGCGTCGAAAACGTCGCGAACATAATAATCCCATCGATTTGAATCAAACGCGGCGGCATTGGCCCGCCCGTATGTGTCGAGCCACTTGTTATATTGCGGCTGCGGCAGGTTCGGGTTGATCGGCAGCGACACTGGCGGAAAGAAGTACTGTGAAGGCTGGCCATGATGGTCCACGGCCACCTGCGGATTCCACTCGATAAATGCCTTTTGCATATTTCGCGATTCTTTCTGCGTGAAGGCGAGCGTGTCGCGATTGAGGTTAAATCGATAATGGTTGACGCGGCCCCATATCGCCCACGGCTCGCGATGCTCAATAGCGTTTCGATTGGGGTCGCCAACCGCAACGGAATTGTACCAGGTGGCAAATCGCTCGTGTCCGTCAGGATTTTCGCCGGTCAGTACGAGAACGACGGTATTCTTCAGAATATCCATCGTCGCCGGCTCGTTGGATGCGGCGAGTTGATAGATGACCTGCATAAATGCCTCGAACGACGACGATTCGTTGCCGTGGATGGTGTATGCCATCCAGGCGATCGCCGGATTACTTCTGGCGATGGAGTCAGCGTCGGCCGCCGAGATCTTTCGCGGATCGGTGAGACGAGCATTTGCGGCCTTGATATCGTCGAGGCGTGCAAGATTTTCGGGCGACGAAATTGCGACCAAATGCTGCATTCGATGTTCGCTCGTAGTTCCGATGTCAAAGATCTTTACCCGTTCAGGGGCTGCCTTGGCGATCGCGTCGATCACCTGCTCCATTTGGGCATAAGTCGTGTGATGGTCACCGACATCGTACCTTAGAATGCTCTGCGGACGCGGTACACGCTCGTTATAAGGGCCGCGAGTATAGAAATCAAATTTCTCGTTCAGCGGGTCGGGCGTTTGAGCCATCGTCGCTGCGATCAACAGGGACGTCACAATTACGGCGATCAGAAAGGCTTTATTTTTCATCAAAATAGTCATTAATGGGTACAAGATCGTGGTCGGGGTCAGATACGATAGTAAACCGTGGACGCGAAAACGCACAATCATATGCCGGAAAATTTACAAATATTCGATTGTCCAAAATGCGGATCGGGGCATATCAAAGGTTGGGAGGAGTTGACCGGTGACGAGAAAATGATCGTCAGCCGTCTGCCGGCCGCAAGAGCATTTACACCGGCCGAGCGTAAGCGCCACCGCTACTGCACCCGCTGCTGGTTCGAAGAGGTCGAAATGCGTGAGACTCGGGCGTGAAGCACTAGGATCCGCCCCGGTTTGGAAATTCGCCGAGGCCCGCCGGCGGGCCGTAGAACATGGATGGTTCATTGAGCCTTGCCGACGGTCATTGCATTTGTCCGGATTGTCGTTGTAAAATCCCAGGATCTAATCGAGAAACGACGTTAGTGTGCACGACCGGTATTCAATTTCCGCAAGTGCCTTGGACGAAGTATTTCGTGACCTGTTCGCACGTACTCGCTTTTGCCCAAAAGCAGTTTGCGTGAAACTTACCAAACAATTCGTGAGTGCCGAAGATCAACGACGTAATGAGGACCATCTTCTTTATTTTGGCGTTTGCGGCAGCAGCGAGTGCCCAGTTAACAGTGATAAATACGTCATCGACCGACATTCAGCCGGCTCAGATGTTCTATATCGAGGCCGACCTGGCCATAAAGCCGACGTCTTACGCAAACGGCGGATTTCAATCTTACGGGTATCGGACGGTGTACGGACTCGACAAAAAGACCGAGGTCGGCGTCAGTGTTTTTTATACCAGAGACGGTACGACGTCGCCGGTCGAGGCAAATTTTGCGATCAAACGGCAATTGATTGCGAGCGAAAAGCACGGGATAGCGTCCACGGCCGGCCTGACGGCGTATGTTCCGCTCAATAAGTCGGCCGGCAGCCGCACCGTGACCGTCGGTTATGTGAATATCATCAAAACATTCGACAAACTGCGCGGCCTGCGTCTAACGGCGGGAGCTTACAGGGCGTTCAACACGGGAGAGGATTTTGGAGATAAGGGCGGCATAACGCTGGCTTTCGAACAGCCCCTCTTTAGACGCGTGAGTGTTATCGGTGATTGGTCGTCCGGTAAAAACCGATTTGGATATTCCGCCGCCGGCCTAAACTTTGCGCTTACCAAGCGGCAAAACCTGACGGCCGCCTACAATTGGGGAAACAGCGGTGCCGGTAACAACTTTCTTTCGCTCTTTTATTCAAATTCATTTTAGGCCGGAATATTCCGGGGTTCAAAAAAAGGGCACTGCGAAATGTCGCAGTGCCCTGGTCGTTTCAATTCAACGATGGTTACGGAGTCATCATTACGCCGAAATCGAAGAACTTGGAACCGACGCCGGCCGCCGTATTGGCGTTGCCCGAGTTCAACAGGTAAAAGCCATATTCGCCCTTCTTAAGTTCGGTGGTCGGCGTGATCTTAAAGACGCCGTTGCCGAGGTCCTCGGCCTTGAGTCCGACTACGTATTCGTCAGAAAGCCCGCCCTTTGAACCCCACGAATTGGTCTTGGCGATCGTGACCTCACGGTTGTCGCTCCGTTGGTTAAACCGCACAAGCGTAAACTCGTTAGGCGACGAAGGAATGCCGCTTGACGTGTTAAGTCCGCCGCTGGATGCGTCGAGGTAAAAGTAGAACACCGGCGTGGTCGTCTGTATCTGGAGAGCGGCACTGCGTCCGGGAAGATTGGTCTTGGTCTTGACCTTGCCCAGGCCGAACGGCGTGATCGAAGCGGTAAACGCTCCGCCCGTGCGGTTCTGGCCGGACATTGACGGCTGGATCTGCGTCATCTTACGGACGCCGTCCTTTTCTTCGTAAAGGTAAACACCGTAGCTGTGCTTGGACATCGGGTCGTTCGGGTCGCCGCCCTGCGATGACGCCGACGAAGTGTTTCCGCCTGAAACGACAGACTTGCCGCTCTTTGCCTCGAGCATCGCCGCCACCGTTTCGTCGCTGACGCCGGCCTGTTTGAGCTTGATGAGCGAATCGGTCGAGAGGTCAAAGTTGGTCGCCGACGAGCGGATCTTGCCAATAATGATCGAACTGCTGAGCCCAGCTTTGGTAAGCGAGATGACCTCATCATTGGTCATCGTTTCTTGAGCGAAGGTCGCCGCCGTCGATATCATCACGAGCGAAAGGCACATTGCCAGGATGCTGAATTTACGTTTCATCTATACTCCTCCAAAAAAATTAAAGAACAAAATATTGATCGGTCGGCCGCCCGTCCGCTATTGGGAACTGCGGTTACGTCCGGGGCGATAGTTATCCCGCGCACGTATATCCAGATCAGGGCGGTACACACGTACCTTTATGAAATAGCGGCCGTTTGTGGTTCGTTCACTGTTAGGATAATACCCCAAACTGTATGTTTTGCGAAGTTCCTCGGCGATCCTGGCAAATGCTTCATTCAGATTGGTGGCCGAGGTGACACGCTGCAGGCGGCCGCCTGACCGCTCAGCCAATTCGCTCAGAAATTCGCGGGCCGCAGCATAGTCTTCCTCTTTTTCGCCCTTTACCAGCGGTGCTTCGACTATATAAGGACGATCATTGTCGTCGTAGAGTATCTGGGCGTCGTTGCGGCGGATCTTGCGGACATCATCAAACGTATCGTACCGGATCGGATAGATCAAGGTGTCTATTTCGTCGATATCGCGGAGCAGGCCGGTTGCCGTGGCCGTTTCGCTGGTGGTATCGACCCCGTCGCTTAAAAGCACGATGGCTTTCCGTCCCTTTACGCCGCGGAGTTTATCATTCAACGCAACATCGAGAGCAGAATATAGGCTGGTGCCAGATCCGACCTTGGCCGCCTCGATAGCATACCGAAGAGCCAGGCGGTTGTCGGTCGCCTCGCACAGTACGCGGGCCTTTTCGTCAAACGAGATGACCATGACGCGGTCACTTGGCCTCAGCTGAGCGATGAACGCCTTCGCCGCGGCCTGGATCTCGGGCAGCTTGAAGACGCTCGAATAGCTCATATCGAGCAGTAGAGCCACGGTGAACGGCTCATCCGAATTCGAGAAATATGCGATCTCCTGTTCTTCGCCGTTCTCAAAGATCTTGAATTCCGAACGGTCGATGTCGGTGACAGGGCGGCCCTTTCGAGTGTTTACGCGCACCGGGATGGTGACCAGGTCGGTCTCGATGCGGACGATGCCGTCGTCCTTTTCGGTCTTTGGGGCGGAGACTTTCTCAGCGGCGACATCGGAACTGCGGTCACCGCGGGCGATACTCTCCGAATAACCCTTTACGCGGCCTGCTTGCCCGGCCGCATGAAGGGCCGTCATAGTCAGAACCACGAAGATAAAGGTAAAACGGTACATCGAGAGCCGGTATTAGTTCATAGGCATTCCGAGCAGGGCGGTGAGAGCGGTCTCGGTCGCCTCGGCAGGGTCGTCTGACGATGTCATATCCCATCGCCACACGTTGCCGAGCTTGATCATGTTTGCCGTGCCGTTAAATACAAGCGAATTTCCCTCGATCGTGATCCGGCATGACACCGGCACCGCCGCCTTGTTTCCGGTAACGACCGCAGTCCCGACCTTGATCTCCGACATTCCGTCAAAGAGTTTGCGGGTTGCGGCGGCGTCCTCGGCGTTCTCGTTCAATCCGCTGACAAACTGGCGGGCAAATTCGCTTGAATCATTTGGCATCTGCTTTTGCAGAGCAGGCGAGAAACTTACGATGTGAAAAAGCCCTGCCCAGTCTTGCTTTTGCAGAGTTTGAAATACTTTCAACGCAGCTGCGGCCGCATCGGCCTGGTCAGTGCTTTCGACCTTTTGCGCGTTCGCGGCGAATACAAGAGCGAGAATAACGCTGATAATTGCAGTAGCTTTTTTCATAATTGGGACCTTTACCGGATCAATACGGTTCATAGAGTAGAAACCCGTAAATTATACACGACCCAACGGGCCTTACCAATGAATATTATTAGCTGCCCGGCGATCGGAGTACGGATTCAAACGCCGAACGGATCGCCAAACGGTGAAGTGTCAGTTGTTCGAGCAGTTCAACCGGTGACGCTATTTCCATTCGTTGGGCTATCGTCGACAGAACCAACTGATTCCCCATCGAAAGACGTGTTGTGCGTCCGACCGTCAATCGCAGGTTGTGATCCAGGTCGGAAAGGAAATTATAGCCGTTCAGAAGGCCGTGAAACTCGCTTTCGGTCAACGATCCGGCCCGGTTCAGTCGTTCGAGCGTGAACGCTGTAGATCGGTCACCGGCATCATCGGGAACATTATCGCGAAGCTGTAAGTACCGCATCGCGAAGTAAACATCCAGCATTCCGCCCTGGCCGTATTTAATGTCTACGTCAGTGCCGCGGCGAGTGCGTGATCGTTGCTCTTCGAGAGCGTGCCGAACCCGCAAGGTTTCGGCTCGCAGAACGGCCGGATCGAATGCAAGTGCGCGTTCGTGAATGATCCGACGAGTCGAGTTTTCGACCGCGAGACCGAGTCCGCTATCGCCTCCGACACTGCGGAGCTTAACAAACGCGAGCATCTCCCATACGGCCGCGGTTTCCCGCATATAGTTCAAAAACGACTCGCCGGAGATAGCGCTCATCCCTTTGGACCCATAGGGCCTCAGCCGCAGATCGACGCGATACAGATTGCCGTCGCGGGTCATCGACGACAACGCGGTGACGAAAAGCTCGGCGGCGCGGCTGTAATATTCGGCGTTGGTCACGGCCGCACGCGTTTCGGCGGCATCATCATAGACAAGGATAAGGTCAAGATCGGAATCATAATCGAGGCCGCGGCCGCCTAACTTGCCGAGCGCCAGCACCGCAAGGTTAAGTTTGTCACTGTCCGATGCGAATTTTGAATTAAGTTCGTCAAGTACGATGTGAAGAGCGGCCTCGATGCAGGCCTCGGCGAGCTTCGTCTGCAGCCGCTTTGCCTCACGCACCGTTATTGACCCGAACACGTCCCGGACGGCGATCCCGATCAGAAGCTTGGCCCATTCCTGACGCATTACTGACAAGCGCGGGCCAAATCCGCTCACGTGGTCAACCGCGGCCTGTATTCTAGACTCGAAGTCGGGCTCGCCGACCAGATCGTTTGGATCGGGAAGTGCCGCGGCAAGCTGCGGATTGGCCGCGATCATCGACGCAAATCTGGGTGAGACGGCCGCAAAACGATCGAGCACGGAGATCTCTTTATCGGTGGCCGGCAGCTCGAAATCGGATTTCTCGATCGAAGCCAGCACCTCTGAACGAATGCGGTCAACAGGGTTCGTGACAACGGGATCGTTCGTATCGCGTGCTACGTCGTTGCCGGTCTCGCCAAATACTCGCGAAAATACACGGCTTACATTTTCCGAGTGTCGGTTTATCAACTCGTCAAAATCGCCACCCGAGGCAAAGGTGACCCTTCGGGCAAGCACCGATCGCTTTTCGCCGCTGTCAGGAACGATGTGCGTCTGGATGCCGTGCTCCATCTGCAGCACGTGTTCTGTCCGGCGCAGAAACTCGTATGCGGCCGATAATTCGGACAATTCGGTATCGCTGAGATATTTGCGGTCGGCAAGCCGCGACAGGCTGATCAGAGTATGCGGACACCGCAGCCAGCGGTCCTCGCCGCCATATGCAAGCTGGAGTGCCTGGGCCAAAAATTCGATCTCGCGGATGCCGCCTCGCCCGAGCTTTACGTCGAAGCCGAATTTGCCGACATTCTCGCGGTCGATCTTTTCCTTTGACAACCGGACATTGCGAAGCGCTTCTTCAACCGTCTCGCCCGATTCGAAGACCAGCGGTTCGACCTCGGCAAAAAACTCGCCGAACAACTCGGTATCACCCGCACAACCACGCGAGCGGATCAACACTTGACGTTCCCACGGCCGGGCTTCGTTTCGATAATATCGGATCGTGTCGGCAACGGACATTGTCAGTGCCCCGAGCGAACCGTGAGGCCGCAGCCGCAGATCGACCCGATAGGCTGCCCCCTCGCCGGTCTGCTGGCCGACCAGTTTCGTCGAATATTCGGCCAGTTTGACGAAGTATTCTCTGTTAGTGACCGCTCCACGGCTGCCGATCCCCGAGGTAGTGCCTTCGTTTGAATACAGAAAAACGAGGTCAATATCGGATGAATAATTCAGCTCACGCGAGCCAAGCTTGCCGAGCGCCGCTATGCAGGATCGAGCCGGCCGCAGGCGGCCCTTTTCATCAGTTTCCTGCGGCGAACCGAATCGATTGTCCATTTCGCGGCGGGCCAGCTTGAGGGCCGATTCGAGAATGGCGTCGGCCAGATTTGAGATCTCTTCGGTGATCTCGGCGATGGTCGCCAGCCTTCGAATATCTCTGAGGTAGATGCGCAGCAGCTCGCGGCGGCGAAACCGAGCAAAGATGACCTGCGGGTCAAGTTGCGAATGGGTCAACGAAAAACGAGCCAAAGATTCGAGCAGATCGTCTTTTCCGCGAACACCTGAGTCGCCGCGTTTGCGGCCCAGCCACCAAAGATATTCAGGATGCTGGAGCATCGTCGTGGCAAGGAGCGGGCTGAACGCCGCAAGGGTCAATACGTCTGACAAAAGCGGTTCATTTTTGGAAAGCTTGGCGGCTGCGGACGGGTGCTTTTCTTCCAGTTGCGACAGGAATCGTCCGGCCGCCTCCGGGTCGGGAAGATCATTTATGATGTGCCCCTCAACATTCATTTTCGAAATCGCTGCGGATCGATGTTGTATTTGCGTATCTTGTAGCCGACGATACGTTCCGTCGAGTCGAGCATCTTGGCCGCACGTGCCACATTTCCCCTTGTCGATTTAAGCGTATCCTGGATCAGGTCGCTCTCAAATGCCTCGACAGCCGAAGTCAGCGTGACACGCGTCTCCGTACCGCTATTTTCGGCGGTCTGCAGTGTCGGAGGCAAATGATGTCCGTGAATAACGTTGGAATCGCAAACGATCACCGCACGTTCAATGGCATTTTCGAGTTCGCGGACATTGCCGGGGAAGTGATATGCCGTGAGCATGTCGATGGCCGGCGTCGAAATGCGGCGGACCCGCTTTTGATGTTCACGTTCGTATTTCTCTAAAAAATACTCCGCCAGAAGCAGGATATCGGCCTTTCGCTCGCGCAGCGGCGGCAGGAAGATGGTGAATCCGTTAATGCGATAGAACAGATCCTCGCGAAATCGTGCTGCGGCGATCTCGGCCTCGAGATCCTTGCTCGTCGCAATAATGAACCGGACATTCACCCGAACGGTCTCGGTGCCGCCGATCCTTTCGAATTCCCGATCTCCGATGACCCGCAGCAGTTTTGCCTGAGTGTGAAGCGGAAGGTCGCCTATCTCGTCGATAAAAAGCGTGCCGCCTTCGGCAACTTCGAGCAGGCCCTTTTTGCGTGTCACGGCACCGATAAAAGCACCTTTTTCGTGCCCGAGCAACTCACTTTCGATCAATGACCCCGGCAATGACGCACAACTGACTTTGACGAACGGGCGTTTGGATCTGAGGCTGTTGTAATGGATCGAATTAGCGATCAGTTCCTTGCCCGTCCCGCTCTCGCCTCTGAGCAAGACCGTCGCATTGGAACGGGCGACCTGAGTCGCCTGGTCGTACACTTGCCGCATCGGACTCGAATTGCCGATCAGGTGGCTGAACTCATACTTTTCCTTCAATTCCTGTTTGAGGTACGAGTTTTCCGCGATCAGCTTTTGACTCTGTTCATTGACTGTCTGTTCGATCCGCATCGCCTGGCCGATCAGGCCGGCCAGTACACGGAGCAACTTAATGACGTCGTTTTCGACAATCTTTGCGGCCGGGCCAAACCCGATCGCGACCAATCCGGCCGTAGATCCACGGACAACGATCGGAGCCGCGATCAGAACTTTGGTGCCGGTGCCGAATGAGAGGAATTGCAGTGCGGCGTCATTTCCAAGATCGTCTATTACAAACGGCGACGACGCGTTGAATATCTTCCACAGACTACTTTTCGTGATCCGTGTTTCAAGCCGCCGAAAGTCCGCCGCACCGATACCGCTTGAGGCAAGAATATCGGCAAACTCGCGGTCGGCACGGCGTCGGGCGACAAATGCGATGCTGCCTGCGAAAGCGTTGGCCAGATTACCGATGACGGATGCACAGCCCGAGCGAATGCCGTCAGCCTCAGCAAGCGAGGCGGCGGCCCGGGCAATGAAATCCAACTGGTCAACTCTCATATCTGACAAAAATGTAGGAATCTGCCGACTCCGATGTTCCCAAACTTCGAGTATAACCGCCGCAGCGATATTTGGGCATCCAGTCGGCGGTATCGTCGTGAAAATTTGCCGAGCATAGAACAGTACGCGAAAAAAATAGTCGGGCTCGCCGGTTGCTGAGCACATTGAAACCATCAGCCGATGTTTCCGTAAACGACTTCTTTTACACATTTAAGATAAAATCGAAGTGTGACGAGCCGAATTGAGATAATTGCCACCGAAGAGCATTTCAAGATGCGACTCGACGACCTCTTGTTCGACCATTTCAAGGGATTGAGCAAGATGTATCTTCGCGAAATCGTTAAGAACGAATTGTGCGAGGTCAATGGCAGGGCAGAGAACATTGGTTATCGGCTTAAGGCAAACGACCTGATCGAAATATTTGTCGACGAGTCGCGTGCGACGGCGATGCGGCCGGAAAATGTTCCGATCGATGTGCGATACGAAGATGGCGATCTCATCGTCGTCAACAAACCGCCGGGAATGCTGGTTCACCCGACCCATCGCGACAAGAACGGCACGCTGCTCAATGCGCTGAGTTTTTACCTTAATTCAGAAGACCGTGCGTCCGGGGCCAGGCACGTGCGTGCCGGATTGATCCATCGGCTCGATAAACAAACATCGGGCCTGATGGTGGTTGCAAAGACGTCGAGGGCTCATCGGATACTTGCCGAGCATTTCAAACGTAAGATCGTTGAAAAACGGTATTTGGCGATGGTCGATGGCGTGATCGGCGAAGATCTGGGCACTATTTCGGCGCCGATCGGCCGCTTTGCGGAACTCAAGCAGTGGAACGTGAAGGATGACGGCAAGCCCGCTGAGACACAATTTTGGGTGAGAAAACGAAACGCGGCATCGACACTTGTCGAACTCGAACCGGTCACCGGGCGGACAAATCAACTCAGAATACACTGTGCCTCGATCGGGCACCCGATCATCGGCGACGTCGAACGCGGCGGCCGTGAAAATGCACGTCTCCTGCTGCATGCCTGGAAACTCGCATTTCGTCACCCGAGCGGCGGCCGTCAGCTGGAATTCGAGTGTCCGGCGGACTTTGCCGACACCGATCACTTTGCAGCCTGAAGTACTATGTCAAAGTCACGCCCGGCCGTACTCTTTCTGAATGCGATCGCCAGCGAATACGATCTGCCGGCCTCAAGCGTGTAGCACCCCTCGCCATAACCGTTTCGATAAATACCGTCGGTGTAGAGAGTGTTCGACCAGATCTTGTAGCAATATCGGCCGCCCGACTTAAACGTCCAGGAGTTTGACTGCTGTTTCTTGGAACTATCAAGCACAAAATTCTGCCTAGTCCCGCCCGAGCCAAATTCCATCACGATATGCTCCCATTTCTGACCGCCTGCCGTGTTTAGGACATCGGTTACGTAAAAACGGCCGAGCGGGACCGCCGCCCTGGCTCCATAAAGCACCTGAATGCCTTTTACGTCCAGTTCGCTGAGCTGGCCGTCGTTATTCCATCGCGGGTTACAGTAGTTCATCACGGAGTTAGGATCGTACGCCGTGAGCAGCCAGCCGCCGCTCTTGGCTGATTCGCTCTTGCAGGTGGAATCCGCTCGGTCCTGTTCGTGCATCAAGCCGAGGGCATGGCCAAATTCGTGGACAGCTATCGAGGTAATGCACGATCGCCGCTTGTTAGACGCCTGGCAGACGGGCGAAAAGTTCTTGAACGTGAAGTTGAGTTCCATCCCGTTTCTTCGTCCGTCCATGCTCCGGCCAACGCCCGAATTTGATCGAGTGTCGGTGATCAGGATCCGAATGCCTTTGCTGGCTGCCGTGCAGGCTCCCCAACTGTAAAAATTGACCTTCGCGGCACGCTGCCACGTATCGAGCACGGCCGTCCTTACCCATCCGGACTCGGTTTCCCAGCCGGCCGGATTTTCCCAACAAACAGGAATATAGGTGATACCGTCGCTGCTGGCGGGCCACTGCCATCCGGCACCGGAATTGGCGTTTGCACGCATGTCCGTTTGAGCGTTGAGCTCAGCGGCGGCAAACAGCAACAAGAAGAGAACTAAAGCGTACGAGCGAGATTTGATCGTCATATTTTACCGTTCGGGGAGGCAATATCTACGATCGCGAATGGTAAACCGCAGCACTCGCGAAGCTACGTGGCTATTGATGCCCGTTGTCCGGTACGAAGTTGTCAAAAATTTTTCGGACCGCGAAATCGCACTCTCGAATAAAAAAAATAAAAAACCATGTAATGGAAATCCGTAAATCGACATATATTAGGGTGGATGAACAAAGTGTCATTCAATAGCGAAAAAAGTCTGGTAATGTCCGGGTTTCTCCGTCGCGTTGAATGCGTTCGATCCACAATCCCTCAAACTAAGGAGACACTTTGATGACGTTAGCAGTTACGTTGGACATCGCGGGCGACGCGATAATTTATGAAAAAGACTCGGTTTGGAACGTTGTTTTCATTACCGACGAGGACCACACGATCAAGGTTTACAGCAATGGCTCGACCAAGCCGGATATCGAACTGGCAGACATGAACCGGCCTTTGGCAATGTATCTAAATCCGGTCAGGCCGGTATCGTTAACCCGCGGACGCGGCAAGGGTTTCGCCTCGATCCTCAATCTCAACGACTCTGACCTCCACGGGCTCGACGCCAATGGACGGTCTAATCTCAACATAAAGCCGAATCCGTCTAACGGACGCCAGTACGTCCACGTTCGGGTGCCTGTCGGGACGCTCGGCGGCGAGGCTATGGTCCCTGACTATTGGATCGCCGAACACCCGAATGGTTCGGCCAACGCTCACGGACATGAGGTCGCAAAAATTGCCAGGCTTACGTTCCAGTTGAACGACGGCGGCAAGATCGCCATACATCTGAAAGATGAGAACGGCCCGGTACTGAAATCCTGGGTCGAAAGCAAGGCCGGTGACATCCACCTGCTTTTTGATAATGACTGCCATTCATCCGGAAATCGGAGTGATTTTCTAAATTACTACGACTGGGTCACCGACAAGAGCGTCTTTCCTCCCGGGAACAAGAGGTTCATCGCCGGAAAACTCCACAGTTCATTAACAAAGGGGACATCTCTCGAACCGAAAATGATGGGCAGGGACGGCAACTGCGATCCGGTCGTTGTCGATCCGCCTCCGGGCCCGTGACCGATCTGATCTCCCAGGCGGTGTCGCTGCCGTGCCGTCCCACACGGCCCGAAACGCGTCACCGGACTGGGCTGCGGAATTTATCCCGCAGCCCTTTAATTTAAAAAGCGGAAAGGGCGACAGACGAGTCTCCCACACCTCGAACGACACCCTTTCCAATTTAGGAACTTTCATCAGTTGCGTCTCCCACACCGCAAAAGACGTCCGTTCCTGATTTTGGACAGAATCGGCGGGGAGCCTCAACTATCCACCGCGACTATAGCGCTTCAGCAATTCCTGCGCAAGCCCAAACACTGACCGAATAGGCAAATTGTTCAAGTATTAGGCGAAAGCATGCATACTATGCATAAAGTACACATAATACCTGTGCTATTACGAGATCGCCTTTGCTTCGTCTTCATCGCTGAATTGATTATGCAAAATGACCGGTTTCGCCTTTTTGCGGAGCCGTATATTTAACACCTCGACGAATACCGAAAATGCCATGGCAAAGTAAATGTATCCCTTCGAGATGTGCTGATGCATGCCCTCGGCGATCAGCGTAACACCGATCAAAAGGAGAAACGCCAGAGCAAGCATCTTGACGGTCGGATGCCGTTGAACAAATGCTCCGATCGAACCGGCGAAAAGCATCATCGCGATGATCGAGACGACAACCGCCGAAATCATGATCCAAACATTACTGACCATTCCGATGGCCGTAATGACCGAATCGAGCGAGAACACGATATCGAGCAGCATTATCTGAATGATGACGCCGGTAAAGCCCGCATAGGTCTTTCTTGAGCTTTCACCTTCTGAGCCCTCGAGCGAACCATGGATCTCATGGGTGCTCTTGAATATCAAGAACAGGCCGCCGACCAGCAAGATCAGATCCCGGCCGGAAACGGTCTGCCCCAATACGGTGAAAAGCGGTTCGACCAGGCCCATTACCCAGGTCAGCGAGAAAAGCAGGATCACCCGCATTATCAATGCAAGCGAGAGGCCTATCAACCGAGCGCGCTTTTGATCCTTTTCGGGGAGTTTGCCCGAAAGGATCGAAATGAAAATGACGTTATCGATCCCGAGTACGAGTTCGAGCACCGCCAACGTCAAAAAGGCTATCCAGATCTGCGGGTCAGCGATCCATTCCATTCAAAATTTCTCCTGAGCCGTTACTCTTTTGATTTGCAGGGTTTTCCGGCGGCCGCATCGGCGAGCTTTCTGGCAGTCTCGTTTTGGCCGGCACCCGGCTCAACAATGTCAGTGACGCACGACATAGTTTTCGAGATCTTCGACACGATCAGGTAAGACGTATTCTTCGTACTGTCCTCTGCATCAGCGACATTGAACCGCGAGATCAATGCGACCGGGACCGTGCCCTTTACACGCCACTCGATCTTTTCGCCAACGCTGGAAAATCCGGAGTAGAAGCCCCAAAAATCGAGCTCAAACTTCTTCTTAGCCGGCGTAATGATATTGATCGACTGGCGAATATCGTCCTCGAGAACCTGGGCTTTGTAGCCGCCGGTGCCGGGGCATTCGCCGACATAGTAACCGGCACCTTCAGACGACTGTTTGATCGTTCGGCAGGCCGAGGTCTTGGTGCTCGTGTAAACACTCTTGTTCTGAGCCGCCGCACCGGACGCACCGATAATTGTCAAAAGAACCACTAGTGATATCGTTTTCATTTTTTACCTATCTCGGATGTGGACTTTACTGCAATCGCTATGATAGCAATCTATACCTCAATTGCACACGGCCTGAGCGAAAAAAAGTAACGACCCAGGGGCAATGATCGCAGTATCGATCGGGGGAGCCGACAGGTTGACAGTTGTTAGGGACAATCGGATGATAGCCAATACTCGTCGCCGATTTCGCCCGTGCCGATCTGTACGGGGATCAAACACCTGAAATAGCAGCTTGGTCCGGAGGCATAACGCCGGCCGCCGATCTTTATGCAAGGCATGATCTTGCCAAAGGTCGTGCCGCGTTCACTTGATCGCTTTTATCAACTCGGCTGCAAGTTCGCGGGCCCCGTTTTCGTTCGGACGGTCACCGACAGCGGCGATCACCGCGGCCTTGCCGTCGATCAGCACCCACAATTGCCGGGCGTCGGCACCGTTCACAAAAAAGGCTTCGTCACCGAGACCTTGGATGAACTCGGCCTTTGACGAGCGATTTGCGACATAATCGTCGACCGGAGCGGCGACCACATAGGCGAAATATGCGTTCTTATCGCCATCCTTCCCGCCGTCGAAAGTACAACCAGCGTCGGTGTTCTTATTATTAAAACTGAAACGTTCGGGCTTGCCTGCCAATGATCGGCCCAAGATGCGTTCCACGACCGGAACCGCGACCGCCCCGCAGGCATCAAATGACTTAAGGTCAAAATTCCCGGGTTTGGGCGTGATCAGCTTGGCGGGTGTTCCGGCAGTGGCCGGTGTCGCTGTGGCGGAGTTGTCGTTTTTCGAAAGGTCCGTGCCTGCCGCTCTGACGTAAAATATCGTCGCCGGTTCTTTCTCGTTTGACCTGACTGCGACAATGAAAAGCATTGTCCTGGACTTTCCGCTTGACTTCCCGAACAAACAGAACGCCCCACCGCTCACGGGCGAGTCGCCGCCCGAGTAACAACCCGGCTGGTCCTTCAGATCCCAGCCTTTCGATTCCATCAACTTTGTGGTGTAGAAACTTTGGACGTCCTGGGCGCTTTGCTGAGTCGTAAAACTGATGAACTCGATGCTGTCCAGACGAAAGTCCTTGGAATCCTGTTTAGAACTGCTCAAGAAACCGTCGATCGCCAGTCGGACCAGCATCGGCAACTCAGCATCGGTCTTGGCCGAGCCGGGGAATTGGGGGACATCGGGCCAGAGTTCGGACACATTTCCCATGCCCTTTTCGCCGGTGACAGCTTTTTCGGCGTATCGGCCGATCGCTCCGCAACCGAGGATCGAAAAAAGTATCAAAGAACACAATACAAATTGCGAAAGATTCTTGAACGTCATATCGACCTGCCTCGACCGGATCAACGCCGGTCACGTTCATTTTCTGTAAACTACCCGGCCCGCGACAACCGTCGCGACGGCTGCACCGGTAAATTCCCAACCATCAAAGGGAGAATTTCGCGATTTAGACAGCGAACCGGCGTTTGTGTATTTCCAACGTAGATCGGGGTCAATGATCGTAATGTCCGCGTGCGAGCCGGGAACGAGAGTGCCGCGGCCGCTGAGCTTAAAAATACGTGCCGGATTAGCCGAGCAGAGTTCGACAAGCCGCACCAAGCCTATAACACCCTTGTGCACCAGTTCATTAAATGCGAGTCCTATTGCCGTTTCCAGCCCGGTAATGCCAAACGGCGCGCGATCGTACTCGAGAGCCTTTTCGTCGGCATGGTGCGGTGCATGGTCGGTGGCGATCGCGTCGATCGTGCCGTCCTTGAGACCCTCAAGGATCGCTTCGAGGTGCTCTTCGCTGCGAAGCGGTGGAGCCATTTTGGTATTTGTGTCGTAGCCTTCGACAGCCTTATCCGTAAGCGTGAAGTGATGGGGAGCCACCTCGCAGGTTACGTTTATGCCCTCGTTCTTGGCACGGCGAACCGCCTCGACAGCACCTTTTGTCGAGACGTGAGCGATATGGATATGGGCTCCGGTGTCGCGGGCCAGGATCATGTCGCGGATCGCGTCAATGTCCTCGGCAAGTGCTGGCATCCCTTTTAGTCCCAGCAATAGCGACACGCGGCCCTCATGCATTACTCCGCCGCTCGAAAGTGATTTGTCCTCGCAATGATCGATCACCGGAAGGTCAAAATCGCGAGCATACTGCATCGCACGGCGCATCATTCCGGCATTGGGCACCGGCCGGCCGTCATCTGAGACGGCAACGGCACCCGCCGCCTTCATCTCGCCCATTTCGGCGAGTTCGGAACCGTCAGACGATTTTGTGATCGCCCCGATCGGGAAAACGTTTGCCAGTCCGGCACGCTCAGCCTGCTCGATCATGTAACGCGTGATCGCCGCATTATCATTCACCGGATTTGTATTCGGCATCGGGCAAACGCTCGTCCAACCGCCGGCAACCGCCGCCGCGCATCCGCTAGCGATAGTTTCCTTGTGTTCCTGGCCCGGCTCACGCAAATGCACGTGCATATCGATAAATCCCGGTGCGACAAGCTTGCCCGTTGCGTCGAAAAACTCGCATCCCTCCGGAACGCTTTCGCCCGGTCTGATCCAGGCCGTGACTTTGCCGTCCTCGACCAGAACCGACATTCCTGTGTTTTCCTGTGCGGCCGGATCAATGAGATGGCCATTTGCGATAAGAAGTTTCATTAGCTCAAAGCGAGTTCGATTGATTCAGAAAGCCGCAGCCGAGTTGCGTATTCAATATGAAGAACTCGACGCGATTCGGTCGATGTTGATTTAGATGATGAATGTATCAAAAGCGGACGCATAGCGATGATGCCGCCCTTTCTAACTGTACACGTTACAGAGAGTGAATGATTTGCATATTGGACAACGTCATTCTGATCCAATAATCCGAGAGCATGGCTCCCTGGAATAACTCGCAACGGCCCGTTCGTTGTCGTTGAATCGTCGAGGTGCAATCTCAATGCAACGATCTCGTCCATTGCCCAAGATGGAGCCTGAGCAAATTGAATTCCATCTTTAACGGTGCAAGGTCCCCAATCCGGATCGTCCGTTCGAGAAACAACGGGAAGCACTCTGTCTTGATGCCAAGCGACGAGCCAGTTCGAACTCTCGGATTTGTCGAATAGAATTGCCTTGAATGGGACGGGTTCGGCACCGAGAAAGTGTCGGGCAATCGACAAAAGACGCTCGTCTGCCGCAATTTTTTGAACGAGTCTGTCGCCGAAAAGATGTCGGACTCCCGCACGTTTCGGCCTGCTATCTAAATGCATTCTGAGAGTGTCACATTCATTCTCGCGGAGTACATTTTCGAAAATCGCGAAGCCCTTTACTTTTGAATCTTGCAGACTGCGTTTATCCATTTGTCGGACTACCTCCGGTCGCGAGATAAAGTACCGCCATTCTCACCGCAACGCCGTATTTAACCTGATCCAATATCAGCGACCGCGAACTATCGGCGACTTCCGAAGCGATCTCGATCCCGCGGTTCATTGGTCCGGGATGCAGGACGATCGCGTCCTTCTTTGCCAGATCGAGCCGTTCGTTTGTCAGGCCATAATGGACCGAGTACTCGCGAAGGGTGGGGAAGTATGCCGAGTCCTGACGTTCGCGTTGGATGCGGAGGATCATCACGACATCGGCTCCGGCGATGGCGTCTTCGACATGATCGCAGACAGTGAGGTCCGATCCACCACCGACAGGCAGTGCTCCGCCAACAAGGTACCCAAAATCTCTCGGAACAAGTGTGCCTGGGCCGGCGACCCGGACCTTTGCGCCCAATTTGGTCAAAAGATGTATATTCGACCGGGCCACACGGCTGTGCAAAATATCGCCTATGATCGCGACCTCAAGTCCCCCGATCTGTTTTTTGTGTTCGCGGATCGTCATCGCGTCAAGCAATGCCTGAGTCGGATGTTCATTGGCACCGTCACCTGCGTTTACTATCGCGGCACGCGAAACCTTTGCAAGTTGATGCGGCACGCCGGCCGATGAATGACGGACGACAATGCAGTCCGGTGCCATCGCGTCGAGATTCATTGCCGTGTCGATCAGGGTTTCGCCCTTGCTGACACTCGACGAAGAAACACTGATATTAACGGCGTCGGCAGATAGTCGTTTGGCGGCGAGTTCGAACGAGGTCCGCGTGCGGGTCGACGCTTCGAAAAAGAGATTGATTACCGTTTTACCGCGAAGAGCAGGGACCTTTTTGACCTCGCGGTTTGATATCTCGCTGAAATTCTCGGCAGTATCGAGGATGCCGGTGATCTCCGCGGCGGATAGCTCGCGGATGCCCAGCAGGTCTCTCCTTCTGAATGGCTTTTCCATTTCAACGGCGGCAAAATTCGGATATTGCCATTACGGTCAAAAAAAACAGGCCATACGGCCTGTGTTACGGTCTTTCAAAAATCCCAACTGCTTCGACGTCGTCGTATTCCTTGAGCATTACCTTAATGATCTCGGTATGTTTGGTCGGTACCAGCTTTCCGTTAAAGTCGGCTTGGATCGGCAGCTCGCGGTGTTCGCGGCCGCGGTCGATCAGGACCGCAAGCTGCACCTTGCGCGGCCTGCCAAAGTCCATCAGCTGGTCGAGAGCCGCACGGATCGTTCGGCCGGTGTAGAGCACGTCGTCAACGAGGACGATATTCTTGCCCTCAATGTCGTGCTCGAGTTCGGTGCGGTTAACTATCGGGTTTGCTCCGACCGTAGAGAGGTCATCACGATAAAGCGTTATATCAATTATCCCGTAGAGGGGACGGTTCCCTTCGAGGGATTCGATCTTGTGAACAAGCCGTTCGGCAAGCGGTACACCGCGGCGCCGGATCCCAACAATGTAAAGGTCGTCGGTGCCTTGATTTGATTCGACGATCTCAGACGCAAGCCTCGAAATAGCCCGTTCCATATCCGCCGAATCCATGATCCGCGATTTTTCTTTCAGATGTATTTCGTCACCCATTTTGTAGGGAAATCGTAGCAAACGTACGGGTAAAGTTCAAAGTTGATCACGTGAAGTTTCGAATACGCCGGGATTCAATTAGAATCTTGGTCATTGATGATATCCAATGTCTGGAAAAAACTGATCAGGCCGATAATGTTCGGCCTGGATGCCGAAAGGGCTCACGAGATCGGGATCGAGGCTCTGAAGGCCGGTGCCGCAGGCTTCGCCGGCGGTGGAAACGAACCTTTTGCCTTCGGCCCGCTCGAACGTTTTGGGCTGGAATTTCAAAATCCGCTTGGGCTGGCGGCCGGGTTTGATAAGAACTGCGTGGTGGTCGAACCGCTGGCGAAGCTCGGATTCGCTTTCGTCGAGGTGGGAACGGTAACATACGAGGCGCAGCCGGGAAATCCGAAGCCGCGGCTTTTTCGTCTGACCGAGGACCAGGCCCTTATAAATCGGCTCGGTTTCAACAATGACGGGGCAGCGGTCGTGGCCGAACGTCTGCGGCGGTTGGACCGAACGTGTGTCGTCGGGGTAAATATCGGCAAGAACAAGGACGTGCCGGTCGAGGAAGCGACGGAAAATTATGTTAAGTGCTTTGAGATGGTGCAGCCATGGGCCGACTACGTCGCGGTGAATGTGTCCTCGCCCAACACTCCGGACCTGCGTTTGCTTCAAAACGCCGAAAATCTCGACGAACTGCTCGGGACGCTCCAGGCACGTAATAGGGAATTGGGGCCAAAGCCGCTCTTGGTAAAGATCGCCCCTGACCTGACCGAGAGCGAGATCGCCGCGATCACCGACATTGCGGAGCAGTACGGGCTGAATGGCATTATCGCCACAAACACGACCATCAGCAGAGAGGGGTTACAGTCGTCCCGGGTTGCGGAGATCGGTGCCGGCGGCCTCAGCGGGCGGCCGCTTCGCGGGCCCTCGACCGAGGTCATCCGCTCGATCTACCGGCGATCGGGCGGCAAACTGCCGATCATCGGCGTCGGCGGTATTTTTGACGCTGATGACGCTTTCGAAAAGATCGCCGCGGGTGCCAGTTTACTCCAGGCGTACACGGGATTTGTCTATGGCGGCCCCGGTTTTGCGAACCGGATAAACCGGGGTTTGGGATCGATCCTCAGGGAACGCGGATTCAAGAGACTGGACGACGCGGTCGGGACGGCTTCGCGGTAATGCCTAATTGCGGCTTTATTTGTTTGACACAATCCGACGAGAGGCTATAATACTTGTTTTGCCTTTAGATGGGGCAGAAACGGATATTTGGACAGTGAGTCAATGATCATCGAACTTGAAAATATCGGAGTTCGGGCAAAGCCTATCGACGAAACGATCGCTGCCGCCGATATCGGGCTCGATACGTTGGGTGCCAGGCTGACCGGACCGGTTCGATTCCGTGGTGAGGCGGTTCGGGTCGACGGTAAGGCCCACCTCCGCGGGACGCTGCAGGTGGACGCCGCGGTGGATTGTTCGAGATGCCTCGAGCCCATCGAACGGCCGACCGAGTTATTTTTTGACGCGATATTTGTCAGTTCCGACATGATGCCCGAGGATGCCGATACGGCGTTGACGGACTCGGATCTTGACGAATCTGTCGCCGACGGCGGCGTTATTGACGTTGCTGACGCATTGAGAGAGCAGATAATGCTCGATCTGCCGGATCATCCGGTGTGCAGAGAGATCTGCAAAGGGTTGTGCCCGAAATGCGGGGGCAACCGAAATCTGATAGATTGTAAGTGTGAGGAAAATGAGATCGACCCGCGTTGGGCCGCTCTCAAAGATCTGAAATAGCCGCAAAAGGCACTATAACAGGTACCGGCTGCGGCAAATTAATTTGAGGTAAAAATGCCAAATCCAAAACGACGACATTCGCACGCACGTACTCGTACCCGCCGTGCACACGATGCCCTGAAAGCTCCGCAGTTCTATCTTGACAAGGACTCGGGCGAGGCCAAAGTGCCGCATCGCATCGATGCCAAGACGGGTATGTACAAGGGCCGAAAGATCATTGACGTCAAAGACGCCGATTAGACCTTTGAAATTTCTTAATTTTTGAGTTCTAATTCAAACCTAATGACAGGACACAACGCGGGAATCATCGGGATGGGACACGCTTTTCCGGAAGGCATTTTGACGAATGCCGATCTGGAAAAGATGGTCGATACGAACGATGAATGGATAACCACGCGGACCGGCATCAAGCAGCGTCATAAGGCGGCGGACAACGAATACACCTCGCAATTCGGCACTCGAGCCGCGTTGCAGGCGTTGGAGCGCGCCGGGCTGGAACCGACGGACATCGACATTATCGTCTGTGCGACGACAACGCCTGACCAGATAATGCCGTCGACCGGGGCTTTGATCCAGGCGCAGATCGGTGCGACCAATGCGGCAGGTATGGACGTATTTGCCGCGTGTTCGGGATTCATCTACGGATTGACGATGGTCGAATCGATGATCCGGACCGGCCAGATCCGCTACGCGTTGGTGATCGGTGCTGAGGTTTTGACCAAGTACGTTGACTACACCGACCGCGGGACCTGTGTGATTTTCGGCGACGGTGCGGGTGCCGCTGTTGTGGGGCCTGTTCCCGAGGGAAAGGGCATTCTCGCCACGAAGATCCGTTCGGATGGCCGTTATGAGGAGCAGCTTTATGCTCCGGGCGGTGGAACCAAACTCGGTACGACGCATCAGACCATTGACGACCGTCAGCACTTCTTTAAGATGAAGGGCAATGAGTTGTTCAAGGTGGCAGTTCGTTCGATGGCCGATATTTCGGCCGAAATGCTGGAAAAGGCCGGTTATACCGTCGATGATGTCGACCTGGTAATACCGCATCAGGCAAACCAGCGGATCACGGATGCGGTTGCGTCAAGGTTGAATGTTCCTGAAGAAAAGGTATATTCGAATATTGCCGAAATGGGCAATACCTCATCGGCATCTATACCGATCGCGATGGACGAGTGCATCCAATTGGGCAGGATCAAAGAGGGCAGCCTTGTTTTGCTGACGGCTTTCGGCGGCGGCGTGACCTGGGGCGGAACCGTTATTCGTTTTTAGTTTTAAGATTCTGGATCTAATGTCAAAGACGGCGTACATATTCCCCGGTCAAGGTTCTCAGGCCGTGGGCATGGGGAAAGAACTCTTTGATAATTTTGCCGCGGCCCGTGAGGTTTTTGAGGCGGCGGACGACGCACTCAGGTTTTCGCTTTCGGAACTTTGTTTTTCCGGTGACGAGGCCGAACTGCAATTAACGGCTAACACCCAGCCGGCGATCTTGACGATGTCGGTCGCGGCCTACTATGCGTCGTTAGCCGAAGGATTAGCTGAACCCGATTTTGTCGCGGGACACAGTTTGGGCGAATATTCCGCCCTGGTCGCAACTGGCGTGCTCGATTTTGCGGATGCGGTCCGAACCGTACGTCAGCGCGGGACGTATATGCAGGAAGCCATTCCTGTCGGAGTCGGTGCGATGGCCGCGATCCTCGGACTCAGTGTCGAGGATGTCGAAGCGGGATGTGACGAGGCGGCCGAGGGGCAGGTATGCAGCCCGGCAAATATAAATTCGCCGTCGCAGATAGTCATCGCCGGCCACTCTGAGGCGATCGACAGGGCGTGTGAGATCTTGAAGGGCAAAGGTGCCAAGAGGGCGATACGCCTGAATGTTTCGGCTCCTTTCCATTGCGCGTTGATGATGCCCGCCCAGAAAAGGCTGATGGCGGATCTTGAGCGTTTGGAATACAGCGACTTTGCGATGCCGATATTTCACAACGTCGACGCATTGCCTAACGCGGACGGCTCAGTTGTCTGCGGCAAATTGACCGATCAGGTGTCGTCGCCCGTACGGTGGCTGCAGACGATCGAAAATATGTCTGCCGAAGGCGTAAGCAAGTTCGTTGAGATCGGCCCCGGAAAGGTCCTGTGCGGCCTGGTGCGACAGATCAACCGGGACGCCGCGTATGCGAATATTGAAGATAAGGCTAGTTTAAGCAATACATTGGAAAATTTATAAATTAAGGAGACACTATGTCAGAAGTACAAGATAAGATTAAACAGATCATCGTCGACGAACTCGGTGTGGACGAAGCTGAAGTTACCGAAAATGCGCGGTTCATTGAGGATCTCGGTGCTGATTCGCTGGATCTGGTGGAGCTCGTGATGCGATTCGAAGAGGAATTCGACATCGAGATCCCTGACGAAGATGCCGAGAAGATCCAGGCGGTTCGCGACGCTTATGCGTATGTCGAACAGCACAAGGCTGCCTAGTTTTTCAGGATCGTGAATTGACGGCCATCGTTCGTGGTGGGCTATCAATTCACGATCCTATTTTTCTATTTACCTGATTTATGAAACGTCGTGTCGTAGTTACAGGACTCGGGTTGGTCACGCCATGTGGTAATGACGTGCCCTCCACTTGGCGCGCCTTGATGAATTGCGAGAGCGGCGCCGATTACATCAAAAAGTTTGACGCCGAAGGCTATTCCGCAAAGTTTGCCTGTGAGGTCAAGAATTTTGACCCGCTGAACTTTCTGGATAAGAAAGAAGCTCGGCGAATGGGAGCGTTCACGCATTTTGCTCTCGCCGCTTCGGACGAAGCGATGAAGCACAGCGGCCTCGTGATCGACGAGTCGAACGCGGAGATGATCGGGACCTATATCAGTTCCGGTATCGGAGATTTCTGGGCGATCGAACGCGAGCATGAGAAATTGCTCAATTCAGGCCCTGACCGTGTTTCTCCGTTCTTTATCGTTTCGGCCATCGTAAATCTTGCTGCGGGCAATGTGTCGATCCGCCACGGCGCCAAGGGGCCGAATTCGGCGACCGCAACGGCATGTTCGGCCGGAGCTCATGCGATCGGCGACAGTTTTCGCATCATTGAACGCGGCGACGCCGACGCGATGATCTGCGGCGGTGCCGAGAGTGCGATCACGCCGATGTCGGTCGCGGGATTTGCGTCCATGCGGGCACTTTCGACGCGAAATGACGACCCGAAACACGCATCGAGGCCGTTTGACCTTGAGCGGGACGGTTTCGTGATCGGCGAGGGTGCGGGAATTCTGATACTTGAGGAACTCGAGTTCGCCAAACGCCGCGGAGCCAACATTCTGGCCGAGATCGTCGGATACGGAATGAGCGGCGACGCCTTTCACGTCACGATGCCCGATGAATCAGGTTCGGGGGCTATCCGCGTTATGCAGCGGGCTCTCAAAGACGCCGGGATCGAACCGGAGCAGATCGGTTATATCAATGCTCACGGAACGTCGACCCCATACAACGACAAGTTTGAAACGCTTGCGATCAAGAAGGTGTTCGGCGAGAACGCTTACAATATACCGGTGAGTTCGACCAAATCGATGACCGGCCACGCTCTCGGTGCCGCAGGCGGACTGGAAGCCGTCTTTTCGGTCAAGGTCCTTGAAGAAGACAAACTGCCGCCGACGATAAATTACGAGTTTCCCGATCCGGACTGCGATCTCGATTATGTGCCGAACGCCCCGCGTGACGCACGGGTGGACTATGTTTTGTCAAATAACTTTGGTTTTGGCGGAACTAACGCTTGTCTGATTTTCAAACGATTCGCGGAGTAGTAGGATTATAGTATGAAGATCATCGTACTTATGAAGCAGGTCGCCAACAAGGATGCGGTGCTTCGCATCGCCGGCGACGAAAAGTGGATCAACGAATCGGATATCTCACAGCAGACCAACGAGTCGGACGGCTATGCTCTCGAAGAAGCTCTTCGGACCGTTGAGGCCAAAGGCGGCGGCGAAGTGATCGTTTGCTCGCTGGGGCCGCAGTCGGCAAAGA
This sequence comes from uncultured Chloracidobacterium sp., assembly GCA_964592865.1. Taxonomy (GTDB): domain Bacteria; phylum Acidobacteriota; class Blastocatellia; order Pyrinomonadales; family Pyrinomonadaceae; genus OLB17. The sequence continues at coordinate 34,168 of CAZQGN010000023.1, read as the reverse complement.
CCGTAATTAAGGACGCACTTGCCCGTGGAGCCGATCGCGGGATCCATGTAGTTGTGGAAGACAGTAAGTCGTTGTCGTCATTCCAGATCGCCAGTGCAATTGCAGATGCCATTCGCGAAGAGAACGCTGACCTCGTATTCACCGGTTTGCAATCGGATGACGCAAGCTTTGGCCAGACCGGAGTGATCCTGGCGGAACTCCTCGGCATTCCGCATGCGACGATCGTTATTGAGGTCGACAAAGCGAGCATCGGCGATTCTATCCGCGTAAAGCGCGAACTCGAGAGCGGTTGGTACCAGTGGTTCACATACAAACTGCCGGCACTGCTCACGATACAGTCGGGTATTTCGCAGATCAGATATGCCTCGCTTAAGGGGATCATGGCGGCGAAGAAAAAAGAAATACGCGATGTTGTGCCGGCATTGGCAGCCTTTGCATCGGCGTCCAAGATCGAAAAGGTCTATTTGCCGCTGAAGTCCAAGCAGACGCAAATGCTTGGTAATGGCGATGCCAAAGCGGGTGCGGCGGAACTTGTTGAAAAACTGAAGAACGAGGTTCGAGTCATTTAGCCCGATCAAGACACTAGTTTTTGTGAAAAGCCCGAACTTTGTTTGGGCTTTTTTGCGTTAGCCGGCCATGTAAGGTAATCTAGGCTTTAGAAAATTTCAATCGTCATTTTAATTCAACTGCCGAAAGGTTTTAGCCACGGATCGGCACGCCCGCAACAGAATGCGGGTATGTCCGATCTACATCAAACAAGGAGAGCGAATATGGTTAATAATTCACGATTAGCAAAGTTCTTTGGGATCGCGGCGGCGATCACTGCCTTTGCAACTGTCTCGATGGCACAGGTTATTTACAGCAACGGCGGGCTTGCGACCGGTGCAACGTCAAGATCCGGTGTGGCCGCACCTGCCGGCACACAGTGGGCCGAGGTTCAGAGTAATACAGGCGATACGGCAGGCAGCAACACAAATGCCGGTGTCGGATGCCAGTTGATCGGTGCGACCACAAATAACCGTTGTGCGGACGATTTTATCGTACCTCCGGGCGAGACATGGACGGTCAATTCGTTCACCTTTTATGTTTATCAGACCAATTTTGCAGGAGCCTCGAGTCCTGTCACGGCGGTAAACATGCGCATATGGAACGGCGTTCCGGAGGCCGCTGGCAGCAGCATCGTTTTCGGTGATACGACCACAAATAGGCTGGGAACATCGGTGAACTCAAACCTTTTCCGAATTTTTAACTCAACTGTACCTGCACCGGGCACAACTCCCGGAACGACTCGTATCATTTGGGAAACGACCGCGAACGTCTCACCGGCGGCCGTCCTGACAGCCGGAACATACTGGATCGATTTCCAGATCGATGCCGGGGCGAGCGGTAACTTCACGCCGGGTGTCACCACCGTCGGCAGCCGCGGATCTGTGCTTTATAACGGAATACAGAAGATCGGTACGGCAGCATTTGTCGGGATCATCGAGGGTGGAAATCCGGCCGCGATCGCTGATTACGGCTTGGATTTTCCGTTCAAGGTGAATGGAACAGTGGCCGGATCGATCGGTCCCCGCCGTTCGCGGACGGTTGACTTTAACGGTGACAACAAGACTGACTTTGGCATTGCCCGTTCGGCAAGTGCCGCCGGTCAGACGACTTGGCAGATCCTGGACAGTACTTCGGTAGCTAGCGGTGCAGCATGGGGAATCGGCGTCGGATTTGCCGGCGGTGACCGAGCGGTTCCGGAAGATTTCGACGGTGACGGAAAAACGGATATTGCTGTCTGGCGGCCCGGTGCGGCTACGGTAGCTTCGTTCTATATCCTGCAGAGTGCAACCAACACCGTCAGAGCTGAAGCTTTTGGGCAAACGGGAGATGACCCCTCGGTCGTCGATGATTATAACGGAGACGGAAAAGCCGACCTTGCCGTTTATCGTGACGGCGGTGCTGGGCAGAGTTTCTTCTATTATCGATCGACAGCGAATGGGCCTGTAACGTATGTTCCTTGGGGAATCGGCGGCGACAAGCCCGCTCCGGGCGACTATGACGGTGATCGCAAGGCGGATTTTGCTGTGTATCGCAATGAGGGCGGCAATGCTCGTCATTATCACCTTCGCTCGACGGAAGGGTTTGTGACAGTTCAGTTCGGATTGTTTACGGACAAATTTGCCGCTGGCGATTATGACGGCGATAACAAGACTGACATTTGTGCGGTTCGGGCCAACGGTTCGGTCTTTGACTGGTATCTGCTGAGAAGCGGCAATGGGGTGCTTGTTACATCGGCATCACTTGGCGGTTTTGGTAATCCGACGACCGATTACATCGTTCCGGGTGACTATGACGGCGATAATAAGACCGATTTCGCGGTTTGGCGTACTGCCGCCGCCGATAACGGCGTATTTTACCTGGCACCGTCAAATTCGGCCCTCAGCGGAACGAAATGGGGCAGTACATCGGGCATTCTGACAACGCCTGATTATCCGGTGGCAAACTACAACGTCCACTGATCCACAGGCGGCATTTTGCCACTGAAATTGCAGAGGGAGGCTTTGTCAAAAAAGCCTTTCTCTGCAATACTTTTTTTAGGATCTATTGGAGAAGTTACCACTAAATGAGCAACATTCTAGTATTTATCGAGCACAACGACTGTGTGCTGAACAAGACATCGCTTGAGGCTGTCACCGCAGCCCAGAGTATCGCAAAAGACCTCGGGCTAACGGTGTCGGCAGTTTTACCTTGCGATAAGGATTGTGGACTGGCAAACGAGATCGCGGGTTACGATCTGGCGAAGGTCATTGTGGCCAAGAACGAAAAGCTCGGCACCTATACGCCCGACGGATATGCCGACGCTTGGGAACATGTTATCAAAGCCGAAAATCCGCAGTATGTCGTTATGTCCCATACTTATCAGGTTCGCGACTTTGCTCCGAAAGTGGCAGCGAGGCTGGGCCGAGAGGTAGTTGGCGATTGTATTAGATATACGTCCCAAGGTGGAAAGCTGACTCTCACGAGACGTATTTTTCTGGGCAAACTCGACGCTGACATTACGATCGGCGGTGATGCTCCATATTTTGTTACATTCCAATCAGGTGCGTTCCGTGGTGATAATGCCGCAAAGGGAAGTGCGAATGTCGTTTCGATGGACGTCCCGGTCGGCGATATTCGAATGACGCCGGAATCGCCGTTCCAGGAGGCAAAGGCGTCGGTCGACCTGACAAAGTCAGAAGTGATCGTTGCCATCGGCCGCGGCATCAAATCGCAGGAGAATATTGCGATCGCACAGGGGTTGGCAGATGTTTTGGGGGCGGATCTCGCGGCTTCGCGACCGATCTGCGATAGCGAATGGCTCCCGATCGATCGCCAGATCGGCTCTTCGGGCCAGACCGTGGCTCCGAAATTGTATATCGCTCTCGGAATCTCAGGAGCGATCCAACACATCGTCGGGATGAAGAATGCCGGAACGATCGTCGCTATCAACAAAGACTCAGAGGCTCCGATCTTCGACATAGCGGATTATGGCATCGTCGGCGATCTGTTTGAGGCGGTCCCCGTCCTTGTTGAAGAGATCAAGAAGGCAAAGGCTTAGATTTGCCGGAGTTTAAGGAAGTCGCTGGCCGTGTCACCCAACATGGCCAGCTTTTTTGTTTCAACCAAGATTCTTTAAGGCAAAATCCCAATTTAACAGTTTATCAATTACCGCATCGACATAGGCGGCTCGACGATTTTGATAATCCAGATAATACGCATGTTCCCAAACGTCAATAGTTAGAAGCGGCTTTAGTCCCTGCGTCATCGGTACATCCGCATCACCGGTTTTCACGACCGATAATTTGCCCTTCTTATCGGCGACCAGCCAGCCCCAGCCGGTGCCAAACTGCGAAACCGTCGTGTCAGCGAGTGTTTTGCGAAACTTGTCCCAGTCGCCAAATGACTCATTGATCTTGTCCATCAGTTTTCCCGACGGTTTGCCGCCGCCGTTGGGCCGTAGGGAATTCCAATAAAAATTGTGATTCCAAATTTGGGCGGCATTATTAAAGATCGCTGCGTTCTTCTGCTTAGCTGAAAGCAAAACGGTACGTTCGAGGGGCATCGACTCAAATTCCGTACCTTTTGCAAGCTTATTCAGATTATCGACGTAACCCTTGTGGTGCTTTCCATAGTGAAACCCGATCGTGTTCGCCGATATGACAGGAGATAGGGCATCATCTTTATACGGAAGCGGAGCGAGATCATAACCGGCGGCCTTGCCGATGATCGATGGGAATCCGGCAGCGACTGTAATACCAACGCCAAGGGCTAAAAAATTGCGTCTGTTCATATTTTCAATCTATCATCTCGGAAAATATTCGGCAAAACCGGATGGATATCGGACATCAACAGTCATTGGCCGCATTGCGATCACAAAATGATACTAACTAGCCCCGACCTTTTTGAGGTTTAGGTAGTGATCGCGAAGTGCTTTGTCGAACTTCTCCACGGCATATCTGAGAGTTATCCGGGGCATGATCGCCGCAAATCGGTCCAGGAAACCGAGCAGACCGGCCCGATCGATATCGCCGGCAGTACGAAGCATCCACCCGGTCCCCTTATTCACGACGTCCTCGGGGTCGCTAACTAGAATTTCCGCGATCCGGAATGTGACGTCGGTCTGCTTCTGTTTCAAAATAAAATGCGCGGTCGCGACGATCGACGTGCGGCGTTCCCATTTACTGTTGGACCGGGCCAGTGAGAACAGAATGTCTCGCGGCTTATCGGACAGATATCTGCCGATCACATAATAGGCAGCGAGATCGACCAGATCCCAGTCGTTGATTCGATCGTGGCGGCGGATGTATAGTTCGTAGAGCTCTTTCAGCCGTTCGTTATCACAATTCTTGCCTTTGGCACATTGTCCCATAATACTCATGGCACCGGCTCGAACCTCGTGTATCGGACTTTCAAGGAGCTTTTCGATCTCGGCGGCAGGCATCCGGCTAAATTCTTTCCCTAGTTTGAATATCTCACCCATCCTCACGCCGATGAAATAATTGTCTTCAGGTTGGTTTCCGATCTCAAACCGAAAATAGCGTTGGTGTTTTCGAAGTTCTTCGTCTGATCGAAGGGCCAGAATACGTGCCAGAAAGTTGTCGGCGTTAGAGTCGGTGGGCATTTTGTGGATCTAGGCGGCTGCTATCCAGAGTTTGACCAATTTTACTATGTCGGCCTGTTTTTTTTCGAGATCGGTTTCATCCGCTATTTTGAGGCTTGCCCGATCATTAGACAGCCACTCCAGGAGGCCTGTGGGATCATCGATCAGACGCTCATTACCTTTTACGTCCTTGACCTTGGCCCCGCGGTGGAAAATGAGTAGAAGGCTACCGTCGCGGTACAGGTTAAAAGTGACGCGGTCGTCGCCGGCATGGCAAAAACTCGGGGCCTTCCATTTTATGTGTTCGGTCAGACCTCCGTCGGCGCTGAGAATGGCCTCGCGGACTCGCAGCAAAACATCCTTGAGCGGATGGTCGAGGGCCGCAAAGTACTCCGCAACTTGTTCGGGACCCGAAAGTTTCGACATATCAGCTACCGGCCGCAGCGGCCTCGAGATCGGCGAGGATGATCTTTGTCATTTTGAACATGGCATTAGTGACACGCATTGATCGCTCGCGGTCAGGGTGAACCAGGTTCTCCATCAAATAGCGCGGCGTAATTTGCCAGGACAATCCAAATTTATCGATGAGCCAGCCGCACGGCTGCTGTTCGCCGCCTTCGCTAAGGCCGTCGTATAAATGATCGATCTCGTCCTGAGTATTTGCTTCGATCATGAGCGAGATCGCCGAGGTGAAAACAAAGTTGGGATGCGGCCCGACATTGTAGCAATAGAGTTTCTGGCCGTCGATCTCAAACGTTCCGCCGGCAATGCCTCCGTCCGGCCCGGGCATTGTCGAGACAATTTTGCACCCGGGTATAACAGAGGCGTAAAATTGCATTGCCTCAAAACACCCATCCTTATACATCAGAAATGTCGTTACTTTTTGACTCATTTCTTATTCTCCAGATTCTGTTTGACCCTGTACCGAACAATTTTTTCGATCAGAGATATTGGCAACGGCTCGTCCAGCGGAAACTGAACCGCACCTTTTGACGTCTTGAATTTTGCAAGTTCGTCGATGAAGTTCGCGATACCGGCCGCTCCCGGGTAGAAGCCGATGTGCCGCACGTATCCGGCAAAATGCACGAGCATTCCGTTGAGTTTGTAACTCGGGATCGCGTAACTGATGGTTTCCTCAGCACCCGGGGCGGTATTTCGGATAATTGTCCGCAATTGCTCCAGAGGGCCGGCCACATTTGGCGGAAACGCTGCGATATAGGCATCGACATTTTCAGCCTTCACTCTCATAGATCCTTAATTATCCCGCATTCATTACAGAAAGCAGGGCATCGAGCTTTTCGTACCCGTCGGACACGCCGCGTTCCATCCCGGACTGCACCATACCGTCGCGATCCGCCACCGAAAAGAAGACAGACTGGTGTACGACCCGGCAGCGGCCTCCCGGCAGTTCTTCGAACGTTGTCTTGCCCATTATCACATGACCGCGTTCCGGCAGGCCGTCAAATTCAAATGTCCCGACAATGCGTTCAGGAGCGAGAACTTCATGATTAACGCCGAAAAAAGCATACGTGTGGCCGCCGCGTTCATGTGTGTAGCGGTAAGCTCCACCATCGCGGCAATCCCATTGCTCGATCTTCATCGTCAAGCCGTACGGCCCGACCCATTGAACATAGATCGCCGGATCAGTATGGGCACGAAATACGAGTTCACGGGGAGCGTCAAATTCGCGCGTAATAAAAAGCTCCTGTTTGCCGTGTTCGGCCGTTACCATGGTCTTGTTCGCCATAAACTCCCGATCCTCCGTAATACTAATCCGCGAAGGGAAGCATCGGCGTTTCGCCGGCTTCGGCCTTCAGTATTTCGAGTACGCCATCTAGTCGACTGTATTCAGCCTCCTTGGCGGACGCAAACTGCCTGATCCATTGTTCGAGTTTCTTCATAGGTTCAGGGTTAATGTGATAGATGCGCTGTTGAGCACGCTTCTCGACACGTACGAGGCCAGCCTCACGCAATACTTTAAGGTGTTGGGAGACCGCAGGTGGCGTCGCAGGAAAATGCCTGTAAATATCTGTGGCGGCAAGACTTCCGCGGTCGGCAAGCATCTCGAGGATGTTTCGCCGCGTCGGTTCTGCGAGTGCCGAGAATGCGTCCATTGATCAGATGATAAATGATATGCTTAATTAAGTCAATAATGAAATAAAAAGTTATAAGAATGCCCGCGAAATACGATGCACTCACGAGTTCAATTTAAGATCAATTGAGTGAATCCGTTGTGTTTCGCGGGCCGGTCTACCTAAACAGATGCGGCGATAGCTGCGTCGAATATCTCAAGTGCGACGTCAGCGTTTTCGCGACTTAGTATTAGCGGCGGTGACCAGCGGATAGTGCTGGTCCCACAGCCCAGAATGATCAGTCCGCGCTCAAAACATGCCATTTCGATGCGGTCGCGAAGTTCTGCATCCGGCTTTTTCGACACTTTGTCGACCACGAACTCGACACCGAGCATCAACCCCATTCCGCGAACGTCTCCTATGCAATCGTATTTTTCCTGAAGACGCCTTAGGCCGGCCTCAAGATGGGCCCCAACCTCGCGGGCATTGTCGACCATCCCGCCCTCGAGTAGTTCGATCGTCTTGAGCGCCGAAGCGATGGCAACAGGATTTCCGCCAAACGTTGAGGCATGAGCTCCTTTGTGCCAGTCCATTATCTCGGCCTTGGCGGTGCAAACGCCGATCGGCATGCCGGAGCCTATGCCTTTCGCCATACATACGATGTCCGCTTTCACGCCTTCGTGATGGTCAAGAGCGAACATCTTGCCCGTTCGGCCCATTCCTGATTGAACCTCGTCGATGATCATCATAATGCCGTGCTGGTCGCATATTCGGCGGATCTCTCGGATAAATTCTTTTGGAGCGGGAACGTATCCGCCCTCGCCCTGCACGACCTCGACGACTATACCGGCAACCTCCTCAGGCGGAGTCGTGGTATTAAATATCCGGTCCTCGATCCAACTTACCGATCCCATACAACAAGTGCCGTCCGAGCACTTGCCGAGATTGAACGGACATTGATAGCAGTTCGGGTAAGGGACATGTACAACGTCGAGTGCCTGCCGCATAAACCCAAGACGCTGTGCTTTCTTCGACGAAGTCAAGGAAAGCGCCCCGAGTGTACGTCCATGGAACGAGCCGAAGAATGAAATGAACTTCTGTCGGCGCGTATGGTACATGGCGAGTTTAAGGGCGGTTTCGATCGCCTCTGCACCGCTATTGGCGAAATGTGATTTAGTCGGCCCGTCGATCGGGACGATCTCATCGAGCTTTTTACCGAGTGCCGGCATGTGTCGATAATAGTAGTCGGTACCGCACAGGTGTATTAGCTCGGCGGCCTGATCCGAGATCGCTTTTACGATCTCAGGGTGGCAATGACCTGTCGAGCAAACCGCGACTCCGGCGTTGCAGTCCAGAAAAATATTGCCGTCGGGGTCCTCTATCCAGACTCCGTAGCCTTTTTCGGCAACTAACTTGTAGTCAGGACGCGGGTAACTAGGTGTAACGTACTGGGCGTCAGCATTTATGATCTCGAGGGCTTTGGGGCCAGGGAGCTGAGTTTTAATAACTGGACGCTGAAGGTCGGTGATCGGGTGCATAATGTTCTCCTTTTTAGGTTTTGGGCCTAGCGGTCGTTTGACCGCCGTGATCTGGATAAAGGTAGCAGGGCCGCTGCCTGCGTTCCGAACACGAGGAGATTAGTCCGCGCCGAATAGATCTGCGCGTTGCCAAGCCGGCCTGAGTTTTGCGACACAACGAGCGGTCATAGCCATCAGAAGTTGACGCTAATATAACAGAATCATGGTTCCGTTTCAAAAAATGCCGTTGGCGTGAAAGAATATCACAATGGAAAATGCTCCGAAATTTACAAACCGGCTGATCAACGAATCCAGCCCTTACCTTCTTCAGCACGCACACAATCCGGTCGATTGGTATCCATGGGGCGACGAGGCATTTGATCGGGCCAGGGCTGAGGATAAGCCGGTGCTCGTCAGTATTGGGTATTCGGCCTGTCATTGGTGCCATGTCATGGAGCACGAATCGTTCGAGGACGAGGATGTAGCGGCGATCCAGAACGACCATTTCATCAACATTAAGGTCGATATGGAAGAGCGGCCCGATGTCGATCAGATCTACATGAATTTCGTTCAGATGACCACGGGCCGCGGCGGATGGCCGATGAACGTGTTTCTGACGCCCGAAAAGCTGCCTTTCTTCGGCGGCACCTATTTTCCGCCAAACCCGCGATACGGCATGCCGTCCTGGCGACAGATACTTACGAGCATCGCTGACGCTTTTCGAGAACGCCGTGACGAATTGCAGGAGTCTGCTGCTAATATCGTCAGTGAACTCAAAAAAATGAGTGTGGTTGAGCCTGCGGCCGGTTCGCTGTCGCCCGAAATGCTTGATGCGGCGTTCGTCAGCTTTACGCGGACTTTCGACGCGGCAAATGGCGGTTTCGGCGGAGCACCGAAATTTCCGGCGGCCATGTCACTCGAATTCCTGCTGCGGTATCACCACCGCACGGGCGACGATAAGGCACTTTCGATGGTGACTTACTCGCTCGAAAAGATGGCCCGCGGCGGAATTTACGATCAGCTTGGCGGCGGATTTCATCGGTACGCTGTCGATGCGGTCTGGCTGGTCCCGCACTTTGAGAAAATGTTATATGACAACGCACAGTTGATACGCGTTTACCTGCACACGTATCAGGTGACGGGCGACGAGTTCTTTAAGCGAATAGCGGTGGAGTGCCTCGAATATGTTTGCCGTGAGATGCTGGATCCGTCCGGCGGCTTTTATTCTACGCAGGATGCCGACAGTGAGGGCGAAGAGGGCAAGTTCTTTGTATGGACGCCCGAGGAGATCAGCGAGGTGCTCGGCGACGACGTTGCACGGGAGTTTTGCAGGGCGTTCGACGTGACGGCGGGCGGCAACTTTGAAGGCCATAACATCCTGAATATCAAGGATCAGGCATTAGCCGGTAAAGACCGCTTTGACGATGCCCGGAAAAAGTTATTCGAGCACCGCGAAGAAAGGATCAAGCCGTTTCGTGATGAAAAGATACTAACGGCGTGGAACGGCCTGATGCTCGCCGCATTTGCCGACGCGGCCGGGGCTCTCGGCGACGACAGATATTTGTCCATTGCAAAGAAGAACGCAGGATTTATCCTCACGGAACTGCAAAAGAACGGCAGGCTTCTGCGGACGTGGAAGGACGGAAAGGCAAAACTGAACGGGTACGTCGAGGACTACGCGAACGTCGCCGACGGACTGGTCGAGCTTTTTCAGGTGTCGGGCGACGCCGAATATTTGACCGAGGCAAAACGTCTGGCCGATCTGATGATCACTGAGTTTTGGGATGCGGAAAGCGGAGGATTCTTCTTTACGTCGAATGACCACGAGCAGCTCGTCGTGCGTAACAAAGACCTTTACGACAACGCTACGCCATCGGGCAACTCCGTGGCGGCGGACGTTTTGCTCAAGTTGGCTAAGTTGACGGGCGATGATAAATACGAGCGATTCGCCGTGACCGTCCTGAGATTAACAGCATCTCAGATACGCAGACATCCTCAGGGTTTCGGCAGGGCACTGTCGGCGCTCGAATTTCATCTGGACCAAACCCTGGAGATCGTCATCGTTGGAGAAAAGGGGAATGAACTCGAACGCATTGCTCTGGAAGGCTATCATCCCGATTCGGTTGTCGTTCTTGGCAGGGGCGGCGATGATCAAGGTCTGCCGTTACTTGCCGATCGAACGGCGATCGACGGCGAGCCGACGGCATATATTTGCCGTGATAATGTCTGCCAGCGACCCGTGACGACCGGAGCGGAGCTCAAATCAGCGATCCGCAATTGACCGCCTGATTGGTCATCAAGTCAAATGAAAAAGGCTCGATCGTTTTTAACGATCGAGCCTTTTGACAGTTCAGCGAACCGAACTATTTCTTGGCGTTTGCAGCCGGAGCATTGGCAGCCGGTGCGTTTGCGGCCGGAGCAGCGTTGGTTGCCGGCTTTACAGCGTTGGCAACGGTGCTGGCAGCGGTGTTAGCAGCAGTTGCAGCCGTGTTGGCAGCAGCAGCAGCGGTATTAGCAGCAGCGGCAGCCGTGTTAGCAGCGGTCGCAGCGGTGTTAGCAGCTTTGTTAGCCGCAGTGTTGGTGGCGGCTTCGCCGCAAGCCATTCCCAGAGCGCCCATGGTGAGAACTGCTGAAAGTGCAATTACTTTTTTCATAAAAATCGATTCTCCTGTCTTCTACAAAGATTAGATCTAATTTAACTTACCAACCCGAACGTGCGAACACATCCGTTGTCCCTGATCTTTCTATTTTTCGGAACAAACGACAATATAGTAGCCCGAGCCACTTTAGTCAACCTTAAAATTGTCAGTAATGAGCGTTTTCTGAATTTATTTTTTTGCCAAAGTTACACGTTCAGTGAATAAAAAAAGAAACACGCTGTTCGAAAACAGCGTGCTTCTCTTTGAAAAAAGTTAAACGGATCTAACTATTTCTTGACGTTGGCAGCCGGAGCGTTAGCAGCCGGAGCATTAGCAGCCGGAGCAGCGGTCTTCGGAGCGTTAGCAGCCGGAGCGTTGGCAGCCGGAGCGTTAGCAGCCGGAGCGTTAGCAGCCGGAGCGGTGGTGGCCGGAGCGTTAGCAGCCGGAGCGTTAGCAGCCGGAGCGTTGGCAGCCGGAGCGTTAGCAGCCGGTTTGTTAGCCGCGTTGTTTGCCGGTGCAGCTTCGCCGCAAGCCATGCCGAGGGCACCAAGTGCCAAAACTGATGAAAGTGCAATGATCTTTTTCATTTAATTAGGTCTCCTATCTTCTCAAAGATAATTTTATGTATTTCTAACATGGCTGGCCTAGGCCAGCCGCTTCTTGCCCCGGACTCTTTCTTTCCCGAAGCAACCGTAAGAATAATAACCCCGACAACGGCTGTCAACCCAAAAATGACCAAAAATCGACTTTTTTTCAATATTTTTTTGATCAGATAAGGCCCAAAAAAGGTATAGGCCCAGGAGGCCGATGTTTATTGCACTCCAAGAAAAAAGTATTGACGCCTGCTGCGTCGAAAAGCTATCTTTGTTATTGAGGAGTCACCCGTCCTCGTTCCTTTTCTTCCCGCCCATCCTCCATGAAAGTCACTATTAATTCCAATTCGAATACATCGGGATTTGGCGTATTTCCGATCATATTTGTGGTCACGTCGCTGGCGGCGATCGCGTCGTCGTTTGTTCTGGCGAATTCGATCCAGGATTATGGCATGAAATCCCGCGGATTTTCGGCGATCATCGTTATATATTTGTCCGCCTGTTTTGTTATTCACTTTTTGAGTTCCAAAGCTGCGGGCAAGCGTGTTGCGGCAGCTTCGACCGAGGGTGAGGGGGCACGGATAGACGAACATCTTAAGGGCATCGAGGAAGCCGGCGAGGTGTTTAGCGGTTCACTTAAATCAGGCGATGTATTCCGACTGGTTTCGAGCCGCGCCAGTCAGGTTCTGCCGTTTACGGCCAGTGCACTTTTTGTCGTTGACAAGACTGTTAGAAGTTTCAAGACCGTCCACGCCCAGGGCGAAAACGCCGAGAGCCTGACCGGGATCGAAATACCGCTTGATGCCGGGTTGGCCGGTCGGTGCTACGAAAGCCAGATGGTGCAGATAGATCGAGGAGCGATCGGAATGAACGAGACCGTACCAGCGGAGGCCCTCTCAGGATTTCGTTCGGCGGCCGCTATTCCGCTTATCAGAAGCGGCGAGGTTTTTGCGGTGATGGCGATGTATTCCGATTCGAGAACGGCATTTGACGGTAATGCGATCACCACACTCGAAGCGATCGGTGAACGGATCACTCCATTGGTTCTGAGTTCACTATCCTTTGAACGAAGCTTGTCAAACGCTCTAACAGATCCGGTCACACATTTGCCGAACGAACGAGCATTTCACCTCATACTCGAAAATCAGATCGCTGAGTCCCAGCGCAACCCTGAAGATCGCCCGTTGACAATACTTGCGATCGACATCCGCGAATTCGATCAGATGAACCTCAAGTTTGGCCACGTGGCCGGCGATCGGATACTGTCATTGGTCGCAAACACGGTCAAGTCCCAACTGCGGCAGATGGATTTTTTTGCTCGGGCGGCGAATGATGAATTTCTGGCGATACTGCCGACTGCGAACGTCGCCGTCGCCGAAGAAGTCATCTCCCGGATCAACACCTCACTTTTCACCACAACGTTCTTTGTCAGCGACTCGGACTCGATCTCGCCTGTATTAAATTTCGGCGTGGCGTCGTTCGGTACCGACGGCGAGACATCGGACCTCCTGATCCTTGCTGCCAGATTGCGCAAGGAACAGTCGAAGGCGAGCGGGCCGCGAAACGTTCTTTGGTTTCCAAAAGAAGCCGTAAATTGACTGCCTCAATCTGATTTCCTGTGATCGACCGGGCCGACGTCCGGTCGATTTATTTTTGTTTATGATAAATTGGAAGCACAATGGCAACTTTGACCTTTTACGGCGGCGTCGGTACGGTTACGGGTTCGAAATACTTGATCGAGCACAATGGGAAACGTGTACTTGTCGATTGTGGACTTTTCCAGGGGCTAAAAGAGCTCCGCGAACGCAACTGGCAGGATCCGCCGTTCGACCCGACAAATATTGATGCCGTGATAATTACTCATGCGCACATCGACCACACCGGGTTTCTGCCGCGTGTTGTGAAAATGGGTTTTGGCGGTCCGGTATTCACATCTCGGGCCACCGGCGACCTGTTGAAGATACTATTGCCGGATTCGGCCAGGCTTCAGGAAGAAGAGGCCGATTATCGAAACCGGCACGATCTGACCTCACACTCGCCGGCGTTGCCGCTATATGACGAAACGGATGCCAGAGCGGCCCTTGAGCTACTCAACCCGGTACCTAACGACGGCTCGACGGTTGAGATCTGCGAGGGGATCAAAGCAAGCTTCATGGTCGCGGGCCACATCATGGGTGCCAGCCTCGTGTTGGTCGAGCTTGAAAATGCCCGGCCGGACGGTTCAAATGTTCGATTTCTGTTCTCAGGTGATCTCGGGCATTATGATCAACCGATTGTAAAGGATCCGGCGACTCCGCCAAACTGCGATTATCTGATGTGCGAATCGACATACGGCGACCGTTTGCACGGTGACGTCGACTCGGCGACCCAAATGGCGCAGATTATCAATGAGGCGGTCGAAAGGCGTGGGCCGATCCTGATCCCGGCTTTTGCGGTGGGCCGTACACAAGAGGTCCTATACATGATCCGCGAGCTGGAGGAGCAGGGAAGGATCCCGATTCTTCCGGTGATCGTTGATTCGCCGATGGCATCACAAGCGACACAGGTTTACAACCGCTGGAACGAGGAGCACGACGAGGAATACGCTTCTATATTGGCGTCGCGAAAGCACCCGTTAAGAACCGCATCGATGATGACGACATCTTCAAGGGATGAATCAAAGCGCCTCAACAATATGCGCGGGGCGAGGATAATCATTTCTGCCTCCGGAATGATGACCGGCGGCCGCGTTCTGCACCACGCTATGCGGATATTGCCTGACGAGAACGCTACCGTGGTTTTTGTCGGGTATCAGGCGGCCGGCACGACCGGACGAAGGATACTGGACGGTGAACGCGAGGTAAAGATCATGAAGCACTGGATACCGGTGAACTGCATGATCGAAAAGGTTGAAGGCTTTTCGGCACACGCCGATTGGCAAGCTGTATTGAGATGGCTAAGCGGTCTGCAAGCGGCCCCGAAAACGGTCTTTACTACCCACGGCGAACCCGAAGCCGCCGACGCGATGGCCGAACACATACGTGAACGGTTTGGATGGAACGTCATTGTGCCGGAATATGGCCAGACCGTTGAATTGGCCTAAATGTAACGAACAAATTATCTATGAGATCAGTAGTATTGACCGTTATCGCCGCTATTCTGCTCCCGGCTGCACAAGCTTATGGACAGAAGGCGGCCGTATCCGACCTCGCGCAAATGGCCGGCTGCTGGAGCAGTATTTCGAATAAAAAGGATGCCGAAGCAGTCGAGTTTTGGACGAAACCGCGCGGAAAGACGATGATGGGCGTAAGTCAAACCGTTTCGATGGGAAAAACGACCGGTTACGAATATATGCGGTTCGAAGAACGTTTGGATGGGCTGTATTTCGTCGCACGGCCGCATCAGAGCAAAGAGGACACGGATTTCAAGCTGGTCAGTTCAAAGGCCGGCGAATTTATCTTTGAAAATAAGCAGCACGATTTTCCGGATCGGGTCATCTATCGCCCCGGCGGCAATAAAATGACAGCCCGGATCGAGGGGCCCTACGAAAATAAACGAATGGGTATCGACTTTTCTTTTATACGAATACCTTGTAATTGACGGGCGGCACGCTCATTCATATCTTAAGCACTCGATAGGGTCGAGTCTTGAGGCTTTACGCGCGGGCAAGACGCCGAAAACAAGGCCTACACCGACAGACGTGCCGAGGCCGGCGATTATGGCCCAGAGCGGAACCTGTGCCGGCATGCTCGGAACCAGAAGCATGATCAGATTGCTTATTCCGATCGCGACCGCAACGCCGATAATTCCCCCAAAGAATGTAAGTGTCATAGCCTCGAGCAAGAACTGAAGCACGATCGCGTTCTTGGTCGCTCCGATCGCCTTTCGGATCCCGATCTCCTTGGTTCGTTCAGTGACCGAAACCAGCATTATGTTCATCACGCCTATGCCGCCGACAAGGAGGCCAAGGCATGAGATCGCGATCGCGGCGAGGCCGACACCACCTATGATCCCGTCAAACTGGGCGATGAAGTTGTCGGCTGTCTTGATATCGAAATTGTTAGGTTCGCCATATTTGACGCCGCGGCGTTGTCTAAGAATGCCCTCTACTTCGGCGACAGCGTCGTTGAGTTGTCCTGACCGGGCCTGAATTACCGGGCGGAGTTCGTCACGGTCCGGTGCCACCTTTCTGGCCGTTCGGTAGGGCAGCAGGACCTTTCGATCCTCTTCGTTCTCGCCGAAAAAACCTGCTTTGCGCTTTTCCAAAACGCCGATGATCTCCCATGTCGCACCGTTCATCCGAACGACCTTGCCGACCGCCTCATCTTCCTTGCCGGGAAAGAGAGCTTCTATCGTATTGACCCCGACGACCAGTACATTACGCCGTTGGTAATTGTCGGCCTCGGTAATAAAACGCCCGTGCTTGACGGTGATGTTGGTCAATTCCGCATAATTCGGTTCGACGCCGTCAGTAAGGGCCCATCGATAGTTCTTGCCCTCGTAAACCAGATTATCGTCGAATCCGCCGTTGAATGATCCGATATTAGGGGCGACGAGCGAAACGTTGGCGATCGAACTCGATTGTGCCTGAATAGCCCTGACATCATCGTCGGTCAGCGGTTTTCGATTGCGCTCGTCACGACTCCTGGGGCCAAAGCCCGTGGAAAGATGGTATGCGTAGATATTGTTCGTGCCGTATTCCTCTACTATTGCGACGATCGAACCGCGAACGCCGGTCAGGATCGACGCGACTACGATGGCCGTGATCACGCCAACGACGATACCGAGAATCGTAAGAAACGACCGGAACTTATGCGTATAGATCGAGTCCATGGCCATTTTCATGACTTCGCGAGGCAATGATGTTGAAAGGCTCATATTTATCCGTTGACCGCATCAGCCGGTCATCAACTTTGGGTCAGTGCGACGATCGGGTCGAGCCTCGCCGCTTTCCACGCGGGGTAGAGCCCTGCGACGATGCCGATCAGACTCGATACCGTGACCGAAAGGATCACGTAAACTATCGTGATCGTCATGGTTATTCCGGCGAGCATCGTGATCAATTGGGTCACTACAGCCGCGAGCAACAGGCCGATAATGCCGCCGACGACGCACAGAACTGACGATTCGATAAGAAACTGCAAAAGTATCTGGTTACGCGTCGCACCGAGAGCTTTTCTCAAACCGACCTCGAACGTGCGCTCCGTGACCGACACGAGCATGATATTCATCACGACTATGCCGCCAACCACCAGAATGATCATCGTGATCGGCACGACCACCGCGGCGATCGCGTTTGTAAACTGATCTATCTGTCCGCCAAGTTCCTTGGTGTTTACCAATCCAAAGGTATCAGGATCGCTGCCCGAAAGGCCGCGGCGGTTCCGCAGTAAAAGTCTGGCCTCGTCGATCGACGCGTCAAAAGTCTCGGGTGTTCGTCCTTTGCCGTGGATCTGAAGCCCATTATCCCCGCTGCCGAAGATCTGGCGGTGGAGCGTGATCGGTATATAGATCGCACGGTTGAACGAACTGCCGGGAAGTTGTCCCCGCTTATCCTCGAGCCCGACGATGGTCAACGGAAGGCCGCGCAGCTTGATCGTTTTACCAATGGGGGAAGTGTGGGGAAAATACTTCTCGCGGACGTCGTCGGCGATCACGCACACCTTGGCGGCGATGGACTCGTCGTTGGCCGATATGAATCTGCCCTCAATTATGGATTTGTCCTCGATGACGTCGAAGTTTGAAGTGACGCCGTTGATAGTGACCGACGGCATTTCGACGCCATTTTCGTTAAAGTCCGCGTTGTTGAACATTTGAGCGCCGACTTCGGAGCAGTTCTTGCAATTTTCTTTGAGGTATAGATATTCATCCCAGGTCGGCTTTTTGTTTCGTCGGTTGGCCCTCTCAAACTCCTCATCAGCCATGCGCCCCGAAAACGCCAAACGGGCGATCATGAAGTGGTTTGTCCCGAGCACCTTTGATATTTGTGTTGAGACATAGGAGTTGAGTCCGCTGATCGAGGCCCCAACGACCACGACTGCAGCGACACCGATGATGATACCGATCAAGGTCAGAAAGGCCCGCAGCTTGTGCTCAAGTATCGACCGCGAGGCGATCCAAAAAGCATCGTAATAAAAAGAATAAAGGCGTTTCATCGCAAATACCGGCGGATACTGGCCAATCCGGCCGCTGATCTAATTCGTTTCGAGGACTTAAGGTCATATTGGTTAACGCCGATCGGTAGAAATTTGTTCGCAAAAACTTGAATTTCGTCAATTGCCAAGCAAAACGGGCATCGTGCTATACTTTGCTTTTGCTTTATTCAGTCACTTTTCAGGAGATTTGCTTTGAGTATCCTAGTTGATAAGAACACACGTTTGGTCGTCCAAGGCATTACGGGCAAGGAAGGCACTTTTCATACGCTTCAGATGGTCGAGTACGGCACTAATGTCGTGGGCGGCGTGACGCCGGGCAAAGGCGGAACGCTGCACGAGGGCATACCCGTCTTCAATACCGTCGCCGATGCCGTCCGCGAAACCGGAGCCAACGCTTCAGTAATATATGTGCCGCCGGCATTTGCCGCGGACGCAATAATGGAAGCCGCCGATGCCGGGATCGCTTTGGTCGTATGTATCACCGAAGGGATACCTGTCGCCGATATGGTCAAGGCCAAGGAGTATCTTTCGGACCGAAATACGCGTGTTATCGGCCCGAACTGCCCCGGCATCATTTCGCCCGGAAAGTGCAAGATCGGCATCATGCCCGGCCACATTCATAAGGAAGGCCGCATCGGCGTAGTTTCGCGTTCGGGCACGCTGACGTACGAGGCGGTCGGACAGCTTACGGCTCTCGGGCTCGGGCAGTCAACCGCGATCGGAATTGGCGGCGACCCGATCATCGGAACGAATCACACCGACGCCCTGCGTCTTTTTCAGGAAGACGACGAAACCGATGCGATCGTGATGATCGGTGAGATCGGAGGAACCGCCGAGGAGGACGCCGCGGCATTTGCCAAGGACAATGTTACGAAGCCGATCGTTGCGTTCATCGCCGGTCAGACAGCCCCTCCGGGACGCCGTATGGGTCATGCGGGAGCTATTATTTCGGGCGGCAAAGGCACCGCGGCGGAGAAAATGAAAGCCCTCACCGAAGCCGGTATCCGTGTCGTGCAGTCGCCTGCGGACATTGGCCAGGCGATCGTCGAGGTACTTGGTGCGGGGGCGGCGGCGAATTAGCGAAAGGTATCTGACGGGCCCGAAAGTGGGATTCAAGTCTATGAGATCCGCTCGTCGTGCGTCAGGCCGATCGTTACCGGGCTAATGAAGTATCAACATTCATTCCACGTTGATGCCGCCGATATTGACGAACTTGGCCACGTGAATAACGTTGCCTACCTCCGCTGGGTGCAGGATGTAGCGGTAGCGCATTGGCAGGAATCTGCGACGCCTGAGATGCAGGCTAAGTTTTTCTGGGTCGTCGTCCGGCACGAGATCGATTACAGGAAACCTGCGTTCGGTGATGAAGAGGTCACTGTGACGACCTGGGTAGGGCAATGGACCGCGGTAACCTGCGAACGATTTACAGAGATACGCCGCGGGAACGATCTGCTGGTGCAAGGACGAACAATTTGGTGCATGTGCGACCGTGAATCGGAACGGCCGAAAAGGATCGCAAAGGAACTGATCGATAGATTTTCGAAATAATTTAAGAGGAAAATATTTATAATGAACAACTTAACATTCGGTATCATCAAGCCCGACGCAGTTCGGGCAGGAAAGCAAGGCCAGATCATCTCGCGCATTTTGGGCGAAGGGTTCAAGATCCGCGGAATGAAATTGATCCATCAGACGAGAAAGCAGGCTGAGGGCTTTTACGCCGTTCATGCCGGTAAGGGCTTTTTCGATGAGCTTTGTGATTTTATGTCTTCGGGTCCGTGTGTGGTCCTGGCTCTCGAAAAGGAAAATGCCGTTCCTGCCTGGCGTGAACTTATGGGAGCGACCAACCCGGCTGAGGCAGCTGAAGGCACTATCCGCAAGGATTTTGCGGCGTCGATCGGCGAGAACGCGGTGCATGGTTCCGATTCGGACGAAAACGCAGCGATCGAGATCGCGTATTTCTTCAGCAAACTTGAATTAGTTTAGTCGTTCAAGTATAAAAGTTGCAGAACTTTAACGCTTGAATTTTACTTGCCACGCAGCCCATCTGCCCACGCGGATGGCAGTAAGAGGACACAACTATGAAAAAATGCCCGACCTGTTCGAAGACATTTGAGGATTCGATGCGGTTTTGTCAGTCGGACGGTACTCCGCTTGTGGATGATGCACCGGCTTTTGACCCGTACGCGACAGTAGTTGCACGTCCTGAGCCTCCGGCGGCTGAAATGCCGCAGGAGGAGCGTGTCGCGGTCGGCATTGCCCCGATCGCCGAACCTGAGGAGGTTCTGGATCTTCCGGCGGCGGACCCGCTGAAGACAATGTATGTATCGGAGGACGAGATGCGGGCGGCCCTTGGCGGCAGTTCGGACCCGGACGATCCGGGGATGGAGATCCCGCCGGTTCCGGAGCCCGAACCGCCCCAGTTTACCGAGCCCGAGATAGCCTCGCCGAAATTTACTGACGTGACTCCGATCGCGTCGCCTTTCGCGGTGACGGAATCGTCAGTTGATGCCGCCCCGCCGGCCGGATCTGTCGAGGCACCGATCCCGTCGCCGTTCAATAGTGCACCTGAAGAAGCAGATATGTCGGAGCCGGCGACGATGATCCAATCGGATCCGCTGCCGCCATTTCAGCCATCGGCGCCGCCGTCACCCTTTGGCTCGTCGGAGCCGCCGACCCCGTTTCAGGCGGCCGATCCGGTTATCGAACCGGTCACGCCGGCGTATCAGGAGCCGGAACCGGTCGCACCGTCGTATAGCAGCCCGTTCGACCAGCCGCCTGCGGCAGCTGAATGGACGCCGCCGCCTGCACCGGTAGCAGGTTGGCAGGATCAGGGGATCGGGCAAAATACGCCTTTTCAACCGCCTGTCGCCGGGGGCGAAGGTGCCAACAAGACTCTCGCGACGATTTCTCTCGTTTGCGGCATTGCCGGCATACTTTGTTGCGGCCTCCTGTCTGGTATTCCGGCCATCATCACCGGCTATATTGCAAAGAACAACGTTGACAGTAATCCGCAAGAATACGGCGGCCGAGGGCTTGCCGTTGCCGGAATGGTGCTTGGCGGTATTTCCGTCGTTTTGACGATAATCGTCATTATCCTTCAGGTATTTCTTGGGGTAATGGGCAACTTAAGGTAAGTTCAGGTCCGGCACGGAGCCGGTATTTATATGTCAATAGTATCCGAAGTGTTGAGATCGACAGTCGCGGTCGTTAAGGGAATGAAACGGACCATCTCCGAGATCCCGCGGGGAAAATGGACGGTACAGTATCCTGACGAACCGATCACCGTACAGCCGCGTTATCGCGGTCAGCATTTGCTGCATGTCGACGAGAACGGCAAGGAAAAGTGCGTCGCCTGCTATTTGTGCGCGGCGGCATGCCCGTCTGAATGTATCTATATTGAGGCTATCGATGACCCTCGGCCCTATGCCGAACGCGTCGGCCGCGATGAACGATACGCCAAGGTCTATAACATCGACTACGGCCGCTGCATCTTTTGCGGATTTTGTGTCGAGGCCTGCCCAAAGGACGCCATCACACACGGTTATAATTTTGAATTGTCCGTGTATAACCGGGCTGACCTGCTGAAGACAAAGGACGATCTGCTTATCACCAAACAGAAGCAGTCAAAGAACTATCGAGTGGCTTTGTCGAGCGAGGACGTCGATTCGGAATTCAAAGAGGTCTAGGAAAGTCCTCAGTTTAAGTTAGGGATCGCGGATCTGAGGCCATTGCCGTGAACGCAGAGGACATTCCTCCGACCCAGAAAGGACGACATTACGAGTTACGCGCGATAGGTTTGCGCCAGTTTGCCGGGTTGAGGCGCGATGACGAACGCCTCGACCCTTTCGCTTTGGCGCATTACGCAAAGCTGTTGGTCGCGCGGTTTGACGAGGTCGAACCGTTCCTGAGCGAAGAGGCAAAGGCCCATCTCACGGGAAACGGAAAGGACAAGTGGTCGGGCGGAGCGGCCTCGCAGACACTGCCTGACGGGCGAAAGCTGATAATACTTAATCCAACCCATGGAAAGAATCGGCACAATGCGACACTGATGGAAGAGGTGTGCCACGTTTTTTTTGGGCATAAGCCGAGCCGGCTCGCGATCAAGAACGTCGACAAAAACGGGGAAACGATCGCTCGAGATTACAATGAGGCGATCGAAGAAGAAGCATATTCGACCGGTGCCGCGGCACTCGTGCCCTATTCGGCACTAAGGCGGATGGTATTTGAAGGCCGTACGATCAACGAGATCGCCAGACATTTTAACGTCAGTCGAGCATTAGTAGAATACAGGATCAAGGTTTCAAGGCTCTGGGACGCATATAAGCAATACGTATTTCAAGGAATTTGATGAACAGCGAAACGACCAACGAAACAATATCGGGATCAGAACTTTCGACGGTCGAAAAGCTGCGTCTTCTTTTGGATATTACCAAGACTATCAGCCGTTCGCTGGATCTCGACGAGGTACTGAATCTCGTAATGGATACGCTCGGGTCGCTGATACCATATGACGCCGCCGGTATTTACTTGATCGAGTTTTCCGCTGACGAAAAAGATCCATACGTTTTTAAGTCAAAGGCGATACGCGGTTATCAGATAAGCTTCAACCTGATCGAGCCCAGGCTCAAGATGGGTGAGGGATTTCTCGGAACGGTTGCTCAGTCAGGCAAGCCGATAATTTCGCATGACGTCAGCCGCGATCCGCGCTACTTTCCGGCACGGGAACTGACCCGTTCCGAGATGCTTGCGCCGATCATATCGAATGATCGCGTGATCGGTGTATTCGATCTCGAAAGCGACCGTCTCGATGCTTATGACGACCATGATCTCGCATTACTGCAGTTGTTGACGTCGCAGGTCGCTATCATCATCGAAAAGGTCCGGCTGCATGAACAGGTCGTTGAGAAAAAGCGTATTGAAGCGCAATTGGAAGTTGCCCGTCAGGTACAGCTCGAACTGCTGCCTGAGGCCGATCCGGCGATCGAGAATTTTGATATTAGCGCCTATATCTTTCCAACCGAGGAAGTCTCGGGCGACTATTACGACTGGGTCAAGGTTTTTGATGACCAGATCGGGATCATCGTGGCCGATGCGGTCGGAAAGGGCATACCTGCGGCACTCCTGATGTCGTTCCTTAGAGCGTCGCTCCGATCCTGTGTGCAGATCGGCTACGCCCCGCACATCGCCTTTTCAAAGGTAAGCAATCTTCTGCGAGGGTCGATCAAGGATAACCAGTTCATCACCGCAATATATGGGATGCTAGACTCGACCAATCGGACATTCGTGTTTTCGAACGCCGGCCACAATCCGCCGCTGCTGATCAAGCCCGATGGAGAATACAGATTCGTCGAATATGGCGACATGCCTTTGGGAATGTTTGAAGACCTGCATTTTCACCAACATTTCATTCGTTTTGAGGAAAATCAGGTTTTGGTGATATATACCGACGGCATCACCGAGGCGGTCAATCCAAATGGCGAAGAGTACGGACAGGATCGGTTTGCGAAACGCGTTCTCGATGGAATACACCTTCCGGCAAAGAAGATGATCGATCACATCAGGAAAGGTGTTGCCGACTTTACTGAACGAAAATTTCTTGATGACGACGGTACGCTATTTATCGTCAAGGCACTCTAAATTGAAAAACGGAAGGGTTCAAAATAATGAATCACCTTCCGCGTTCCTTCAGTTAACCTGTAAACATTGCTCTATCAGTGAGCTGTCATCGAACAGTGCAGATTGTCTCCGCCCGGAACGACCGGGGCCGTATAATCGTCAAAATTTATCTTCTCGTTGTCGGTCGAGAACGCGTAAATATCAAAGCCGTATGCATCAAGAAAATCCGTGATCTCCTGTGAACGGTCCATGTAGATCGCCTCGGTAAATCCGAGTTCGCCGCGTATCTGAATAAGCCGCTCGATAACCTCGAGCGGTGCGAAACAGTGATTGGGATCCTTGAAAGTAGCCATAAACCCTCGCTTGAACTTTACGCCGTCAAATGACGGACAACGAGTTAGATAACGAATTGCACCTAAAGGTTGTTCAGATTATTAATTATTGGGACTTATTAAGTTGTTCACCGACAAAGACGCAAATTTTATTGAATTTACGCTTTGATTCGAATATAGTAAGGGTGACTCTTCCCCAAGGAGAAATAAATGATTAAGATCGCATATCGCTCGTTTTGTCTCGGCGTTTTGACGGTTCTTGCGGCGACCATTGGTTTTTCGCAGACCGATCGTGAACTTGCTGCCGCAGCCGCCGGCGACAAATACGTCATATCGGCAAAGGCAGGGGCTGTAAATTTCGTCGAAGGCTCGGTAGGGATCGTTCGCAAGGAAGGCAGAAGCGGGCTTTTGCTGAAGCGCGACGAAGTTCAGGTCGGGGACCGCGTTTCGACCGGTGCGGACGGAAAGGCCGAGATCCTGTTGAATCCGGGATCTTACTTGCGTCTCGGTCCGAACTCTTCGTTTGAGTTCACGACGACGTCACTTGACGATCTTCGTATTCGCCTCGACAGCGGAAGTGCGATCTTTGAAGTATTCGCCGCGAACGAATTTCGGGTAACCGTAAATACACCTCGAGCGAAGATGAACCTACTCGAAACAGGTGTATATCGCATTGACGTTTCCAGTAATGGCGTTGCCAAGATCGAGGTTTGGGAAGGCCGGGCTCAGCTTGGGGATTCAACGGCGGGTATCGTCAAAAAGGGCCGCGAAGCAACCATAACCAACGGCGTTGCCAGTCAGGCAAAATTTGACCGAAGTGAGCGTGACGCATTTGAACAATGGAGCCGTGACAGGGCCAAAGAACTGGCTAAGAATGTCGCGAACCTCAAGAATCGCGGAATGCGAAATGCTCTGATGGCCTCGAAGCTTGGTGGCCGCTGGGGCCTCTTTAATTCATTCGGATTATGGGTTTATGATGCCTCATTCGGATCTTTTTGCTTCCTGCCGTTTGGGCGCGGATGGGGATCGCCGTATGGATGGGGATTCGGTAACTCGATCTGGTATTACAATATCCCGACGATCTGGGTTCCGCCCGTTGTGGTGAATAACACTCCCGTTATAACACCTGTCGTAACTGCCGGAAATCGGCTACCTGTGCCTCCGTTTATCCGACTCGAGCAGATGTCCGGCGGATTCTCAGGCAGCGGCCGCATCATTCAGGATTCCGGCGGCTTCGGGTCAGGTTCATCTATTGACTATTCGGGTTCGAGAGGTGGTGCTAGTTCGGGCCCGACATATGTTCCGCCCTCGCCTCCGCCGCCTCCGCCGGCCGATACGGGAGCACGTACAAAGCCGAATTGATCGATTCATATCGTAAAAATGGGAGCCGTTCGGCTCCCATTTTTATTTCATTATCCAGAAGAAAATTCCGCTCGGATCTACCGGGGGTGCATTTGCCGGGTCAGTCTCGATAAGGATCACAAGCGACTGAAGCCCATTAAAGATCATGTGAAGAACGATGCATGGCCAGAGGTTTTTCGACCAGACCCGTAACCCGGTCAGAAGAACGCTTAAGAGTGTCAGTAAGAATATCGTCGAATAGCTCGGGTAATATTGCGGGACATGTACAAGAGCGAATAGCAACGTTACGACAAGGAACGCGATCGGAACACCGGCGGTTCGCTGAATGGCGGAATAAAGCAGCCCGCGGTAGACGACCTCCTCGACGATCGGAGCCGTAAAGGTCGCCATAAAGACCACTAGGTAAACGGTCGCCCTTGAGCTACGCAAGATTCGGATCAAGTCGTTTTCCTGCTCCGGAACAAAGTGGCCTATAACCGACGCAACCGCCAGAAACCCGACCAGTATGCCCACGTAATGCCACCATCGAACACCGCCCGCGTCCCATCCCAATGTTAGGCGAAAAGAATATCTACGCCCTTTGGTGACAACGAGCCATGCAAAAAGCAGCGTAAGAATATGGGCCGGTATGATCGCTAACACCTGCAGGAATATGGCCGTCTTGTCAGTCTGTGCAAATTCGACGATCGCCTTGTTGTCCTTGATCGGCGGGTCAAGGGTCAGCAGATACGGCAGGAGCACCAGGCCGGGAAGCACGATAATTAAAATGACGCTGATAGCCCAACCGCCAAACGCAGCAAACGAACCCCAGGGCGGATCGTTAGGCGAATATGCCAAAGAGTCAATTCCGGCTTCCGGGGCCGGCATCATCGGGGAATATGGTATTTCGTCTGCGTTGTTCACGAACAAGAGTTTAGCCAAAAGCCGAGTTACTTCCAAGTTCGTTATTTCCGAATTGAATATGTCATCGATTCGGGGTAATCTATTCTCCCGTGGAGCAACACGGAATCAATCAACACAATTTGATCGTCGTGATCATTCCGGCAAGGTATGCTTCAACACGTTTGCCCGGCAAACTGATGCTTGATGTGGCCGGCAAACCGCTGATAGTTCATACGCTTGGGCAAGCCAAAAAGGCTCGATCGATAGACCGCGTAATTGTGGCGACCGATGACGAACGAATTTTTCAGGCGGTCATCGAAAACGGCGGCGAGGCCGTAATGACGTCCGGCGATCACTCGACCGGCAGCGATCGAATCGCTGAGGTGGCCGTCAGTTTGCCCCCGAATTCGATAGTCGTGAATGTCCAGGGTGATGAGCCGATGATCTCGCCGCAGACGATCGACATTGCGGTCGAGGCCATGATCGCGGACCCTGGATGCGATATGGTAACGACCTATGAACGGATCAAAGACATCGGGGACGTACTCAGTCCCGATGTCGTCAAGGTCGTGGTCGATAACATGGGACGTGCACTGTATTTTTCGCGATCCCCGATACCTTTTCCCCGTGACGCCGTCAATCGTGCCGGTACGATCGGCTCTGCGTTAGCTGACGACGGGGAATTGCTGGCGATGTACAAACGTCACACGGGGATCTATGTTTATCGGCGCGAGTACCTCGTTAAACTTTGCTCACTGCCGCAATCGTCGCTTGAAAGGTGTGAAATGCTCGAACAACTCCGGGCCATGGAGAATGGGGCTAAGATACGCGTGGTGGAAACGGTCGGGTCGTCGATCGGTGTTGATAATGCTCGCGACCTTGAGCGAGTTCGTGAGATGATCGGGGCAAATGAGTGATTGGATAGGCTTAGCAATATTCTTACTTGTTGCCGTCGGAGCAATTATTGGCTTGCGTTTTCTTAGCAGGCCGGTCACGCGAACGAGCGAAGAATTTGAAAGAAACGCAGCCGAGGGAACCACGGCACTTGGAGCGTCAATGAACGCTCTTCAGGAAATGATGAACCCGGAGGCTGCAAAATCGCGTGAAGTGATAACCCAACTCAAGGAAGGACGGTTTCAAAAGAAGAAGCGTGAAGGCAAAGCCGGAAGTGACGACAATGCGAACTTAGACAAAAACGTCGATTAGCTCGGGGGGAGAAATGACAGAAAAAAAGACCAAATATATATTTGTCACCGGTGGAGTAGTTTCAAGTCTCGGTAAGGGCTTGGCCGCCAGTTCGATCGGTTGCCTGCTCGAGGCTCGCGGGATGACCGTGCAGATGATGAAGCTCGACCCGTACATAAATGTTGACCCGGGCACGATGTCACCGTTTCAGCACGGCGAGGTGTTTGTCACCGACGACGGAGCCGAAACCGACCTCGATCTGGGCCACTATGAGCGATTTACTCATGCCAAATTGTCCCAGGCGAACAATTGGACCAGCGGCCGAATATACCAGTCAGTCATTAATAAAGAGCGCCGCGGCGAATACCTTGGCAAAACGATCCAGGTCATCCCGCACATTACCGATGAGATCAAGGCGGCGGTTCGAACGGTCGCGGATATGCACAAGCCGGACATCCTGATCGTTGAGATCGGCGGCACGGTCGGCGATATCGAATCTCTGCCGTTTATGGAAGCGATCCGGCAGATGGGCAACGAAGAGGGCCGCAATAACGCGATCTTCATCCATGTAACACTCGTACCATTTATAGCTGCGGCCGGCGAACTGAAAACCAAGCCGACTCAGCACAGTGTTCGGGAGCTCCGTGAGATCGGAATATCGCCTGATATCTTGTTGTGCCGATCGGACCGCCCGTTGCCGTCCGACCTTCGAAAGAAGATCGGCCTTTTTTGTAACGTGCAAGAAAATGCCGTGATCTCGGCACTCGACGTGCCGTCGATCTATGAGGTGCCGCTTGCGTTTCATGAACAGGCACTGGACGAACTGATCGTAAACAATCTTCACATGAAGGAGATGTTCCCATCGGTCGATCTCAAGCGCTGGCGGGAATTGGTTTCGACGATCAAGGATCCGACGGGCGGTAACGTCAAGATCGCGATCGTTGGTAAATATGTCGAACTCGAAGATTCGTACAAATCGTTGCGCGAGGCTCTGACCCACGCCGGTGTCGCCAATAATCTGCGGGTGAACGTTACCTGGATCGAATCTGAGAATTTGATGAAGGACGATTACGAAAACGAACTTCAGGATTTTGACGCGATACTCGTTCCGGGCGGTTTTGGAAAACGAGGCATTGGCGGGATGCTGCGGGCGATCAAATACGCCCGCAAATCGGGCACACCGTATTTCGGCATCTGCCTGGGTATGCAAACGGCCTGCATTGAATTTGCCCGAAATGTATGCGGGCTAAGGGATGCGGACTCGACCGAATTTAATGAGGAAACCCCGTTTCCGGTGATCTTCAAACTCAGGGACCTTGTTGACGTTGAAGAACTCGGCGGTACAATGCGGTTGGGCGAATGGGTCTGCAGCCTCAAGGCAGACACGCTGGCTCGCGAAGTCTACCGCGGTGCGTCCGAGATCGGAGAACGCCATCGGCATAGATTTGAGTTCAATCCGGAATTTAAGGAAACTCTCGAGCGAGAAGGGCTAGTGTTCAGCGGCGTTTCACCCGACGGTAAGTTCGTTGAAATGGTGGAGTTGCCGCGTTCGATGCATCCATTTTTCATCGCGTGTCAATTTCACCCTGAATACAAATCTAAACCGCTCGATGCACACCCGCTATTTACGGCATTTGTCGCCGCTGCTTGGAACAATCGGATGAAGAGTGAGAACCTCGAACACGATGTTTCACGCGAACTCGGCGTCGAGTCTCAGGATCGGGCCGAAGTCGAAACAGGTGAGTATTAAAGGCTCTGTTCTACTTAGAGAATGTCGACGGTAATAATCGAGAAATTAGGACTTAGACCGACCGCCGCTGCGTTGATGATACTTTTCGCATCGGCCACGGCCTTTTCGCACGAATACTGGTTCGAGGCCAATAATTTCTTCCTTCGTGTGGGCGAAGCGTCAGCGATCAGATTGTTCGTAGGTTCCGCTCTTCGGTCTGAATCAGAGATGCCGTATCAGGCGTCGAAGACAAACTCGTTTCAAATGTTTACGCCTAATGGCACATTTGACATGCGGACGATGGCCGAGGACGAACGAAAACCGGTCGTCAGCTTCTCAGCGGACCAGGCCGGGACTTATGTCTTAGCGATGGAGCGAGGATGGACTTACATCGCACTTGATGCCGACAAATTCGAAGAATACCTTATCGAAGACGGTATGCAATATATCGTGGAAGAACGAAAGCGGTTAGGTGAAACTGAGAAACATGGCCGCGAACGGTACAGCCGGTATATCAAGACGATGGTCCAGGTGGGGGCAAATCGGACCGGAAATGCCAAATCGCGTTACGGCGGCCGACTCGAAATAGTCGCCCTTGATAATCCTTATTCTAAAAAGGCCGGTGACACCATACAGTTTCAGGTCTATTTCAACGGAGCACCGCTGGCGTCGAAGACGGTGTTTGCCGACAATCGGGATGGAGACGCAACCTCAACACAGAAGCTAATTACGGACAAGGACGGTAAGGTCTCGGTAAAACTCGACCGAAAAGGGATCTGGCTGATCCGGCTTGTTTTTATGCAGCGTTGCGTGAAAGCCTGTGGAGACGCCGACTGGGAGAGCTTTTGGGGTTCGCTTTCGTTTGGTCTCAAATGAACCGTTTGAGCCTATATTCTCGAGTCGGGCAATTTAGTCGCCCTCAACCCGGACGGCCTGATGTATATGCAGCAATTTGATATTGGAGATGTAACGTTTGGCGGAGGAGAGCTTTCGTTTATCCTCGGGCCCTGTGTTGTCGAATCGTACGAGCATGCCCGCATGATGTCGACAGCGATCAAGGATATCTGCGATCGTGTCGGAGTGAAGTTTGTCTATAAATCCTCATTTGACAAGGCCAATCGCAGTTCGATCGATAGTTTCCGCGGGCAGGGAATGGAGTTTGGGCTTGAGATACTCTCACGGATAAAGAACGAGGTCGGTGTGCCTGTTATTACGGACATTCACGAACCGTGGCAGGCCGAAAAGGCCGCAACCGTCGCCGATATGCTTCAGATCCCGGCGTTTTTATGTCGGCAGACGGACCTTCTTGTTGCGGCCGCCGCTACCGGAAAGGCAGTCAATGTGAAAAAAGGCCAATTCCTCGCACCTTGGGACGCCCGCAATATTGTCGATAAGCTGAAAGATGCCGGTTGCGAAAAGATACTACTTACCGAACGAGGTGCCAGTTTCGGCTATAACAATCTTGTTGTCGACCTCAGATCGTTTCCGATTATGCGTTCGTTTGGTGTGCCGGTCGTTTTTGATGTCACGCACTCGCTGCAATTGCCGGGTGGACTCGGCAAGGCAACGGACGGACAGGGCCAATACATCGAAGATTTTGCTCGAGCTGGCGTAGCGTGCGGGGTTGATGCCGTATTCATGGAGGTTCACAATGATCCGTCCAAGGCCCCGAGTGACGGACCGAATCAACTTCCTTTATCGCGGCTCGAACCATTACTTGTGAAACTTAAGGCTATTCATTCCATTACCGCCGACTGACGCCCAAATGAACAAACTGAGCTTTTTTGTCATATTTCCGTTAGCACTTCTATTCTCCGTTGCGGTCCGCGGACAAGATGAAACACGCTCGATCCAGACGTGGAAAGTACAGAAGTACGATATTTCATCTACCTTGCCGTCGGATCAGGCCGCGAGGACCGTCGGGT
Organism: uncultured Chloracidobacterium sp.; assembly: GCA_964592865.1. Classification (GTDB taxonomy): domain Bacteria; phylum Acidobacteriota; class Blastocatellia; order Pyrinomonadales; family Pyrinomonadaceae; genus OLB17. Next base: position 3,051 of record CAZQGN010000023.1, on the reverse strand, counting down.
TCTCGGCTATTTTGTCGCTGAAGAATGTTTCCGGACGACCGGCCGGATCTCTGACGCTTCGTATCAGTCCGCTGGCCGAGATCTCGTCGGTGAAGATCAACGATGCAAACGCCGATTTTGCGAAAAGTGAAGAAAAGGTTGGTGCCGCCGGCAGTTTACAACGTATCGCAATGCGATTTCCGGCTGTAAGTCCGGACGCGACAATATCGGCCGTAGTCGAATACAAGTTAAATGTTAAGGAAAACTCGAGCCTTTCGATGATCTCGCCGATCGGCACGCAGTTTTTGCCCCTGTCATTTTGGTATCCAACTCCAACCAGTTGGTTTTTTAATCGTGGGGGCGATTCCGCACCGTATCGCATACGGGTCAACGGCTCAGGACAGATGGTCCTGACCTCAGGAACAGACACCAACGGCGGCTTTGACCTAAAGGTAAATGGACAGCCATATTTTGTTGCCGGTAACTGGGACATGGTCAATTCGAACGGGGTTGCGGTTTATGGCCCAAAGTCAGCGTCTGCTGATGCCCAAAAGCGGATCGCAGAACTTGCCGCAGTGTTTGCGGAAGCCCGAACTTTCATGGCCGGAACTCTCGGTGCGGCTCCGGAAGTACCATTGAAGATCATTGTCGTCCGAAGAGGTGCAGGATTTTCCGGCGGGGGAACGGTCCTTGTCGATGAATCGGTCCTGAGACGTTCAAAGATCGATTCGCTGACGGCAATGGCAATCGCTGAAGCAGCGGCCAAGATTTGGGTCGGAGGTTCTGTGACAACGAGCGGCGAGGGCTTTGCGATATTGCAGGAAGGACTGTCACGATATTTGGCGACCCAGTTCATCGAATCGAAATATGGAAAGGACGTCGCTGACAACGAGCGGTTAAGGCAGCGTACCGCGTACGCGGCGGTTGCAAAGCGTGACGGGGCGATGCGATCGTCATCACCGCTGGACGATTTCTTTTACTCACAATCGGCAAATAAGGGGGCAATGGCCTGGCGGCTTATTGCCAAAAAGCTCGGGAACTCTGATTTTTCAGCCATCATAAAGGCAAACATGGCTGACGGTGATCTGAACATGCCGGAACTCCGAATGGCATTTTCATCGGCAAAGGACCTTGTCGATTATCTGTTGGATCAGAACACTGAAATGAACCTTTTGGTCGGATTACCTCAGGTCGCCGGCGATGTGTCAAAGGTGGCATTGCGAAATACCGGAGCCATCGATGCCACGGTCACGGTAAAAGCGACGACCGCGAACGGACAGGCACTGGAGTCGCCTACTACTATAAAGGCACAGAGTTTTGGTGAAGTGAGCTTTAAGTCGGCATCGCCGATAATACGGGTCGAAGTTGATTCCGAAAAGCTATATCCTCAATTCGAATACGCAGACGATATCGCTCCTAAGGAGATCTCGGACAGCGATCCGGTTCTTGCCGTCAAGCGATTATTTGATAAGCAGGATTTTGCGGGAGTCGAAAAAATGGCTCGTGTAGTTTTGCTCAATTCGCCGCGCACCGATGATGTGCGTATCCTGCTCGGAAGGGCACTATTGGCTCTCGGCCGCACGGCCGACGCTGAACGCGAGTTTAAGGCAATACTCGACGAAAAGCTCCCAAGTTCACGGAGCCTGGCATGGGCAAATGTAGGACTTGGTGAGACCGCGGCGAAGGCCGGACGAAATGACGAGGCGATCAGATATGCTGATTCGGCGATCGCGGCTGACGCGGAGTACGGCGCTAGTTTTGCTGCGAGGAACCTGCGAAACCGCCTCGGGGCATCGACGAGCATTGATCCCGCAGTACGGTCGTTTTTTGCCGATTTCGATCGTGCGGCCGTCTCCAATCGGAAAGCGGACATTGACGCGCTTGTAATGCCGGGCGAAGCGTCGAAATTTGCGGGCGGCATCGCCGGAGGGACCGAACAGTGGCAGACACAGGTGCGTCAGGTGGACCGGCTGGATGCTAACAACGTGCTGGTCGAGACGACGCTGACTATCAAATTATTGACAAAGGAAGTCGAGTCCGGCATTGCGGTATTCAGATTGACCAAGGCCGGAACTGCATGGAAGCTCAGCGGCGTTGAAACTTTTGAGGTCAGGTAAATTATGAGAACCAGATCACTCATAACGTTGCTGTCTGTACTATCGATACTGATCTTCGTATCGATGTCTGCGGCCCAAAAAGGGCCAAAGGCCGGCCGGGTTTGCGGCGACCCGACCGTTGAATGCAAGGGCGGAAGTGATTTTCAACCCTTCGATCTGCCGTTCGAGGTCGGAAACAACAATGTCATTTTTGAGTCTGAACGATTTTACGGAATCGTACTCAAGAGCAAAAAAATGAAGGATTGGGGCAATTGCGAGAAACCGACCTTCACTGAATCGGAACGGCTGGCGATACAAGACCTGTTCCCGCGTAACAAAGTCTTCGCATTGAATTGTTTTGAGACGGGATTGAATTATTACACGGGCGTTGCCCAAAAGACCGCTTTCATAGGTATCTACGCCGGCCGGACCCTTACTGAGGCCACCAAATTCCTCAAGACCGTTCGAGCAACAGGTAGATTTGGTGATATTCGCGTCCGACAGTTGAAGATCGGCGTAAACGGCACATAAATTATGAGGATCGAGGAACGGGCCAGGCGAGTTAAGCTGCTTTTGATGGACTGTGACGGTGTCCTGACGGATGGCCGTCTATATTTCACTGCGGAAGGTGAGGCGATGAAGGTCTTCCACGCTCGCGATGGTCAAGGGATCGCGTCCTGGCACGCTGCCGGCTTTCGATCCGGCATCATTTCGGGCCGCGGAGCCGCCGAAATAGTCGGCCGTCGTGCAGACGAACTCGGAATGAACTACGTTCGGACGAGTTCTCGTGACAAGGTTGCAGATCTCCGTGCGATCATTTCCGATGCCGGTGTTTCACTGAACGAAGTCGCTTATATTGGCGATGACGTCGGTGACGTTGAGGTATTGAAGATAGTTGGGTTACCCGTGGCTGTCGCGGACGCCGCCGTCGAGGCGATCGATGCCGCTATCTTTGTAACAGATCTCGGCGGAGGAC
>CAZQGN010000022.1:0-66070 GCA_964592865.1 uncultured Chloracidobacterium sp. | reverse complement strand
AGGCATCTCGTACAATCACAACCCAGAGTTCACCAGGCTCGAATTTTACTGTGCATATATGGACGTCGCAGGGATGATGGACTTTTGCGAAGAACTGATGCGTGACAGCGTCCGAAAGGCGACAGGCGGTACGGTCGTCAATTATGAGGGCAACGAGATCGATTTCAGCAAGTTCGAGCGGATAACGATGCGCGAATCGATCCTCAAATACGCTCCTGACGCCGTGATCACCGACGCCAGCATAACGCAGTTGTTTGACGAGCATGCCGAGCCGAATTTGATCCAGCCGACGTTCATCGTCGATTTCCCGAAGTCGATCTCGCCGCTTTCCAAGGCATCGCCGGCAAATACCGATATCGCCGAGCGGTTCGAGCTTTTTATCAACGGGATGGAGGTCGCGAACGGTTTCAGCGAGTTGAACGACCCGCGGGAACAGTACGAACGCTTTGTCGATCAGATGGCACAACGCGAGAGCGGCGACGAAGAAGCGATGGTGCTCGACGAAGATTACATCCGTGCCCTCTCGTACGGAATGCCGCCCGCCGCCGGCATCGGGATCGGCATCGACCGCTTGGTGATGCTGCTGACCAACAAACACTCGATCCGCGACGTCATCCTCTTTCCGCATATGCGGCCTGAGAAGAAAGCAGAGGAGAAAGGGAACGAAGCAGCCGGGGAGAATTAGACAGGTTGATTCGCCCCGGTCGCCGATGGCGACCTGTGAAGCGTCCTCTTGAAGAGTTTCCTTTATACAATTTTTGCACTTACGGCGTTCGCCCTCAATTCGATCCTCTGCCGGCTCGCGTTGCGGGGCGATGAGGCTGACGCGGCGGGATTTACGGCCGTTCGGCTCGTGTCGGGTGCGGCTGCGTTGCTGCTGATCGGTTGGTCGGCCAAACGGGGCCGAGGCCTGAGCGGCAGCGAGGTTGAGCTTGGGGCCGAGTCGGCTGGATCCGGAGAGACGAACACCCTCCCAACAGGTCGGGTTTCCGCCTTTGGCAGTTGGCTGTCGGCTCTTTTTCTGTTTGCATACGCGGTCTGTTTTTCGTTTGCCTATCTCGGCCTGACGGCTGGGACTGGAGCTTTGATACTCTTCGGGGCGGTGCAATTGACGATGGTCGCGGCGTCGATCATCAGGGGCGAGCGGCCGACGCCATTGGAATGGATCGGGCTCGTCACTGCGGTCGGCGGGTTGGTATATCTCGTACTGCCGGGCCTTTCGTCGCCGCCGTTTGTCAGCTCAATGCTGATGGCAGCGGCGGGAATGGCGTGGGGTGCGTATTCGCTTCGCGGCAGGCGAAGCGTCGATCCGCTCGGCGACACGGCGGGGAATTTTGCACGAGCGTTGATATTCACGGTGCCCCTGGCCGTCATCTACCTGCCGGCATTGCACCTGACCCCGCGAGGTTGGCTGTTGGCGTTGCTTTCGGGGGCTGTAACGTCCGGCGTCGGCTACACCGTTTGGTACGCGGCTCTCAAATTTCACACGTCGACGCGTGCGGCGGTGCTGCAGCTTTCCGTTCCGTTGATCGCGGCGGCATTTGGGGTGATATTACTTGGTGAGATCGCAACCGCGACTCTGGGAATCGCGGGGGTAATGATCCTGGGCGGGATCGGGCTAACGATCGCCGGAAGGCGGCGTTAGCAACGCATCGGACGGTTCCGGAGGACACATTCGTTCCCGAGATCGGCCGTTTTGTTGAATGAGCTATTCGTTGACCATCACCTTTACGGGATCGATCATCGACGCCCGCCATGCCGGATAAAGGGCTCCGAAAAGGCTGCCGCCGATCGCGATGACCACGGCAGATATCATCCATCCCGCGTTGAACTGAAAGGGCAGTTCAAACTTGTAACCGATCGCCCACGACGCGAGAAACGACGCGGCAAAGCCAAGCAGCGTTCCCAAAAGCCCGATCATAAAGGCCTCGCCCTCGATCACCTTGATGATAAAACTTCGGGACGCACCGAGCGATTTGAGTATCCCGATCTCCTTGCGGCGTTCGGTGATGGTCGTGTACATCGACAGCAGGACAAAGATCGTTGAGACAAACGCTCCGAGACCGACCAGAACACGCAGAAAGGTGTTAAGGCCGGGAATGCGTTCCTGAGCGTCGATGACGAGTTCGCGGGTCAGATTGATCTTGTTGCCGGGAAGTTTGGCGTTGATCGCCGCGGCGACCGCGTCGGTATCGGCGCCGTCCTTGAGTTTGACGAGAATGTAGGTGCATTTGTCGGGAGCACCGAGGGCGTCCTGCATCGCCGCCATCGACATCTTGATCCGCGAGCCCGACGGCGGCTCAAAAACGCCGACTACCTTATATTTCTTACCGCCAAAGAGCTCGATCTCATCACCGAGCGAGACCTTGTCCTCGCGAAACTGACGAGCGTCAAGGATCACCTCGTTTACCGCTGTCGCTCCGCGGCCCGCAACGAGACGCATTTCGTTCATCGCGGCAAACGGTTCCCAATCGACGCCGTCAAGCTGAAGCACGCCGAAACGGCCTTTCGTATTCGGCGTGATGTATCGCCCGACGGGTACGGCCGAGGCGACGCCGTCGATGGCCCGCAGCTTTTCGACATACGCGGTATCGACGTTCATATTCGAACTCGTAAACTCCATTCCGCCGGCCCGCGAAAATACGATCTCGGCCTTCCAATTGGTCGCCCGCTTGGCCATGTCGGTGGTCATCCCGCGGGCAAGGCCCGTAAACAGCACGACCAGGATCACACCGAGAGCGACACCGATCACGCTGATCATGGTGCGAAACGGCCGAACACGTAAATTTGCGAAAACCAATTCGAGCATCTTCTAAATATTCTTCAGTCCGCGGCGTTCGTTGTACGAGTACCGCACCTGCGCGACAAACACGGCGATCGCCATCAAGATCAAACCGTCAACGCCCCAATACTTAAGTATACCGAGGTCCTTGCCGCCACCATAGGTCCAGAACGACCGATATGTCACGGCCCAGCAGACCATCTGCGAAAACAGGCCCCACGCGACAAATGCGATCGCGGCGCCGACATAGGCTCCGCGACGAAGCAGGGCGAGTATCTCGTCGGGCACGAACGACATAAACTCCCAAACGAGCTTGGGCAGCCGCAGGACGTCGCTGAGCAGTGAACGGCTCTCGTGCTCGCCGACGATCAGGACGTTTCGCCGCATGATATAAAACGCGAACAGCGACGAAAAGATCGAGAAACAGATCGATCGGACGATAGCCTTGTCGGTATAGTCGGTCGTTTCGGTGAACCGCACAAATGCCGCCTGCACGACATATTCGAACAAATGGCTGACCAGCGGCACGACCAACAGGATCGAGACGACCGCCTTCCACGCCGGTTCGACTCGCCGCATCGCCTGGATCAGATATCCGGTCAGGCCGGCGAAAAGGAACCTGAAAATGAACTGGACCGCCGCCGCCGCGACCGCCAACTTGAGGCTCTCGCGGGCCGCCAGGTACGTTATCAGAAAGATCGGTGCACGAAACGCCGAACTTAAGACCGCACCTTTATAATTCCAATGGCGAATGAACAGGCTCGGCTCGCGCATGAGAGCCAGCCACGCCTCGCGGACCGTCGGTGACGCCTTTTCGGCCGGAATATCTTTGACGGCGATCTCAGTCATCAGCTGCGTTCCCGTCCTTGGTCAACTCGACGTAGTTGAACGATCTGGCTTCCGGGCCGTTGAGAAACAACTCCTTGCGCGAGTTGAAATCCTCAAAGATCCGATCATACGTCGCGATCAGATTGTCGGTCGACGCTTCGCGTGTATTGCTGAGCGCCGTGCGGAGTGCAAGTTCGGTCTTGGCCGCCCGCAGTGCCGGATCGGCAACGACTTCGCGAACAGCCGCGGCAAATGCCTCGCCGGTCGGTTCGACCAGCCAGGCGTTGTCATTGGTCGCGTAGGACAGAATGCCGCCCGCGTATGGGGCGACCGTCGGGACGCCCGACGCCATCGCCTCGAGCGGAGCGATGCCGAATGGCTCACGTGGATTCGGGTGGACAAAGATATCCGCCTTGGCATAGTATCCGCACAAAACGCTCTTTTCGAGATGGCCCAGCTGGATGATGCGGCCCGGGCAATATTTGTCGCCCTGCTGCTGCAGCCACTCGGCCTGCGGGCCGGCACCGGCGACGAGCAGTCGATAGTCGTTATCGGGGTCGGCGGCGAGCTGCCGCATCATATCGACGAGCAATCCGATGTTCTTTTCCGGCGAAATTCGGCCAGCGTAGAGCATCATCACCGCGTCGGCCGAGATCCCGGCCTTTTGCCGCATTTCGGAGCCGATCTCATCAGAACCGCGGTCGGGCGAAAACTGCCACACATCGACACCGCGTGGACAAACCTTAATGCGTTCGCTGACCGGCACACGCGGAGCGCCAAAAAATTGCCAGCATTTGTTAAAGAACCAATCGGAGCGTCCCGGATTATCAGCGGCGCGATAGGACCGGTGAAATTCGTCCGCCGTGTATGCTGAATTGGCGATGTGGTAATCAAAACTCGGCAGATTGTAATTGCCCATTATCCGGCGGGCGATCCACTCGCCCACCTTCCCGCCGATCAGGAAAGAACCGATGTTGTCGTCCATCCGCTCGCATGAAAAGTGGACCATCAGGGGCCGGCCGAGCTGCTTGAACTTGTTCAGGCGGATCATCGCGCCCATCATGCTGAGCGTGTATTTGTCGGTGACCTCGATCAGATCGGGCTTTTCCTCAAGCAGTATCTTGCGGATAGGTGAGCCGCCCTTCATATACTGCCACGGCATCATGATCCTGTACCGCTTATCAAAGACGGGCGAATATTTGGCCGGAACGTAATAGATACGGGCAAACTCGTTGACGTCCTCGACCGCGTCGGCCTCGCCCGGCACTATCAGCCGGATGTATCGCCGATGGCGTTCGGCCGCCGCAAGCAGATTGTTATATGAGGTGCTGATACCGCCCGAATTCTTATGGTAGTAATTTGTGATGTGGACTGATCTTAGCGGCATTCAGCTTGTAGCGTAATTATCGTCAAAACGCGAAACAGTGAGTCTATCACGCTGCAAAGACGGCAGCAATGGCGCACAAGGGCCCGCAAACCGTATTAACCGGGTATCGGAGAGGTTAGGTGTTATTCGACGTTTTCTTTGCGGTTCTTCTTACGGCGGCGGCGCCAGACCAGCGGAAAGGAAATGAACTCGAGAGCGATCCAAGGCATACGCCGTAGGTCGCGCCAGATGGACTGTTGACTTTCGTCCTTAACGAGCAGGGCACCGCGGCGCATCGCAAAAAGATTAAAGACAGCCGATATCGCCGATACGAGAACCGAGATCGAGATCGCCTTGCCCTTGCCGTTGACGCCGGTCTGATGGTCGTATGCGGTCTGGACGAAAAACTCGACCACATGACTGAACGCCGCAAGCACCAACGGAACGGTCAAAACGGCGTGCCACGGCGGTTCGACGCGGCTGAAAGACTGGATGATCGCACCATTGATGCCGCCGAAGATCAGCCGAAAGACCGATTGGGTTATCGCCGCTCCGATCGCGAGCCGTAGGCCGTCTTTCTTAAAAACGTATGTAAAGAAAAAGATCGGTGCCCGAAGAGCGGCACTCAAAACGGCGGCTTTCCAATTCCAACGTAGTACGAGCGATCGGATCGGATGACGGAGCAGGCTCAGCAAAACCCTCGGAACAGTGGTCTCAAAGGACGGAGCGATGGCGGCGGCTGGTGCGGATTCAGGCATTCGCCTCCGGTTTTGAGGAGCCTTTGTGCAGGCTGATCGCTTCACGGTAGCCGTCGTAAACGCCCTCGAATATCGAGTCCCATGAGCTCGACATCGCACTTTCACGTGACAAGCGCTTCATTTCCGCGAGTTTATCGGGGTTGTCGTAGAGCATTGACGCGTAGGTGACGTAATCTTCGGGCGTTTTGGCGACAAAGCCCGTTTCGCCCTCGCGGACGATAAATTTGGGGCCGCCCTTGTCCGAGACGATCGCCGGTACACCCGAAGCATGTGCTTCCTGCGTTACATTGCCAAAAGCGTCTGTTTCAGACGGGAAAAGGAAAATGTCGATGTTCGCGTAGGCCTCGGCCAGGTCGTCGCCGGAGATAAAGCCGGTGAACTCGGCGTTTTTGAGATTTTGTTCCAGATACTCGCGTTCATTGCCCTCGCCGACGATAAGCATCTTGATGTTCGTTCGGCCGGATTCGATCAGGGCCTTTTCGATATCGATCAACATCCTTACGTTCTTTTCGGCACGGAGTCGGCCGACAAAGCCGAGCCGGATGACACCGTCGTTAACTGTACGTTTGGCGGGGCTGAACACATCGGTATCGACGCCGCGGCCCATCAGCCGCGATACGCGCTTTGTCCGGCGGCCGAGTTCGCCCACTAACTCCTGGTTGGGCGAGAGTATCACCTTGGGCATCTTGTAATAGAGGATCGAGCCCTGCATGATCTTTCGCTCAGCAAAACCGGCGAGAGAATTTACAAATCCGCTCGGCAGGAAACGCAGAAGGCGAATGATGCGGCTGGCGGCAAACTCGTGGATGTTAGTGTGCCAGGAGCCGAGGATCGGGATATCGAGTTTCCAGGCAAGGTACGAGCCGACGATGCTGACATCATTGAGGCCGGTGATGTGAATAACATCGGGCTTAAATTCGACCAACTGACGCAGGACCTTGTTGGTGTGCCTCTGAAACAGCGGGTCGTAGGCGAGTTCCTCGTCGAGTTTGAACGAGATCGGCGATCTTTTTATTTGGAGATGGCTGACGCTGCCGTCAACCGTCAGGCCCGGATCGGGGCCGGCGTGGACACACAGGTAAGGATACCCTTTGCGGCGGGCATACTCGACCAACCTTCGGCATGTCATTGCAGCCCCGTTCACTTCCAGATACGAATCCGGAAAGAAGGCGACGCGCGGAATTTCGTTCACAAATGTTCCTGATAATAATAAACGGCGGGAACGCCCGCCGTTCAGATCAAATATTGGACCGCACTATGCGGTCTCTGATGAAAGTTCACCAGAAGCCTCGTGCAGGTCCGGAATTTCAAACTTGGTAGCCTCCGGATTTAACGGAACGCGATCCTTTTTCTTTCGTGCGACCCTAAAGACCGGGCGCATCGTCGGGCTGCCCAAAAAGCCGAGCGTTTTGATCGCGACACGGAGCCATGACGGCCCGCCGCGGTCCCAGCCGTGAGCCGAAAGCGACACGAGGCCCTTGCCGTCCTCACGGTCAAAGAAAACACGGTCGAACCAACGCCGCCGATGTTCGGCGAAATGAGGGTAATGGCTCAGGATCTCAGAAAATGACTGCAACTGCCGCGAATGAAGCGGATGCTCGTATTCCGGCATCAACGCCACTTCGCTGCGTTTCTCCTTACGGATCTCGTCGACAAACTCCTCAAAGGTCTCGGCCTGAGTCAGATTGATAACGGTGTTCGGCTTGCAGCCGTGCCGGTCGCCGCCGGTCGCAACCGGCAGTCCGAATGCCTCGGCCATTTCGATCACGGCCTTGTTCTCAGACCAGCTGCGAAAACCATTGATCTCAAGCGCGTGTATCCAACGGCCGTGGACGCGAAGAAAGTCCTTTAGAAGCTGGCCATGGCGTTCGGCACCGGCCATTTCAATGTCCCAGATCGGATGATTCAGGATCACCAGGACGTGCGGCATCTCGTGAAGCATCGCGAACAGCTCATTCAACCTGTCGCTGTTCTGGACCTCGGTGTTGAACGTATAGTCGAGCAGCAGTTTTGTGATATCCGCCGCAGACTCTTTCGGCAGATTATGGACGCCGACATGAAAATAACCGAATTCATAAGGAACGGTCCATTCCATCGAGATCGGGATCAACTTGTTTTCGTCGCTGTCCGTGACCGAATAATTTCCGTCAATATGGTCGTGATCGGTCAGCGATACGAACGAAGCGAGATTGGCGCCCGCGATCTGTTCGGTCTCGATATCGTAAACCATCTGGGGCGTCAACGGCGGCGACCAGTACGCTGTTGAGAAGTCGATGCCGCGGCCCTCGCGTTCCAGATAACTGTCACGCTCCTTGCGCCAATAGTGGGCAATGATCGGCAGTTTTTCGGCGTAATGCGGGATAAAGTCCAGCATTTCTTTCGAATATTCGGTGTGGCAATGGAGTGAAACGCCGGTCCGGGCACGATCTGAAAGATCCTGCTTTTTCCGAAGAATATTCAATTTTGTTCGTTTCAGATCCATAAATCGCGGCAAAAACCAGTGCCCCTCAATCCTATAACGCTATCAAATAAACAAGGCAAAGTAAATCCTTACAGTTTCGGGGCGGTGCGATCGGCGTAGCCCTCGCAGCACTGCCATTTTTTACGAAAAAGTTGTCACAAAGTTCGCGGCAGCGGTGTTTTATGTCCAGGAAGCAGAACTGATCTGGCAAGGAGACGCAATAATGAGTTGGATTTTTACTATCGTATTTTCAGGATTACTTTTCTCGGCAAACAGCGGCACTGGTATGGCTCCGGTACAGCCGGCCGGCTTGCCTGAGGCTTCGGCAAACACGGTGAAACAGGACGAAACGGAGCGGTTTGAGCAAACTTATCCGCTTTCAGCGGGCGGCCGAGTCAGCGTATCGAACGTAAACGGATCGATCGTCGCCGAGGCCTGGGACCGCAACGAGGTGAAGCTCGTGGCCGTTAAGACCGCTGATACAAAAGAAAGGCTTGCGGACGTCGAGATCAAGGTGGATGCAAAGCCCGACTCGATCACGATCGAAACCAATTACGACAGCTGGAAGCAGAGAACGGGCGGCCGATGGAAGAACGGCGAACGACTCGTTGTCGATTATCAACTGATGATACCGCGCGGTGCCGTGCTGAGCGAGATCGAGACGGTCAACGGTTCGGCGACGGTTTCGAACTTTAATAACGTGACCAAGGCCTCGGCCGTCAACGGGACTGTCAAGGCGGTCAATCTTCGCGGAACGGCTGAGCTTTCGACCGTCAACGGCGAGGTCGATGCAGACTTTGCGACGCTCGACGCCGGCAGCCGTATAACGCTCGAAACCGTTAACGGCCGGGTCAATTTGACCATACCGTCGGACGCGAGTGCTACGATCAGGGCCGAATCGCTCAACGGCAACATTTCCAACGACTTCGGACTGCCGGTTCAAAAGGGCAAATATGTCGGCCGCGACCTCTACGGCCGCGTTGGCAGCGGCGATGTCAAGATCAAGATGGAAAGCGTGAACGGCGATCTCCGCGTTTCGCGGCAGAACGACGGCAAAACGCCGAGCCCGGCGACCAACATGCTGCCGCAGAAAGAAAAGGACGACGAAGACTGGCAGGATGATGCCACGGGTGCCATGGCGATCCCCGGCATCAAGACCGCAAAGATCAACAAAGAACTGGCCAAGGCGATGAAGGAGACGGCGGCTCTCTCAAAGGTCGAGATGGACAAAGCCCGGATCGCCATGGAAAAGGTGAAACCGGAGATCGAAATGGCGATCGCCGACTCGATGAAGCAGGCGGCCGAGGTCATGAAATCAAAGGAGGTCCAGGCCGGACTTCGCGAAAGCCTCGATAAGGCCGGCGTTGTCCTGGCCGGGCTCCCGGACCTTCCTTTTGCGCCGGCGATGCCGCGTATCGAGAAGAAAGGCGACTCCTTTAAGGTAAAGGGAACGCCCAAGGTGATCGTCGATACCCGCGGTACATCGGTCAAGATAACCGGCTGGGACCGCGATGAGATCAAATATTCCGTCTCACAGCTCTCGAGCATCCGCAATCGAAAGCCGCTCGAGATCAACGAAAAACACGACGATTCAGGCCTGGAACTGACCGTTCGCGACCCAAATGGTTCGGGCAGCGAGCGATGGCCGATGGAGGGCGGCATCACGCGATCGCGGATCGAGATCTTTGTCCCGAAAAAGTCAAAGATCAAGGTGTCGACCGACGGCGAGATCCGGCTTGAGGGGATAAACGGCGAGGTCGACCTCAAGGGTGATGAGCAGTCGATAAATGTGCGTGACGTCGAGGGTAAACTCAGCTTTACAAATACGAACGGCAGGGTTCGCGTCATCGGATTCAGAGGCGAACTAACGGCCGAAACTGAGGACGGCGATCTGAACCTCGAAGGTGCCTTTGACAAACTGAACGCCCGCGGCCGGTCGGCCAATATCATCATCACACTGCCGGACGCCTCGAACGCCGAGGTCAGCGCCAACTCGCCGAATATCCGGCTCGAGGGGCTAACGGCCGAAACGCTCAGCAGCGGCGAGAACTCGCAGAGGCTGCGTGTCGGTACCGGCGGTTCGCTATACACGCTGACAACCGACGGAACGATCGTTTTGCGTAACTCAAGCGAATTATTTGCCGCGAGATAGCACCGGAACGGGCCGGCAGAACGGCCCGTTTCTTTTTTGAAACTTTCTGACCAAACGTTCGTTTTAGTCAGTGTCCGTCTTTATATTTCCGCCTTTGCCGCGGATCATTAATACTTATAAATAGTCATGAGATATTCAGCAGTAATCCTGGCAATCATCATCTTCTCGCAGTTTGCCCTCGGGCAAACGGCGTCCGCGGCGTCGTCGTCGTCAGGGGGCGGGGCGACCGCGGCCCCGGCGACCAAGCGGGTCGGCAATGTAGACGTGCCGGCCGAAAAGACACGGCCGATCGTTGTACCAAAATTTGCAGACGCGATCACCATTGACGGTAAGGCCGATGAGCCGGCGTGGCAGCAGGCGGCCGTTTTTAAGGATTTTTACCAGACCAATCCGGGCGACAACACCGCCCCGTCAAAACCGACCGAGGTTTTGATGATGTATGACGATAAGAACCTTTATGTCGCCTTTAAGTGCTGGGACGAACCCGACAAGATCCGGGCGACGCTGGCAAAACGCGACGGCGTGTTCGGCGAGGACAATGTCCGGATGTGGCTCGACACCTACAACGATCAGCGGCGTGCCTACATACTTGGGTTCAATCCGCTCGGGATCCAGCAGGACGGCATTTTTACGGAGGGTTCCGGGGCAGATTTCACCGTTGACATCGTTATGGAGTCGAAGGGCGTGATCCTTGACTGGGGTTGGTCGGTCGAGGTCAAGATCCCGTTCAAATCGCTCCGCTATTCGGCCGGCAAGGGCAAGATGTGGGGATTTAACGTCGCCCGGAACATCGATCGTCTGAATGACGAATTTGACCAGTGGCTGCCGGATGACCGCAACGTGTCCGGTTTTCTGATCAAACACGGAAAGATCACCGGCCTCGACGAGATCAAATACGAACGCACGCTCGAGGTCGTGCCGAGCGTGACGATCTCGCAGACCGGCAACCGAAAAAGGACTGTCAATAACGCCGGATTTTCGGCACTCGGGCCATACGACCCGATATTCAATCCGATCGGCGTCCGCGATCCGGGCCGTTTCGTCAACGATCCGGCGAAACCGGACCTGAGCGTCAACCTAAAATATAACCTTTCGCCGAACGTGACCCTCGACGCGGCCGTGAATCCGGATTTTGCCGAGATCGAAGCGGACGCTCCGGTGGTCTCGGCCAACCAACGGTTCCCGATCTACTTTGAGGAAAAGCGGCCCTTCTTTCTCGAGGGCAAGGACATTTTTAGCTCGCCGCTGCAGCCGTTCTATTCGCGAACCATCGTCGATCCGGACCTGGCCGCCAAGGTGACCGGCAAGATCGGCCCGACCTCATTCGGTTTTCTCGTGGCTTCGGACAATGCTCCCGGCAATTATTCGGAAGACGAACGCGGCGAACTGCTGAATTGCCAACGGGCGAGAGAATTTGATCCGCCGAACAACAAGCGCCGCTGCGGCATCGAGGAGTTTGTTGATAAAAACGCATTTTTCGGCGTGCTCCGTTTGAAGCGTGATTTTGGCAAGGAAAACAACATCGGGTTTTCGGCGACGTCGAGGATCTTTCCTAAAAATCGCAATTTCACCGGCGGTTTCGACGGTAAATTCAAACTTAATCCGAAGACCGTAATGAAATTTCAGGTGCTCGGCACCCATTCCCGAAAATTCTTTTACGATCCGAATCTCGATCGATCGAAGTATCGCACGGGTAACGGTTTCGGGTACTCATTCAACATCGACTACACGACCGACCGTCATGGCTGGTTTGCCGAAGCGACCGGCAGGACGAGCGATTATCGTGCGGACGCGGGATTTACGCGACGCACCGACTCGAACACGTTCTTTTTCGCAAACCGTTTGAGTACAAAATCGAACCCCAAAGCGGCCATCATCCGCACCAGTTGGACACAATTTGCCAGGTATGGCGCGGACTGGAAAGGCCGCACGCAAAATGCATTGATCGGAAACAACCTGAACTTTAACCTTCAGGGCAATATGTTCGTCTATACCGAGTTCGGCGTTCAATTTGAAAAGATCTATGAACACGAATTCGGCCCGAACCGTAATCCGGCCGCGAACAGGCCGGGTGCATTCTTCGGGGCACCGACGCGATCCGCTACTCAGCCGTATTTCAGCGTAAACGCCAACAAGACGGTCAATAAGCAGCTTTCGGTGTATGGATTTGTCGGCTCGATCTTCAATTCGTTTGACTACGATTTTGGGGCCGGTCCGCGATATCCGCGTGCGAGCCCGGCATTTTCGACGTATTTGAACAGCCCTCAGTATCAGAACTATATCGCCGGACTCTACGCCTATCAGGCCGATCCGGTGAACAACCCGTATCCGAACTTTGCCGAACCGCCGCAGCTCGATCCCGGCAGCGGCTGGCAGTTTGACATGAATCTCGGTTTTGAATATAAGCCGACCGAGCCGTTACGGATATCGATGGATTATACCAAGAGCCGTTTGACGCGAAACGACAATAAAAAGACGGCTTACGATACTGATCTGATTACCGTTAGGTCCACATATCAATTTACACGGTTCATATATGTCAGGGCACGATGGGACTATGACACGCTCAATTCAAACGCGAGCGGACAGTTACTCTTCGGTTGGAATCCAAATCCGGGTACGGCGTTTTACGTCGGGTACAACGATAATTTCAACTACAAGGGTTACAGCCCGTTCACCGGGCAGTTCGAGCCCGGGTTTGAGCGAAACAGCAGGACATTCTTCATCAGGGCGTCCTATCTTTTCCGAAAGAGCTTCTGATCAGGCTCGATCAAAATAGCGTCGGCGGCAGGGAAATAACCCTGCCGCCTTTTTTGCGTCCGCCGAGCCGGAATGCAATTCGCCGTTATTCGCATAAGACCTTATGCGATCATTTAATTTCACATGTGGAAAACTGCGAAAATTTTATGCAAAAAATCTCTTGTGTTAATTCAAGTATTGATGTATAACTTACTCTA
Organism: uncultured Chloracidobacterium sp.; assembly: GCA_964592865.1. GTDB lineage: Bacteria > Acidobacteriota > Blastocatellia > Pyrinomonadales > Pyrinomonadaceae > OLB17. The sequence goes on along the minus strand of CAZQGN010000022.1, from coordinate 52,766 downwards.
GTAACATCGGTTCACGTTCTAACGACATCTAAATCAAAGGAGATTTTATGAAAATCGCAAAGAGTATTCTCGTGGTGTTTTTGGGATTTACCTTAAGCAACATCTTAGTGCCAATGGCTCTGGTCAGCACTACAAACGCTCAGGCTAAAGATCTGAACATCGCACTACAGCGTGGATATCGGACGGGTTATTCCGATGGATACATGGCCGGCTACCGCGACACGATCGACAGCCTCGCCAAGAACTATTCGCGTCACTCCGATTACACCAAGGCCGATCGTGCATTCAATCGGGACTACGGAACGATCGAGGATTACCGCGACGGATACCAGCAGGGATTTGAGGCCGGTTACAACACAGGATTTGAAAAACGCTCATTTGAGTCGGCCCTGCCGACGGAGATCAAAAAACGCGGCATCATCCCGACCGGTTCGCAGAATAATAATGTGATCCCTGAGACCAATGTTGCTGTCACGCCGGTCGCCGGCACTGACACGACCGCGGTCAACGTCGAAACGCCGGCAAATACATTTCAGTCGCAGAACGGCGCGATCATCGTTATCCCGCGTGACACCGAACTGATGCTTGAATTGCAGGAAGACCTCAGCACAGACAAGAGCCGCGAGGGCGAGCGATTTACCGCAAAGGTCGTGTCGCCGTCAGAGATCGCCGGAGCGACGATCGAGGGCCGTGTATCACGGATCAAGTCGCCGGGTCGGATCAAGCGCCGCTCAGAACTGCAGCTTTCGTTTGACCGCATCCTGCTGAATGACACACGCTGGAGCAACTTTAACGCGATCCTTACCGAAGTAATGCCGATCAAGGGCGACAATATCAAGATCGTTAATACGGAAGGCACCGCGGTCGGCAAGAGCTCGTACAAGAGCGACGGCATCAAGATCGGCGGAGCGACGGGTGTGGGACTGGTCGCCGGCGCCGTGGTCGGAGGGCCGGTCGGAGCCGCCGTCGGAGCGGGACTCGGGGCTGCATTCGGCGTCGGAGCTGTGGTTATCGAACGCGGAAAGCACATTCGGCTGAACCGCAACCAGCAGCTGAGGATCAAAACTGCGTACGAAACGCAGATCAGATAAAAAATTTGCCTCTCGCGGCAAACCATTGACCGACCCGAGAGCATCTGTAAAATTGTAAGGTTTTATCCACGAATTGGATGCAGGCTTTGTTTGGTTCTCCTTTGGGGGCTTGCATCGATTCGTGGATAATTTTTTTGCCCGCCCAACAGACCGAACTCCCCTAAATACTCAAAGATCATAAAACTTAAGCCCGCCGGGGCATGACGCGCTCGGGCAGAGGCTGCGGATCGATCATCTAATTTAATGGTTAGAAGCCCTCAAATCGTTAAAATGAATTTGTCCGCGACAGGGCGAGCAAACTTGTATCAACTCGCAACGTCTTATAAAATATCTGTTTGGATAAAACGGCAAATTTAATAGAGAGTTGATATCAAAATGAGTACAGCAACCGAATCATCAGCATCTGCCGGCCTTCGCGGAGTGGTGGCAGCACAGAGTGCCATCGGCGACGTTAACGGCGAGCAGGGAATTCTTATTTATCAGGGTTATGACATTCACGATCTCGCCGAACACTCGACGTTCGAAGAGGTTGTTTACCTTTTGTGGCACGGACGGCTACCGAATCAGGCTGAGCTTGATGAATTGAAGGCCGAGCTTCGTGCTAATTACGAGGCACCCGCCGCCGTGATCGCATTGATGAAGCAGTTTCCGAAAGATGCCGATCCGATGGACGTGCTTCGGACCGCGGTCTCGTCGCTCGATTTTTATGACAAGGACGGCCACGGCACCGACCGCGAGCGTGCTACCAAGGCGGCAGCAAAGCTGACGGGCCAGATCGGAACGATCGCCGCCGCCTGGGACCGCATTCGCAACGGCAAGGAGCCCGTCGCTCCGGATCACAACCTGAGCATCGCCGCCAACTATCTGTATATGACACGCGGCGAGCGTGCTGACGCCGACGAGGAAAGGATGTTCGACGTATGCCTGATCCTTCATGCGGATCACGAGCTGAACGCTTCGACATTTACCACCCGCGTTGTTTCGGGAACGCTGGCCGGAATGTACGGAGCGGTTACGGCCGGCATCGCGGCTCTCGCCGGACCGCTGCACGGTGGTGCGAATACCAATGTTATGAAGATGCTCCTCGAGATCGGCAGTCTCGAGGCGGTAGATTCGTGGCTAGATAAGGCTCTGGAAGAAAAGCGTAAGGTAATGGGCATCGGCCACGCCGTGTACAAGACCGAAGATCCGCGTGCGACATGGCTTCGCAAATATTCGCGTCACATGGGCGAGAAGAAAGGCGAGATGAAGTGGTTTGAAATGTCACAGCGGATCGAGCAGCTTATGCTCGAGAAAAAGGGAATGCACCCGAATGTCGATTTTTATTCGGCATCGACGTATTACCTGATGGGCATCGCACTGGATATGTACACCCCGATCTTCGCGGTCAGCCGCATCTCAGGCTGGACCGGACACATTCTGGAACAGTACGCCAATAACAAGCTGATCCGTCCGCGTGCCGAGTATATTGGTGCTAGGGGCCTCAAGTACGTCCCGATCGAAGAACGGTAATACGTCCTCCGGTACAAGCTAAGAGGATAGAGCACGGCAGCCGATCGAGTGGTTGCCGTGCTTTTTTAGTTTCTAACGAAGCCGCGACGGGTTCGACACACGTTGACGCTTCGGCGTAAAATCAGGGAACAAACATGGAGCAAGTAGGAAAGATCAAGGCGGTCGAACCCAAGTACGCTATTCCGGGCGGCGAGATCGCCGTCGAGACCGATGGATTTGTCGCGGATCTGCGGAGCGGGGCCGGCGTTTATATCGGCGGCGAACGATGCCGCATTACCGCGGCGTCGTCGTCGAGGGTATTGGCGATCGTCCCGGACGGCATCGAATCGTCCCACACCCACATACATCTCGAAAATGACGGCCGCCAGAGCGGACCTTTTCCGCTGATCATTGGCCGAAAGCTCGCTGACGGTATGCACATCGTCGCCAATCCGGCGATCGATCCGCTTGACGATGCGCTGATATTGACGCGTTCTGGTTCGCGTGGCCAGCAGCTTAGCGAGACCCTTTTTCGGCTCGAACCGGACGGGTTTCTCGAGGATATGCCGGACGCGATCCTCAATCCGACCGGGATCGCATTTGATAAAAAGGGGCGTATGTTCGTGACCAACCGTGCCCGCGGTGAGGTTTACCTGGTCGACCGCGGCGGCAGCGAAGTTTTCGCGACCGGGCTGGGCGTTGCGACCGGGATAGCGTTTGACCGGGACGGCCGGATGTACGTCAGCGACCGTGCCGGCACGATCCGGCGGCTCACCGAACTCGGCGAGCCCGCGACGTTTGCGGCCCTCGACCCATCGGTCGCGGCATATCATCTGGCGTTTGGCCCTGACGGACGGCTTTATGTCACGGCCCCGGGTTTGGCCAGCTTTGACGCCGTACACGTGGTCGAAGCCGACGGATCTGAAAGCCGATATTTCCGCGGACTCGGGCGTCCGCAGGGATTGGCTTTCGATAAGGCCGGGAATTTATATGTCGCGGGGTGTTATCGCGGGCGTCATGGCATCGCGATGATCTCGGCGGGCGGGGCCGACGCGGAACATTTTGTCGCCGGCAGCAATGTGGTCGGCCTTTGTTTCACGCGAAAGGGCGAAATGATCGTGGCAACGAATGACACCGTCTATTCGATCCCGTGCGGCATCGAGGGAACCCTGCTCTGACGCGGCGTCCGGATATGAGAAGGATCATAATTGCTTCGTTGACGGCCCTCTGTCTTACGATCTCTGCTTGCGAGCGTGTCGAAAAGCTGGCGAGCGGATTTCCGACGCCGCCGCCCGAGGTCACGACACCGACCATAAAATTGTCCGATTTTCAATTAAAGCCGGACGCGGAATTGCAAAAGCAGATCGAGGCCATCGCGGCCGGATCGAAGGGCAGGGTCGGCGTTGCGGCTCTGGTCCTCGAGACCGGCGACAGCGTCTCGCTAAATGCCGATCAGCGATTTCCGATGCAGAGTGTTTATAAACTGCCGATCGCGATGGCTGTGCTCTCAACGGTGGACTCTGAGAAATTCGCTCTTGATGAGCAAATAGGCTTTTCGGCCGAGGATATGGTGGGGCCCGCACAACGATCGCCGATCCGCGACAAGTTTCGCGAGGGCGGTTCGCTGACGGTCGCCGAATTGATCCGGTTTGCGGTTTCAGAAAGCGATGGTACGGCGAACGACGTTCTGCTGCGGATCCTCGGAGGCCCGGCCGAGGTCCAAATATATCTGGCGGCGATCGGTATTAGAGATCTCGAGGTAGTCAGCACGGAAAAGGAACTCGGGAGCGACCGGCAGGCCCAGTATGCCAATTTCGCAACGCCGAATGCGGCGATAACGCTACTTCGCTGCCTGCACGAAGGGAACGGGGTATCGCCGGACAACCGTCAACTTCTCTTGAAATTTCTTACCGAGACCCAAACCGGGCCAAAACGCCTGAAAGGGCTCCTGCCCGCCGGTTCGGCCGTCGCCCATAAGACGGGCACGTCGCAGACCGAAAATGGCGTGACACCGGCAACCAACGATATTGGGATCATCACCCTGCCGAACGGCCGGCATGCAGCCGTCGCTGTTTTTGTCGCGGATTCGACAGCCGATGAAAAAACACGCGAGGCGGTCATAGCCCGGACCGCAAAGGCCGTTTGGGACCGCTGGGGCAAATAACCGCGGGAATACGTTTCTGCGCGGTTGCGGCAATGCGAATCGGGTCAACATGCCCGCACATTTCGACATCTAACAAGACGGGTGTATTATGTGATTGAAAACCCAATATTCGGTTTGGCGGCGCACATTTTCAGGTTATTTTTTGATTCAATTTCTGGCGGGAGGTTTTAGTGATGAAGAAGAATTCGATCTTGATGATCATCGCAGCAGTGTTGGCGGTAGGTTTTGTTTTTATTGCAAGTGACTTTACCGGATCACGCAGCAGTGCTCAAAAGGCTCCGCAAACGATGCCGGACGTCATAACGCTGGCCAAGGACGCTAAGCTCGGACAGGTCACTTTTGACCACAAAAAGCACAACGGCGGAACGTACACGATCGATCAGAGCGGTGCGATCGCCTGTATTGCGTGTCATCATACGGCACGTCCGGCGGCTGATATCGCAAAGTTTCCGCCATTGAAGACGGCGTGGCCGGCAGACCGGACAACGACGCTGACGGCTGAGCTATTTGCCAAGGATCCGGCCGGAGCCGGTGCTAACGCATGCCGCGACTGTCACGCCCGAACGGGCGAAAAGCCGAAACTGCTCGATGCTATTCCCGAGGTTAAGCATGAGGGAAGCGCGGCGGTGATCTCGCTCAACAATCAGCAGGCTTTTCACCGAACGTGTGCGGGATGTCATACCGAGGTCAAAAAGACCGTTCCGACAACGAAAGGCCCAACGACCACTCAGTGCACGATGTGTCACAAGAAAGCAGCCTGATCCGGCTTTAACAAAATTAAAAAGGCACTGCATTTACGTGCAGTGCCTTTTTGTTTGTTCCACTTGATCGACCGGGCAACTATTGTTTTCCGGCTTTGATATCGGCGATCCGCTTTTCCATAGCCGCGATGTCCGCCGGTTTTACATTCGCGTCAGCCTTGCCGACCACTACGGCACGTTCGGCGGCAGCGAGGGCATCCGAGTTGCGGCCGAGATTCAACAGGATCGTGGCCTTTCGCTGGAGGTTCTGGAATGTCTCCTTTTTCGCGATCAAAGCGTCATTCAGCTTTAGAGCTTCCTCGAACCACGCATTTGCCTGTTCGGTACGTTTGTTGGCTTTTGCGTAGTTACCAGCACTGATTCGCGGGCCGGGATCATCGGCTTTCGAGGCGGCGACGAACGCCGCGAGCCGGGTCAACGTCGAGCCGACCATATCCTTGACCTCGACCGTAAACGGCAGCCGCAGCTTTTCCCAACGAAGGACGACGGTGCCCTTTGAAGCAACATCACCCAGTTTGGCAGGGACATCGGGGTCGATATCAAATGTCAGCAGCTCGGAGCTGGCGGCCAGCCATTCGGCCTTGGCCTTGACCCGGAGAACGTCTTTTTTCGAATCGTACGAGAAACTGCCCCACTGGCCCTCGTCGCTGTTAAAGATGATCGTCCATTCGCCGTCTTTGCCCGGGATCGTGTGCAGGCTGTACTTGCCCGCCGCGAGCGGCTGGCCGTTGATGAGCACGTCGTCATTTACACTGAAAAGCGTGGCTTCATTGGCGCCGGTCCGCCAGATGTGTCCCCACGGAACGAGCGGAGCGTCTTTCGGGCGATCATTGCCGTTGTCGAGCGTGGCTTCGCCGGAAGTTGGCTTGGGCCAATCGCCATAGACCTTTCGGCCAAATATCGCCGGACGGCTGTAGGTCACCGAAACCTCGGTCGTGCCGAGTGTTTGCGAAACGGTCGCCTTTTGGCTGCCGCGCGGTGTCGGCGGCCGAACCTGCGAACTGACCGCAACGGCAGCGACGAGAACAATAAGAAGTAAAGAGAAATTTCGTTTCATATCATCTCCAAAAAAGTTTGTCTGATTATTGTACGATGAACGCCATAGATCGGTTAAGGCGTAAACGGCTCTATTTCTCTTTCTTTTCGACGAAAGTCAGCGGCCGGATTCGAACGGTGACCACGACATTTGGTTTATCGATAGCGGCGAGTAGCTTCAGCAAGCTCGCATACGACGCATTTTCGCTCGCAATTACCGTAAGACCTTGCTGCTCACGATCGAATGAACTAGCGTAGCTCCGCTTTTCGTAGAGCATACCCAAAACTGAACTCAACTCAGATTCGGTAACGGCCCGCTGATCGGGCTTGAGGTTTTCCGCCTTGATCAAGTCCGGACTTAATTCCGTATTCAGGAAAAAACTGTCATCGGACGCTATCTCGATCGAGCTCTTGTGCGTGCGTCCAAGGATCAATTCCGTTCTTTCTTTGTAGGTTTCAAATCGAACCAGACACGCCAGTTTGCCGAGATCTTCGTCATTTGTTCCAGCAGAGAACCACTCGGCCGGGCTATTCTCGGTTTTGACGACGAGGGTGAGCGGATTGGGTCTTGGCGGGGTTAACGGTTCAGGGATAGTTTTACCGCGTGGAAACCAGAGATCGCTGCCGGACTCGCCTAACTTTGCGATCGCGTTTATCGATACCTTCGGGTCGGCTACGACATAGACGTCCTTCATGACCTCGTTGGTCTTCTCGCGGAATATGCCTTCGTCTTCACGCATTTTGAGAATACCCTTGAGTTTAGAGATCAGAGGATTCGGATCTTCGAGCGTTCCGGCCGGCTGCGCGTTGAGCGTCAGTTTACCGGTTTTCACGGACGTTGAAGGCGTCGCGTCCGCAGCTTCGGAGGTTGCCGGCCATTTAGATCCGCCCGCCTTTTGGCATGCCGAGCCTAGGCCCACGGCCGCGATCAACATCAAAGGGAGAATCGAAAGTTTCTTCATATCTTCCTCCAAGGAAAAACGCCATCGAACTGTGTGTCGATGGCGTTTCGTCTAGCCAAATTGCAGTAAACACTTACTCGTCATCATCCTGAGCTCTAACTCTGCCGGAGGCGACGGCCTCGTCGATGACCTTTTGGGCCAGATTGCCCGGCAACGGGTCATAGTGCGAAAACTGCATATGATACGAACCGCGAGCCTGCGTGACGGAATTGAGCTTCGACTGGTAATCGAGCATTTCCGAAAGCGGGACCTTGGCCTTGATCACCTGCTGCTTACCTCGCATTTCCATGCCGGCGACGCGCCCGCGTCGGCTGTTGAGGTCGCCCATGATGTCGCCTGAGACCTCCTGGGGCGTAAAGACCTCGACGTCCATGATCGGCTCGAGCAATGTCGGCTTAGCACGGTCGATCGCATTGCGAAACGCCTTGCGGCCGGCGGCCCGGAACGAATGTTCGTCCGAATCGACCGCGTGATAACTGCCGTCGATGAGCGTCACCTTAAAATCGACGAGCGGATAGCCCGCGATCGCTCCGGTGGCGGCCGCCTCGATGATGCCTTTCTCGATGGCCGGACGGAAATTTTGCGGAACGGCACCGCCGAAGATCTTATCGACCCACTCAAATCCGCCGCCGCGTTCGAGCGGTTCAAAGATGCATTTGCAGTCGCCGAACTGACCGCGTCCGCCGGACTGTTTCTTATGGCGTCCCTGGACCTCGACCGTTTGCGTGATCGTTTCCTTGTACGGAACCTTGGGCGGATGGAGCGTTACCTCGACGTGATAGCGTTGTTCGAGCTTTTTGACAACGGTCTCGATATGCAGCTGGCCCGAGCCGGAAAGGATGAACTCCTTGGTCTGCGGGTCGCGGTCAAAGTGCAGACTCGGGTCTTCCTCAAGTATTTTGTGAAGTGCGGTCGAGATCTTGTCTTCGTCGGCACGCGACTTTGGCTCGATGGCAAAGGCGATCGCGGCTTCGGGGTACTCGACCGGCGGATAGACGATCGGATTTGCCTTATCGCAAAGTGTGTCGCCCGTCTGTGTTTCCTTTAATTTCACGACTGCGATGATGTCGCCGGTCGCGGCCTCGTTGACCTTTTCGAGGTTTTTGCCGGCGATCACATGGAGTGCTCCGAGGCGTTCGACAGCGTCGTGAGTCGAATTATAGACGACGGCGTCGGTCGCGATCTTGCCGCTGACGACCTTCATCACGTTGATGCGTCCGGCAAACGGGTCAGCGATCGTGCGGAAAACGTACGCCGAAAAAGGCTCGTCATTGCTGTATTTGCGTGAGACGCGGTCGCCGGTCATATCGTAGTCCTTGAAACCGTATTCCGCCTCGTGAGTTGCCGGATTTGGGGCAAACTCGACGAGATGATCCAAAAGGATCTGGATGCCGATCAGGTTGAGCGACGATACGGCGTAAACCGGACAGAGTTTGCTGGCGGCGATAGCCTTGGCGAGATTCGGTACGATGTCCTCTTCCGGCAGCGTGCCCGTCTCAAAGTACTTTTCCATCAAGGCGTCGTCCGATTCGGCGACGATCTCGATCAGGCGTTCGCGTGTCGAATTGAGCACGCCGGTCATCTCGCCCGGGATGGCAATGCCCTTGGCCTTGCCGTCGGCGTCAAACTCGTACGCCTTTTGGTGAACGACGTCGATCACGCCTCGAAAATTGGCCTGACTGCCGATCGGCAGCGTGAACGGTACGATCGAACGGGCGAACGAATCGGTCGCGGTCTCGATCGCGTGGTCAAAGTCGGCGTTTTCCTTGTCGATCTTGTTGATGACCATGAAACGCGGCAGCATGAACTCGTTGGCGTAATTCCACGTTTTTTCGGTCTGGACCTCGATGCCATGGACGCCGTCGACGACGACCAGTGCACAGTCTGCGACGCGCAGTGCCGGACGTGCGTGCGAAACGAACGCGGCGTAACCCGGCGTATCGATCAGATTTATCTTTGTATCCTGGTATTCGGCGTGGGCGAAATTGTTGTTAAGAGATATTTTGCGTTCTATCGAATCTTCGTCGTAGTCGGTTATGGTGGTGCCTTCGTCGACCTTACCCCATCGTCCGCCGGCACCGGCAACGTGGAGCATCGAACTGACGAGCTGGGTTTTACCCGCGTCGCCGTGTCCAATGACAGCCAGATTCCTGATATTATCAGTTGTAAATGCTTTCATTTTCGGCAAGTTCTCCTTTCGTAGTAAAAGTGCGGAATTTTTGGGTCGCCCTGCGATCGTCAAGGCTGTGGCGAAGACAGCAAACCCTCAACAACAACCCGAAGAAATCAGTTGTGTGTAATCTGTAATTTATACAACAATAACCTAGATAGCAAGACTATTCATCGGCAAATCACACTCACGGCGGATAATGTTGCCATACCGGTGATCGGTACTACGAAATTGCCGGAATAAAAACCGGCGATGATCCGGCAAAATCGCTCCGGACCACACGAAGTTGATGTCGTGATGAGCGTAAAGTGGTCTATAATGATCGTATACGACACGTTTCAGATCCGATGCACAAATCCCGCGCCCGATCTGATCGCCGGAGGCATTATGACAGTCAACATACCAACCTTGAAGATCATTACAGTTTTGTTATCGATAGTATCGGTTGCCGCCACGGTCGCGGCGACTGGTCAGGTCGACGCCGGATTTGTCCCGGTGCCGGCCAAGGCGCTCAGTTCGCAAAATACGACCGGCGTGCTGGCCCAATCTGACGGCAAGATCGTCATTTGGGGAGCGAATTTTTCGGTTGACGCCCAAGCCGGCGGCCAGATCACGCGTCTTAATGTGGACGGCAGTGCCGACGCTTCATTCAATTATTGCGGATGCCTCTTGAGCAGCGTGACAAATGTCGGCATTCAGCCGGACGGCAAGCTGATCGTCGCGGGTACTTCGCTAAGTTATCAGTCTAAGGTCGTGCGGCTCAACCTGGATGGCAGTAACGACACTTCTTTTAACAGCGTGTTCAACGTTGGCGGGTTTGCTTCCTCGTCGGCTGAGTTTTTTGCTCTTCAGCCGGACGGCAAGATACTTGTTTCGACCGCCGGCGGCTATGGCAACGGATTTCACGCCGGATATCTGACCCGACTCAATTCGGACGGCAACGCCGACGCCGCGTTTACTCCGGCCGGTTACGATGGCGGGCGAACGATCTACGGATATCTGAGATCGGTCGCGGTTGACGTTTCGGGAAAGATCTATTGGGCTGTGACTACATATAGCGCCTTCAGTTCGTCAGCCAGCGTACGGCGGCTGAACGTGGACGGCACGTCGGACAGCACTTTTGAAGCACCATCGATCACCGGCAGCGGTTTGGGAACGGGCCTCGACGCAGGGTCAATATTTCTGCAGGCTGATGGGGCATTGATCGTCGGCGGGCGGTTTGACGCGGTCAACGGTGTCTTCAGAAAAGACCTCGTCCGCGTATTGCCGGCCGGAAATGTAGACCTGACATTTAATCCGCCCGTCCTGCCCGGGTCCGTTAATCAAGTTGCCATCGTCTCTGGCGGAAAGATACTCATCACAACCGGAGGAAAGCTGATGCGCCTTGCTTCCGACGGCACGTTGGACGGCACATTCGTTCATCCGGTCGATGTTAGTTCGGTTTATCGCAAATGGACGGTCGATACCCTCGATCGGATCATCTTCTTCGGTGCATCGAGTGCAGCGATCGATCGGTTCTTCCGGGTCAATTCGGCCGGAAATGTGGATGCTTCGTTCAATCCGAACGTCGGTATTTTCGGCACGGCATCGGCGATGGTGCGTCAGCCGAGCGGCCAGTTCGTTGTTGCTGGCAGTTTTGCGTCGATGAACGGAACGGCGAGGCCGTCATTCGCCCGCATAAATGCAGACGGCACAACAGATCCGACCTTCGATCCGGGAACGGGATTTGATGTTGTTCCGAGTACGCTCGCGGTCCAGAGCGACGGCAAGATACTGGCCGCAGGCACATTTACGACCTACAACGGAACGGGAAGGTTCGGGTTGATCCGGCTAAATGCTAACGGAACACTCGATACCGCTTTCGCCCCGGTCGTGGGATCGGTTTACAGCATTTTGGTTCAAAGTGATTCCAAGATACTCATCACGGGCGGCTTCACCACGGTTAACAGTGTTGCCCGGGAAAGGGTCGCCAGGCTCAACGCGGACGGCTCGCTGGATACGACATTTACGCCCATTATTTCAAGCGGGGCAGTTTACTCAGCCGCTCAGACCGCGGACGGCAAATACATCGTCGGCGGTGCATTCTCGGGTGTTGACGGATTTAACCGATCGAATCTCGTCCGATTAAACAGCAACGGCTCGATCGACCAGACATTCAATGCCGGTTCGATCTCATCCATCGACAAGGTCTATTCCGTCGCCGGCGATAAGGTGATCTGTCTTGCCGGTGCCGGCGGGGCGTCGGCGATCTTGCGTCGAAACGGCGACGGAACCGCGGACGCCACATTCACGCCTGCCGTGTTCGTCAACGGCAACAGCTCGGACCTCAGGCTCAACGCAATTTCGATCCAAACGGACGGCAGCATTCTGGTCGGCGGCAATTTCACGTCGGTCGGTGGTGTTTCACGAAACAACCTTACGAGGTTGAGTTCGAACGGAACGCTTGATCAGCTCTTTATGCAGAACGGAGCGAATGGAGCGGTCCGGGCAATGGCGACTCAACCTGATGGCAGTGTCGTAGTCGGCGGCGACTTTTCACGGATCGAGAACACGACGCGTGCCGGTATCGCCCGTGTGATACCGGGGCTTTTCACGCGTGTCACGCCGTTCGATTTTGACGGCGACGGCAAGGCGGACGTGTCGGTCTTCAGGCCGTCGGAAAATAAATGGTACGTGCTGCGAAGCAGTGATTTCAGCCTGGTTCAGCAGATATTTGCGATCGCGGGCGATATTCCGGTGCCGGCGGACTATGACGGCGACGGCAAGACAGATATGGCGATCTTCCGGCCGTCCAGCGGCGATTGGTGGTCGCTGAGCACGCTCGACGGCGGACAGAAATTCGCCCATTGGGGTGCGGCAGGCGATATCCCGCGGCCCTCTGATTATACGGGCGACGGACGTGCCGATTACATCGTATTCAGGCCATCGACAAATCAGTGGCTGCGAATGAGCAGTGCCAACGGACAGTCCAGCGACAAGTACTTCGGACTGGCCGGCGACAAGCCGGTCACGGGTGATTTTGACGGCGACGGCAAATCGGATGTGGCTATATATCGTCCGTCGGACGGCAATTGGTGGTGGCAGAGCAGCATCGATAATATTCAGCGTGCGACACGTTGGGGCATCGATACTGACCTTCCCGCTCCGGGTGATTACGATGGTGACGGCAAGACCGACTTCGCGGTATTTCGTCCGTCGACCGGTGTCTGGTACATCATCAACAGCAGCAACGGATCATTCCTGATCGGCCCGTTCGGAACGCCGGGCGACAAGCCGGTGGCCGGCGATTATGACGGTGACGGCAAGGCTGATATCGCGATATTCAGGCCATCGACCGGCATCTGGCATCTGCTCAGGTCGTCATCGGGATACACCGGTTACCAGTTTGGTGTTAGTTCCGACATCCCGGTCGAAAATGCCTTTGTGCCCTAACTTTGCTGACGGACCGCCGATCGGTGGTGAGATCCGGCGAATCATTGAGGAGTTGAAATGACCAAATTATTATTTCGGAGAAGAGTTCGGGAATCGGCAATTTGGGCTTTTTGGGTTTTGGCAGTGGCTTCAACGGCGGTTTTTGCTGCGTCGGGTGACCTGGATACATCGTTCACGGCTTCTGCTCACGGAACGACCAACGGTACGATCAGCGTGGTAAAACGCCTCGCTGACGGCAGGATCCTTGTCGGCGGCTATTTTACTGAGGCCAACGGCGTTGCCGCAACTAGTATCGCCCGCCTCAATGCTGACGGCACCATTGATCCGACATTCAATACCCAAAATCTTTTCGCGGCATTTGGAATCGGATCTTCCGTCAACAGCATTGCGGTTCAGGCTGATGGTAAAATACTCGTGGGCGGTTACTTTTATTCACAGATCGGCGAGCCGCAGCCGGGGTTGCGACGTTTGAATTCGAACGGCTCGCTCGACATAACTTTTAACACATTTGGTATTTTCGGCGGTCGGATCGATGACATCGAGATACAAGCGGATAACCGGATCGTTATCGGCGGCGAATTTACCGGGCCGAGTGCGACGCAGAATATTGCTCGTCTCAATGCGAATGGCACGGTTGATAATTCATTTTCATCGGTGGCCGGATTATCGGTCCGTGACCTCGAGATACAACCCGACGGAAATATACTGATCGGCGGGTTCCTTACCGGCGATACTTCGAGCGGGGTTATAAAACGACTGACGACCAACGGATCTGTCGATGGTACTTTCCTTTCGTTTTTGACCAACGGATCAGTCGAGGCACTGAAGGTCAAATCGAACGGGCAGATATTGATCGGCGGCACATTTTCAAGCGTGAACGGTTTTTCGCAGGGCCGCCTTTCGCTTTTGAATGCCGATGGTTCGCTCGACCTGACTTTCAACCAGAACAACCCGGGTGCCGGTGGCGGTTTTTCGGTGGCGGTCCGTGATATCGAATTAGCTTCAGACGGCAAGGTCATTATTGGCGGCCGATTTCTCTCGTTTAACGGCGTTAGCAGAACAAGTGTCGCTCGCCTTAATACGGACGGGCAGTTGGATAATTCATTTCAAAATAATACGGTGTTAGCTGACCCGTCGACCGTATATGATGTGGCATTGCAAACGGACGACAAGGTGATAGTCGGAGCGAGCTTCGGTCCTTATTCGGTCACGGTTCGACGATTTAATTCCGATGCTACGCCGGATACGGGATTCGCTCCGATCTTTTCGATCACGGGCCGCGTCAATAAGGTTTTGCCGCTTTCTGACGGTAAGACGCTGATCGGCGGTGAGTTTCCGTTTTTCAACGGCGTGAAGCGAAATGGCCTCGTTCGACTCAATTCGAATGGCACCCTCGATACGGGCTTCGTGCCTTATTTGAACTCTGATGCTTCGCAAAGGTCAATAATCGCGATCGCGACACAGCCTGACGGTAAAGTGCTGATAGGTATTGCGGGCGTCGATCAGGTAATTCGCCTAAATGCTGACGGCACGAAGGACGCTTCGTTCACGACTCCGTTTTTTGGCCCGGCCAATGACATTATCGTATTAACTAACGGACAAATATTGGCCGGCGGTTCGTTTGGTCTGCGGCGGCTGAATTCTAACGGATCGAATGACGGTACATTTGTCGCTCAACCTAACGGTGCTGTGAATAAGATCGTCATTCAAGCCAACGGCAGGATAATGATCGGCGGAGCATTTACGCAGGTCGGAGCAGTGATCCGGGGCCGGATCGCGCGGCTAAACGAAACGGACGGCTCGCTTGACGCGACCTTCAATCCACCGGGAGGCGCAAACGGCATCGTGAACGATTTTGATCTGCAGAGTGACGGTAAGGTGGTACTCGGAGGTGAGTTTACATCTCTGAATGGAGCTCAGAGGCTGAGGGTTGGCCGATTGCTGCCTGATGGTTCGCTTGACGCGACATTCGTTCAGGTCGCAGACGGTTCCGTGCGGGCAGTCAAGGTCCAGCCCGACGATAAGGTCCTGATCGGCGGCAGCATGGCGTACGTTCAAGGTCAATCGCAGGTTGGTTTTGCTCGCCTCAATGCCAACGGGACACTTGATCCGACGATGACGGCACATCCGAATACATCAGTGTATGATATCGGGCTTCAGGCCGATAACAAGATATTGTTAACCGGCGAGTTCATTTTGGTAAACGGTCTTTCGGCGGTTAGGGTCGCAAGACTTTTGAATTCGGTCCCACCGGCCAGGACACTATTTGACTATGATGGTGATGGCCGTGCCGATGTTTCGGTCTTTCGTGCTTCGACGAACCGATGGTATGTCCTGAAGAGCTCGGACATGACGGTGTACGAGATGACATTCGGGCTTGCGGGGGACGTCATCGCCCCGGCTGACTATGACGGTGACGGAAAGACCGATCTCGGCATATTCCGATCGGGGGCATGGTGGTATTTGTCCTCCGTCGACGGTCAGCAAAAGTCAGGAAACTGGGGATCTGGCGGTGATGTGCCGCGTCCATCGGATTTCGATGGCGACGGCATCGCGGATCTCATTGTCTTCCGGCCGTCTGAGAACAAATGGTACAGAATGGGAAGTTCCGGCTTGATCTCCATCGTGTCGTTCGGTTTGGCCGGTGACCAGCCGGTGACCGGCGATTTTGACGGGGACGGCAAGTCCGACATTGCGATTTACAGGCCTTCAGACGGGAATTGGTGGTGGCAGAGCAGTGTGGACGGCATCCAACGGGCGACCAAATGGGGAATATCTACCGATATGCCGACGCCGGCCGATTATGACGGTGACGGCAAGACGGACTTCGCGGTATTTCGTCCGTCGACCGGTGTCTGGTACATCATCAACAGCAGCAACGGATCATTCCTGATCGGCCCGTTCGGAACGCCGGGCGACAAGCCGGTGGCCGGCGATTATGACGGTGACGGCAAGGCTGATATCGCGATATTCAGGCCATCGACCGGCATCTGGCATCTGCTCAGGTCGACATCGGGATACACCGGTTACCAATTCGGCATAAGCACCGATATTCCAACTGAGAACGCCTTTGTTCCATAAGGCCGCAGTTCGATGATCGCCGTGAAAAGAGCAGGTCACTGATCTGCTCTTTCTGTTTTTGCTGATTCTACCGGTTCGCGAATGTTGTGGTATTATCTGCCTTTCGATTTTTCGTAATATGAGTGATTTTCAGGAAAAACTTAGCAATCTGGATATCGGGCTTTTTGACAAGATACCGAGCCAGTCCACGGATCATGATCGGGCGTCGCTGCTCGCATGCCAGTTGGCGGTCGGCGAGTTGGTGCCGGCGTTTAATTACCTTGAGATCGGATCGTATCTCGGCGGCAGTATTCAGCCCTATCTGATGGATGACCGCTGTGCGAGCGTCGTGTCGATCGACAAGCGGCCCGAGAGTCAGCCTGACGCCCGCGGTTATGACTGGGTCTATCAAAACAACTCGACCGCACGCATGCTCGAACTGCTGAAAGAAGCGGCCGGAAGCGTCGACAAGGTCACTACCATCGACGGAGATACCGCAACGATCACGCCCGCACAAGTCGGAGCGAAAATGCATCTCTGCTTTATCGACGGCGAACATACTGACGAAGCCGTGTTTCGCGACTTCAGATTCTGTCTGGATGTATTGGCGGAGAACGGGGCGATAATGTTCCACGATTCGCAGATCACCTACAATGGTATTGCCGCGGCCGTAAAATATCTTCAGGACAAAGGGGCCAAGTTTCACGGATATATTCTTCCCAATCTCGTTTTTGTCATTGAGATCGGCGATTTCCCGATCCATCGTCACCCGTGTGTGATGGAACGTCTGGTCGATAATCATAATGCATATCTTTACTCGCTCCAGGACGTAGATAAATATCGCCGATTCGCCACGCGGTTCCCGTTCGGGTTCCTGCGGCGGGCGTTGATCAAGGTGCGGGGCACCAACGTCAGCCAGTAAAAGCCGAAAGTTATCATGCCGGGAAAAGTGATCGGGCCGCTGAATTTGGAATTCGCGGCCCGAACGGCGCTTTTTCATGTTAAAATTCGCCCGAGCGTTCTACTTTTCCGGCAAAAATATTTGTCGGAAAACGTCTGCTATCCGAAAGGTCATCGAACCTTTAGTCGAAGAGTGCTTTTAGTCGCATTTACGAGAAACAGGAGATTAAATGTTGAATAAGTTCAGAGTCCTACGGTCAACCTTGTCGCTGATGGCGATCTTGTCAGTTTTGTCGGCTTGCTTTACGGTCTTCGGCCAGGATCTCGTACCGGTCAGCGACATTACGGGCGGTTCGAGCGTCTTCGTTTTCCGCAACTCCGCCAAGGCGTCAAAGAAATACTCTTCGACCTCGCGAACCTCGCGGACCAAAGCCCAGCGGCTGGAGTCGGCAAAGCGTATCAAGACCCAATACGAAACGCTCGCCAAGGTCCAACCTCGCCGAGCCAGATCGACGGTCGTCGATCCCGACAAACTGCCGCCGAGTGTAAGGACCATGCCTAAGGACCAGGCGTCGCGGCTATTTGCCGGCGTTGGTGAATATTACATCGATCAGAATGACCTCGAAAATTCGGTCAATTTCTTTCGTGAATCCGTAACCCTTGACTCCAAGAACAAAAAGGCGGTCGACGGACTCAGCGACGCGCTGGCTGCCAAGGGAAATGAACTGTTGATCAGGGACCAGGCGACAACCGCCAAGGCTTTTTTCCTTGAGGCTCTCAAGAACAATCCGAACAATGCCGCGGCGTTATTCGGCCTCGGTGAGGTCTATAACGAACTTGATCAGGCCGATCTCGCGATCGCCAATTATGAAAAGGCCCTTGCAAATGACAAGGCACTGTCGGAGATCTATTTGCCGCTCGGCGTACTTTATTTTCAGAAGGGTGAGATCGCCAAGGCTGATGAACTGTTGACCAAGGCTCTCGCGGCGGCCCCGGATATGGCCGAGACCCAGTTGTTTCTCGGAATGATCCGCCTTTCGCAAAACCGCAACCCGGAAGCCCTCGCGGCTTTTCAGCGGGCTAAGCAACTCGACCCTGAAAATGCCGATGTTTATTTCAACTCCGGCGAGGCATTCGTTCGGATGAACCGGATCACTGAGGCGATCGCGGATTATCAGAAGGCGGTCAGCCTGAGGCCGAAGTATTTTGAAGCCTGGCGTGGACTCGGCGGGGCGTTCTATGACGCAGAGAAGTACGCTGATTCGGTCGCCGCATATAAACAGGCGGCCAGGTTAAAGAATGACAGCGGCGAGGTGTTTGCCGCACTGGGCGACGCTCATCGTATGACCGGCAATTTTGTCGAGGCGCAGTCAAATTATGATCTTGCGGTACTATTTATGTCCCGAAGCATGGATTTCAGCAAAGACGAGATAGCCGATGTTTACAGCAAGATCGGATACGTCGTCGGGCGGCAGTGCGAGATAAATCAAAGGAATTTCGTGGCTTGTCAGTGGCCGGCGGCGATCAAGGCACTTGAAAAGGCCGTCGAACTCGGCGGCGGCAATACGGCGGACTTTGCCAATCTCGGATGGGCTTATTACAACGCGGCCCGAATTGACCAGTACGAGAAACGCGAGTCGGACCGTATGATCAAACTGGAATCGGCAAAGACAAATCTTCAGAAGGCCGTGGCGACTAATCCGCCGTATGTCGAAGGCCCGCTGCTCAATCTCGGCATGACGCTGACCGACCTCGGCGATTATACCGGCGCCGTTGACGCCCTCACCAAGGTCGTCAAAAAGGAACCGAAGTGGGTATTTGCCCTGAATGAACTCGGCATCGCCTACCGCAAACTGAACAATTACAAAGAAGCGATAAACAACTTCAAGAAGGCGATCGACAAGGACGCGAATTTTGCCAGTGCGGTGTACAACCTTGGTGAAGCGGAGTTTCGAAACGGCAATATGGGCGGGGCAAAGCAGGCTTACCAAAAGCTTTTAAAGATGGGGCAGAAAAACCTCGCAACCCAACTTGAACTGATCACGATGGGAGCCGTCAAGAAGTAATAACCCGTGACGAGCCCGATCGAGATACAAACGAACGTCGAACTCGCGCCGCTTACCACATTAGGGGTAGGCGGCGCGGCTCGTTATTTCGCTGAGGTCCGGGTAGAGCAAGAGTTGAAAGCCGCGCTCGCACATGCAAGGGAGAATGACCTCGATGTTTTTGTGTTGGGCGGCGGAAGCAACATAGTCGTCGCTGACGGCGGTTTTGACGGCCTCGTTATCAGGATCTCGATAAAAGGTATCCGGGAGATCGACCTCGAGGCGGATTATGTCGTTCTTTCGGTCGGTGCCGGCGAAGATTGGGACGGGTTTGTCGCTTACACTGTTGAACGCGGCCTTGCGGGCGTCGAATGTATGAGCGGAATTCCGGGCCTGGTCGGCGGAACGCCGGTCCAGAACGTCGGAGCATACGGGCAAGAGGTAAGCGAGACGATCGTGTCGGTCCGGTGCCTCGACCGGACAACCGGGGAAATTACCGAACTGCCGAACAGCGAGTGTGGTTTTGGTTACCGGAAGAGCATCTTTAACTCAACGGACCGTAACAGATACGTCGTCACCGGCGTCGATTTTCGATTAGCGGTGAACGGTCGCCCGAAATTGGCGTACAGGGAACTGGCCGAGAGATTCGCGGTCCGGTCGCCCGGCCTTGGCGAGGTTCGTGACGCGGTCCTGGCGATACGCCGCTCAAAATCAATGGTCATAGACCCGGCCGACCCAAACTCGCGAAGCGCCGGATCGTTCTTTAAGAATCCATTAGTGCCGGCCGAAAAGTATGACGAGCTGAAGGTGAAGTTTGGCGAGGTCCCGAAGTTTCCGGCAGCGAACGGGATGGTAAAAGTACCCGCGGCGTGGTTGATTGAAAACGCCGGATTTTCAAAGGGTTTTGAGTTGAACGGTGCCGGGATCTCGGCCAAACACTCGCTTGCGATAGTCAATCTGGGCGCCGCCCGGTCAGGCGATATCATTGAGCTCAAGGAACTTATCAGATCCGGTGTCAACGCAAAGTTCGGCATCCTGCTCGAGCCTGAGCCGATCTTTGTCGGCTTTTAAGGTACGCAAAATTTCTGCTCAATTACGTCATGGTTGGGTATAATTTAATTTGTAATTGAGGTTTATTATGGCATTTCGTTCAAGGCTTTTGAGATCGTCGATCGTATTTCTCGTAATGTTTTCGCTGATGCCGCAGGCGGCGGCCGTGAGGGCTCAGGACCTGGTGGCGACCGAGAGTATCACCGGCGGCGGCAGTGCGTTCGTTTTTCGCAACGGCAGCAAGAAGCCGCAGGCGAGTTTTGGTTCTGCCTATGCCTTTCTGGGTGAAGCAGCGGGCGGCGGTGCCAAGGCCAGACGAACAAATGCCCAGATCGCGGCAGCGGCCAAGAAGCGGCGTGCGGCATTGATCGCGGCCCGCAAAAAGGCGGCGATCGCGGCGGCCAACAAAAAGATCGCCCTGTCCAACACATTGACCGCAAAGGCCGAGGCCAACCTCGACAACGGCGAGACCGACCTCGCGATCACGAATTACCGTGCGGCACTGGTCCAGAATCCGCGTAACAAACGGGCGACCGACGGCCTAAGCGACGCTCTTACCGAAAAGGGGATCGCGGTCGCCGGTGAGACGAACAGCGACGCCGCGATCGTCTATTTCGACGAGGCGATAAAACTCGATAACAAAAATGACGTCGCTTACGCAAAGCTCGGGGCGATCTACGACGGTAAGAAGCAAACCGACAAGGCCATTCTAAACTATGAAAAGGCACTCGCGATCAACCCGACATTGGCCGATCTGAACGCGACGCTTGGACTTGCCTACATCGACGCCGGACAGATAGATAAGGCCGATCAATGCCTGGCAAAGGCCGAGGCCGGCGGGTCGGACACGGCCGACACCCGATATCTGCGGGGATTGGTCCTGTATAAGCAGAACAAGAACCCTGAGGCACTTGCCGCATTTGACCGTGTACTCGAACTCGATAGCCGAAATTTGATGGCAAATTACTATCGCGGCCAGACGCTGGTCCGAATCGGCCGCAATGACGCCGCGGTCGCTGCGTACAAGCGGTCGCTCGAGGTCGATCCGAAATTCACACCGGCATCATTTGAGCTGGGCGTTTGGTACTACAATGCCGGCGATTACAACAATTCGGCGGCATCGTACGAAAACGTCATCCGCTATGAGCCGTCAAACGCTCAGGCTCACGCCAATTTAGCGAGCTGCTATCGCCAACTCGGACGATATGGCGACGCAAACGCAGAATACAAGATCGCGTCCGAAACGATAAAAACACCCGAACTGTACAGCGAGTGGGGCTTTTGCCTTGGGAAAACGAACGAGTGGGACAAGTCTGTTGCCAGGCTCAACACCGCTCGGGAAATGAGTCCGACGGCGGTAGATGACTCGAATCTGGGCTGGGCATATTACAATTCCGGCGTGGCGAAACGCGAGGCGAAGGATGAGGCCGGGGCCAAAGCCGACCTCGAACTCGGAAGGGCGTTTCTGCAAAAAGCGGTTGAAAAGGACCCTAAGCTCGACGCCGCGTACCTAAACCTCGGCTCGACGAACAATGGTCTCGGAGACTATCAGGCGGCAGTTACGGCCTTAAATGTCGCCGTCAGCCTGCGTCAGAACTGGGTGATCGCAATCAATCAGCTCGGCCTCGGATATCGCGGGTTGAACGATCTCGCCAATGCCGTCGCGACATTCAAGCGTGTGGTGGACCTCGACGGCAGCAACCCATTCGGCCTTTTCAATCTTGGCGAAGCGTATAACGCCAGCGGCAATAAAAAAGAGGCGAAGAAGATAAACGACAAGCTGAGAAAGCTGAACCCCGCTTTGGCATCAAAACTCGATAACGTGCTCTCAGGCAAGGTCGTGATCGACGCCGCCAAGCAAAAGATCGAGAATAAGATCCCCAAGGTGCCGAGGATACCGTTCTAGGGCGGCCGGGGCAGCTAATATGAGAAGTGCGGTTATAATGACCGCACTTTTTTTGTATAATCAAAAGTTTAGACATGCCCAAACGCACTGATATAAACAAGATCCTAATTATCGGCTCGGGCCCTATCGTCATCGGCCAGGCCTGCGAATTCGACTACTCCGGAACGCAAGCCTGCCGTGCCCTCAAGCAGGAGGGTTTTGAGGTGGTACTGGTAAATTCCAATCCGGCGACCATCATGACCGACCCCGAGATCGCCGACCGCACTTACGTTGAACCGCTGACCGTTGAAACACTGACCGCGATAATTGAAAAGGAGCGGCCTGACGCACTATTACCGACGGTCGGAGGGCAAACCGGGCTCAATCTGTCCGTCGAGTTGTTTGAACAGGGAATACTAGATCAGTACGGCGTTAAGTTGATCGGGGCAAATATCAACGCCATCAGGGTCGGTGAGGACCGCGAACTGTTTAAGGCGGCAATGGACGAGATCGGCGTGCCGTCCGCTAAGGGCGGATTTGCCCATACCTGGGAAGAGGCACGCAAGATAGTCGAAGAGACCGGATATCCGGCGATCATCAGGCCGAGCTTCACACTCGGCGGCACCGGCGGCGGTACGGCGTACAATCCCGAGGAGTTTGAGGAGATCGCCCGCGGAGGCCTGGCCGCGTCGCCAAACTCGCAGATCCTGGTCGAAGAGTCGATCCTCGGGTGGAAAGAGTACGAACTGGAGGTGATGCGTGACCTTAATGACAACGTTGTCATCATCTGCTCGATCGAGAACTTTGACCCGATGGGCGTCCACACCGGCGACTCGATCACCGTCGCACCGGCCCAGACACTTTCGGATGTCGAATATCAGCGGCTGCGTGATATGTCGATCGCCTGCATAAGAAAGGTCGGCGTCGAGACGGGCGGTTCGAACATACAGTTTGCGATAAACCCCGAGAATGGCGACATTCGAATAATCGAGATGAATCCGCGTGTGTCGCGTTCGTCGGCGCTGGCCTCAAAAGCTACTGGATTCCCGATCGCAAAGATCGCGGCAAAACTCGCCGTCGGCTACACCCTCGACGAGATCCCGAACGACATCACCAAAAAGACGCCTGCATCCTTTGAGCCGACGATCGACTATGTCGTGACCAAGATACCCAAGTGGGCATTTGAGAAGTTTCCTGGGGCCGAAGATGTGCTGGGAACGCAGATGAAATCCGTCGGCGAAGTAATGGCGATCGGGCGGACATTCAAGGAGTCCTTGTTTAAAGGACTGCGTTCACTTGAGGCGGTTAAACCGCTGCGTTTGCAGGACATATCTGATGCTGAGCTACAACGAAAGTTGGCCCGGCCCAACTCCCAGCGGTTCTCATATCTAACCTACGCAGTACAGATCGGCTACGACACGGAGGAGATACATCGGCTGACCAAGATCGACCCGTGGTTCCTCGACCAGCTCAAGCAGGTCATGGACTTGCAAAAGGAGATGGGAGCAATCTCGCTCGACGCTATCCCGGACGATCTGATGTTGAGCCTCAAGGAATTTGGCCTCTCGGACCGCCGCATTTCATTTCTTACTGAATCACCTGAAGTAGAGGTACGTAACTTTAGAAAATCACGGGGGATACGGCCCGTTTACAAGCGGGTTGATACATGCGGTGCCGAGTTTGAATCGTACACACCTTATCTTTACTCGACCTACGAAGAGGAGTGCGAAGCTCAGCCTACTGACCGGCGAAAAATAATGATCCTTGGCTCGGGCCCGAACCGCATTGGCCAGGGGATCGAGTTTGATTATTGCTGCTGCCACGCCAGCTTTGCTCTGCGTGACGCAGATTTTGAGACCATAATGGTCAACTGTAACCCGGAGACCGTTTCAACCGATTACGATACGTCCGACCGTCTTTACTTCGAACCGTTGACGTTTGAGGATGTGATGAACATCGTCGACGTCGAGAAACCCGAGGGCGTGATAGTCCAATTCGGCGGTCAAACACCGCTGAATCTGGCCGACAGGCTGCACACGGCGGGAGTGCCGATCATCGGCACCTCGCCTGACTCGATCGACCTCGCCGAGGACAGGGAAAGGTTCGGGGCACTGTTGGCTGACCTCAAGATACCGTGCCCGGATAATTCAAGTGTTACATCTGCTGAAGAAGCCAAAACTGTTGCAAACAAAATAGGTTACCCGATCGTTGTTCGACCGAGCTTTGTTCTCGGCGGTCGAGCGATGGCCATCGTCTACGATGATCAGTCGCTTGATGAGTACATGCGTTCGGCGGTCGACGCGTCGCCCGAAAAGCCTATCCTGATCGACAAGTTTCTTGAGCGTGCAGCGGAGATCGACGTGGATGCGCTTGCTGATGGCGAAACGGTGGTCATTGCCGGAATACAGGGACACATTGAGGAGGCCGGGATCCATTCGGGTGACTCGTCCAGCGTCCTGCCGGCCCAGAAGATCGCTCCGGAACATCTGGAGACGATCGGCCATTACACTCGACTGCTGGCAAGAGCCCTCAAGGTAAAGGGTTTGATGAACATCCAGTTTGCGATCAAGGATGACCGTGTTTTTGTGCTCGAGGTCAACCCCAGGGCGTCGCGGACCGTCCCGTTTGTCGCTAAGGCGACCGGTGTCCCGATCGCAAAGATCGCTTCGTTGGTCATGGCGGGCCACAAACGGCTCGCGGATTTCGGCCTGCCTGAGATCCTGCCGGTTCCGAGGATATTTGTTAAATCGCCGGTGTTTCCGTTCAAGAAGTTCGCCGGTGTCGACCCGATACTCGGCCCGGAGATGCACTCGACCGGTGAAGTCATGGGAGTCGGGGCGACCTTCGGCGAGGCGTACGGGAAGGCGATGGAAGGTGCCGGTTTGAGATTGCCGCTAAACGGCAAAGCCTTTATATCGGTCAACGAATCTGACAAGGGGCAAGCGGTCCTTCTGGCCAGACGTCTGAGCAACCTTGGGTTTAGCCTCGTGGCTACCTTTGGAACCGCGAAACGCCTCCACGAGGTCGGACTTGAGTGCGAGACCGTATTCAAGGTCAACGAGGGCCGCCCGAATATCGCCGACCTGATCCGGCAGGGCGAGATCGCCCTTATCATCAACACGCCGCTCGGCAAGGTCTCGCATTTTGATGAAAAGGCGATCCGAAAGGCCGCACTTCAGTTCAACGTGCCGTGTGTGACCACGATGACCGGTGCCGAAGCCCTTATCGAGGCGATCGGGACAAAACTATCGCAGCAGAGCGTGGCGGTCAGGAGTTTGCAGGAGATCCACGCGGCCGCCAGCCGAAATGTTTCACCTTAAATGGCCTATTGAGCTTTTGTCCGACCTTCGCGAACTCAGATATTCTTTGCGTGATCTCTTGCCGGATCGTGAGTTGTGATCGAAAGCCGGCTTCGCCGAACGGCAAGAGCCCTACAAAGTTGACCGCCAACGGACTTTCAACTAACTTAGTGTTTAGTTTTCTTTAATTTAGTCTTAATTAATCAATCACATGAGCGAATCGCATGACCGCGAAATAATCGGCGGGCACCTGCTCGTCATTGGCGGAGCAGAGGACAAATACAACGAGCGCCGGATACTTAAAAAGTTCCTGGAACTCGCCGGCGGCGACAAGGCCGAGGTGTTGATCGTGCCGGTCGCGTCGGACTTTCCGGAATTTGCGGCGGACGTCTACACGCAGGCGTTTAGGAACCTGGGCGTTACAAACCCTCGGGTGCTCAGAGCAACTTCCCGGCAGGATATAGTGCAGGCCGATGTCGAGCGATTGACCGACGGTGTGACAGGTGTATTTATGACCGGCGGCGACCAGATGCGGCTTGTCTCGCTGCTGGGCGGTACCAAACTCGCCGAGCGGCTGCGTAAATTGGTGCGAGAGACCAATGTCGTTATGGCCGGCACCAGTGCCGGAGCGGCGGCGATGAGCACGTCGATGATCGTACGCGGCGATGCCAGTTCCCATCCGCATAAGAACGCCGTGAAGTTAAGCCCCGGCCTCGGGTTTCTCAAAAACATCATCATTGACCAGCACTTTAGCGAACGCGGCAGGATAAGCCGGCTGATCACCGCAGTGTCGTACAATCCGTACAACCTCGGCATCGGTATCGATGAAAATACCGCCATCATTCTCGACGGTAAGGGAATACTTGAAGTGTTTGGGCAAGGGTCGACAACCATCGTCGACGGTTCACAGATTAGTTTCAATGAGATAGCGGAAGTTGCTGATAACGAAGCATTTAGCATTTGCGGAGTGCAGTTTCATGTATTACGTGATGGCTTGGTTTACAACTACCTCGAACGTCATCCGATGCAGCCGCCGATCGAATTTCTGCTGCCGGATCTCGGTTAAGCTCATGTCCGGATCGACGCGATAACATGACCGCCCGACGCCGTCCGGATCGAGCGTGGCTCGCCGGTATCAGCCGTCTTGCCGAATTTTGCTGCCGGAACGAAGACAAAGTTTGCCCATATCTGATATAAATAATCAAAAGTTTCGTCAGTTAGGCAGGCCCGATCGTCGTTTGCGGCGATCAATGGATTGAAGGATCGCACTTTCAAAGTAAGGGATCAGTACATCTGTATCAGCCTGTCAGCGTTCGTTAACATCTATGGAAATACTCGAGATCCGTACACTTCGCGGCCCCAATTATTGGAGCGGTTATTGGAAAAAGCTCATCATCATGCGATTGGACATCGCGGATTATGAAGAAAAGCCGACCGACAAGATCGCCGGTTTTTACGATCGACTGAAAGATGTTCTCCCGTCGATCGCGACCCACGGGTGCAGTTATCAGGAAGAAGGCGGATTTTTGAGGCGTGTCGAAGAGGGAACATGGGCAGGCCATGTGATCGAGCATTTCGCCCTTGAACTCCAGACGCTTGCGGGAATGGATACCGGTTACGGCCGAACGCGCGAAACGGACGATAAGGGTATCTACAATGTCGTCTTTAGTTACCTCGAGGAAGAAGTTGGCCGATACGCGGGCCGTGCGGCGGTCAGGCTGTTTTTGGATATTGCCGAGGGACGTCCGGCTCAGGAGATCAAAGACGAACTCGCGAAAGAGATCCAGGAAATGCGCGAGATCCGCGAAGATGTTCGCTTCGGACCGTCGACCGGCTCACTGGTCGAGGAAGCCGTAAACCGCGATATCCCCTACATTCGCCTGAACGATCAGTCGCTCGTGCAGCTTGGATACGGTGTCTATCAAAAGCGTATTCAGGCGACGACCACGGTCAACACCAATATGATCTCGGTCGATATCGCGGGCAACAAACACGCTACTAAAAAGCTGCTCGGCGATATGGGCGTTCCGGTGCCGAAAGGCTACAGGATACGCGACATCGACGACCTTGAGGATACGCTCGACAGTGTCGGATTCCCGGTGGTAATAAAGCCGCTTGACGGCAATCATGGCAAGGGTGCGACCGTCGGCATCAACACATTGGAGGACGCCCGGATAGCGTTCGAAAAGGCCAAGGAATATTCACGGTACATAATCGTCGAAAAGCAGCTTATCGGCTCTGATTTTCGAGCCCTCGTGGTGAATAACAGACTCATCGCGGTCGCCGAGCGAGTGCCGGCCCACGTGGTCGGCAACGGCAGATCGACGATCCAGGCTCTGATCGACAAGACGAACGAGGATCCGCGTCGCGGTTACGGTCATGAGAACGTACTGACCCAGATCGATGTTGACGGCCAGACGCTGCGATGCATCCGCAAGGCCGGCTATGAGATCGACAGTGTTTTGCCGAAGGGCGAGGTACTGCATCTCAAGACGACCGCGAATATTTCGACGGGCGGCACGGCCATCGACTGCACGGATGAAGTGCATCCGGAAAACGTCTTTTTGTTTGAACGTATCGCCCGGATCATCGGGCTGGACGTTGCCGGCGTAGACGTCATTGCGCCGAATGTCAGCGAACCGCTGCGTGAGAATGGCGGCGGAATTATCGAAGTGAACGCGGCACCCGGATTCAGGATGCATCTCGCCCCGAGCGAGGGCATCGGCCGAAACGTCGCCGAGCATGTGATCGATATGCTCTTTCCGCCGGGTACGCCGGCGAGGATACCGATATTTTCGATCACGGGCACCAACGGCAAGACGACCACGACGCGGTTGATCGCCCACATCCTCAAAAACAGCGGCCATACCGTCGGATTTACGACGACGGACGGCACATATATCGGCAACCAGCAGATCGTTGCCGGCGACAATACGGGGCCCGTTTCAGCCCAACTCGTGCTGAAGGACCCGACGGTCGACGTCGCGGTGCTCGAAACGGCCCGCGGCGGCATCATTCGTTCGGGGCTCGGGTTTGACTATTGCGACATTGGGGTCGTGATGAATGTGGCGGCCGATCATCTGGGCCTGAAGGACGTCAATACCCTCGAGGACCTCGCACGTGTTAAGTCCGTGGTGCCGCGTGCGGTGTCGAAAAAGGGTTACGCGGTCCTCAATGCCGAGGATGAACTTGTTTACGCCATGAAGGAGATGGTCGACGGCAAGGTCGTTTGTTTCTCGATGGACGAAAATCATCCGAATATCAAGCGTCGTGCCGAACGCGGGCGTGTTTCCTGCGTTTACGAAAACGGCTATGTGACAATCCTCAAGGGCAAATGGAAGGTCCGCGTCGAAAAGGTGGTCAATATTCCGCTGACGTACGGCGGCCGTGCCGAGTTTATGATCCAAAACGTGCTGGCCGCGACCCTCGCGTGTTTCGTGCACGGGGTTTCGCTTGAGGACCTGCGAGTAGGCCTGACGACCTTCAATGCCGGAACCGCCCAAACGCCGGGACGCCTTAACTTTGTCGAGGTCGGCGACGTTACGGTGCTGATGGATTACGCACATAACCCGGCCGGATTGAGAGGTCTGGCTGATTTTGTCCTGAAACTGCCCAATAAATACCGTACGGTCGTCCTTAACGGCACGGGCGACCGCCGCGACGATGACATTCGCGAATTTGGCAAGATCGCCGCAGACACATTCGACAGGATCGTGATCCGAACGGGCAATTACCTTCGCGGCCGCGAACCTGAGGACCTGCACCGATTGCTGCAGGAGGGAATCGCCCAGAGTTCAAATTCGCCGACCGTACGCATAATTCCGGACGGCCGCACGGCGATCCACCATGCGATCAAACACGGCAGAAAGGGCGAACTGGTGGTCACGCTCGCGGATCTGGTGCCAAAGGACATATCGTATGTTCAGGAGTATCGGGACCTTGTGAATGAGAAGTCCTCGCAATAGGAACTGAAGTTCTCTGAAAAGGTAAGTTGCGGCCGCAAAACGTATTGACTCGCCCTGTTATCAGGCGTAGGCTGAAATTGAGGCGAGCGGTTTGTGAGCCTGCTGTTCTTTGATATCGATCATCATGGCCGCGAGCCGACTCTAGCCTCGAACTTTTGTTCTGGAGGACAAGACCATGGTGAAGTTATTACCGATTTTGGTTATTGTCGGAGCATTTTTGATCGGGGTCGTCGCTGTTTCAGGACAGACCTCAAATCAGGTCTTTGTTTACGAAGACATCAACTATGCTGGAAATTACATCCGCTGGGACGGGATCCGCGATATTCCGGATCTTAGAAGCTACAACACCGGTGGGATCGGATCACCTAATTGGAACGATCGGATCTCTTCATTTAAGGTGGGCAGCGGGATGAAACTGGTAGTTTACAAGGATATTAATTACAAGGGTGGTTCGTGGACCGTCACCGGACCGGCGACTATCAGCACACTTGTTTCAAACGGATGGAACGACAAGATCTCATCACTTAGGATCGTACCCAAATGATCCCTTTATTGTATGAACCAAAGGCCCTCGAATGAGGGCCTTTTCATTAATCGTTATAGATCGCGATCGTTATTTCGCCATTTGAACTGACGGATCCGCGATACATCCCCTCGGAATTGAACGGCATAGCGATATTTCCCTGCGGATCGACGGCGATCATACCGCCTTCGCCTTCGAGGCTGGTCAAATGGTCGATGGACTCCTGTGCCGCCTGTTCAATGTTGAGTCCCTTGTACTTGATCCGGGCCGCAACGTCGAATGCGGTAACGTTTGTAATGAAATACTCGCCGTGACCGGTGCATGAAACCGCGCAGAAGTCGTCGGCATAGGTGCCGGCACCGATGATCGGGGTATCACCGACACGGCCAAATTTTTTGTTGGTCATACCGCCGGTCGAGGTGGCAGCGGCAAGATGCCCGTTGACGTCACACGCCACCGCACCGACCGTCCCGATCGGTTTGGGATGAGCCGCACCGGCGTGATCAAGTTGGACCCGTCCGGCGGCGATCGCCTCTTCGAGCTGTTTCCATCGGTGCTCGGTGTAAAAATAGGCGTTGTCGGCAAGCTCAACATCCATTTCCTCGGCAAATAGTATCGCTCCCTCTCCGGCCAACAGCACATGCTCGGTGCGTTCCATAACGAGGCGGGCCAGCCCGATCGGATTCTTAACGTTGCGGACGAACGCGACGGCCCCGGCCTTTTTCAAATGGCCGTCCATGATCGCTGCGTCCATTTCGGTCTTGCCTTCGTGCGTGAAAACAGAACCGCGGCCGGCATTAAACAGCGGAAAATCCTCAAGTTGGCGAACCGCGGCATCGACCGCGTCGAGCGAACTTCCGCGTGACTGCAAGACGGCCCACCCCGCTCGCAGTGCGTTTTCGATACCCTTTCGGTACTCGATCTCAAGTTCGGGCGTCATTTCAGACCTAAATATCGTTCCGGCCCCACCGTGGACCGCTAGTGCAGGTTTTCCCATAGTTAGATTTTATCTCAACGGCAAAAAGCCGGAGGAATTTGTAGCCGCAAAGTCGCGGTCATCTCCGATAAATATAAACGCTCTTGACCGCGATATTTCCGTTAGGCCGCGGCGAGATCGCCGGTCAAAGTTTCGCCTTTCTCAATCTTAACGCATTCGTGATCACCGATACTGAGCTGAATGTCATCGCCAGGCTGGCTATCATCGGCGACAGCAGCAGGCCGAAAACGGGAAACAGTACGCCCGCGGCTATCGGAACACCGATGATGTTGTACGCGAAGGCAAAGAACAAGTTTTGCCTTATGTTCTTCATCGTCGAGCGGCTCAGGTTGCGGGCTTTCAAAATGCCGTTGAGATCCGGTTTGAGCAGTGTGATGTCGGCCGATTCGATCGCGACATCGGTTCCGCTGGCAAATGCGATCCCGACGTCAGCCTGTGCCAATGCCGGAGCGTCGTTGACGCCGTCACCGGCCATCGCGACTATCTTGCCTTGCGTCTGGAGTTCCTTTACTTTCGCCGCCTTGTCCTCGGGCATGACCTCGGCGAAAACCTGCCCGATACCGAGCTGTTTCGCTACCGCTTCGGCGGTGACGCGGTTGTCACCGGTCATTATTACGACCTTGATGCCCTGGCCCTGAAGCTGCTTGACTGCACCTTTGGCAGAGGGTTTTATCGTGTCCGAAACACCGATCAACCCGGCGGGCTGACCGTCAACCGCGACGAACAATACCGTTTGACCACGGCCGCGCAGCGTCTCCGCCGCCTCGGCAAGTCTGGCCGAAACAGGTGAGTCCGCTGGCAGCATTGAATCGTTTCCGACGCTGATGTGCCTGTTCTCAACCACTCCCTTCACGCCTCTGCCGGTTTCAGACGCAAATTCTTTGACCTCAGTTGCCGTTATTCCTCTCCGTGCGGCTTCGGCGACGATCGCGGCCGCGAGCGGGTGTTCGCTGTGAGCTTCGACGCTGGCAACGATCTGTAAAAGGCTGTCCTGTGTGAATCCGTCCGGCGAAACGGGCGGTTTATAATCCTCATCGATCCGCAGTTGGGCTCCCAACGAAAAGTAGCCGCCCCAGCCGAGCAGCTTTTCCGTTCCGTTTGCGAGCAGGATCTCGTGGATCGCCGGTTTGCCTTCGGTCAATGTGCCGGTCTTATCGACTACGATCGCATCAACCTTTTCAAGTGTTTCGAGAGCTTCGGCCTTTTTGATGAGAACGCCGTTCCTCGCGCCATGTCCGGTGCCGACCATGATGGACATTGGGGTAGCAAGGCCGAGTGCACATGGGCAGGCGATGATGAGGACCGAAACAGCCGCGACAACGGCTGAAGCAAAGCTGCCCAGAACAAGCCAAACAACAAAAGCGATGATCGCAACGATGATCACCGCCGGCACGAAGAATGCCGAAACGACATCGGCCAGGCGTTGGATCGGTGCACGGCTACGCTGTGCTTCGCCTACCATTCGAACGATATGCGCGAGCAGCGTCTCGGCACCGACCTTTTCGGCGGTCATCGTAAATGAGCGGTTGCCGTTGATCGTGCCGCCGATAACCGCGTCACCGGCATGTTTTTCGACCGGTATCGACTCGCCGGTGACCATTGATTCGTCGATCGAGGTTTGGCCGTCGATGATCACACCGTCGGTCGGGACCTTTTCGTTGGCCTTGACCCTGAGCGTCTGGCCGGCAATAACGTGGCGTAGGTAGATAACCTCTTCCGTACCGTCGTCGCGGATCACCGTCGCATTCTCGGGGGCCAGCCGCAGTAGTTCCTTGATAGCGGATGAGGTCTGCGACCTTGCCCTCAATTCCAGGACCTGACCGAGCAGCACGAGCGTTGTGATGACGGCCGCCGACTCGAAATATCCCGGAACCAGGCCGGTGTGAGCGTCGATCATCGCCGCAGGGAACACGCCCGGCACAAAAAGGGCGGCAATGCTGAGCAGAAATGCCGCTCCTGTGCCGATGGCGATGAGCGTGAACATATTCGGGCTGGCATTCTTGATCGATGCCCACGCCCGCTGGAAAAATGGCCATCCGCCCCACCAAACGACCGGGGTTGACAAGGCAAATTGGATCCACATCGACACCGCCGACGCTCTACCGTGCGGCAGCGATGGGAACAGGCGGTTGAGGTCGATGAACATTTCGCCCATCGCGAGGACAAAGACCGGCAGAGTCAGCACGGCACAAACGGCCAGCCGCCGTTTCATGTCGATAAACTCGGGGTCGGGCCGGTCGTCAAGTGTTATTTCCTTCGGCTCGAGAGCCATGCCGCACTTTGGGCAAACGCCCGGGCCGATCTGCACTATCTCCGGGTCCATCGGGCAAGTGTATTCGACGTCGAGCGGCAGATTCTCGGCCGGTCGAGGATTCAGGTATCGTTCAGGATCCGCGGCAAACCGGTCACGGCAGCCAACGGCACAAAAGTAGTAGGTAGTTTCGCGATACTCGAATTTGCCGGCGGCCGAGTCGGGAAGCACCAGCATCTTGCAAACGGGATCGACGTGCGGTTCGACGATCGTCTCATCGGGCTTTCTTCTGCCCAATTGGACCATTTGTTGTGCCATACGAACATTTTATCTCATTCCGGCGAAAATACCTGGAATACGGGCCAAATTAGGATTTTCTTTTACTAGACGATACCGCGCGTACCGTCACCTTAACCGAAAAGGCAATCGCCCAGTTGGGCGAACGCAAAGCCTAGAGCCGCTGAAATGCGGAAGGTCAGGCTGCCGAAGTGAGGTCTAATGAAGAGAATAGCCATCCTTTTTGTAGGTTTGTTCGCCGCATTTGTCGCGACTGCCGCCGCCCAGTCAAATAATTTTCAGGAACAGTCCGCACGGAACAGTTCGGGGGCGACCGAACTTTCGCGGCCGCGTGTCGTCGAGGAAAAGGCGGCAGGCGTCAAGGCTTCGATCGTAGTAAATACCGCGTCCATCGAGCGTATCGCCTTTGATCTGATCAACAAAAAGCGGGTCGAGAGTGGCTTCAAGCAGCTCGAGTGGAGCGATGAGGTCGCCCGGATCGCGCGTCAGCACTCACAGGACATGGCCGAGTTCAAATATTTTGGTCATCGCGGACTGGACGATTCGATGGTGAGCGACCGAGCCGATCGCTCAGGATTGAAAAAGTGGCGTGCGATCGGCGAGAACATCGCGTTCAATCGCGGCTACAACGATCCGGTCGAGGTCGCAGTCAAACTCTGGCTCGAATCACCGTCACATCGGCAAAATCTGCTCAAGTCCGACTGGAGCGAGTCGGCTGTCGGCATAGCGGTCGCGGCGGACGGTTCATATTATTTTACGCAGGTTTTCCTGACGCGGAAATGAGGCTGCAAAAAGGCTTTATCATAGGCGTGCCCGAGTCACTTGAACCGGGCACGCTGATTTACTTTCAGGCCGCCGAGTTTTATTCTTGAGCGATGAAAGCCCCGTTTTCATTGCCGTCGTTTGCGAAGATAAATTGGACATTGCGTGTCCTGGGCAAGCGCGGCGATGGATTTCACGAGCTCTGCACCGTGTTTCAGACAGTCTCGCTGCACGATACGCTGGATTTTGAGGAAAGCGATCGTCTCGAATTGACGTGTGACGACCCGAAGGTGCCGGTCGACAGCAGCAATCTGATCCTTCGTGCGGCTGCAGCCCTCGGATCGCACTTTCAGAAACCGGTAACCGGCAAGGTGCACCTGACAAAGCGTATCCCGTCGCCCGGCGGCCTCGGCGGAGGTTCGTCAAATGCGGCAGCGTCGATCATCGGGTTTAGCGAACTATGCGGGTTCGGGCCGATACCCGAAGCTGATCTTTATAGGATCGCGGCCGGCCTTGGTGCCGACGTTCCGTTCTTTTTGAGGGGCGGCACTGCTCTCGGTACCGGCCGCGGAGATGTGATCTCGCCGCTTGGACGGGACATCGAGGCGGAAAATTTGCTGATCGTGACGCCGGACGTCGAGGTGTCGACCGCCCGGGCATTTGCGGCGTTGAACGCTCTTACCTTGACATCGGCCGAGCAAAAACATAACCTTACTGTTTGCCGAAACGAAGCCGATCTTCTTGATCCGGCGAGTTCGGAGTTGATAAACAGTTTTGAAGCGAGCGTTTTTGACGCTCATCCTGAGGTCAAACGGGTCAAAGACCATTTGATCGACCTCGGTGCAATAAATGCCGCAATGAGCGGCAGCGGGGCTTCGGTCTTCGCACTATTTGACAAAAAAGAGACACGGCAAGCTGCGATAAAAGCCCTCGATAATGAATCGACCTGGCGAAAGTTTGCCGTAGCAACTATTTCGCGGACAGAGTACCGCGAAGCACTTCGGTGTTAGGTTGTTTCC
Organism: uncultured Chloracidobacterium sp.; assembly: GCA_964592865.1. Taxonomy (GTDB): domain Bacteria; phylum Acidobacteriota; class Blastocatellia; order Pyrinomonadales; family Pyrinomonadaceae; genus OLB17. The sequence goes on along the minus strand of CAZQGN010000022.1, from coordinate 17,607 downwards.
GATCAGTTTCTAAAAATTCGCATTGGGGCGTAGCCAAGTGGTAAGGCACCGGTCTTTGGATCCGGCATTCGTAGGTTCGAGTCCTCCCGCCCCAGCCAATTTCGATTCCGAAACGGACAATCTCAACGAAGATGGTCCGTTTTTTTATTTCAATGAGCGTCACTGGCAAGATCAAGGTATTTTCGGGCAATGCCCACAGGGAACTCGCAGAGGAGATCTGCGGGCACCTTGGTTGTGAACTGGGTAAGGCGACGACCGACCGATTTTCGGACGGCGAGTTCAATTTCCAGGTGGGCGAGAATGTACGCGGTTCGGACGTCTTTATCGTTCAGCCGACGTGCCCGCCCAGCGACCGCCATTTGATGGAATTGCTGATAATGATCGACACCTGCGTTCGGGCATCGGCGGAACGCGTGACGGCCGTAATTCCTTATTTTGGCTACGCCCGCTCTGACAAGAAAGATCGGCCAAGGGTCCCGATCGCGGCCAAGCTGGTCGCGAACCTGCTGACAACGGCAGGTGCACAGAGGGTTTTGACGATCGACCTGCACGCGTCGCAGATCCAGGGTTTCTTTGACATCCCGGTGGATCACTTATACGCGGCACCGATCGTGGTCGAGTATTTCAAGGCAAATCCGATCGAAAATCTTATCGTTGTCGCGCCTGACACCGGCGGTGCCGAGCGTGCGAGGGCATATGCGAAACGGCTCGGGGCAGGACTCGCACTCTGCGACAAACGCCGCGAGCGTGCCAATGAGGCCGACGTTATGAACATCGTCGGCGACGTCAATGGAAAGAACTGCCTGATCATCGACGATATGTGCGATACGGGCGGAACGATCTGTAAGGTCGCCGAGGCACTGCACAAGGCCGGTGCGAACGAGATATCAGCCTGTTTTACGCACGGTGTCCTTTCCGGCAAGGCGGTCGAGAACATCAGCGGTTCGTACCTTAAGAAGGTGATCGTTACCAACACGATCCCGATCCGTGATAACGGAATGCCGCTCGTCGAGGGCGGTAAGATCGAAGTTTTGAGCGTTGCGGGCCTTTTGGCTTCGGCAATAAGATCGATTCACGACGAGACGAGTGTTTCATCGTTATTCATTTAGTTTTGGCCTCAGTATCGAAACTGCCCGCGATCGCGGCATTTCGTGAGAGGCAAGGAAAAGAGTTATGGCAGAAAAAATAGTAATCAAAGCAGAAAAGCGTGACACGCGCGGCAAGAACGAGAACCGTCGGCTTCGTGCCGCCGGTAAGATCCCGGTGGTTGTTTACGGCGGCGGCTCGGAAAGCCTCGCGGCGACCGCTGAGTTGAAGGACCTGGCGGCCATCATCCGATCTGATTCAGGCATTAATACCGTCTTCTCACTCGATATCGAGGGTGAAGGGATCAACGATGTGATCTTTCAGGATCGTCAGATCGACGCTGTCAAAGGACGTTTGATCCATGCCGATCTTCGCCGCTTCTCGAAGGGTGAAAAGATCGAAATGACGGTCCAGATCCACCTGACCGGACATGCTGTCGGCCTGCAGGACGCAGGTGCGGTATTGACGCAGGCCCTTCGCGAGATCAAGGTCCTTTGCGAGCCGGCAAATACGCCTGAGTCGATCGATGTTGACGTTACCGATCTGGCCGCCGGACATGCGATCCACGTTTCGGACCTTAAGGTCGGAGCCGGGATCGAGTTGCTTGAGACTCCGGATACGGTGGTCGCTGCGATCGCAACGGTCGGCGAAGCGGTACTCGAATCCCAAGTCGAAGCCGGAGCTGAACCCGAAGTTATCGGTGGAGCCTCAGGCGAAGACGGCGGCGAAGGTTAGTTGAGGGACCTGGACGTTGAGTAAGCGGCTCATTGTCGGGCTCGGAAACCCGGGCGGCAAATACGAACGGACGAGGCACAACGCGGGATTCATGCTCGTTGACCGCCTCGCCCACCGGCTGCAGACAAAGGTCTCAAGGGCTGAGTGCCGGGCGTTGGTCGGACGCGGGCACATAGGCGGAAACGCGGTGGAACTTGTTAAGCCGCAGACGTTTATGAACTTAAGCGGCGAGGCGGTCAGCTGCCTCGTCTCAAAGCCCGAAAGAGTTGACACTGAGCTGATCGTAATTTCGGATGATCTCGCTCTGCCGTTCGGAAAGATCCGAATTCGGCCGCGAGGTTCGCACGGCGGACAAAACGGGCTCAGGTCGATCATCGATTGTTTGAAAACGCAGGACTTTACACGAGTCCGGATCGGGATACAGCCGGAACATCCGATATCGAGTGCGTCCAATTTCGTTTTGGAGGATTTCTCTAAGGGAGATCTGGAAAAGCTGGACGAGATACTTGATGACGCCGCTGATGCGGTCGAGATGATCATCACCGATGGTGTTGATGCCGCAATGGCCAAGTTTAATTAGTTTGAAATTTTGGGTCCATAAAAGTGCCCATACGATAGGATCCTTACTTCATTCCAAATGAGAATGAGGTTGGTTAGCCGAGAGGAGATAGTAAATAAATGGCAAATAGAACGTACGAAGTTATGTATATCGTCAATCCCGACACGGATGGCGAAAAGATCGATAAGCTGAACGAAGCAGTCGGTAAATTGATCGAAAAAGAAGGCGGCGAGGTTGTCCGCATGGACAACGTCGGTATCAGGACACTGGCATATCCGATCCAGAAAAAGACGGAAGGCCACTACGTGCTTTTTGAGATCAACGGAACCGGACAGGAGATCCTGGAACTCGAACGCCGTATGCGCGTTAACGACATGATCATGCGTTACGTCACGGTCCGTGTTGACGAGGATCGCAAGGCCGCCGACAAGCGTGCCGCCAAACGTGAGGCGAAGGCTGCAAAGCGTGCAAAATTCCGCCCGACAGAAGAATCAACGGAGGTGTCAGCCGAGGCTTAAGCGTCGCCCTGCAAGGAGAAAGTTATGGCAGAAAAAGATATTGAAATGATGGACGATAGAGGCGGTTTCGGCGTCGGTGAGGACGTGATCGGTGATCGTCCGCGACGCTTTCAGCGCCGCCGCCCGAGGCAGTTGGTCCCCGATTATGTAGATTGGAAGGACGTGGATTATTTGCGGCAGTTCGTCCCGGAGCGTGGCAAGATCATGCCGCGCCGCATCTCGGGTATTTCGGCGAAAGATCAGCGTCGTATCGCCAAGGCGATCAAACGAGCTCGTTCGATGGCAATGCTGCCGTTCGTCGCGGACTAGTAGGAGTTTTTCGATCGGATCAGAGGTTCGCATCAGCGGCATGTGATTATTGCCAGGCGAAGCCGACCGATATCAAGAGGATTGAACATCATGGCAAATACAACAATACTATTACGCGAGGACATCGACCATGTCGGCGGACGCGGCGAGATCGTCAAGGTCAAGGCCGGTTACGCCCGCAACTTCCTGTTGCCGCAGGGGTTGGCTACGCTCGCGACCAAGGGCAATGTTAAGCAGATCGAACAGGAACGTGCGGCACTTTTGAAAAAGGCCGCGATCGAAAAGGCCACGGCTGAAGCTCAACTCGAGCAGATGTCGAGCATCTCGCTCAGCTTTGAGCGCAAGGCCGGCGATCATGGTACGCTGTTCGGCTCAGTCACGTCGATGGACATCGCCGAGGCTCTCAAGGCCAAGGGGTATGAGATCGACCGTCGCCGTATCTCGCTCAAAGACGCGATCAAGGAGACGGGTGAATACACCGTCAACGTTAAGCTCCACCGAGAAGTTACGCTTTCAGTTCCGGTAACGGTCTCAGCCGAAGGCGGAGAAGCTCCGGCCAAGGAGTCGGCTCCGGCGGTCGAGGCCGCGGCTCCGGAAGCGGCTGAAACCACTGAAGCAGCGGCGGAATAGCCCGTCAGAACGGCCCTCAGCGGCCGCGAATAAATCGCATCGGATTCGTTGATAAACGTATCCGCATGAGAGTAATATTAGAGACTGCAAACTACGAATTTGCGGTCTCTTTTTCTGTTCGATATGTTGATCCAGCATAGCGGACAGGTCTTTTTCACTCATTTTATCGGAGTATTTTTCACCAGATGGCAGGCGCATTTCCAGACGCGAGACGAGAGCAATTTTTAGAGAAACCGCTGCCCAGCAGTGAGGACAGCGAGCGCATCATTCTGGGAGCGATAATCCTGGACAATTCGGTAATTGCCCAGGCCGTCGAGCACCTCAAGCCCGAGGATTTTTACTCACCGCTCAATCGCCGTGTGTTTGCGGCGATGATCTCCCTGTTTGAGAAACAGAAGCAGATCGACCCGATCTTGATCGGCGAAGAGCTCAAAAAAGAAGGGTCGCTCGAATCGATCGGCGGTACCGCTACCATCACGAACCTGACATTCGGCCTGCCTCACTTTGCCAGTGTCGAAGAATACATCAACGTGGTTCGGGAAAAGGCGGTCGTTCGAAACCTGATCCGAACCTGCAACTCGATCACCGGCGAGGCGTTGGCCGAGGAGGACGACGCCGACGTTATCCTCGACCGTGCAGAACAGGCTATCTTTGCATTGGCCGAGGCCCGGACGAACCAGAGCTTTTCACGCATCGGCCCGATCGCGGACCGTGTTTTGGTCAGGGTACGCGAACATCGGGCCGGCGAGGGCGGGATAACCGGACTATCGACCGGTTTTGCCGAACTCGACGAGATGACCTCGGGACTGCAGCGGACCGACCTTGTCATCGTCGCTGCCCGGCCGTCGATGGGAAAGACCGCCCTGTGTCTGACGCTGGCGCAAAATGCCGCACTTCATTCGGATTCGGTCGTGGCTGTCTTCTCACTGGAAATGTCGAAGGAACAGTTGGTCACGCGTATGCTGGCGTCCGAGGCAAGGGTCAACGCCCATCGCTTCCGCACCGGGCATCTTGTCGCCAGTGAGTGGACCCGGCTCTCGGAGGCGATCGGGATCCTCAGCGAAGCAAAGCTGTTTATTGACGACACACCGGGCATTTCGGTACTTGAAATGCGTGCCAAATGCCGCCGTCTGGCAGCTGAACAAAAGAGCCTTGACCTGATCGTGGTTGACTATTTACAGCTGATGTCCGGCGGTAAGCGTTCAGAATCGCGTCAGCAGGAAGTGTCGCAGATCTCGCGTGAGCTCAAGGCCCTCGCCAAGGAATTGGATGTTCCGGTCGTGGCCCTTTCGCAGTTGTCGCGTGCACCTGAGGCCCGCACTCCGCCCAAACCGCTGATGTCCGACCTTCGCGAATCCGGCAGTATCGAGCAGGATGCGGACGTCGTCGCCTTTATCTACCGTGAAGATTATTACAAACCATCCGAAGAAAATCAGGGACTTGCCGAACTTATCATCGCCAAGCAGCGAAACGGCCCGACCGGCACGGTTAAGCTCGCGTTCCTTAAGGAATTTACGCGTTTCGAGAATTATTACGGCGGTTAGGCTCGGCCCAAGGAGGGAATTATGGCAGAAGATCTACGGTTTCCAATCGGCGAATTTGACAGGGGTTTCGAGGTTTCGGAACAGGCGCGGTTGTCGCGGATCGCAATAATTGACGAACTTCCGAGCAAGATCGCCGCGGCGGTCGCGGGACTTTCCGATGCCCGACTCGACACGCCATACCGCCCTGAGGGTTGGACCGTTCGTCAGACCGTACATCACATCGCCGACAGTCACTCGAACTCACTGACGAGGTTCAAACTCGCGCTCACCGAGGACACTCCTCCGACGATCAAGCCGTATTACGAAGAGCGTTGGGCCGAACTTGCGGACAGTAAACTACCGGTCGACGTGTCATTGGCAATGATCGAAGCGATCCACGTCCGTTGGTCGTCCCTGCTGCGATCGATGTCAGACGCTGATTTTCAGAAGAGTTTTATTCATCCCGAAACAGGCGAATGGACCCTCGAAGCCGCTCTGGCACTTTACGCCTGGCATTCGCTGCATCATACAGCACATGTCACCCGACTAATTGATCGTATGGGCTGGTAAGAAGTTAAACCACAGATGGACACGGATCAAAACCGATACTAAGATTGCTTATCTGAGTACATCTGTATCTATCTGTGGTTAAATGCTCTTATGTCCAATGAGAACAGGCTAGTTTCGCTTGACGTTTTCCGCGGCATGACCATCGCCGGGATGGTGCTCGTTAACAATCCGGGCACGTGGGCTCATATTTACGACCCGCTCGAACACGCGTCGTGGCATGGGCTGACGCCGACGGATTGGATCTTTCCGTTTTTTCTCTTCATTGTCGGCGTGGCGATCCCTATCGCTCTCGGAAAACGTGTCGCCGAAGGGGTCACCGCTAAGGTGTACTCAAAGATCGTCTCGCGTTCCGTGATGATATTTGCCATCGGCCTGCTGATGTCGGTCATTCCGTTTTTTCAGTTTGCCGCGACGGACGCACCGGACTGGTCGAAAATGCTGATCTGGATCGCGATGACCGGCGGGCTTCTGTTTCTGCTGCTGCGCAATTTTATGCTCGCCGGCGTTTTGATCGGGCTTGGCATCGCGGGAGTGATCGTTCTGAATCTGGGCGGCTACAATGCCGTGCCGTACAATTTCGGTACGATGCGGATCCCGGGCGTGCTGCAGCGGATCGGGGTATGTTATCTGGCCGTATCGCTCATTTTCCTGCACACAAATTGGAAACAGCAGGCGTACATCGCGGCCGGGATATTGCTCGGATACTGGGCAATAATGACGATGATCCCGGTGCCCGGATGCGAGATGACCACGATCGACGATAAAGCGTGCAATCTCGCGGCGTGGCTCGACCGGACGATATTGACCGAAGCCCACATATGGCGGTCGGCCAAGGTCTTTGACCCCGAGGGCATTTTGTCGACGTTACCCGCGATCGCCACGACCATCGCCGGTGTTCTCACGGGAACGTGGCTCGTCGGAAAGGATGAACGCGGAATGATGAATGATGGATCGCAAAATGAGAATTCATCATTCAACATTCATCATTCTCCGTTAAATAAGGTCAGCGGCCTGTTTTTCTTTGGTGCGGTTCTTCTTGCTCTCGGTTACGTCTGGAACAGTTATTTTCCGTTCAACAAGGCACTTTGGACAAGCTCTTACGTACTTGTCACGGCCGGGCTCGCACTGCTCACACTCGGGGCGTGCTACTGGCTGATCGACATCAAAGGTTACAAGGCGTGGGCCAAGCCCTTTGTCATCTTCGGGACAAACGCTCTGCCGCTCTTCGTGTTTTCGGGGATATTTGCCCGAATGATCGGTGCCTATCGCGTCAGCGGAGCGGAGGGTCAACCGGTCGCGGTCCAAAAATGGGTGTTCGACAATGTATTTATGTCAGTGGCCCAACCGGTTGACGCGTCGCTGCTCTATGCCGTCTGTTTTATCCTGCTCTGGCTGTTCCTGATGTGGCTGTTGTACCGCAAAGATATTTACATCAAGTTATAGCCGCTATCTGATCTCAAAATTCTTGATCTCGACGGCAAGTTCGCGTTCGAGACGGTCCTTGTCCGCGATCAGGGTTTGTTTGTCCTTGGTGATCTGTTCGAGCCGCGATTCCTGATCGTTTGCCTTGGCGATATACCGAACGATCAGTTGTTTGGCGTCAGGCGTCTTAGCCAGCGACTCGATATTCTCGCGAAAGCGTTCCTGATCCTTGGTGATCTCGGCCGTTTCCTTTTCATTGCTCATCAATTTCGCGTCGATCGCGTTGATCTGCATTCTCAGATCGATGAGTTTAGACATTTTCGCCCGGGTCGCGTCGTCGATGACGCGGGCGGCGAGGAAAAGGTCAAGATCCTTCGGCGACAGCGTCGAAAGGCCGTATTTGTCCATCATTCCGAGGTTTTCGCCGACGGTGATCTCGCGATTCTCAAACGGCTTGAGTTCGACCCTGAATCGGTAAAATCTCGCGGTCGTATAGTCGGGCTTGGCATAATTCTCCGACAGGACCCAATCCTTGCGGACGGGATGTTCGATATAGACGACCTTTGTGCGGTCGGTCTGGTTTGAGAGTTTGTAGAGCGATTTTTCGGTCTTGAAATAATGCACCTGAAAGACGCCGCCGACGACCTTGACCAGCTTTGCCGGTTCGCGGTCCTCTTTCTTTTCGGTGCGGATAAGCGTGCCGAGGTCGAGTGCGAACGAGATCAGCCGCTGTTCCTTTGGCTTGAGGCGTTCCATCAGGGCCTCGCCGGCGTAGGCGTCGCGGTCGAGCACGGTCATCGATCCGCCCTCGAAGGTCATCGCCGTCACATTCTTAAGCAAAAGTCCGCTCATCGGCCGCGGATTGGCGCGTTTTACCGCCTCGCTCTCGTCCTCTTCATCGTCGTCGGAAGTCTCGGCCGCGGGCTCGCGGAATATCGATACGCGTTCGCCTTCCATCTTGGTCTGGATGATCGGGATCAGCGCCGAGCGGTTCTTATCGACCGATATCGGCTGTTCGATCTTGTATTCGAAAAGGTCGCCGATCTCTTCGCCGCTGGCCGCCGTTTCGATGCCGGAGCGTTCGTTGACGATGGCGTCGCTGACGCTGGTGCCGGCAAAACCGCTCGATATCATAAAGTTGTTATTGGCACCGTCAAACATCGGCTTTGCCGACGTTACCTCGACCGTCGAATCTCTGCCGCCGCCGACTCCGCTGCCCATTCCGTTGCCGCTGCCCGAACCGTCGCCCATGCCGCTGCCGGTCTCGTTCTCAGGGTCATAGATCTGCGGTTTGAGATTGAGGTCCTCGGGGATCGGAACGACGGGGCGGTAACGATAGAGCGGTTTCTGCAGGTTCTGGATGAACGAAACCGGCGATCCCGAAACCAGCGAAAGCTGTACGCTCTGCCAATCCTCGTCGCTGACGTTATCGACGATCGCCCAACCCTGAAAGAAAGGTTTGCCCTCGGCGTCGAGCACGACGCGATAGGTCGTTTTCCAGATCGGGGCGGCGACGGTATAGCTGACGACCATCTCGCGGCGGCCCTCGCCGTTGGAGGTGACCGAGATGGTCTTGGCGTCGCGGCGGCGGGTCGAGGCGGTGGCGTTTGCAAATTCGCTGAGGTCCTTTCGCGTGCCGTCCTCAAGCAGCTTGACGCTGCGCACGTCCGTCAGGTCAAAGCTGGTTATCTCGCCGGTGTCCGACGCGATGACGAGCGAATACGCGAGCACGGGCGAGGACTTTTCGTCCGTCTTCTTATCGGCGGCGGTCGCCCGTTTTTCGACCGTCAGGATCGAGCCCGACGCTGTGCCTTTCAGCGAGGTGACCATCACCTTGGCGCCCTGCAGCTGTGACAGCACACCGGCGAGTCCGCCGCCCGCACCGTCGGACTGCTCCGACTGCGGATCGATGCTAAACGGTATCTCGGCGGTCCGGGCCGACGCGGGCATCGACGAGTTGTAGCTGACGGCGCCGATCTTGCCCTGGCCGAGGTCGAGCACGACCATCGATTTGAGCACGTCGTCCACCTGCGATTGCTTGAACGAAAGGTCGATCTCGGCGTTACCCGTGACAAAACCGCGACGCTCGATATAGGCGACGCCGTTCGAATAAAGGATCACACGCCGGATCGGCAGGGAATTGGCCGGCGCCGACGGACGGGCCGCCGCACTCGTATTTCTCACCGACTGGGCCTGCACGACGCAGACGCAGACCGACACCAACAGGAGCAATGCTGCTTTTTTCATATAATTTTCCTCAAAACTAACGGTAGGCGCCAAACTTAGCCTAAAGGATGATGCGAGCGGCCAGTTTGGTTGCTTTTCGGGCGGGAATGACGGGATCGAGTGAATCGCCGCCGGCTTTAGTTAGTGGTCCGAATGTCTGTAAATATTGGGCTTTAGCCCGAGGCATTCGGCTAAAGCCGGAACTATGATGCGGACAGTATCCACGTTCTAAAGAGCGTGGCAACTCATAAGGAATGCCATAAGAGTTCAACAAAGCCTTTCGAATTTCCAACAATACCGCTCGATTTCGAATGAATTGCCACTAGCTTCAGCTAGTGGTAACTTTGCCAAAATATAAACAGGGCCTCAGCCCAAACCATTCGGCCAAAGTCGGGATCATTGCGCAAATATACAGCTAAACGGGCCTAGATCTTGTTTTGATCTCGGATTCATCAACTCCCAGTAGGTCTTCTATTTGTTCCAGGGAAAATTGGAACCAATACTCAATGCCCTGATCGAACAAGCTGAAACAAAATGCCATTTCGGTGGCGTCGAAGCCGCCAACGTATCGATCCGTCTGAAAGTAGTCATCCGATTCGATCTCTGCCCATTCTCCGAGCGACTTTTTCTCAGAAAGAATAGCGTGAAAGATAGTACGTAGTTCATTGTCGACCAAAAGTTTGTTCATTGAACTATTCGCCAAATGTAACGTTGGCCTTGTTCGGCGTTATTACAGAGTCGTTCGGAGTTTTCTCAGCCGTGCTAAGGCCTTTCTTGCCCGTAATAAGACTTTTCTTTATCTTGTAAACCAAAGTTACGCGTTTATCTTAGTAATTTAAAGCTAGAAAATCCGAACTTTGGGCTATCCTTAAAATAATGGATAGAAATCGACTACTCAGGAAAAAGTTTAGTGACCGTTTCGACGCCGTTGAGAATGCACCATTTGGAGCCTTTTTGACAACGTTAGAATTACTTCGATTCTTTATTTTGGAAGAACCTGTGTTAAAGGAACTTGCAGAACGATTGCTGAAGCTTCACGAGGGGACATCAGCGAGCGTCAAACAATTCACTGCCAATGATGTCCCTCTTGACTCATTCGAATCCGAATCAGAAATGGCGGCCTTTGGTCTTCAGTTCTTATTTGACGAATCGAATTCGATTGGCACAATGCGAGGTATCGGTCAACGGCTATTCAGCGCCCTTTCGTATCCGTCGCTTCCGACGCAGAAGCAAGACGATGAGGCTAAATTAGATCTGCTGCGAGCACGAATACTTGCGCCAGTTAGACGCTATTTTGAGGACAATTTGGATCGTAATTTGGCAATAGTTTCACTGTTGACAAGATATAAGCGTCGATGTGAGTGGTTTGACCGTAAAAACCTGCTTGACCAGTTCATGAATGACACTCAGAGAGGCGAGGCAGTGCTTAAAGTGCCTTTGTATCGATATCTTTTCGACAACGGTATAGACTTCGAAATAGAGCCAAGTTCAATTGATGGTCGAATTGATATTTTAGGCAACCAGCTTACTGACGATCCGCTTGTCGTCGAATGTAAGGTTCTGAGTTCGCCTGGTAAAGCCGCAACAACCAGCGGCTTTAAACAGGCCGTTGAGTACGCTTTGAAATACAATGAACCGGTTGCATATGTGGTGATTTTCAACGTTCTTAAGGATAAAGATAAGCGGCGGCTCGAATTTGAGGTAAGCGGTACCGAGTTTGGCTACCCTTATGAAACCGTTTTCAACAAGCGCGTGTACTTTATTGAGATCGACTTGATGGACTACGATGATTCCGAAAAATGGGTCAGTCAACGACAGGGGATGCGAGGAATAGTCATCAAAACAGCGGATTTAGTGGAATCTGTTGAGTCGCTACGTGTCGAAACTTCCGCCGATGACCGCATAATTTAGATTTTGTAGCGGACGTAACATCTTCCAAGCATATTTGCGAGGTGTTTGTCGTTCAGGCAGGCCATGACCGCATTGCGATAATGGCGGAGCCGAAGAAGAAGGCCTCGGTGATGTCCGAGGCCTTTGGTGATCTTGCGAACTGGCCGCCCGCTTACGCAGGCGGTTCTGACTTAGGCGGCAGCAGCGACGACTTTGGCGGCGGCGTCGTTCATTCCGGTGGCGGGGATGATGCCGATGCCGGAGGATTCGAGGACGCGGCGGCCTTCTTCGACGTTGGTGCCTTCGAGCCGGGCGACGATCGGGATCGTGACGCCGAGATTCTTGGCCGCGGCGACGACGCCGAGAGCGACCATATCACAGCGGACGATGCCGCCGAAGATATTGATCAGCACGGCCTTGACGTTCTGGTCGGCGAGCAGGATCTTGAACGCCTGTTCGACGCGCTCCTGCGACGCACCGCCGCCGACGTCGAGAAAGTTTGCGGGTTCGCCGCCCGCGAGCTTGATGATGTCCATCGTCGCCATCGCGAGGCCGGCACCGTTGACCATACAGCCGATATTGCCGTCGAGCTTGATGTAGTTGAGGTCGTGCTTTGACGCCTCGATCTCGAGCGGTTCTTCTTCGTTAAGGTCGCGAAGTTCGGCGTAATCTTTGTGACGGAACATCGCGTTGTCGTCGAAGTTGAGCTTGGCGTCGAGGGCGATCAGGCGGCCGTCCTTGGTCAGCAGGAACGGATTGATCTCGACCAGGCTGGCGTCGGTCTTTTCGTAAGCGTCATAGAGGGCGAGCATGAATTTCGCCGCCTGGCCGATCAGTTCGTTGGGGATACCGAGGCCGAACGCCAGCTTGCGGGCCTGAAAGCCGCGAAGCCCGACCGCCGGGTCGATCGTTTCCTTGAGTATCAGCTCGGGCGTTTCCTCGGCGACCTTTTCGATATCCATACCGCCGGCCTGCGACGCCATAAAGACGTTGCGGCCCGTCACACGGTCAAGCGTGATGCCGAGGTAAAACTCCTTGTCGATGGGCAAACCTTCTTCGATCAGCAGCGTGCGGACCTCCTGGCCCTCGGGGCCGGTCTGGTGCGTGACAAGCTGCATCCCGAGGATCTGCGAAGCGATCTCGCGTGCCTCGGTCGGTGATTTGGCGAGCTTAACGCCGCCGCCCTTGCCGCGTCCGCCGGCGTGGATCTGTGCTTTGACAACGACGACGTCGGTGCCGAGTTCCTTTGCCGCCGCCTCGGCCTCTTCGGGCGAACGGGCGACGATGCCGCGGGGAACCGGAACGCCGTATTCTTTCAGGATAGCTTTGCCTTGATACTCGTGAATTTTCATATGATTGTTAACGAAATCGAAACTATGAGTTTAGCTTTCGGCAGTGCAAAAATCAAAGGCCGGACCATTCGCGGCCCGGCCTTTCAAGTGTTAATGGAAACGCGATCATTCGCCCGCGGTCTTGACGTTGATGCCGATCAGCTTCCAGACACCGTCTTCCATCGTGTACTTGAGTTCAAAGATGGTACCAGGCTTGGTCGCGTAAGTGCCTTTGACTATCATCGCGTCGAGGCCCGCGACCTTTTCGATCGACGGTGCCGGCGAGAACTTCGCATCCAGGCTAGCGATAGCCCGCTTGAAATTGAACTGCTCTTTGTTATCGACGAACACCGCGAACGCCTCTTTCATCTTCTCCGGTGTCGACGAGTCACGCCAGACCTTGGCGATCTTGTTATGAAAGTCCTCGAAGTCGCCCGATTGGACAGCGTCGCCGAAATCCATCATGGTCGATTTAACCAACGTCTGCAGTTTTTCGTCCGAGGGGATCGTGGGCTTGGCGTCGCTGGTACTCGAGTCCGGTCCGCCGCCGGTCTTACGGTAGACGACGCCGCTGAGCGTCATTTTGCCGCCCTCGGGTGCCTTGTCGATGGTAAAGCTCGGCCCGAGGCCCGCCATCGAGATCTTGAGCGTCTTGGCGCCTTCATCGACGGTCACTCCGCCGCCGGTGACTGACGTGCCGCCCGATTTATAGTCCGCACCGCCATCGGCCCTGATGGTAATGGTCGAGCCGTCCTCACCCTGCCAAAAGCCGACATAAGCCGGCGGCGCCGGCGTGCTCGAACCGCAGCCCAGCCCGACGATCAACAGAATGCCCAACGCAAGGAAAAGCGACAGCGACGAGCCCGACGTTTTTGCAAAGATTGTTTTTTTCATAGTTCTCCTCAAAAGATATATCAGGCCGCTCAGACTGTCGGCCGCTAAGGTATATTTACCACCAGTTTCAAAAGTTTCCATTCGCCGCCGCGCATCACGTATTCGTAATCGAAACGAACTGCATATGGTTTGGTCGCGAACTTTCCGTTGGCCATCAGCACCTTGACGCCCTTTTCCGTGCGGATCGACGGCGAGGTCGTAAAGTCGGCATCCGCATCCTTTACCTTTCTGAGGATCGGAACGACGAGTGATTTTTTGTTTATGTACGATTTGAACGCGTCACGCATCTCATCGGCCGTGTAGGTGCTCTGAAAATCAGCCGATGCGTTTGAACGAAAATCGTCAAAATCTTCGCTCTGGATAGCCTCGGCAAATTGTTCGGTCGAATCTTTTACCAGCCCCTCGACGACGCTGTTCGACGGCACATCACCGTTCTTGCCGGTATCGCTCGGGGTGTCCTTGGACGAGCCCGACGAGGTGTTGGACGACGACGAGATATTGCCGAGGTCAAAGCTCTTATTGCAGTTACAGCCGAGGGCAATGCTGCCGACCACCGCCAGAGCGATAATGCCGCTGATCAAAGTATTGCTTCCAAATACGATGTTATTTATTAGTCTTTTCATAGTGCTACCAGGAAAAGCCTCAATCCTTGCGCCATGGCTGAAGCAGGTTTCGCCAACTGTCGGATGTCCGCTGATATTCGTTCTCACAGCGAACTGCACGCTCCTTGGGCAGATAGCCCTTGGTCACGATACTCTCGTATTTTGCCGAGTTGGATCCGTAGATCATACACAGCGAATTGTAGAACCGCTGTTCTTTTAACAGGTGCTCATCCGCGAGGTCCTGACGGCCGTTGGTTCGGCGTTTCGACTCGATCGCGAACGCGTCGGCCGCGGCAAACACGGCATTTACACCGTCTTCGCCGAGTTCCTCGAGATTGATATATGCGGACGCCCGGTCGGCGGCATCCTCTTCGTTGCCCGTCACCGGAAGTTTGTAGGTGTCGATCAGTGCGTGGCCGATCTCGTGAAGAAAGACGAACCTGACCGCGTCAAACATCTTTTCATACGCCCGATCATCCGACAGTCCGGTCGATCTGAAGACCTGATAGAAATGCTCCATTAATTCGTAGCAGACCGTGACGGTCGGGTCGTTAGAATCGTAAAAAGCGTTGATCTCGCCGCAGTCCTTGGTCCGGAGCGTGATGTCGTGCGGCAGCACCAGAGCCTTGTTGAGCTGATCGGCCGCCTTTTCCAGAAGCTTTTCTTCGCGGACCTCACGGTCGATGTCGGCGTATTTCGAGTTTTGTACATCGACATGGTCGACAACAAAATCACCCTCATCCTTGATCTTTTCCTTGCCCGGGCTCGGCTTTTCCTTGTCGGCAGGGGTTGAACTCGAGGCTTTTTTCTCGGGCGTCGGCGAGCCCGGCTCCTGGTCGCGATCCGAACGGCAAACACATGCCGTGATCACGAAAAGGATGCCGACAACCAACGCCAAGTTGATCAAGTTGCGATGCATACCGAATGCTGACTAGCCGAGATAAATGGATTAGACAAGATTGTCACTCGTGTGTCAATTATTACGGCACAAAAATGACCGTACCAAGGTTTAAATGGCACAGAGACGAACCGATGAATGCGGCGGCCGTTTTTCCGCGAACTCGGATCCGGTTTGCCCGAAAATAGAAAAAGGCCGCGGTTATTGACCCGCAGCCTTTCCGTTTTGTCATGTTGATCGGCCTATTGCGACTTTTCGACAAGGCGGATAAGCGAACGGATCGCAACGCCGGTCGGGCCTTTGGACATATGTGACTTGCCGCTGTCGATCCATGCGGTGCCGGCGATGTCGAGGTGTGCCCATTTGGCCTTGTCGACGAACTCCTGGATAAAGACGGCTCCCATAATTGTGCCGGCCTTTCCACGCGGGCCGATGTTCTTGATGTCGGCAATGTCCGAACGGATCTGCTTGCTGTATTCGGGGCTGACGGGAAGCTGCCAGAAACCTTCTCCGGCCTCTTTGCCGCAGGCGATGATCTCATCGACCAGGACCTGGTCATTGCCCATGATGCCCGTGTTCTGGTCGCCGAGAGCGATGATCACGGCGCCTGTCAGCGTCGCCATGTCGACGATGCGGGTGGCTCCGAGCTTTTCGGCGTAGGCGACAGCATCGGCGAGGATCAGGCGGCCTTCGGCGTCGGTATTAAGGATCTCGATGGTCTTGCCGTTCATGGCAGTGACCACGTCGCTCGGGCGTGACGCCTTGCCGTCGGGCATATTTTCGACCGCGGCGACGATGCCGATGACGGGTACCGACGGTTTAAGCAGGGCGATGGCACGCATCGTGCCGAGAACGGTCGCACCGCCCGACATGTCGTACTTCATCGCGTCCATGCCCTCACCGGGCTTGAGCGAGATGCCGCCCGTGTCAAACGTGATGCCCTTGCCGACGAGTGCGAGCATCTCACCTTTCTTTGCGGTGCTCTTGGCCGGCGTATATCTGAGGACGATCATTTTGGCCGGCTGTTCCGAACCGATCGAAACGCTCATGAGCGAGCCCATACCGAGCTTGGTCATTTTGGCTTCGTCGAGGATCTCGCATTTCAGGCCGGTTTCCTTCGCCATTGCCTGAGCACGCTTTGCCATCTCGGTCGGATGGAGGATATTGGGCGGCTCATTGGCCAGATCGCGTGTGAAGTTCATCGATTCGCCGATGGCCTGGCCGCGGGCGATACCGTTCTTCAGGTCGGCGGGCTTTGCCCCGTCGATGCAGACGGTCAAACCGGTAACGGCCTTGTCATTCTTGTCCTTGGTCTTGTACTTATCAAGCTCGAACTGGCTGGTGATAAAGCCCTGGGCCGCGTTTTGAGCGACCTCGACGGCCGACGCCTCTGAGCGGGGAAGAAGTGCGAAGGTCTTGATGTTGCGTGCCCGCAAAAAGCGTGTCGCGGTACCCGAGACGCCCGCAATGTCCGCTGAACCGTAATCCTTCTGGTCGCCGACACCGACGAGCAGTAGCCGGCTGGCCTTGACCGTTCCTTTCGGAACGAAACGGATCAATGCGGTCTCACCCTTGTCGCCCTTGAACTCTTCGTTCTTGAAAACCGCAGCGATCAGACCGCCGCAGACCTTGTCGAGGTCTTTGAGGACGCCGGCGGTCGCCTTTTCGCCCTTGAACACCGCAACGGCCAACGCATCGACATTGGCTTCCGTAAAATTGGAGGAAATTCCCTGAACCTTCATCAACACCTCTATAAGTAACTTTTATATGTGCAAAAACCTTGTAATATCTATAACTTATCTAAGCCTTTGTTTCAACTCCTGCCGCGTTTCTTTGTCGATCGTCTTACGCATCTCGGTCTCGCGTTTGTCATAGAGCTTTTTGCCCTTGGCGACGCCGATCTCAAATTTGATACGGCCATTTTTCCAATAAATGCGGGTGACCACGAGCGTCATACCCTTTACGGTCGTCTCGCGTTCCAGCTTTTCGATCTCGCGGCGGTGCAGCAAGAGCTTGCGCGGCCGCAGGACGTCGTGGTTATTGATATTCCCGTGCGAGTAATGCGAGATGTGGGAATTGAGCAGCCAGACCTCACCGTCCTTGATCTGAACGAACGCCTCTTTGAGTTGGATCCGGCCCGCCATGATACTTTTGACCTCGGTGCCGACGAGCGCAGCACCGGCTTCATACTTGTCGAGTATGAAAAATTCGTGATACGCCTGACGGTTGTTAAGTATCTCTTTGTCTTCCGACATAAACCTCTATTTTGCCTCTCGGCGCCGAGATTGGCAAAGTGGTTTGACAAGCGCGAGGGTGGAAACGTAAATTATTAGTAACGCTGGGAGATCGTCTAATGGTAGGACTGCAGTCTCTGGATCTGCCTATCGGGGTTCGAATCCCTGTCTCCCAGCCAA
>CAZQGN010000021.1:38065-71695 GCA_964592865.1 uncultured Chloracidobacterium sp. | reverse complement strand
TACGACGGCGATGGCCGCCGCGTTAAGAAATACGTTCCGGGCACTGGCGAAACAACCATTTTCGTTTACGATGCGGCTGGCAAACAAATCGCAGAATATTCGACGATAGTCGCTGACTCATCAAGTGCAAAGGTTTCGTACCTGACCAACGATCATCTTGGCTCACCAAGAATCAATACAGATGTCGCCGGAGCCGTAACCGCTAGACACGACTATCATCCGTTCGGTGAGGAAGTAACTGTTGGCCGTACTTCCCATTCAGAATACACTCCTGATTCTGTAAGAAAGCAATTTACTGGCTACGAGCGCGACGGTGAAACCGACTTGGATTTTGCACAGGCTCGCTTGCTCCAAAATGGACATGGACGCTTCGTACAAGCTGACCCGTATAACATAATTTTTGAGAAGGAGAAGGGACGTAGCCAGAAGGAGAAAGCAAAGATATTTATGCGATTTGTCGCCCAGCCCCAAAACTGGAATCGCTATGTATACGTTGTAAATAGCCCGCTAAATTACGTCGATCCCTTGGGGTTGACGTATTTGCGCGACTCAAAGGGGACTTACTATTATATTTCCGACGAGATTTACAAGCAGAATGGCTTCAAGGAATGGGTGGAAAGCAAAATAGGAAAGTTCTCATTAGTTCCCGATGGAAGCAGAGTCTCACTTGGACAAAACGCTACTGGGATGTTTGAGAAATTCCGTGGGCAGACCGTGATTCTAGGTGCCCGTGGGCTGATTATTCCGGTAAACAGCCCAGATTCAATGAGCGGACGCGAACACGAATCGTCGGAGAATCCGTCGGTTAGTGCAAGGGAGGCGACTTGGGTCAGACCTCCCGACTTTTATCAGGCGGAACAGGATATTCCGCTTGTCGGTTTTGGGGGATTGGCTCTTCAAGAGACTGTGGATCGAAATGGCCAAGCCTATTTTGGTGTTGGCGGGTATTTGGGATTTCCAAGCGTAGATTTTTCGGGCGGATATCTTCCTCAACGATATAGAGCATATCCATTTGAAAATGAGAATTTCTTGACCGGCGCGTCTATGGGCGGTTTCATAGTTGGATTGGGGGGCACCTATTCGAGTTACGGACAATTTGCACCTCAAGTCGGAACGGGAGCACTGCCTGGAGTAAGCGCAACCTATTGTATTCGAACGCCAGCCTTTGATTTTCCTTACCAACCATAAAGATGACTCAAACAGCTATTTTCCAAGTTTTGTTAGCATTATTATGTGCGGTAGGATCTTTGTACATCGGGATCCGGTTTATACGATTTCCCGACGAATATATTTCAATGTACGCCCAAGCTCTTAGGTCGGTTTTGGGGGCAGACTGGCTGAAGGAAAAAAGGGAAGGCTGGGGCAAAGTTTCTCGCGTCTATGTTCGTTTCATGGGTGGTTTGGGTGTTTGTCTAAGCCTCGTCATATTTCTCCGTGTTGTAGTTAAGTTGATTTCGTATCTCAGGTAGACATGGTTGGCCTCGCCGACGCGGACCTTGGTGCCATCGGTACGCCAGCTCAGCCAACTATTTACAAATACGACGTTTTCGGCAAAATGGTCGAGGTCATACAGGGTGTCCAGCACCGGTATTTCAAGTATGATGCCTTGGGCAGACTGCTCAGGGTGCGACAGCCAGAGCAGGAGGTGAATCCAAATCTTGCTACTTCGGGCAACCCGGGAAATGACGCTTGGACTGCCGGTTTTGCCTATGATCTTATAGGCAATGTTGTCCGTGCCACCGACGCCAACGGCGTCAATATCATCAACGAATATGACAAGGCTGGCCGGGTAGTTAAGCGTTGCTACACAAAGCCGAATGTAAACACCATCGCGACGACCTGCGCCCAAATTGCTTCGGGTGACGTTAGTATAGATACCCCAGCCGTAAGCTTCTGGTACGATGGCAAAGGCCTCGCTCAAGTACAAACCCCGCATAACTTCGCGAAAGGAAAACTGACGAAAGTAACATCGTCAGTCTCAGAAACGCAAAACACGCTCTTCGACAATTTTGGCCGGATAACCGAGAGCAAACAGATCACCGACGGCAACACCTACACATCCAGATACACCTACAACTTCTCCGGAGCTCTGGTCGAAGAAGAATATCCGAGCGGTCGAATTGTTAAGAACGAGTATGAAAGTGACGGTGACATTGCCAGAATATTCGGCTCGGTCAATTCGACCTCACCTGAAAAGACTTTTGCGAATTCGTTCCGATACGCGTCGGATGGCAAGATCGAGAGTCTGAGGCTGGGAAACGGTTTATGGGAATCGGCAAAGTTTAATAGCCGGATGCAGCCGACGGAGATCAATCTTGGTCATGGAGTTGTTTCGGGTGACTTGTGGAAACTGACTTACGAATACGGTGAGCTTGAGTCGAACGGGAACGTCAGCACCGCAAAGAACACTGGTAATGTTGCCCGGCAAACGGTTAGTTTCAACGGTCTAGCGCAGCCGTTTGTGCAGAGTTATAAATATGATTCACTTTATCGCCTAACTGAAGCAAAAGAAGTGTCGGGAACGAATTCGACTTCGAACTGGATCCAGACCTTCGGCTATGACCGCTACGGGAATCGAACCGCGACAAATCAGAGCGTAAATGGGGCGACGAACAACACGACACCCGCGATCGACCCCAACACGAACCGTTTTACGAGCTCCAATTATCACTTCGACAAGAACGGCAACCTGACTAAGGACATCGGTCAAGACAACCAATCCAGGACAATAGTTTTCAACGGTGACAATAAGCAAACTGAGGTAAAGGACGCTAATGGCACGACGATCGCTCAATATTACTTCGACGGTGAAGGGAAACGCGTAAAGAAAAAGCTCTATGAACCGTCGGCTCCAAGCGTGGTCAAGGAAGAGACGATCTTTGTCTATTCGTCCGGCAAACTGATCGCCGAGTACTCGACCGCACCAGCCCCGCAGAACCCAACGACGAATTACACGGCGACGGACATGCTCGGAAGCCCACGCGTGTTGACGAATTCGCTTGGCGAGGTCGTCTCAAGGCGCGACTTTCTACCGTTCGGCGAAGAGATACTTCCAGACGGGGCCAACCGAACCGCAAACCAAAAATACGTTGTAGACGGCGTTCGGCAGAAGTTCACCGGTTACCAGAAAGACGAAGAAACCGGCCTCGACTTCGCCGAGGCAAGGATGTACGAGAATAGGTACGGGCGATTTACAGCAGTTGACCCTTTGCTTGCATCGGGCAAATCTGCGAATCCGCAGACGTTTAACCGGTATGTTTATGTAGTCAACAATCCGGTAGCGTATACCGATCCGACAGGTCTTCAAGTTGCCACTCCAAAGATTCCAGGGGGGAAATGGTGGATGCCAAAAGGCAGTAAACCGCCTGTCTTCAGTGTCGAACAACCAGACGGTACCGAGTTGGTCCTCCCTGACAAAAATGGTGAACTTACATACATTCCGAATTATGCTGAGGTCGAAAATGGTCGCTCCGATTTTTTGATCCGCTTAAACAAGGAAGGGCCAATGAGGTCGATGCCACTTGTTGACGTTAACACCGGAAAGACGAATCCGTCTTTGATTACTGATTTTCAGCGAAATGGATGGGAACAGATCTTTGGCGATGCATATTCAAAATTCCATCCATCGACTGGCGCCGTTCAAGATGTCTCGTTAGAAACAGTGCTGGCATGCCAAGGGGTATTTTCGCTTGCCCGGGCTGGAGTTTCCGCGGGAGTAGCTCGTTCGTTTGCAACGGCAGAAAGTGAGGCTATCGTTTACGGGGGCGGCAATGGTGCGGCAAGGACGTGGGCGCAAGCCGCAGCAAATAACTCGGGACGACAGACAATTGAAATGACACCTGGCGGGAAGGTGCTAAATGCGGTCACAAACGCAGAAGTTGGTGGATTTTCAATTCGATCTAACTTTCGGCCGCTAAACGAATCAATTTGGAGATGGGCATCCGGTCATTATGCGAGAGGAATCTCGGGTGAAGTACAGATGTTTCGAACTTTACCTGTTCGCCCTGGGAATTTGCTTGAGGGCGTTGAACTACCTATACTGCGGAAGAATCCTACCGTATTTATCCGTGCTCACCAAGTGCCACGCTGCATATCACCGTAGGCTCTTAATGATTTATGATTTTCATAAATATGTTCGGAATCTTTAGATTGATCAAAAATCTCGTTTTGTGGAAGGCTCGCTTAGCCGCAGACAGGTTGGCGCAAGTTGAAGACGGCTATAGTATCAATACTCATGGTAGCGGTCCCGAAACATACATTACTTATGTTGAAAAAGGTCGCGAAATCGGTGTTTTGGCGAATTTTACGTGGTTCAATGATGTAGTTTTGTACACGGACTCACTTCGCAAATGGACAATGCCGTATGGTGTTGAGCTAACTGAATACGATTATCAGAAGGTACTCAATCGGGTCACCCGTTATCTCTCCTGTTGGGGTGAGGTAAGATTTGATGACTCTAAGCTTCGTGACAATGAAGACCTGAAAAGATCACTGACCGAGCAAGGAATTGAATTCGTTGAAACTGATGACGGAGTTATACATTATTCGGTAGATGCCGAAGTATTTCGAGAGCAACGAAAGAAGGAACAGATTTGACTCCGATTTCCGCTAAATTCCGTTGCACAGCCTCAAAAGAAGAACGAACGTGAAAGAGAAGGCGAGATTTGATGTCGAAGTAAGCCGGTCAAATCCCGCGATTGGTGTCGGCAAGTATCAAAACGAAACATTGGACGACCAACGTCAAGAAGAAAATGAGGTCGGGCCTGCGATTCTGCGATTTTGGGACGAACTGATACAATTCTGCCGCTGCGCCGCCGCTATGACCTCGCCCGGCGAAAAATGGAGAATGTTCTTGATATGAAAACGGCCTCTGAATGTCCGCGAAAAGTGCCAAAGTGAGATCGAATGGGAATCGCAGAATCGCAGGTCAGACCCAATTTTTTTAAAGGAGCGGCAGTAGTATGAAAGATAATCGCGCCAAGATTCCGAGATTGTTTGGCATTCTTGTGGTTCTATTTGGATTGGGCGGCAGTGGACTTAGCCAAGCCATTCCCAACCCCACTCCCGTTCCTTGGTGGCTGAATCAGCCCGACTCTCCGCTGCAGATTACCTTGTCACCTAAAAGGGATCGACTTCTTATCGCTAACATATCAAATCGAAACGTGGATGGTTTTCGGTTGGGATGCGCTGCGATAGTACTTCCGCGAATGAAGATAAGAAAGAAATTTTCTTGGAAAGCGTCAGTTTCTTTACGAGCGGCCTCGGATGGCACGTACCCTTTTGAATCGCTTGATGATATGTACAATGAGGCTGACGTATGTCGCGGCGGAATGTTGATAGTGGTTGCTGTAAGATTTGATGACGGGTCATCGTTGCGTTTCAGTTCAGACTAAACAACTGTGGCCGAGCCTGCTTTCTAGTGATTCACGTCCGTGATCGCTCAGCTCGGGTTATTCATACACTTTTCAGTAGTCTGGTTAGGCCAATGACCGACGAAGACAACGACATCACGAACGCGACAGAATACAACGTCATCGGACTGTAACACGCCCCTACAATAGTACCAGACAGGAATAGAGTTTCCGGTTAGAATATGGAGCTGGACCGTATCCTGACGAAAAGTGATTTTCAGTGAGCGGCAGGTGACAGGGATCGGTCCGTTCTAGCCTTTTTCCGCCTCGGCGATAAATTGGTCGACTTTTGTCTCAACGATCGAGCGTATCTTCGCCAGGTGTTCGTCGGACTGGGCCTCGAAACGCAGGACGAGGATCGCCTGTGTGTTCGAAGCACGCACAAGGCCCCAACCGTGTTCGAAGATGATGCGGGCCCCGTCGATGGTGATCACCTCGTGATCGCGGGCAAAATACTCGGCAACCCTGGCGACAACGTCAAATTTGGTATCGTCGGAACAGTCGACACGCAGTTCCGGCGTCGAAAATGTCGGCGGCAGATCGGCGAGCAGTGCCGAGAGCGGCTTATCGGCCTTTGACAGTATCTCTATCACGCGGGCACCGGCAAAAGTCGCGTCGTCAAACCCGTAAAAGCGGTCGGCAAAAAAGATATGGCCGCTCATCTCACCCGCCAGTGCGGCGTCGGTCTCCTTCATCTTTGCCTTGATCAGCGAGTGGCCTGCCTTCCACATAATGCCGTTGCCGCCGTGTTTGGCGATGTCGTCATAGAGCGTTTGCGAACATTTGACCTCGGCGATGATCGTCGCCCCGGGCCGGGCCGCGAGTATCGACCGCGAGAGCAGCACCATCAACTCGTCGCCCCAGATGATCCGGCCGTTCTCATCCACGATGCCGATGCGGTCGCCGTCGCCGTCAAACGCGATACCGATGTCGGCACCGGCTGCACGCACCGCGTCGATCGTGTCCTTGAGATTTTCGGTAACGGTCGGGTCCGGATGGTGGTTTGGAAAGCTCGAATCAGGCTCGGTAAACAGCTCGACGAGCTCAACGCCGAGCTCCTTATAGACCGGCACGCCGGTCACGCCGCCCATACCGTTGCCGGCGTCGATGACCGCCTTGATCGGCCGCGGCCCGAGCTCGATCCGCGATGCGATATCGCGGCAATATTCGCCCAGCACGTCGAGATGCTCGACCGAACCTACGCCCGAGGTAAAGTCGCCCGCCAGAGCGATCTGTTTGATCTCCTGTATCTGCGAACCGAAAAGCGTTGCTTTGCCGAGACATATCTTAAACCCGTTGTGATCTGGCGGATTGTGCGAGCCCGTGATCATCACGCCGCCGTCCACATCGCGTGTAAAGACCGTGTGATAGAGCACCGGCGTCGGCACCATGCCGATCAATACGACGTCGCAGCCCGTTTCGTTGAATCCCTGTTTGAGCAGTTCGCAAAACAGCGGCGAACTGACACGCGCGTCATAGCCGATCGCGATGCGCCGGGCACCGTTGCGGCTGAAAAATGTCCCGATCGCCTTGCCGAGCGTGGCGACCGTGCCGGTCGTCAGCTGCGGGCCGACGATACCGCGAATGTCATACTCTCTGAAAATATTGGGATCCATATGGTTAAAAGGGTAAATCCAATTGTTACTTGAAAGGCGTCGGCGGTGCAATCGCCGGAAGCAATATCGGTTCAACAGCGTGAGGTTCGAGCCCAATTTTGCTATACTTCGGGGTTGCGTCCGGACAACACGACGTCGCTCTGACGCATCGAAAACGTTGTATTTTCACGGTGAAAACGACATTGCTGATTATGAGATCAAACTACCGCTTCATTTTGTTGGCAGCCCTCATTTTGTCATTTGCGGCGATCATGGATGTTCGGGCCCAGACCCCGACGCCGACGCCGCCCGTTAACCCTTCGGACGATCCCGGCGTGACCAAGATCTTCGAGGTTCGCCTGCCGGTGACGGTCCTGCAGAAAAATCGGCTGGTGACGGGCTTTACACGCGGTGATTTTCAGGTCTTTGAGGACGGTGTCCAGCAAGAGGTCACTTTCTTTTCGGACGAAAAGACCAATCCGCCGGTCTTCGTCGGCGTCCTGATGGACACGTCGCCGTCGACCGCCGGCAAGATCGGGTTTTCGAAAGAGGCGGCAAAGAATTTCATTTACACGGTGACGCGTCTTCGTAAAGACAAGGCGGCGTTTATGACCTTTGATCACGAGGTCACGCTGCGGCAGGATTTTACCGACAAACTCGACCTCCTCGACCGGGCGGTCGATAAGGTCAGCAAGGTCGGTTCGCAGACGTCGCTGTACGACGCCGTATGGCAGTTTTCGGATGAAAAGCTCCGCAACGTGCCGGGCCGACGCGTGATCGTGCTCATTACGGACGGCGATGACACATTCAGCCGGGCCGAACTCAAGGACGCGATCGACATTGCGCAGCGAACCGAAACCACGATCTTCGGCATCTCTACCAAGGCAGGATTTCTGGGCACCGTGCCCGGCGTTGAGGCCGGGACCGTCAAGGACAAGGGCGACAAGTACCTGACCCAACTGTGCGAAGAAACCGGCGGCGAGGCCTTTTTTACCGGCGATATGCTCGAACTCGAACGGGCGTTCAAAAAGATCTCCGAGGAACTTCGTTCGCAGTACATCATCACGTACCGCCCGGCCAATCAGAATTACGACGGCAAGGACCGCAAGATCGAGGTCCGGTTTGCCGACAAGGACCGCGGCAAGGACATGAAGATCAGGACCAAGACCAGCTATCGTGCAATTAAGGACAGCCTGAAGTAGTTTTTGCGGGAGTTCCAAGATGACCATTAGGCGCAACGCCATTCTCACCATTACGATGCTCGCCCTCGCGGCCGTCTCGGCCGTCGGCGTAAATTTCGTTTCGGCTCAAAAGGCAGATGCGCCCGACACCGTAAAGGTAACGCCGACACCGACCCCGACGCCGGCCGAGGATGACGAGGTCATCAAGATCGACACCGAGGTGGTCAACGTGCTCTTTACCGCACAGGACCGCAACCGGCGGCTGCTGACCGATCTCAAACAGGCGGACGTCCGTATTTTGGAGAATGGCACCCCACAGGAGATCGTGGCGTTTTCACGCCAGGTCGATCTACCGCTGAGCCTGGCGATCGTCATCGACACGAGCATCTCGCAGGAGCGTACCTTGCCCGAAGAAAAGGCGGCCGCGATCTCGTTCATCGAGTCGGTCGTGCGGCCGAAAATGGACGAGGTGTCGATCATCTCATTTACCGGCGAGACGACGCTCGAACAGGGAATGACCAATAATCTGACCCGTCTGCGGCGGGCGATCGACCGCGTGCAGTTCGTTCCGCCGTCAGGCTATGTCGGCGGCGGCGTGATCGCCGGGACACCGCCGATCTCGGGCGACAATCAGATGGTCGCGGGTTCGACCGCCATGTGGGACGCGATCTGGGTCACGTCGGACGAGGTGCTCGGGCCGGCACCCGAAAAAACGCGGCGGGCGATCATCCTGCTGTCGGACGGGATGAACACGTCGGGACGCAAAAAGCTCGACGATGCCGTTCAGGCCGCCCTCAAGGCCGAGGCGATCATCTATTCGATCGGCATCGGCGACAATTTTTACAGCGGGGTGGACAAGGGGTCGCTCAACAAGATATCGGAGCGGACCGGCGGCCGGGCATACTTTCCGCGGGACGAGCGCGAACTTCGCGACGCTTTCAAGCAGATCCAGGAAGAAATGCGTTCGCAGTACCTGATCGCCTACGAACCGTCTGACCAGAAACGCGACGGATCGTACCGCAAGATCGAGATCCAGTTGACCAATCAGATGCTTGTCAAAGACAAGGTAAAGGTGACCCACCGCCAGGGATATTTTGCGAAGACCGGCGGGCCGAAATAACGGCCCGCGGCGGCAAACCTAATATTCGATCACATCACAGCTCTTGACCTTGCCGTTGCGGATCTTGATGATCCACATCTTGGAGTACTCCGACTCCGGGAGCGGTTTGTACTTTTCTTCCTTAATAAACATATTTGCGAGCGTCGGCGTCGTCGTATTATGGGCGACGATCAGAAACCGCTTTGTTTTCGACGCCATCACGCCGGCGACAAACTCGTCCAGCTTTTTGGGGTCAAAGATGGTCAACGGCTTTTTTCGCCAGAGAGCGGTCGGCGTCGCGGTGTCGCGCGTACGGATAAAGTTGGTCGAGTAAACGGCGCCGGGCTTGTACCGTTTGATGGTCGTGACGAGCCGGGCGGCACGCTGGCGTCCGATCTCGGTCAGCGGCGGATCGACCTTGTCAGCCGTCGGTGAGACGTCTTTTTCGGCATGGCGGACGAGGATGATCGTCTTTTTTTGAGCCTGGACGGCGACACCGCCGCATAAGCCGCAGATAAGGATCAACAAAGCCGGCAGCAATGGCTTGCCAAGAAGTTTTTTTGTCATAAATGGTTCAGTAAAAAGCGGTGTCAGACAAACATCTTACCGGGATTCAGGATGCCGTTCGGGTCAAATACCTTTTTGATACCCTTCATTACCTCGATCGTGGACCGGTCGAGAGCATAGTCCATATAGGCCGATTTAACGTAGCCGATGCCGTGCTCGCCCGAAATGGTGCCGCCCAAGCTCACCGAGAGTTGAAAGGTCTCGGCGACGCACAGGCGTGCCCGGGCGATCTGATCCGCATCCTCGCGGTCGATCACAAAATTGACGTGGATATTGCCGTCGCCGGCATGGCCGAAATTAGCGACAAATGTGCCGTGTTTGCGGCCGATCTCCTCGATGCGGGCGACCAGCTCAGGCACCTTTGAACGCGGGACCACGACATCCTCATTTATCTTCAGCGTCCCGTATTTCATCAGGCTCGGGCTGATCGCACGGCGGACGTCCCACAGTTTGTCCTCCTCGTCTTTTGAACGGGCACGCAGGATGTCAAAGCCGCCGTTTTCGCCGATGATGCGTTCGATGGTCACGGCGTTTCGCTCGACCTCCTCACGCGATCCGTCAACGGCGACGAGCAGGATCGCCTCGGCGTCGGGCGACAGGCCGAAAGCAAAATTCTCCTCGACGGCGGCGACGCAGTATTTGTCGATGACCTCCATCGCCATCGGCAACAGGCCCTCAGGCGTAAATTTGGTCAGGACCTTGCAGGCGGCCTCCATCGAATGAAAATTGGCACGCACGGTCGAGGTCGCCTCGGGCATCGGCAGCAGCTTGAGCGTCGCTTCGGTGATAATACCCAACATTCCCTCGCTGCCGCACATCAGGCCCGTTAGGTCAAAACCGACGACGTTCTTGACCGTTTTGCCGCCCGTGCGGATGACCTCGCCGGTCGCGGTGACAACCTCGAGCCCGAGGACGTGATGCTTTGTCACGCCGTACTTGGGCGTGCGCATACCGCCGGCATTCTCGGCGATATTGCCGCCTATAAAGCTGTCCTTATAACTGGCCGGGTCGGGAGCGAACATCAGTCCGTGCTCCTCGACCGCCTGCTGCAGGGCGTATGTCGTGATGCCAGGCTGGCAGACGGCATAGAGGTCATCGACGTTGATCTCGATGATCTTGTTCATCCGGTCGGTGCCGATGACGATGCCGCCGTCGATCGGCACGGCCCCGCCCGTGTACCCGACGCCGCCGCCGCGGGCAGTGACCGGAAAGAGATACTCGTTGGCGAGCTCCAAAATAGCGGTCATTTGTTCGGTCGATTCGGGGAAAACGACCGCCTCGGGCGGAAATTTCTCTTTGACGGCGTCGGCACCGTAGGGCTCGACCTTGTCGGGATCGACCACCACATTATCGGCTCCGACGATCGCCCGCAGTTTGTCGAGCACCTCGGGCCGCGAGGCAGAGGTCGTCTGCCGGCCATGTGAACTGAAATGTATGGATTCGAACATATTGTTCCTCCCCAATCGTATCAAAAAATTCACGCGGGGCGATATTTTTGGTAAAATTTCAGCATTCCTTGTTACGAAAAGCCTACTTCCCACTATTTGCCCAAATTAACTTACGGAGAGTTTTAAGATGACCGATAAGAGCGATGAAACGCTGAAATACGACGAATACGAGCTTGCACTGACGACCGACCTCGACGACCACACGCCGGATCGGCCAAAGGGAATGCCGCTCCATACAAAGATATTTATTGGTCTCGCGGTCGGCGTCATCGGCGGCCTGGTGATGAACTGGACGCTGGGCGGGACAAATCCATGGGTTTCGTGGACGGTCGAGAATTTTACCCGCCCGATCGGCCAGCTCTTTCTTAACCTGTTGCTGATGATCGTGGTCCCGCTCGTGTTCTCGTCGCTGGTGGTCGGCGTCGCCGGCATCGGCGATATCCGCAAACTCGGCCGCATCGGGTTGAAATCGTTTGCGTACACGCTGATCTTATCGGCGATCTCGGTGGTAATTGGGCTTTCGCTGGCGAACACGATCAGGCCGGGCGAACGCATCAGTGCGGACACGGCCGCGGCGCTCAAGGCCGAATTCAGCACAGCGGGTTCGGCGGCTACCGAGGCGCAGAAAAAGGCCGCCGATTCGGCCGCGTCCGATTCGGCGTTGATGCAGGTGGTAAAGACGATCGTCCCGAGCAATGTATTCAACTCGGTGTCCGGTGCCAGCCCGAATATGCTGCATATAATGTTCTTTGCCCTGATCATCGGCATCGCGATCACGCTCTTGCCCGAGGCCGTATCGGGCCCGTTCGTAAAGTTTAACGAGTCGCTGTTTGCCGTGACCGCAAAGGTCATCGATATGATAATGAAGGGCGCACCGTACGCGGTCGCCTGTCTGCTGTTCAACAACATCGCTCAATTTGGGTTTGAACTGCTGTTTTCGCTCGGTTGGTTCGTGGTGACCGTTCTGCTCGGGCTCGGTATACATCTGTTTGGCGTTTATTCGCTCTCGATCCGATTCTTGTCGAAGATCAGCCCGATCGATTTTTTCAAACGGATCGAGACTGTCGTCCTAACGGCCTTTTCGACCTCGTCATCAAATGCGACGCTGCCCACCGCGTTGCGCGTCACACATGAAAATCTCGGTGTGCCGAAAGAGATCAACAGCTTTGTCCTGACGGTCGGGGCGACAGCAAACCAAAACGGTACAGCACTTTACGAGGGCGTGACGGTACTCTTCCTGGCACAGCTGGCCGGCGTCGAACTGACGATCGCTCTTCAGTTGATGGTGGTCTATCTGGCGATCCTCGGCGGCATCGGAACGGCCGGCGTACCGAGCGGATCGATACCGTTCATCATCGGCATACTCTTCATGATCGGGATCGACCCCGCGTTGATCGCCATCATTCTCGGCGTTGACCGCATCCTCGATATGTGCCGAACGACGCTGAATGTGGTGGGCGATGTGACCGCCGCGACCTTTGTGGCGAAAAGCGAGGGATACGATCTGCTCAAACCCGCGATGGCCTCAAATCCGTGATCCGCGGCCATGAATTTGTCTCACCGCGAGCTGCCCGCCGATATTTTTCGGCGGGCATTTCTCATTGCGTGCCGCAGGTGCCGCGGTGCAATTTCAAATAGAACAAATTTCTGTTACACTCAGCCGCATCCTTTACTTCTCATCCAATTAGGCTCGGTCTTCTCCGTTCATAATTGGATGGACAAATTACAAATATGAAACTGCCAAAGATCTCTTTGACCTGGAAGATCATGATCGGCCTTGTGCTGGGTATTTTTCTCGGCTGGCTTATTCGCGAGATAGACCTCAAATCGGGTGATCACCACGTTTTCGGTTTAGAAACACAGACGCTGTTGTCGTTTATCCGATCGCTGTCGACGCTGTTTCTCAACCTGATCAAATCGATCATCGCCCCGTTGATATTCGCGACGCTGGTCGTCGGCATTTCGGGGACCGGTGACATCAAACAGGTCGGCCGGATCGGGGTCAAGGCGCTGCTGTACTTTGAGGTCGTCACGACTTTGGCACTGGTCATCGGCCTGGCAGCGGTAAATATCACGCGTCCGGGCGACGGCGTTTCGCTCGCCGGCATCGCCAAGGGCGAGGATAAGGCCGTTTTGGCGCAAAAGGCACAGGGACTTTCAAAAGAGGCCAATGACGCGGCGAAAAAGGCGGAGGAACTAAGGGCACGGTCCGCCGCCGACCCGAATGCGATGGCTGAGGCCGAGGCACAGTCAGCGGTCGCGGCTCAAAAGGCGGCTGACGCGGCGAGTGCCGCCGCCAAAGGCCTGACCGCTCCTGAGCCGCCGGCAAAACCGCAGAGCTTTGGCGATATCATCGCCCACCTTTCGCCGACATCGATCATTAAGGCGATGGCTGAGGGCGACGTGCTGCAGATAGTCATATTTTCGGTAATTTTCGCGCTTGCCGTGACCGGCATCGGGCCAAAGGCCAAGCCGGTCGTCGACTGGTGCCAATCGCTCGCCGACATTATGTTCCGCTTTACCGAGTACGTGATGAAATTCGCACCGGTCGGTGTCGGTGCGGCGATGGCGTACACCATCGCGCATAACGAGCAAGGCCTCGGGGTGCTCAAAAACCTCGGTGCGCTCGTGCTGACGCTCTACGGAGCGTTGGTCGTATTCTCGGCGGTCGTGCTGCTGCCGATCGCGCTCATCTTTAAGGTACCGCTCAGGGATTTTTTCAACGCGGTCAAGACACCGGCGTCGATCGCATTCGCTACGACCTCGAGCGAATCCGCATTACCCAAGGCGATGGAAAATCTCGCCCGTCTCGGTGTTCCCCGCCGCATCGTCGGCTTTGTGCTGCCGACCGGATACAGTTTTAACCTCGACGGTACGACGCTGTACCTTGCGTTGGCGTCGATATTTGTCGCACAGGCCGCGGGCGTCGAGCTTTCGTGGACGCAGCAGATAATAATGCTCGCGACGCTGATGCTGACCTCAAAGGGCGTCGCCGGCGTACCGCGCGCTTCGCTGGTGATCCTGCTCGGAACGCTGGCGTCGTTCGCCCTGCCGGTCGAGGGCGTGATCCTAATCCTCGGTGTGGACGAGCTGATGGATATGGCCCGCACCGCGATCAACGTTATCGGCAATTGCCTGGCGACGGTGGTCATCGCCAAGTGGGAAAACGCGTTCCGCAACGACGAATGGCGTAAGGAAGAGGCTGAACTTGAAGAGGTTACGGGCCTGGAACCGATAGTTTCGACCTAACGGCGTATGTTTCCGATCGGTGACGACAACTCGGACCGACGCATAGTGCCGGTGGTCAACTACGGCATTATTGCCGTCAATATTCTCGTTTTTGTCCTGCTCCAACAGCTCGGCACCAATGACGCGTTCTCGTACGCATTTTCATTGGTGCCGAAAGAGGTCACGTCCGGCGTCGATCTCAACGGGATTCAGATCCTTCGCGATTCGCTCGGGCGAACGGCCGAGATACACCATTATGCCTCGCCGCTGCCCGTCTATTTTAACTTCATAAGCTCGATGTTCATGCACGGCGACATAATGCATATCTTCGGCAATATGATGTTTCTGTTCATCTTCGGCGACAATCTCGAAGACCTCCTGGGGCACATCCGGTATATCGTTTTCTATCTGGTTTGCGGTTTTGCCGCGGCTGCGGCACAGATCCTGATGGGGCCGGACTCGATCATCCCGATGCTGGGAGCCTCGGGCGCCATTTCGGGAGTTTTGGGCGGCTATCTGCTGTTGTTCCCAAACAAGCCGGTCAAGGCGATCATATTTAATTTTCTGACGACCGTTCCGGCATTTGTCGCTCTCGGCATATGGATCGTTTACCAGCTCGTGATCGGCTATCTCACGCCGGCCGGCACCGGCGGTGTCGCGTACGCCGCACACATCGGCGGATTTTTTGCCGGCCTCGCACTGATCAAGATATTCGCGATCGGGCGCGGCCGTTAGATGTCGATACGGAAATCGCCGTTCAGCGGCCGCAGGTTTGGGTTGTAGAACGGGTCGCGGGCGATGACCGCCGCCCATTTATCGGCAAACTTTTCCATCTCTGCGGCTGACGGCGAGGGAAAGCGTGAGCTCGGCATTCCCTTCGGCAAGCGCATAACGACAAAAGGATCGTGGACTATTCTCCTTCCCAAAGCAGCCGATCGCAGGCACAGGTCTGCACCCGCCAAAATGCCGCTGAAATCGGTATCAAATCCGCCTAACGTTTCGAATTCGCCGCGTCGAAGGGCCATACAGCTGATCGATACCGCCGAGTAATTTCCGATGACCAGATTTCGGCACATATTGCCGGGGTCGGCCGTTTTGCGGCCAAAGTGAGCGACATTAACGAGCCGCTTGCCGCCGAATACGAGGCCGCCGTCGATCACGCGTTCACGGGCGTCGATGACCTTGGCCCCGACGGCGCCGATGCCGGGCTGGATAGCGAAACCGACGAGTTCCGAGATCCAATTGTCCGGCGGTTCGAGCGCGGCGTCGACAAATATCAGTACCTCGCCCGTAGAGCTCCCGACCGCACGGTTTAGGTCCGCCGCAAACTCGCCAGACCGCGGCACACGGATCATCTCGACGCCCGGATCGCCCGATGAGTTGAACCGCGTATCGAGCATTGCCGCTTCGTCGCCGTGAACTATCAGCGAAACTGATACGGCCGATTCCGGCAAACGGTACCGGACCCGATGCAAATTATCTTTCGTCGGTTCAACATCGGCTGCGGCGCCGCACCGGGCAAGATGTTCGCCGATCGCCAAACGCGCGCGATCGTGGGCGTACGGTTTTTCATCGCCGCTCAGAGCGACCGAACCGGGTATCGCACGCCAGTGATACAGAACGCGGGGAATATGACTGACCCGTGCCGTGCCGATCTGCTCGATCACGCGGAGGGCGAGATCATAGTCCTGACTTCCTTCGAGTCCGATCCTGAATCCGCCGATCTTCCTCAAGACCTCGGTGCTATACGCCGACAGATGGGTCACGAGGTTGAGCGAGAGCAGAAGGTCGTAGCTAAAATCCGGCTTGAACTTGAGATCAAACCGCCGCCCTTTGTCGTCGATCATGTCCTCATCGCTGTAGATCATTGCGGCCTCGGGGTGCCGGCAGATTTCGTCTGCGACCCAATAGAGAGCATCGGCCGCGAGCTCGTCATCGTGGTCGAGCAGAACGCAAAATTCGCCCGAGGCGATCGCAAGCGCCGAATTAGAAGCGGCGGAAATATGCCCGTTAGCGTCACGGTAAACAACCTTGACCCGCTGGTCGAGCAGCGAATATTCGTCGAGCACCGTTCGAATATGCGGCTTGGGCGAGTGATCGTCGGCGATGCACAGTTCCCAGTTTTGATACACCTGGCCGAGCACCGAATCGATACATTTTCTCAGCCAGACCTCGTCGACGTTATACACGGGCATGATGATCGAGATCAGCGGCAGCCGCGGCATTTTGGCGATCTTACTCTCGATCGCTTTTCTCGCCGCCGCATTCAACGGGCCATTGGCCGCGATCCATTTTTGTTCGCGTTTACGGTTCGCGATCCGGGCTGCGACGTCCCCGATCTTTGAATATAGTCCGTTGATGCCGCCCTCTCTGGTGACATCGATCGCGGTGCCGATCTTATGGACTAAGCTCATCTGTTTCACAAGTTAACACTTTTTTGATTTACTTATTAAGCTGATATGCAAGATTATTGCCAGATCTGCGGGAACAAGCAGGATAACCGTGAGCACATCGCCCGCGAGATGATGTTCGGCACGCGCGAGCCGTTTCACTATCTCGAGTGCGGCAATTGCGGGACGGTCCAGCTCGTCGACGTGCCGGATCTGGCCGAGCATTACCCCGAAGGGTATTATTCATTCGGCGACGGCGAAAATGAGCTCGAATCGAGCCTGAAGCGGAGATTTGCCGCCCGGCAGATCGGCAGGTATCTGGCCACCGGCCGCGGCACGCTCGGCAGACTGTTTGCCGAACGGAGGCCCGAGATCGCCGGCCAGTTTCCCGGATCGCTGCGCGAGCCGCTGCTCGGGCTGTCACCGAGTTCGCGGATACTGGATGTCGGCTGCGGCGGCGGTGGGCTGCTGCGCAAGTTGAGTTCGTTTGGATTTACGGACCTGACCGGCGCGGACGCATTTATCGAACGTGATCTGACCTATCCCGGCAATGTTCGCGTCCTCAAGGCCGGACTCGACGACCTATCGCCGTCGTACGATCTGATAATGCTCCACCATTCGTTCGAGCATCTTCCCGACCCGCTCGACGCTCTCCTGAAAATAAAGGGGCTGTTGTCTGACGGCGGCACGTGCCTGATCCGCATCCCGGTCGCAAGCTATGCGTGGGAAACATATGGCGTAAATTGGTTTCAGCTCGACCCGCCGCGGCACCTGTTCCTGTTTACGGATCGGGCATTTGATGACCTCGCGGCCCGGGCCGGATTTGAGGTCGTAAAGACCGTTTACGATTCGACGCCGGCACAGTTTGTCGTCAGCGAGCAATACGCGGCCGATATCCCGATGCACGACCCGCGGGCGTACCGCGGCGACGTCGCGGCGAGCATCTTTACCCAAGAGCAGCTTGATGAATGGGAAGCTATGACCGACCGGCTCAATAGCGAGGGTCGCGGCGATCAGGCGTGTTTTTACCTCAAAAAGAAATAGGCGGTCAGGCGGGTGTTTCGGTCTTCCATTCGAGCACAGGCCGCACTATTCCGGGCAGCTCACCGACATAGTCGCCGCGGGCCGAGTCGCCGTCGATACTATCGATCACGTTGAACGCCACCGCGTCCCACTCGACAAAATGTACCTCCAGCGGCGAATAGGTCGTAACGGCGGCACCGACATAGACCGAGCCTTCGGCCAGAAAATTACCGGGGATCCACGCCGTGCTCACATACGTTCCGGCCGGCCGCGGCTTATCACGCCAGCCGCCTTTCCAGTCGTGCGAAACGAAGATGCACGTGCCCGTCTCGTTAAAAAAGTGCAGGTTCGGCACCATCACCTTTCCGTCCGTGAGCACTTCGTAACTGATCTCAACGCCGATCGGCCGCCGTATATCGGCTGACGACGCGGTCGCACCGGCCTCGTCACAAACACGTACGCTTTTCAGCCTGACAAACTCGCTCGCCGGTGCTGACGCGGCGGGCCAGTGTTTTTCGGCGCCGACGCTCTCCTGATCGTGCAGATACTCGCCGACAACATCTTTAGCGGCACCGTCGAGCCGCAGTTTGCCGTCCTTTATCCAGATGACGCGGTCGCACAAACGCGTTATGGCGTTCATATCGTGCGAGACAAAGATCACGGTCCGCCCCTTTTGCCCGACATCGCGCATCTTGCCGAGGCATTTTTTCTGAAAAGCGACATCGCCGACCGCCAGGACCTCGTCAACGATCAGTACTTCGGGTTCGAGGTGGGCGGCGATCGAGAATGCGAGCCGCATATACATACCGCTCGAATAGTGTTTGACTGGCGTGTCGAGAAAGCGTTCGATCTCTGAGAATGCGACGATCTCGTCAAACCTGGCTTCGATCTCAGAACGCTTCATCCCGAGGATCGCACCGTTGAGATATATATTCTCGCGGCCCGACAGTTCGTTGTGAAAACCGGTGCCTACCTCGAGCAGCGAACCGACACGGCCGCGGATCTCAACACTGCCGGCGGTCGGCTTGGTGATCCGCGACAGTATCTTCAGCAGGGTCGATTTGCCGGCGCCGTTGCGCCCGATGATACCGAGCGTTTCGCCCTCGTTGACCGTAAACGAAACGTCGTCCAGAGCCCGTACCTCCTCGGCCGGCTGCCGCCCCGATCGGGAGAACATACCGGCGATGACGTCACGAAGAGAGTTGTGCGCGGCACCGCCGAGCACGTATCGTTTCGAGAGGCTGTTGACCCTGATCGCCTGCATAAAGTCCGGTGCCGGTTAGATAACGTCGGCGAAATCGTCCTCCATTTTCGAAAATACCAGCAACGAGACGATACACATTGCGGCGATCGAAATCGCCGAAACGCCGATCATGTCCCAATTGAACGGCAGGCCGAACAGGGCACTGCGAAAACCGTCGATAAGGCCGGTCAGCGGGTTGACGGCAAACACCGGCCGCCAGCGTTCGCTGACCATGCTTGCCGGGTAAAAGATCGGCGACGCTATCATCCAGACCTGCAACGCGAACGGCAGGGCGAACTTGATGTCGCGAAACTTAACATTCAGCGCGGACAGCATAGTGCCGAGAGCGGCCGCCATTACAAAGGCGAGTATCAATAAAACCGGTGCCAGCAAAATGCCGGCCGTGGGCACGATGCCGTAAAACAGCATCAGCCCGACGAGGATCACGACGCTGAATATCAGATCGAAAATTCCCGACAGTACCGCCGCCAGCGGTACTATCAGCCGCGGAAAATAGACCTTTGTGACCAGATTGGAATTACTGACAAAACTGCCGCTGGCGAGCGTGACGGCGTTGTGGACGAACAGCCAGATCACGAGTGCGCTGAGGGCAAAGACCGGATACGGCGTATTGCCCGTATCAAACCGGGCAAAGCTGCTGAACAGCAGCGTAAATATCGCCGTTGTCACTATCGGCTGCAAAACGGCCCAGGCGACGCCGATCACGGTTTGTTTATACCGTATCTTGACATCACGCCAGGTGAGAAAATAAAGCAGTTCGCGATACCGCCACAGTTCGCGCAGATCGAGGGCGCCTAACCGGCGTCGCGGGCCGATCCGCGTCAACTGATCATCTTGTGAAATTGCGTTCTCCAAACTGATAGCACCTATTGCCCGGCGGTCACGCCGAAAATCTCTCCCTTTTGCGGCGGCGGTAAGCATTGACGGCCGCCATCGGGATCAGCATCCGAAGGCCGAATCTGAAAAGGTCAAATTTTGCCGGTGCTCCGCGCCAATTTGCCGACGCCAATTTAAGGGCCGAGCGTTTCTCGCCGTGCTGCAGCAATTCGCGGGCGTACCGATACCTTGTTTCGGTCTGAATTTCGGTCAGCTCGTCCCGCGTCAGGCCGAGGATATCGAAATTGCGTTCCTGAGCGGCGATCACTTCGTTAAGCATCAGCAGCGTATCACCGCTCGTATTATAACCATGTTGCCGCCAGGCTGACAGGATCGCGGGGTCAAACGCAAATTCGCCGACCTGCATCATTTTCAGATAGAGTTCGTAATCCTCCAGCCGCGAATCCTCGTTCCATGACACGGCCTCAAGAGCCGACCGGCGGTAAAAGAGCGTCGAACTGACCGGAGCGATCCCGCGCAGAAGCATCCGTCGCGGATCGCCGTCGGGATAGTTGCCCCACGTCGAAATGTACTCAGCGGTCGAGTCGTACTCGCGGCCGTTCTCATCGACAAAGTACGCGTGGCCGTAACCGAGTGCCGCTCCGGGCCGGCCTTCGAGCAGTTTGACACGGTTTTCGATAAACCCCTCGAGCCAGTAATCGTCCGATCCGATGTAGGCAAAGTATTTGCCGGTGCTGAGTTCGAACGCCTGGTTGAGCGTTCGGCAGAGGCCGCGATTTTCGCGCACGATCAGTTCAGAATCGAACGGACAATCTCTAAGGACGCGGTCAATGATCGCCGGCGAGTCGTCCCGCGAGCCGTCATCGATTACGAGCAGCTTTTTGGGCGAACGTGTTTGACCTATAATCGAACGCAGGCAGGTCTCGATGAACGCGGCGTGGTTATACGACGGTACAACGACAAAAACGTCCGGGTTAGATTCATTTGCGGCGGCGTTCATCGGGTTCAATTCAATATTGATAAAACCACATTCGACGGCGAATGTCATAGGCGGTATCACCGGTTCTGATGAAAATTCTCCATGTTCTGGATAGCGTTAATCGCGGCGGCGCCGAGACACTCGTGCTCGACGTTTGCCGCAACGCCGCCGCATTCGATATGGAGGTCATGGTCGCCGCGGGCGACGGCCCGTTGCTGACGGAGTTTGCTAACAGCGGACGGCCATTGTTTCACCTCAAACGGAGACTGCCTTTTGATCCGCTCCACGCCGCGGAATTGCGGCGGATCATCAGGTCGAACGCCATCGACGTCATTCACACGCATCAGGCGGTCGACGCACTTCACTCGCTGGCGGCAGCGGCGGGGCTCAAGGTGCCGGTCGTGCTGTCGCATCACGGGATCGTCCCGGACGCCAAGAACCGCATTACGACAAGGTTCGTTTTGCCGCGAGTCGCACACAATATCGTCGTGGCCGGGACGATCCTGCGTCAATACGACGAGCTTTACGGCATCAGATTCGGGGCGAACACTTCGGTCTTATACAACGGCGTCGATACATCGCGATTAAGCCCGGAGGGCGGCGATCCGCGTGCCGAACTCGGCATCGCTCACGACACGCCGCTGATCGGGATGATCGGCAACTTCTATCCCGAACGGCGCAAGGATCAGATGACGGTCTGCCGGGCCCTGCCTCAGGTGCTTGAGCAATTACCGGATGTAAAATGCCTGTTCATCGGCGGAGTTGAGCCCGGTGCCGAGGCGAAATTTGAAAAATGCCGGCGGTTTTGCGACGACAACGGCCTCGGGGCGAGCGTGTACTTTCTCGGCCGTCGATCTGACGTGCCGGACCTGTTGTCGGCCCTCGATATCTTTGTCTTTTCGTCGTTTCAGGAGGGGCTGCCGATCGCGCTGAATGAGGCGATGCTGGCGGGCGTTCCGACGGTCGTTTCGGATATCCCGCCGCTGATCGAGGCGTCCGCGTCGGGAACATATTCCCTGGTATTCCCGGTGGGCGATGCGGCTGCCCTGGCCGAACGCGTCGTCGGCCTGCTCAACGATCCTGCGATGCGGTCCGATCTTGCCGAAAAGGCACATCAGTTTGCCGCTGCAAACTTCACGATCGAGGCACATTTGACCAAACTCGGCGAGCTTTACCGGTCGCTTCGGGACATTTAGGGCCGCTTGCCGCCGCCGATCAGCCTAGACATAAATTCACGATCGTCCCAGTTGCCAAATGCCGCTTGCCGGACGACGACCATATCCAGCGACGGGATGATATAGAGCCGCTGATTGCCCGCACCGGCGGCCATATACATATCCGCCGTTCCGTCGGCGATACCGTTCTCGCTGATCTCCATGACGGCGTTGCGTCCGCCGGGCCGCCCGCCCGGGCCTTTGCCGTCGCGGTTCAGCCAAAATGTCAGTCCGTACGCGGGGTTTGCCTTTGTTCCGACGACCAGTTCGTCAAGCAGCTTTTTCGCGATCAGCTGTTTGCCGTTCCATTTGCCGTGATCCCGGAGAAACTGTCCAAATTTCAACCACTCGCGAGCGGTCAGCGAAGCTCCCTGCGGCAGCAGCGGCTGGCCGTTCGACTTTCGCCAAAACGCCACGTTGATGCCGATCGGCTTGAGAATCCGGCGGTCGAGATACTCGTAAACCGTTTCATTTTGCTTCGTTAGCTTTCGCGTCATCAATTCGCCGAATATCTGGAACGGAACCGGTCCGTATTCGAACTCGGTTCCCGGGGCAGACTTTACCTTTTGGGTGATCGCTTCGGCGTAGGACGGCACACGG
Organism: uncultured Chloracidobacterium sp.; assembly: GCA_964592865.1. GTDB lineage: Bacteria > Acidobacteriota > Blastocatellia > Pyrinomonadales > Pyrinomonadaceae > OLB17. Next base: position 48,859 of record CAZQGN010000021.1, on the reverse strand, counting down.
CCGATCTGCCCGGCGTCGATGCCGCTCGTCAGCGACAGGAGCTGGCGGATCGTGATAGCGGATCTGTCCTTATCGTTCTTCCATTCGACGATGGTGTCGGCGACCTTTTCGTCAAAGCCCGAGATCAGCTTGTCCTCGATCGCGGCCGCCAGCATCACGCCGGAAAATGATTTGGTCCCACTCGCCAATATCCACGCTCGGTCGGCACTGTGGCCGTTCTGATATTCCTCAAACACGATCTTGTCGCCTTTCAGGACGACGACCGACAGGCCGCGGTTCTCGCGCGAATAATCGGCCGCAAGCCGGAACCGCTGCTGTTCGGCCCGGGCCGCGGTCGATTGGGCAAATACTCCGCCACCGGCAAGGCAGATGACGATCGCGAGGGTGACGTTAAAAATAGCTTTCATTGCTCACCTGATAAAAAGGGCCGGAGAAAAGCGTTATCGCTCTGTCTCGCGGCCCGCCAATTACACAATAGACGTTACTGACGCTGAAATTCGGGCGTGCCGAGCACAAGGCTGACCACCTTGAAGACCTCGGGGTTGCCGCTCGGGTTCAGCAGCCTTGCCTGGCGATTCTGCCCGCCCTGCTGGCCGGGCTGGCGCATATTCGGCACCTCGCCGGCGTCATTGTCGATCTCCTTGCCGGGCGTTACTTCGGGCAGCGGCTGCTCGATCTGCTTGGTCAGCGAACCGCGCGTCGACGGCGAAATATCGTTGTCGAGTATCTCGGCGATCGCCCGGTCGAGTATCTTTGCCTTGTCCTTTTGGTCAAATGCCCGCAGGTCGACCGTCGTTCCCGGTATCCGGTTGCTCGCAAACGCGACGGCAAAATTCAGGCGTTCGAGCAGGGCACCCGTGTTGACCCATTCCTCGGCCGTGTCCGGATAGCCGGTCGGAGCCTGATAACCGTAGGGCACCTCGCCCAATTTGTTGAGCATCGCCAGAAACTGCGGCCCGGCGTTGGTCTCGGCCCCGAGTGCCCTGATGGAACTGACAGCGAGTTCGAACGGCGTCTTGATCTTGGCCCGATAGTTCTCAGGGGCAAAAAACTCCTTGTCCGAAAACAACGTTCTCAGCGTCGCTTTGATGTCGCCGCCGGTCTTCGAAAACGTGTCTGCCACTCGGTTGACGAAGGCCTCGCTCGGCTTGTCCGAGACAAATTTGACGGCCAGCTTTCTGGCGATAAATCTGGCGGTCGCCGGCTGGCGGACCAGGATATCGATCACCTTGAGGCCGTCTTTGATACCGCCTTCGTCGATCTTCTGGCCCAAAACGGTCTTGGTGCCCTTTTCGTGCCACCTTTCGTTGAAATAGAATTCGCCGCTTTCGAGATCATCCGGGACGCCCGCCTGCCGTTGCAGACGCTCGAGCCGGCGGTTTTCGGTGCCGTTGATCTCGCCCGCGGCCGCCCGCCGGTAACCACGCGGGTCGGCGATGGTCCAGCCCGTAAAGCACTTGGCGACCTCGACGATGTCCTTTTGCGTATAACCGCCATCGACGCCGAGCGTGTGGAGCTCCATCAGTTCGCGGGCGTAATTTTCATTGATCCCGCGTCGCTGGCGTTGCTGAGCCGGCTGCGGATTGTCCCGCATCTCCCTGAGCCGCTGATCAAGCTGGGCGTCGGACAGGCCGAGCTGCTGTTTCATCCGCTCGCGGGCCTGCGGCGGCAATTGGCCGCCGGATCGGATCAATTGCTGCAGCCGCTGGGCATTCTGGTTGTTGCCCGGCATCGGTGTGTTGGGCGTCACCGATTCGAAATTGTCCAGATAGAAGAGCATTGCCGGATGCTGTGCCGTTCCGACCAGCAGATCCTTGAAATTGCCCAGAGCGTTCTTTCGCAGGACGTCCCGCTCATAGCTCGGTATGTACCAGCGGACCGCCGCCTTTCCGGCGAAGACGTTAAAGTGATTTTGCCAAAAATCGACCATTACCTCCTGCAGCTGTTTTTCCGAATACACGGCACGCAGCACGCGGTTTGCGGCGATCTGCGGCACGATCTGATTGGCCGGCTTGAGGTCGTATTTGCGATAGAGCTCGCGTAGCTTCTGCTGCCTTTCCTGCCGCTGTTTTTCGGTCACTTCCTGTTCAGGGGTCTGGCCGGCGGCGGGAGCGGCAGCGTTGCCATCGATCATTCTTAACAAGGCTGTCGGATTCGGGTACTTGGCAAAAAGCTCGGCCGTCGAGAGGTCAAAGACATCGAGGCTCCGGACCTTGTTCTCAAGTTTACTGTCGGCGATCGAGCCCGGATCGAGCTGCTGATCGATGTATTTCTGAAGGCCGATCGCCTTGACACGCTCGACGTCGCCGGGCCGTGCGCCAAAGGCGAGCCTGTTCAGTACATGGACGATCTTTTGTTCCTCGGTCAGCGGTTTGAGCGGTGCCGGCGAGGGCTTTGCCGCTGCGATCACCGGAAGGGTGATCGCGGCCAACAGCGTCGCGGCGATCGTACGATTGAGCCATAAATAGCGGAATATCATAAATAACTACCTCGGAATATTTATCGAAAGGCATTTGTGCCAACTGCAGTTTAGACGCCGTAAATGTGCCAAAGGGCGAAAAATAGCACCGCTCACCGACAAAATGACGCGTCGCGGTAAAAGACAACATTCGGCCCGCCGATAACATCAAACACCGTGATTGTCGCTTGTGCTCGTATCCCGACGCCGACAAAGTATTGTAGAATAGGGAAGTTATGAGAACGCAAAAATTTACGCTCTTGTTTGCAATGCTTGTCGCACTTACCTTCGCCACGGCGATCAGTGCGCAGGTCGATACCTTTAGCGCGCCGAACGTGGAATATTCCTTTTCGCTTCCGGACGAAAAGTGGAAATTAACGGTCAAGCCGTCGGACACCAGTCCAAACGTCGAATATGTTTACGGCGACCGCAATAACGGCCATTTAGAGGTTCGAAAACTCACAACACGCAAGGATCTGCTCACGTCCGAGGCCATCCAGGACGAGGATCAGAAACTGCAGTTCCTGCCCGGTTATGTAGCCGGCAAGGAAGAGAATTTTGCCGGTCGATACCGCGGAGTGATCTTCAACTACGAATTTGTCCGTGCCGGGCGTCCGATGAGCGGCCGTATGTACTTTCTGCGGATCGACGACAACACGATCTACGCTCTTCGTTTCAGCGGGCTCAAGGACATCCTCCGCGGGCTCCATAACCAGACCGATTCGATCGCCAGGACGTTTGACGTTAAGAAACCTCAATAAGCGTTCGGGCCCCATTTGTAAGAACATAGCCGCTCGACAGATGAGCGGCTTTTTCTATGGCGTCAGACAGCGAGCCTGACAGGGTCATTCCCATTTTTTCCGCCAGATCGGGGGCGAGCGAGCTGACCAGAATGACGTCAAAGTCCTCGCATTTCTTCTTGATACTCCACGCGGTCTGGCCGTTGACCTGATACTTTTCGCTTAGCCTGGCGGCCATTTCGGCGGTGTCCGCCGCGTCGAACCAGTCGATCATGTCCGCTCGCCCGAGGCCGTCGGGACACTCGGCAAGCAGGATGATGGTGCCGCCCGGCGTACATGCTTTCGACGCGGCATCGAGCGCCTTGTGGGCCTGGATCATGTTGATGTCGTGCGGATAGCCGCCGCAGCCGGCAATGACCAGGCCGCGTTTTTCGGCGATCACGGTGCGGTTTTGCTCGGCGTATGCGTCGCACGCCGCCCGGTGCGACCGGATCCAATCGCCGCAATAGAGGTCGATGATCTCGCCGAGATCATTGACGACGGTCGTTACCGCAAACGACGGCGGAGCGGCCGAGGCCGCCTCAACGAATGCATTATGTACCGGATTGCCGTCAAGCCGGGCCGGGCCGACGCCCTGACGACGGTCCATGCGGTCAGTGTCAAACGCCAATTTGTGTGTGCCCGTGATCGTGCGGGTCGATGCCAGCCCGGGACAGATCAGTTTGCGGCCGCCCGTAAAACCCGCAAAGTAATGAAACGACACGCCGCCGACCAGGATAACGTGGTCGTGCTCGACCAATGCCCGATTGAGTTTGATGGGAATGCCGCCGGTGGTCTCGCCCAACCGTGTCAACCGCATCAGGTCGCGTGGATCGTGATCGAGCATCTTGATGCGCTGGGCGATAAACGGCGTTACGATCGCTGCCTTTTCGGCCTCGGTCGTTTTGCGGTGGATGCCGGTGGCAAATATCAGCCTGATGTCGAATGCGTTGACGCCCTCCGCGATCAATCGCCGCACCAGCAGATTGACCACCTGGCCGCAGCCGACCTCGCGGGTGGCGTCGGGGACGACGATCAAGACCGTTTGGCCGGGTTGGATGAGTTCGCTTATTCCGGGCGAGGCGATCGGGCTGTCGAGGCGTTCGCCGATCTCGGCATCGCTGAGTGGCACGCCGGATGCCTCGCGGCTGAGAACGCTAAAGCGGCTCTCGTCAATGTCGAGAGCGATCGAACCGCGGCCGTATTTGAGCTCAATTTTGGACATCGCTAGTGTTCGTGCCGTCCAGTTGCCGCCGGCTCAAAGCACCGGATGCCAGACTGGCAGACGTATATCGCCTCGGTCTCGTTCTCGTGCGTTTCCATCTGGATCGTAAGGTGATCGATGCCGAATCGCTCGTTGACCATGGTCCGGACCTCGGCCAAAAGTTCAGAATGCGGAACAGACTGAATATGGCTGATGTGTGCCGAAAGTGCGATGATGCCGGACGAGATCGTCCAGATATGCAGGTCGTGCACGCCGCTGACGCCGTCGGTCGCAAGTATCGCGGCCTCGACCTTTCTGAGGTCGATATGCGCGGGCGTTCCCTCGAGCAGGATATTTACCGACTCGAGTATTAGCCGCCAGGCACCATATATCACGATCACGCTGATCAGGATACTGCCCGCCGCGTCGGCCCAGAGCCAGCCAAAAGCCAGTATCAGAATGCCCGCGACGATCGCCGCCGCCGAGCCGAGCAGGTCGCCCATGACGTGCAAAAAAGCGCCGCGGACGTTCAGATCGTGTGAGTGGTCCGAATGCAGCAGCTTGGCGGCGATGATATTGATGATCAGCCCGCCAAAGGCGACCAGCGACATCTGCACACCATGTATCTCGCCTGGATCACGCCAACGCTGGATCGCCTCCCAAATGACCCAGATCGACAGCAGAACGAGGGCGATACCGTTGACAAAAGCGGCAAGGATCTCGAGGCGGTAATACCCGAATGTCTTGTTTGCCGTCGGCGGCCTCGATGCAAACCAGACCGCACTGAGTGTCAGCGCGATCGCCGCGACGTCGGTCAGCATATGGCCCGCGTCTGCCAACAGGGCAAGCGAATTCGTCAGCCATCCACCGACGGCCTCGACGACCATATAGATGCCCGTCAGTACCAGTGCGATCGACAGCAGCCGGGTCTTCGACCGCGTGCGTGAGTCATCTCGATGTACGTGACCTGCGCCCATTTCAATTAATTTTACGGCTAATAGCGGCCGAGCAGATTGCCAGTCCTGAGCGAGATGACAAAACCGGCCCGATTGCCGCGGTCATCGCCGATCTCGACCTTGGTCTCGGCTGACGGGGTGGAAATCTGCAGGCGAAACGCACCGTCCGGCCCCGCAAATGTCTCGCGTCCCTGCGATCGGACGACCATGCCGGGCTGAGTTCGGCCGCTGATGAAATAGACATTGCCGCCGACGCGCTCGACGTTCCACTCAGAGGTTTCGATCGAGATGCTGCCGCCGCGTTTTATGACGGTAAATTTCCAGGCGTCGTTCCAGTTGGTGGTCTGACCGGACCGTGCGACCGACCTTAACCGCCAATAGTACGTTCCCGGCGACAACCCCGACAGGCGAAACTCTCGTGAGGTCAGCCCCGACCGGTCGACCAGGATGGCGTCCGACGCGAACAGCGGCGATCTCGAAACCTGAAGGTAAAAGCTCGCCGCATTGCCGGCCTCGGCGTCCTGCCAGCTAAATAAAACGCTGACGCCGGTACCGGCCGTATCGACGACCTGTGACGAATTGCCCGGCGCGGTGGGCCGCGGCGGTGCCAGCAAACGCTCGCGTGCCGAGAGCTTGCCGCCGTTCACCGACGCAAACTCGTTCTGCTCGATCGTGGTGCGGTCGCCGCCGATGGTGGTCTCGACGCCGCCGCGGCTGACACGTATCTCACCCGCATTGGCGCCGTCGGCGTTAAAGCTCGCGTCCGTCTGCGGCAGTAGCTTGTTCTCCGATTCGGCGACCTCGACGATGTTGTTTGAGTCGGCCGGCTGCTCATCGGTCCGGACATTGAGCTGGCCGTCGTTGAGCGAAACACGGACGTTCTTACCGCCAAAAAGCGACACGCTGTCGCGGACCACGACCGTGCTGTTCGGCCGTACCGAATAGACCGATCCGTCGATCATCTGCACGATCGCCCGGCCGTCGGATTGGGTCTGGATAGTGTCGCCGGCCGCGACCCACGTCTCTTTGGTAACGAGGATCGTCTCTCGCGTCTGGGCGCGAATGATGCGTACCTCGCCCTCGTACGATATGATCCTGGCAGCGTCGGCCGGCATCTCGACATCCTGAGTTGCGACAAACCAGTTGTTCTTAGACGCCCACCACGAGCCTCCGGCTATCACGCCGACAAACACCAATACCGCGATCGATCCGTAGATCGTGCTCTTTCGAATGTTCCACCATTCGACATAGAATTTGCGGTATTTGTTATCGTCCATTAGGCGCGGACCTATTCATTTTCGTCGTTTTCAGTTTTGTGCTTCGGGGCGACCAGCATCGAGATGATCACCGAAAGCAGGATCGCGGCAACAACCACACCGAGCGAGATATTGATCACCAGCTGATCAAACTCGTGTTTCAGATAGCGGTCGAGAATTCCGCCGAACGCCGAACTGCTGCCATCTCCCGTTGCCATTATCAAACCTGATGCCGCGAGCGGCAAGAGCATTTTGATGCCGATAAAGCTGAGGATGAATGCGAGCCCGTATTTCAGATAATGAAACTTCTCCGCCATATCGGCGAGCAGAAAGAAAAACGTCCGCAATCCAAGTATCGCAAAAATATTCGAGGTATAGACGATAAATCGGTCGGTCGTGATGCCGAAGATGGCCGGGATCGAATCCACGGCGAATACCAGATCGGTAAATTCGACGGTGATCAGGACCAGCAGCAGCAGCGTGCCCGACCGGACGCCGTCCGTGACGACAAAGAATTTGTCGCCGTCATAGTGCTTTGAGATGCGGATATATCGCGTCGCAAACCGCACTATCCAACTCTCGTGCGGTTCAAAATTCTCATCCGAATCCTGAAACATCTTGAGCCCCGTGTACAGCAGGAACGCGCCGAAGATGTATATGACCCAATGAAACCGCTCGACCAGCTCGGCCCCGGCGAAGATCATTATCATCCTCAGGCCGAGTGCGCCCATGATGCCCCAGAACAGCACGCGGTGCTGGTATTTCTTGGGTACCTTAAAGAACGTAAAGATCAGCAGAAATACGAACAGATTGTCGACCGAGAGCGACAGTTCGATCAGGTAACCGGTCAAAAAGAGCTTGGCCTGGGCGAGCGCGAGTGTCCAGTCGTTAAACTGCCGGCCGACGACCCAGTAAACAAAGCCGTTGAAGATCAACGCCAGCGATACCCAAACGATGCTCCAACCGATCGTCTCCTTTCGCGTGGGAGCGTGTGCCTTGCGGTTGACGATGCCGATATCGACGATCAACGCCGTGATCACCACGGCGAAGAATACCGCCCAAACCCAGATTGGATATTCGATCGTGTGCATAAAAAAGACAGCGTCCGGACCTAGAGTACCGCCTCGATCGAACGTACGATGCGTTCGAGGCCAATCTGATCAATGTCAGAAAAATCGTTCAATTGTGAACTGTCCACGTCCAAAACGCCAAAGACCTCGCCGCCCGCCGCGAATATCGGGACCACGATCTCAGAACGCGACTCCGACGCACAGGCGATGTGGCCCGGAAATTTGTCCACATCCGGCACGATCACGGTTTCGCGCGTTGTGTAGGCGTGCCCGCAAACTCCCTGATCGGGCCTGATGCGGGTGCACGCCAGCGGCCCCTGAAACGGCCCGAGCACCAGTTCACCGTCCCTCGCGATGTAAAATCCGACCCAAAAGAAGCCGAAGGCCTGCTTCAGCACGGCCGCCACATTCGCCAGATTTGCGATCACATCGGTCTCGCCGCTCACCAGAGCGTCGACCTGCGGTGCGATCTCGGCATAGATCGTTGACCTGTCGGCGTTGAGCGAAAATGTGAGCGTCTCGGACATAAAGCTTGAGTTTACTGTCTGAATACCCGCGGGGCAAATGATCAGCCGGGCCGAAAACGTGTATAATCCCCGATATGCCGCGGCGGCGGCGATGTGAACGGGATGGAGTTTTTGACCAAGATCTTTGCCGTTGCGATCGGCGGTGCCGCCGGTGCAGTGGCACGTTATCTGATCAATATTTCGCCCGCCGCAAACCTCTTTGCCAAATTCCCTTTCCCGACCTTTATCATAAACACCTCAGGTTCGTTTCTGATCGGATTTTTGTTGATCCTGCTTACGGACAAGATCGATGTCAGCGACAATCTGCGAATGGCGGTCATCGTCGGATTTCTCGGGGCGTTCACCACGTTCTCGACCTTCGAAATGGAAGTTTTCGGGCTCGTTCGCGAACGCGAATTCATCACAGCCGCCGCTTACATGCTCCTCAGTGTATTTGTCGGTTTTATCGGCGTGATCGGCGGTGTTTCGTTAGCCCGCAGATTTTAGTGCCTCGCGGGCGTTTCGGACGGAACGTACGGCCGCGGCCGCGTCGGCCGAAACCGCCGTTATGTGGCCCATCTTACGTCCCTGCCGCGGTTCGGCCTTTCCGTAAAGGTGGAGTTTGACGGCCGGGTCGGCCAGTGCCGCCGCCCAGTTCGGTTCACCGCCTTTCCACACGTCCCCGAGCAGATTGGCCATTGCCGCCGGCCGGTAAAATTCGGTCGAGCCGAGCGGCAACCCGCAAACCGCCCTCAATTGCTGCTCAAACTGCGACGTGACACAGGCGTCAAACGTCAGGTGTCCCGAGTTGTGCGGCCGCGGGGCAAGCTCGTTGACGAGTAGTTTGCCGCCTCGTGTCAGAAAGAACTCGACGCACAATGTGCCGACATAGCCGAGCGTCTCGGCAATGCTGCGGGTGATCTCGACCGCCTCGCTGAACGTCGCCGGATCGACGATCGCCGGCGCGAACGACACGTCGAGGATGTGGTTGGCATGCTCATTCTCGATGACGCCGAAATGGGCAAAATTCCCACGTTGATCGCGGGCACAGACGACCGAAACTTCCTTTTCAAAATCGACAAAGGCCTCGAGCACCGCCTCGCGGCCGCCGAGCAGTTCAAACGCCGGAGCGATGTCCTCAGCCGAACGGATCTTGCTCTGGCCCTTGCCGTCATATCCGAAACCGGCCGTTTTCAGGACGCAGGGTGTGCCCAGTTGCTCGACCGCGTCGTTCAGATCGTCGATCTTCTGTACATGGCGAAACGGCGTGACCGGAAAACCGTTGGCCGCCAAAAATGTCTTTTCCCGCAGGCGGTTTTGCGTGATGTGAAGGATGTCGCCGCTCGGAAAAACGTCAACAAACTCAGCCGCCGCCTCGACCGCGGCTGACGGCACATTCTCAAATTCAAAAGTGACGACATCGACGCTCTGGGCAAAAACGCGGACCTCGTAAAGGTCGTCGTACGAGCCCTGCGTCTCGATATCCGCGACCTGGCCGGTCGGTGTGTCGCTGTCAGGCGAGTAGGTATGGACGCGATAACCGAGTTTGCGGGCCTCAATGGCGAACATCCGCCCGAGCTGCCCGCTGCCAAATACGCCGATCGTTGAATTTGGAAGAGTTGGTCTTGTCACGAGTTCCTCATCTGTAAACGATGCTGAACCGCTAGATTAACCTACTTTCTTTCCGATTTGAATTCGCGATCTGATTTATCGGGCGGGCTGCATCAGCTTTTGCGTTTCCGCCATTCGGCGCTCCGATTCGGCCAGGCCCTGGCTGTTATGGATCGCCGTCTTTACCGACTGCATACGCTTTTGGTCCGCTTCGCTGCGCGTACTCAGCGTCGCCTGCGGCCTGGGCTGGACACCGGCCTGGTGCGCCGGGTCCATCTGATTGACCTCGTCGAACGACCGCAAAAACCCCGTGTAGAGATAGTACGCCGCTCCGCCGATCACCGCGATGAACAGCATCGTGTAGAGCCATGACGACTGACGGGCCGCTTGACGCGGGCCAACCCGCTTCGACGCCGGCGAGTAATACTCGCTGAACGTAAAGCCGCATCTTTTGCAAACTGTTTCGGACCTGAAATTGGTCAGGCCGCACTGACCGCACTGAACACTCTTCATCTATTTACTGCCCGTACTGAAGAATGGGGAGAAGGGCCCTCCTAAATAGATTTAAGTCTATTTTTGGCTAAAGTGTCAACAAGTTTTAACAGTGCGGATCGGGCGTGGTTCAGCCGAGAGTATCGCTCAGGACGGCGTCGGTCTGCGCGGCGCGAAATTCGTGCAGCTTTTTGCGAAGGTCCGGCCGCGAATTAGCGAGGATCGCCACGGCGAGCAGTGCCGCGTTTTTGGCGCCGGCCGGGCCGATCGCTAGCGTCCCGACGGGAACGCCGGCCGGCATCTGGGCGATCGAGAGCAGCGAATCCATACCCTTCAGGGCCTTGCTTTTCCAGAAGGTGTCAATGTCCAGCAATGGCTTGAAGAGGCCTCCATGTATGTCGCGGAAGCAGTTATCAAAGATGCTAAAACCGGCAGTAACGCTGCCGCCGATCTGAACGAAGA
>CAZQGN010000021.1:0-38055 GCA_964592865.1 uncultured Chloracidobacterium sp. | reverse complement strand
GCCTTGCTTTCGACCGGCACGCCGAGCACCGGCAGAACGGTCTGCGACGCGCACATTCCCGGCAGATGGGCGGCGCCGCCGGCACCGGCGATGACGACCTCGATACCGCGTGATTCGGCCGATTTGGCAAATTCAAACAGCAGGTCCGGTGTGCGGTGGGCCGAGACGATCCTGCTCTCGTGCTCGACGCCAAACTCGTCCAGGGTACGCGACGCGGCCTCCATTGTCGGCCAGTCGCTCTTGCTGCCCATTATTATCGACACCAGCGGATGGGGTTTTGTATTTGCCATTACGTCCTGAATTTAACAAATAAATGAAAAAGGGCGAAGTCCGAACCCCGCCCTCCGCCGTTCAGGTACGTGTCGCCGGTCATAGTTTGCGGACGCGTCCCTCGATCTTTTGGTCGAAAGTCTTGAATTTCTTGAGGTATTTGACCATCGAATCGAGCATCTCGACACCGGTATTCTTATACGACAGCGTCTTCTTGAATATCAGAAACCCGTCGCCGCCGTCCGCCAGAAAGTTTGACGTCAGCACCTTGTACGTCTTGCCGTCGTCGAGCGGAACGCCGTTGATATTGCACTTGACGATGCGGCTGCCGATGGGTTTGCTCTCGTCGTAGACGACCTCAACGCCCTTCGAGACCTGCAGGATGCCGTTCGTCAGGCCGGCACCGTGTTCGAATATCGCCCGCATATCGACGCCCTTCATCTGCAGTTGGACGATGGTATTCGGAAACGGGAAAGCCGAGATCAGATCGCCGACCCGAACGACGCCCGCGTCGATATCCTGCCGCAGGCCGCCGCTGTTGGTGACCGCAAAGTCGTATTCCGGATGAGCGTTGAGCATCGCGTCGGCGACCATGTCGCCCATATTCGATTCCTCGCCGTAGGAGCGTGTCAGGGCCGCCGGCGAGGTCGTCACCACTTCGTCGGTGATCTGTTTCAGCTTGTCTTTCCACTTGCCGATCACCTTCACCATCTGCTCGTCGTCCGGGACCTCGTCGTCATAGAGATAGTTCAGCGTGTTCTTGAATGACGTGACCTTGTCGGCCTTCTTGTCATAGGTGATCTCGAGCTTGCCGAGTTCGATGGTGTATGCGTCGGTCGAGACGATGATCGTCCCGTTCGAAACGAGCGGCTGGGGCGTGCCCTGATGCGCGTGGCCGGTGACGATGATGTCGATGCCGGGTACGTTCTTTGCGAGTTCGATGTCACGCTGCAAGTTTCTCGCCACATCCTTTGCCCCGGTGGTTGATTGCCGGCCCGGAATGCCCTCGTGGATCAGGAGCACGATGATGTCGGCTTTATCCTTCAGCTCGGTGATGTAGCGGCGAAGATAGACCTCTTCGTCGCGGGCGTCGACGCCCTGGATCATTTCGTCCGAGGTCGTGTCATAGAACGCAAATTTTCCGTGCATTCCGATCACACCGATGCGAATGCCGTTTACCTTCTTGATGATGTACGGGTTATTCCAGTGGAGTTTATCGGTACCTTTTTCGAAGATGTTGCCGTTCAGGATCGGGAACTTCGCCTTTTTGAATTGCTCTCTCGCATTTTGCCACCCGTGATCAAACTCGTGATTGCCGACGCACGCGGCGTCGAGCCCGAGATAGTTCATCGCGTCGATGATCGCCTCGCCCTTAGTCAGCGAACTTATGTACGGGCCGGTGAAATAGTCGCCCGCGTCGAAATAGACCGTGTACGGGTTGGCGGCCTTTTCTCGTTTGACGAGCGTGGCGATGTTGGCAAAGCCGCCGACCAGCCTCGTTTCGCTGACCCACGGGACCTTATGCGGTTCGAGATGGGCATGCAGATCATTTGAGTACAGGATCGTCAGATCCCGCTGCTGGGCCTGAACGGCCGCGGAAGAAAATACCAAAACGGCCGCTAACGCGAGTACGAACTTTTTCATATCGCTAAGTTTTATCAGACTTTGTTATTTAAAAGAAATGCCGGACCGCCGTGTACCACACCTTGGCGTTATTTTCGACGGTATCTGCCCTTGATCCACTTTTCGAGCTCGACGGCGTGAAAGACGATCGCCGACAGCGCCAGTGCGACGCCAAGTTCGGCTGCCGACAGCGGACGTGTTTTGAAAAGGTCGTTCATTATCGGCAGATAGATCACCGCAAGCTGAAGGGCGATCGTCGCGGCGACCGCCGATATCAGCGGCAGATTGCTAAAAATGCCCTGCCGGTAGAGAAACGTCTTTTCGCTTCGCACCGCCAAAACGTGTCCAAGCTGCGAAACCGAGAGCACCGTAAAGACCATCGTCTGCCAATTTTGCGAGCCGAGGGCGATCGCGGCCGCCTGTGTTCCGATCGTGACGGCCGCCATCAGTATGCCGACCCATATAATGTGATACCCGACGCCGTCCGAAAACAGGCTGTCGTTGACACGCCGCGGCGGCCGCTTCATCACGTCGGCCTCGGCCCTTTCGCTTGCGATCGCCAGGGCGGGCAGGCCGTCGGTCACCAGATTTATCCATAAAATGTGGATCGGCAGCAGCGGTATGGGCAAACCGAACAGCGGCGGCAGTGCGATCGTCAATATCTCGGCACTGTTGCAGGTCATTATGTACTTAACAAATTTGCGGATGTTGTCGAATATTCGCCGGCCTTCCTTGACGGCGGTCACGATGGTCGCAAAATTGTCATCGAGCAGGATCATATCGGCCGCCTCTTTGCTGACGTCGGTGCCGTTGATGCCCATCGCGATGCCGATATTCGCCGCCCGCAGTGAGGGCGCGTCGTTCACGCCGTCGCCGGTCATCGCGGCAAAATGGCCTTTCTGCTGGAGAGCCCTGACGATGCGCAGTTTCTGGTCGGGCGACACTCTCGCATAGACCTGCGTTCGCTCGACCTGGGCGTAAAAGGCCTCGTCGCTGAGCTGTTTGAGGTCCGATCCGGTCAAGACCAGCCCGAGCTGATCCAAAATGCCGATCTCGCGGGCGATGGCCTTGGCGGTCAGCGGGTGGTCGCCGGTGATCATGACCGGCGTGATGCCGGCTGTGCGGCATTCGTCGATCGCGGCCCGAACCTCGACCCTCGCCGGATCGATCAGCCCGACAAGCCCGAGCAGCTCGAGTCCGGCCTCGGCGTCATCGAAATTCGGCGATCGGGGAAGTGCCGGGACCTTCTTAAATGCGTACGCGAGCACCCGCATACCGCTTTCGGCCCAGCTTTCGGAGACGCGCCGGGCCAGATCGGCTTCGTCGCTGTCGCTGAGCATGTCGACGATCGCCTCACTCGCTCCCTTTGTGACTATCAGAAAGCCGTTGGGACAGCCATGGATCGTGGTCATGCACTTACGGCTCGCGTCAAACGGTATCTCGCTGATCCGGGCGTACTGATCGGTCAGCTTAAAGTATCTGCCGAGCGAGAGTTCATCGACCGCGCGTTCGACAAGCGCGATCTCGGTCGGTTCGCCAAAGGGCTCGTTGAGCTCGTTGAATTTGACGTTGTGGTTAAGTGCGACACCGGTCCAGAACATCGATACGCCGTCCGTTTCAGCCCGAGTGTGCTCGTAAATTTCGGCCGCCCGCATCCGGTTTTGCGTCAATGTGCCGGTCTTATCGCTGCAGATGTAGGTGACCGACCCGAGCGTCTCGACGGCCGGCAGTTTGCGGATCAGGGCATGCTGCACGGCGAGGCGCGCCGCACCGCGGGACAGTGCGATCGTTATCAGTGCCGGCAGAGCCTCGGGGATCGCGGCGACGGCGAGGCTGACCGAAACGAGCAGGATCTGAAACGGATCTTCGCCGCGGAGCAGCCCGGCCAGGAACAGCACACCACATATTATGAGGATGATATACGAGAGATTTTTGCCAAAGCGGGCCATTCGCTGCTGCAGCGGCGTCGCGGCCTCATCCTCCTGCAGCAGTCCGGCGATGCGGCCGATCTCGGTCGCCATGCCGGTCGCCGTGACGACGCCCATCGATCGGCCGTGTGTGGCCAGTGTCGCCTTGAACGCCATATTTATCTGGTCGCCGAGCGGCGCGTCTGCCTCTACTATCGCGCCGTCGTCCTTATCGACGGGCACCGATTCGCCCGTCAATGCCGATTCGTCGACTCGAAAAGACGTCGTTTCAAACAGCCGGATGTCGGCGGGGACGACGTTTCCGGCCTCGAGGGTCACCACGTCGCCGGGCACGAGTTCGGCGGCCGCGATGACCTGATGCCGTCCGTCCCTGATCACGACGGCCTTGGTGACCGTCATTTTCTTGAGCGCGCTGAGCGCCTTTTCGGCACGATACTCCTGAGCGAAGCCGATGACGGCGTTCAGCACGACGATGACGAGTATGATCGCCGTGTCGGTCAGGTCGCCCATCACACCAGAAATTACGGCCGCCGCCGCCAATATCACGATCATCAGATCGCGAAATTGGCCCAGAAACAGCACCCACGGCGAGGTTGGCGGCATTTCGGCAAGTTCGTTCGGGCCAAACTTAGATCGTCTTTCGGCGGCTTCGGCCGCGGTGAGGCCGTCGGGCGTAGAGGTAAGTTCCGACAGGACGTCAGCAAGGGGTTTGCTATATGCGTTCGGTTCAAACACCGCTCAAATGTCCTCAAACGGAAGAACTGTGCAACCCCAGTGTATCGCTTATTTATGAGAAATAGCTGTGCGGACCGTCACAATTTAATTGCGCCGGCCCGCGGCCCGCGGCACGTTTGACAATGACGGCTTGTTTTAATGATTATCATTGTTTGATCGCGAGCATCGGATGGAGACTGTTATTTGCCGATCAAAACTAGTTTAATAGAGATACCGGCCTGAGATCGGTACGAGCAACAAAATGTCAAAAATCTACTACACCTTAACCGACGAAGCGCCGATGCTGGCGACACACTCATTCCTGCCGATCGTTAAAGCATTTACGCGGTCCTCCAATATCGAGATCGAGGTGCCCGATATTTCGCTGTCGGGACGTATCCTGGCCAATTTTCCCGAGTATTTGACCGACGATCAAAAGACGCCCGACGCCCTTTCGGCGCTCGGCGAACTGGCGACAAAGCCCGAGGCCAACATAATCAAACTGCCCAATGTTTCGGCATCGGTCCCGCAGTTGGAGGAGGCGATCGCCGAACTGCAGTCACAGGGCTACGCTCTGCCCGATTATCCGGCCGAACCGAGGACCGACGACGAAGTTGCCGTTAACAAAAAATACGCCAAGGCGCTGGGGAGCGCGGTCAACCCGGTCCTGCGTGAGGGAAACTCGGACCGTCGGGCGCCAAAGGCCGTCAAGAACTACGCCAAGGCTAACCCGCACCGAATGGGCGTTTGGGCCGCCGATTCCAAAACATCGGTCGCGCATATTACGTCGGGCGACTTTTTCGGGACCGAAAACTCGACCACCGTCGAGCGTGAAGGCAAATTCAAGATCGTCTTTTACGGCGTTGACGGCACGGCCAAGGTCCTCAAGGATCTCGCTCCGCTAAAGGCCGGCGAGGTGATCGACTCGTCGGTCATGGACCTCGCGGCACTGAGGTCGTTCGTCGGACAGGCGATGGCCGAGGCCAAAGAAAAGGACGTGCTCCTCTCAGCGCACCTCAAAGCGACGATGATGAAGATCTCGGACCCGATCATCTTCGGCGCGATCGTCGAAACGTATTTCAAAGACGTTTTTGAGAAATACAAGGACACGTTCGCCTCGCTCGACATCAATCCGAACTTCGGCCTCGCGACGCTCAATGAAAAGATCGCCGGTCATCCGCTTGAGGCCGAGATCAAGGCTGACATCGCCAGGGCGATCGAAAACGGCCCGCGTATCGCGATGGTCAATTCCGACAAAGGCATCACGAATTTCCATGTTTCGTCGGACGTGATCGTTGACGCGTCGATGGCCGCACTCGTTCGCGGCGGCGGCAAAATGTGGAATGCCGACGGCAACGAAGAGGACACGGTCTGCATCATTCCCGACCGCACGTACGCCGGATTTTATGACGCGATAATTCAGGATATGAAGCGAAACGGGGCGATCGACCCGCGGACCTTCGGCTCGGTCCCGAATGTCGGCCTGATGGCCCAAAAGGCCGAGGAATACGGCTCGCACGACAAGACATTTCAGGTCTCGGGCGACGGGACCGTCAAGGTCGAGGATGAGAACGGCGTTTGTTTGCTCGAGCAAAAGGTCCGCCGCGGCGACATTTTCAGGGCCTGTCAGACCAAGGACGCACCGATCCGCGACTGGGTAAAGTTGGCCGTCAACCGTGCCCGTTTGTCAGACACGCCCGCGATATTCTGGCTCGACCACGACCGTGCCCACGACGCTCAGATCATTAAAAAGGTCGAAACGTACCTCAAGGATCACGACCTGACGGGCCTCGATATCCGCATTATGGACGTCAAGGACGCGATGGCCGAGACGCTCAAGCGTGCCCGCGAGGGCAAGGACACGATCTCGGTCTCGGGCAACGTCCTGCGCGACTATCTGACCGATATGTTCCCGATCCTCGAGCTCGGAACGTCGGCGAAGATGCTCTCGATCGTTCCGCTGATGAATGGCGGCGGGCTTTTCGAGACCGGTGCCGGCGGCAGTGCCCCCAAACACATTGAACAATTTCTGCACGAGGGTTATCTGCGATGGGACTCGCTCGGCGAGTTTCTGGCCCTGCAGGCGAGCCTTGAGCACCTGGCGCAAACCCAGGGAAACCAAAAGGCACAGGTCCTGGCCGACGCTCTGGACGAGGCCAACGCCAAGTTTTTGGCCAATGACAAGTCGCCCGCCCGAAAGGTCGGGCAGATCGACAATCGCGGTTCGCATTTCTATCTGGCGATGTACTGGGCCGAGGCATTGGCCGCCCAGACGGCCGACGCTGAGCTCGCCGCCGAGTTTGCTCCCGTTGCCGCCGCTCTGTCGGCAAATGAGGCGAAGATCAACGAGGAACTGATCGGAGCACAGGGCAAGCCGCAGGATGTCGGCGGTTATTACCACCCCGATTCGGCAAAGGCATACGCGGCGATGCGCCCGTCGGCGACGCTCAATGCGATCGTTGACGGCATCTAGGCCCGCAAGCGGAAATAATTGCGGAGCGTCAATTTGACTGACATCCATTTGAACCGCCGGGCATCAAAACTGTTTTGAGCATGGTGCCCGCGAGGGCGGCAATTTTGGAACTTAATCAAACACGCTTCGTGAAAACTGTATTGTGAAAAAGTTTTTGGCCATCTATCTGTTCGTGCTCGTCTGCGCCGCTGCGGCATCGGCTCAGTTTCCGCAAATGCGGACCATCGAGGAGCGCACCCAGCAAAAGAGCGAAGAAGTGCGCCGCGTCGAGGAAGAAAAACGGCGGCTCGAGGGCGACCCGAAGACCGTCGCTCCTGTTATCAAGCCCTCGGTGATGAATGTGGATGTCCAGATGGTCCTGGCAAAGCAGGAGTATAAGGATTTTGCCGCCGCCAAACCGTTCAACGTCACCCGCATCGTCGATGGCGATCCGCTCTGGCTCTACTTTAAGTTCAACGGCAAGCTCGGCAACTGGGTCTACACGATGCGCAACGCGGACGGCACCGAGCGGTACCTGCTCTTTGTCGAGTTCGGCCCGCAGGGCGACGTAACTGCCAAGAGCCATCAGCTGATCGAGTTTCGCAAGGATGAGCTCAACATGACCGAGATGAAGATGAGCCTCGTCCCCGGCAAGGCCGGCAATAACAAGGCCCTCGAGATCTTTATCAAGAACATCGCCGCCTCGAAGCCCGGCCTCTGGAACAACGAACTGCGTGTTTCCCGCAATGAGGGTTTTCCCCGCGGGGCAAACGACTATCTTGCCAAGATCGGCTTTACCTGCGATTTTTCCAAGGGAATTTCAAAATATCCGGCGATGCTGCCGGCGTACCGTTCGATGGTCCTGCGCGATTCGCTCGACGAAAGGGTACTGCCCGTTGAGGGTAAACTCGACGATACGCTCGCCAGAGCGTCGCTGGCGGGCAAGTTGGCCGAGGTTGGGATCGTACCTTCGCGAATGTACTTTGCGGCCGACAACTGGCTCGAGTACAGCGATCAGCCGATCAGCGTCCGCCAATACCGAAAGGTCACGGGCGTCTTTCTATACCAAAAAGACGGCACCTGTTTTTACGGCACCGCTGACCTCGTCCAGCCTTTTGACCCGATGAATAATTCCTTCGCCGACTCGGTCGTGACGATCGGAAAGCCCATCCTGACCGCCTGTCAGTGACCCGGCCGTCAGTCCGCTTTATCTATCCTGGCTGCTAATTCGATATCAAACGGCGTGATCCCGCCGCGGTCGTGCGTGGTGGTCAGGACCTCGGCGTAGCCCCAGCCGAACGTGATGTCAGGGTGGTGATCGAGTTCCTCGGCGATCGCCCCGATACGGTTTACCTGTGCGAGTGCCCCGGCAAAATCTGCAAACTCAAACCGGCGCTTGAGCGAGCCGTCCTCGGCACGCCAACCGTCGAGTCCCGCGAGGGCGGCCGTGACCTCTTCGGGCGATAGTAATTTTCGTTCCATCCTTTTCTCCGAACCTTTGATCTACGCTATAATTTACCTTTTTCGGACTTTATTCAAAGGTATATTTAAGATGCGATTTTGGTCAAGGATACTGTTATTTTCGGTAGTCGCCGCCGCGATATCGTGCAGCGGCAGCAAGCCGCCCGCGACGCCGCTCGAGACTTTTAAGACCTATACCAAGGCGATCAAGCAAAAGGATACGACGACCATGAAGATCCTGCTTTCTGATGCGACCATCAAGATGCATGAGAAAGAGGCCAAGGCTCAGGGTGTGACGGTTGATGACATCGTAAAGCGCGAGACGCTGTTTAGCGAAAATCAAAAGTCGGTCGAGTTTCGCAATGAGAATATCAGCGGCGACAAGGCGACACTGCAGGTCAAGAATGCCTATGGCAGCTGGGAAACGGTCCCGTTTGTCCGCGAGGACGGCGTCTGGAAGATCGACAAGGCCGGTTACGCCGAGCAGTTGATGAAGGACGTCGAGGAAAATAACAAAAAGATCGATCAGATGATCAACAACGGCGGTGACGGCATCGATGATCTCGCACCGCAGCCCGTGACCCCGAAATAGGAGAGTTTTGTGTCAAAGATCAAACCGTTCAAGGCCCTGAGGCCGCGTGCCGACCTTGCGGCAAAAGTTTCAAGCGCACCGTACGACGTCGTTTACTGGTCGGAGGTCCGCGACGAGGCGGCCCGCAACCCGCAGACCTTTCTGCGTGTGACGCGTCCGGATGGCGACTTTCCCGAGCACGAGCAGCCGGCTGCCGCCGAGCTTTTTCTGCGGGCGAGGCAGAATCTCGACTCGCTGATCGAACACGGCGTGTACGCCGTCGACCCCGAACCGGCGGTCTATGTCTATCGCCTGACGCTCGGCGAACAGTCGCAGACCGGGCTCGTCGCCTGCTGTTCGATCGACGAATATGAGCGCGGCCTGATCAAAAAACACGAAAAGGTCCGCCCCGATAAGGTCGAGGACCGCACCGAGCACATCCTGACGGTCGGTGCCCAGACCGGGCTCATCTTTTTGGCTTTTCGCGGCACCGATAAGACAGCCGGCCTGTTCGCGGCGTCGGTCAAGGATGAGCCGCTCTATGATTTTGAGGGCGATGACGGCGTGCGGCACACTCTCTGGCGTGTGACCGAGGCGGGACCGTGGATCGACGCCTTTGCCGAACTGCCCGAACTCTACGTCGCCGACGGCCACCACCGTGCCGAAAGCGCGTTTCTGGCACGGACGCGGATGCGCGAGCGCTATCCCGAGTACAATGGCGATGAGCCTTTCAATTACGTTTTCGCCGGCATTTTCCCGGCCGATGACCTCGCTATCATGGCATACAACCGCGTCGTCACGGGCCTCAACGGTCTGAGCGAGAGCGAGTTTTTCGAACGGCTCAGCGAAAGCTTTGTCGTCAGCCCGAGCGATCATAAAGAGCCCGCGGCACGCGGCGAGATCTGTATGTACATCGGCGGCAAGTGGTACTCGATGCGGTCCAACGTCCAGTACGTCCGCGAGCCTGATGCGATCGAGCGGCTCGATGTCAGCGTTTTGCAGAAATACGTTCTCGAACCGATCCTCGGCATCCGGGATGTCCGCACCGACGAGCGGATCGGTTTTGTCGGCGGCCGCCGCGGCACCGACGAACTCGAGCGGATGGTCGACAGCGGCCGGGCGACTGTCGCTTTCTCGATGTTTCCGACGACGATGGACGACCTTTTTGCCGTTTCGGACATGGGCGAGATAATGCCGCCCAAATCGACCTGGTTCGAGCCCAAATTAAAGGACGGCCTGCTCGTCCACGTGATCTGACACGTATGATCGACGTCAATCTAGCCGACCTGCGCAAGACCTATTCGAAAATGGAGTTGACCGAGCGATCGGTCGACGCCGATCCGTTCGAGCAGTTTGGCAAATGGATGAAAGAGGCTCTCGCCGCCGAGCTGCCGGAACCGACGGCGATGACGCTCGCGACCGCCTCCGCCGAGGGACGGCCGTCGTCGCGCATCGTGCTGCTCAAGGGGTTTGACCGTAGCGGCTTTGTTTTCTACACCAATTACAAGAGCCGCAAGGGCCGCGACCTGGCCGAAAATCCGTTTGCCGCGATGCACTTTTTCTGGCCTGAGCTTGAGCGTCAGGTGGACGTTTCGGGCCGCGTCGAACGCGCCTCAGCCGAAGAGTCCGACGCGTATTTCGCCTCGCGGCCGTTCGACAGCCGCATCGGGGCGTGGGCGTCGCGCCAAAGCGAAAAGATCGCCTCGCGGAGCGTGCTGGTAAAACGCGTGATGAAGATCGTCGCGATGCACCCGACCGGCCGTGTCCCGCGGCCGCCGCACTGGGGCGGATTCAGGCTGGTGCCCGACCGCATCGAATTTTGGCAGGGCCGGCCGAGCCGGTTGCACGACCGCATCTGCTACGAGCTGACCGACGGCGTCTGGCAGCACGCACGGCTGTCACCATAGAACATGGCATTTCTCGAGACCGAAAGATTGTTGATGGAGCCGATCGTGCAGGAAGACCTGCCGTGGCTGATAGAGATGCGCTCGCCGCCCGCGGTCAACCGCTATCTCGGCGGCCCGACGATGCAAAACGCCGAGGCCCTCGCCGTCCGCATCAAGTTTTATATCGACTCGTGGAACAAGTTCGGCTTTGGCTTTTGCAAGATGCGGCTCAAAAGCACGGGCGAGCTGATCGGCACCGGCGGGCTCGTTCCGCTCGACGATACGGGCGAGATCGAGGTCGGCTATAATCTCTCGGAACAGTATTGGCGGCAGGGTTACGGCTTTGAATGCGCGATGGCGTGGCTTAAGTACGGTTTTGAGGTCGCCGGGCTCGAACGCATCGTCGCCGTCGCCGAACCCAATAACAAAGGGTCGTGGCGGATCATGGAAAAATGCGGTATGCACTATGAAAAGACCGAGCCCCATTACAATATGGACTGCGTCTTTTACGGCATCTCACGCGAAGAGTTTTTGCGGCCAAAGCACGACGACATCGTCGTCAAACTGATGTAATTGCGGTAGATGAAGCCAAACGTGCCAAAGCTGATATTTGCCATCGCGGCCACGCTGTACGTGCTGTGGATCGCCTATGACCCGATGCAGGGCAGCTTTTTGGATAACGTCGATCTGCCGATCCACGAGACGGGACATTTGTTGTTCCGGCCGTTCGGCGAGTTTATGATGGTCGCCGGCGGTTCGCTGTTCCAGGTGATTTTTCCGATCGTTTTCGTCGGATATTTTATCTGGCAGCGGAGCTTTTACTCGGCCGCGATCGTCGCCCTGTGGGTCGGGCAGAGCATCCTGAACGTCTGGGTCTACGCCTCGGACGCGGTCGTCATGCAGCTCGTGCTGACCAGCGGGTTTACGGGCAGCGAGGGCAGCTTTCACGACTGGAATTATTTGCTCACGCATTTCGGCCTGCTCGATTCGGTCAAGGGCGTCGCCAAGGTCATAAGGTTTGCCGGCACCGTCACGATCGTCGCCGCCGGTGCGATGGCGATCTATTTTTCGCTGCAGCCGGGCGTGCCGGACATCGACGAAGAACTATGAAAGTAACTCTGATCACCGGAGCCTCAAGCGGTATCGGTGAGACATTTGCACGGCGGCTCGCCGCCGAGGGCCACGACCTGGTGCTCGTTGCCCGCTCGGAAAAGGCGCTGCACGAACTGTGCGACGAGCTGATGCTCAAGCACAAGATCACGGCCCACTATGTCGTGCTCGACCTCGGCCGCCCCGGCTCCGACGCCGAGCTCTGGGCCGAGACCGAAAAGCACGGCTTTGAGGTCGATTGGCTGATCAACAACGCCGGTTTCGGGTCGGTCGGCGATTTTGCCAAACTGGACGGGGAACGCGAAGTCGAGATGATCGATCTCAATGTCCGCTCGCTGGTCGCGCTGACGCACCGTTATCTCGGCCCGATGCGCGAGCGTGGGCAAGGCACGATCATCAACGTGTCGTCCGCCGCCGGATTTCAGCCGATACCGTTTATGGCGACGTACGCGGCGACCAAGGCCTTCGTCTCGTCGTTTACCGAGGCGATCGCCGAAGAAAATCGCCCGCTCGGCATACGCATCCTCGCCCTCTGTCCGGGCTCGACCAAGACCAACTTCTTTGCCGCGTCAAACATCGACCGCCCGATCCAGGTCAAGGGCCAGCAGACGGCCGAGGACGTCGTCGAAACGGCGCTCCGCGCTCTCCGCGGCAGCCGGGCAAAGGTCGTCTCGGGCCTAGCCAACAAGGTCGGAGCCTTTCTCGGCGGCCACGCGCCGCACGTGCTGTCGTCGCGGGCGATGGCCCGGGCTCTCAGGCCCAAGTATCAAAAGCCAAAAGGGGATAAATGAGATTTACCGTGCTCGGCAGCGGCTCGACCGGCAACGCCGTACTCATCTCCAGCGAAAAGACCAACGTCCTCGTTGACGCCGGCATGAGCGCACGTGAGATATTGCGTCGCCTCGGCGAGGTCGGCGTCGGCCATACGCAACTCGACGGCATCTTGATAACGCATGAGCACGGCGACCACGCCGGCGGCCTGCGCGTTCTGATGTCGTCGGTCGACTGCCCGGTCTTTATCTCGCGTCCGACCGAAGATTCGTACTACGACACGCGCGCCGGCGGCCAAAACGGCGACAGCGAATCGTCAAAACGCCGCGCCGCTCTCCGCGACCGCACCGTCGAGATCGAATCGACCCGCGAATTTCGCATCGGCGACATCGATTTCGAACCATTCAGCGTGCCGCACGACGCGGCCGACAATTTCGGCTTTGCCGCAAAAAAGGACGGCGTCAAGGTCGCGACCCTCATGGATTTTGGCCACATTACCGACCTCATCAAGCAAAAGCTGGCCGGCTGTGACGCCATCGTCGTCGAGTCGAATCATAGCCGCGATATGCTCCGCGCCTGTTCGGTCTATACCTGGGACCTCAAACAGCGCATCATGTCCCGCACCGGCCACCTTTCGAACGAGGACCTCAGCGACTGGCTGCAAAACGATTTTGACGGCATGGCCCGCCACGTCGTGCTCGCTCACCTGTCACAGCGGGCCAACGAACCGCACCTCGCCCGCCTCATGGCCGAGACCGCCCTGCAAATGCGCTCGCCGCTCTTTCGTGCCGAAACCAAGATCACCATCTCACACCACCGCCAACCGACCGACTGGATCAGCTTTTGACACCCGCACCGCCGATAGACTCCGGCGTCCAGCGGTGCACATCCGACTTGCATCTTTTGCCGATTTGGTTCAAAATTCGCTGAAACCAGCCAAACAGGCGACTAGCCCTTACGATCCGATAATAGCGAGCGACGAATATGAACCTTTTCAGGACGAAATCCATTTCGCAGATCCAGGCCGATGCGGCCGCAGGACTTTTAGAGCATGCCGGCGATACGGCCGCTCCGGGAACGCTCCGGCGTACGTTGGGCGTTTTTGACCTGACGCTGATGGGCATCGCGGCGATCATCGGTGCCGGTATCTTTGCGATGGTCGGCAAGGCGTCATACAACGGCGGCCCGGCCGTGGCGTTGCTGTTTGTCTTTACGGCGGTGGCATGTGCCTTTTCGGCACTGTGCTATGCCGAGTTTGCCTCGCGGATCCCGGTCGCGGGCTCGGCCTACACGTACGCTTACGCGTCGATGGGCGAGTTTATCGCGTGGATCATCGGCTGGGACCTGATCGTCGAGTACGCCATCGGCAACATCGCCGTCGCCATCTCGTGGAGCGACTATTTTACCGGCCTGCTAAAAGGTTACGGCATCAATATACCGCTGCACTTTACGATGGATTTTCTGACCGCCAAACGTGGTTACGCGGCCGTGACCGAGGCCGTCGCCGGCGGTGCGACCGTCGATGCCCTTTCCAAGGGCTGCGAGGCGGCCGACGCGGCTGTCAGCTGCGGCCAGGTTGACGGCTATCTGGCATGGCTCAACGCTCCGCATCTGGGGTCGATACCGGTCGTCTGCGATCTGCCCGCACTGTTGATCACGCTTGTGATCACGACGCTCGTCTTTATCGGCATCCGTGAATCGAAATTTGCCTCGAACATAATGACGGTGCTCAAGGTCGGCATCATCCTGCTGGTCATTTTCCTCGGGCTCAATTATGTCAACCCGGCAAACTGGTCGCCTTTCGCCCCGAACGGGATCGCCGGCGTGCTAAAGGGCGTATCGGCCGTGTTCTTTGCGTATATTGGGTTTGACGCCCTTTCGACGACCGCCGAAGAATGTAAGAATCCGCGACGCGACCTGCCGATAGCGATGATCCTGTCGCTGGTGATCTGTACCATTCTGTACATCGCCGTCGCACTCGTTCTGACCGGCATGGTGAGCTACAAGATGCTCGACGTCGGCGATCCGCTGGCGTTTGTCTTCGGCCCTGAGGGTGCCAATGTTCCGTGGGTCGCGGGCATCATCGCGGTCAGTGCGGTCATCGCACTCGCGACGGTGTTCCTCGTATTCCAGATCGGCCAACCGCGTCTGTGGATGGCGATGAGCCGCGACGGCCTGCTGCCTAAGGTCTTTTCGTCGATCCATCCAAAATTCAACACGCCGTGGTTCGCGACGATCATCACCGGTATCGTCGTCGCCATTCCGGCCCTGTTCATGAACCTGACCGAGGTCACCGACCTCGCCAGCATCGGTACTCTGTTCGCTTTTGTGGTCGTGTGCGCGGGCGTTTTGTTCAAGGACAAGGAGTTTAAGGAAAGCGGCGCCCGCTATGTGCCGTATATCAACGCGCAGTTTTTGCTGCCGGTGATCCTGGTCATCGTCGGCTTTGTCATCAACTATTTCAGCCCGACGTTTTACAGCGACCTGATAACGATAACGCCCGCCGAGGGCGAATCGATGCTGGGTGCGTTTTCGCACAAGATACCGATGATCTTTTTTGTCGTCATATCGGCAATACTTGTGTTCTTCAGCCTGACCAAAAAGCTGTCGCTGATACCGATCCTCGGCTTGCTCTCGTGCCTCTACCTGATGACCGAGCTTGGTGTGACCAACTGGATCAGGTTTGGCGTTTGGCTGCTCGTCGGCATGGTCATTTACTTTATGTACGGCTACCGCAACAGCCACCTCAACCGTCAGGACGAGGCCGCGGCTGAGGCCTAGTGCGGTTTACAATTCTTTACGTTTTTGCCAAAACCAATTGCGCTAGTATTGCGTCTTAGCAAGAGGTAATACAATTTTAGCCTTTGATCTGGGAGCAATTTATGAAAAAGAATGTGTTTTTTGGAGCGATCTTTTCGCTTCTGGTTTTGGCCTTTACGGCCTCGGCCCAAACGTCCGATTATTCGGGCACGTGGACGCTCGACGTCAGTAAATCGAAACTCGGCGACCGCAACATGATCGCGGAACAGACCCTGACCGTCGTTCAGACCGCCAAGGACATCACCGTGACCCCGGCAACAAAACGCAACCCTCTGCCTGACGGCATGGGCGGCGGCGGCAGGCCCGGCGGCGGCGGAATGGGCGGCGGCGATGCCGCGATGACATACAGCCTCGACGGCAAGGAGACCAAGACCGAGATCGAGGGGCGTATGGGCAAGATGCCGGTGACCCTGACCGCAAAGTCAGAGGGCGGCAGACTGCTGCTCACGTCGGTCAGCAGTTTTAGCGGCCCGATGGGCGAGGTCACAGTTACGACCAAGGAAAGCTGGGGTCTGAGTGCGGACGGCAAGACGCTGACCATCGATACCGAGCGCACGACGCCCCGCGGTACCGACTCGACGACACGCGTGTTTTCGAAAAAGTAGCAGGCGGCCGCAGCGTTAGATTAGATCGGCCCGGCGAGTGAAAGATGCTCTCGCCGGGCCTTTTCTTGTGTCGGGCTGAGCCTTTAGCCTAGTCCTCGAATTGAAGTTCGTCGATGATCTCGGCCATGTACTTTTTGCCGAGTTCGAGATCGTCCGGCCTCAGCGACACGGCGCCGACCACGGCGTGGCCGCCTCCGCCGTAGCGTTCGCAGATCTCGGCGATATTATGGGTGCGGGGACGCGGTGCCCACGGGTTTGAGCCGACCGATATCTTGGTGCGGAACGAGCTTTGGCTCAGTGACACGACATACGTCACCTCGGGGTGGAAATAGTACGGGATAAACTTGTTATAACCCTCAATGCCGGTTCCGGTCAGGTCAAAATGGACGACCCCGCGTTCCGAAACGGCACGGCCCTTGATCAGTTCGACCGTTGACCAATGCTGTTCGAGGATCGGTGCGAGCTTGGCCTGTATCACATCGCTCGCGACGATGTCGTCGAGCGAACGCTCGGTCAGCATCCGGATGATCTCCTCGACGAAAGCCGGGTCTTTTTCGCCCTCGATCACCTGCATCAGCTTGAGTGCCGACGACCGCAGTTCGACACACTGTGCCGGCGATTCGTACAACGCGCCGTCGATGATGTGTGCCCAGTGGATGAGTTCGGCGAGCGACTCGTCCTCGAAGCCGAACTTCTCCTTAGCGATACGAGCGATAAATTCGGCGCAGGACTTACTGGTCGTATCGAGAAACTTTCTGCCCGATGTGTCGGCCCGAAAATGCTCCTCGTCCGGCTTGGTCAAAAATGCCGATTGATGATGATCGAACCACCATGTGAGGCGTTCGTCGGGACAGTATTTGAAATCGACGATGGCGTTTTCGTCGCCGTCAAACTGATCGCGGTCAAAGGCGTTGCCGGCCCGGTGCATCGTGGGTGTGTAGGCGACCAGTGCGTCCGGGTGAAACTTTGCCTTGTAAAACTTGGTGAAGATAGCGGCCGATGAAACGCCGTCGAAGCAATTGCCGTGATAAAGTATCCGTAGTTTCATATAATCACTTTTTGCCCGTAGACAAAACATTTTAGACTAGTTGGCGAAGCCAATTTCGTCAAGGAATCGAATATGAATATCAGGCTGGCAAGCGTCGAAGACGCTCACTTTTTCGTTGAGTTCAATCAGGCGATGGCGTTCGAGACCGAGGGCAAGCAACTTGATCCAAACGTCGTCGGGCCGGCGGTCGAGTCGGTATTTGTCGATACTGAAAAGGGGTTTTACGTGGTCGCCGAGGATGATGGCGACGTTGTCGGCGGGCTGATGATCACGTATGAGTGGAGCGACTGGCGCAACGCCTGGATGTGGTGGATCCAGAGCGTCTATATCCGCAAGGAGGCACGCGGAAAGCGGGTGTACAGCCATCTTTACGACTTTGTGAAGGAACGCGCCCGCGAGGCCGGCGTTTACGGCATCCGGCTCTACGTCGAGCACGACAACACGCACGCCCAGCGGGTGTACGAGGCTGTCGGGATGGAAGCATCGCATTACGTGATGTACGAAGAAATGTTATGACCACGATCAGCGAAGCTGAATTTGCGCGGATCTGCAGCGGTATTCGGGCCGACCGCGAGAGCATCATAAAGCACAATCCGCTCGGGCCGGACAGCGACATCCTTCTGTGGATGCTGCTCAGCTGCCTGATCAGCTACCTCAACCTGAGCGAACTCGAAACGCCATGCTTTAACGGCAAACCGGATGCCGACACGTACCGAAACGCGATCCGATTCGTACTTAGCGAGCGGCGGACCGAACCTTTTGAGATAGACAAATACCTGAACGAACTCATAAATGCTGATAGCTAAATTCCCGCTCACACCGTTTCAACAAAACACACGGATCGTCGCCTGCGAGCGGACGCGTCGGGCGATCTGCATCGACCCCGGCGAACGCTCGGACGAACTGAATGGATATATCCGCGGCAACGGGCTCGAACTGCAGGCGATCGCCCTGACGCACGGCCATCTCGACCACGTCGGCGGCACCGCCGCACTGGCCGAGGCATTTCCGGATGCCGAGATCATACTCCACAAGGATGACGAAGATCTGTATTACGGCCTGCCGCAGCAGCCATTGATGATGGGCATCCCGCAGGGCCAGTTGGCAGCACTCGGCTTTGCGTATGACCGGCCGCCGACGCTCAGCCGCAATTGGCAGGACGGCGAGGTGTATGAGGTCGGCGATCTCCGCTTTTCGGTCCGGCACTGCCCGGGGCACACTCGCGGGCACGTCGTATTGGCCGAGGTTGACCGCAAACATGTGTTTGTCGGCGACTGCCTGTTTGAAGGATCGATCGGACGGACCGATCTGCCGGGCGGCGATTATGATCAGCTGATAGATTCGATAAAAAGCCGGATATTGACGCTTGACGACGAGACGATCGTGTATTCGGGTCATGGAGCCGAAACGACGGTTGGCCGCGAACGGGCGTCAAACCCTTTTCTGACGGGCGTTTATAAACTAACGCGCGGCAGATACATGTAGTCCTTAGCGGCAATGTAGTTTATTGAGAACAACGAAGACCATAGGAGTAATCAACAATGCAAAAATTGCTTTCGGCGCTCATTTTGACGGCACTTGTCGCCCTTACGACATTTGCCCACGACGACAACAGTCATTTTGAAAAGCAGCAAGAGGTGACCGTCAAGGTCACAAAGATCAGCGGCAATGTGTATATGCTCCAGGGCCGCGGCGGCAATATCGGGGCGATCGTCGGCCAGGAAGGCATTTTGATCATCGACGACGACTACAAGGTGGTAAGCGAAAAGCTGAGTGCGGCCCTAAAGGAACTTGGTTCGGCCGTGCCGAAGTATATCGTCAATACGCACTGGCACGGTGACCATACCGAGGGCAACGAGTTTTTCGGAAAGCAATCGATCATCATCGCGCACGAAAAAGTGCGAAAACGGCTGACGGATCCGCCGGTCATCTTCGGCCAGAAAACAGCTCCGTATCAGCCGTTCGCTCTGCCGGCGATCACCTATTCCGAGCGGATGCATTTGTATTTTGACAGTGACCAGATCGACATGATCTATCTGCCGGCCGGACACACGGACGGCGACACGATGGTATTTTTCAATACGGCAAAGGTCGTACACCTCGGCGACCATTATTTCAATGGCCGTTTTCCTTTCGTTGACCTGGCCAGCGGCGGCAGTGTGCAGGGTTTGATCAACAACATCGGAACGGCGATCGCGATGATGCCGCCCGACGTCAAGGTGATACCTGGACACGGCCCGCTGGCAACGCTCGACGACGTAAAGTCATACCAACAGACGCTGACCGAGACCTCGAAGATCGTTCAGGACGCGATGAAAAAAGGTTTGTCGCTGGATGAGATCAAAAAGGCAGGATTGCCCGAGAAATACAAAGCCTACGGTTCCGGATTTATCAAGACCGATGCCTGGATCGAAACCGTCTATAACAGCTACTCAAAGAAGTAGTATTTGCTCAGACGTTTAAATGCGAAGACGCGGGCCGTAAGGTAATATCCTCGGGCCCGCGTCTTTTAGCAATGTTCAAATGAGTCTGTCTACGCAACCGTGATCTCTTCGCAGAGATAGACGTCCTGGATCGCGTTCAGCAGTTCGACGCCTTCCGCCATCGGCCGCTGAAAGGCCTTGCGACCCGAGATCAGTCCCGTTCCGCCACCGCGTTTGTTGATGACGGCCGTGCGGACCGCATCTGCCAGATCGCCGGCACCTTTTGATTCGCCGCCCGAATTGATCAGGCCGGCACGCCCCATGTAACAGTTTGCGACCTGATACCGGACGAGGTCGATCGGATTGTCGGTCGTCAGCTCGGAGTAGATCTTGGGGTTGGTCTTGCCGTAGCTGCTCTCCATATTGAGGGCATTGTAGCCGCCGTTACGCTCGGGCAGTTTCTGCTTGATGATGTCAGCCTGGATCGTGACGCCGAGGTGATTGGCCTGGCCGGTGAGGTCCGCCGCCGTGTGCATATCACCCTCGCCGGTCTTGAACTTGGAATTACGCAGATAGCACCAGAGGATCGTCGCCATACCGAGCTCGTGGGCATATGCAAATGCCTCGGCGACCTCGGTGATCTGACGGGTCGACTGGTCAGAACCAAAATAGATCGTCGCCCCGACCGCGACCGCTCCCATATTGTGGGCTTGCTCGACCGTGCCGAACATCACCTGATCGAACTGGTTAGGATAGGTCAGCAGCTCGTTGTGGTTGATCTTAACGACAAACGGTATCTTGTGAGCGTATTTCCTCGCGACCGAACCGAGAACGCCGTAAGTTGACGCGACAGCGTTGCATCCGCCCTCGATCGCGAGCTTGACGATGTTTTCCGGGTCAAAATACGCGGGATTCGGAGCAAAGCTCGCCCCGGCCGAATGTTCGATGCCCTGATCGACGGGCAGTATCGAAACATAACCCGTGCCAGCCAAACGGCCCGTATTAAAGAGCGTCTGCATACTGCGCAAAACGCGGACGTTACGATCCGAAGGCGCGACGACGCGGTCAACGAAATCACCGCCCGGCAGATGAATATGTTCCTTTGGGATAGTGGTCGAAACGTGCGACAGCAACGTATCGGCGTCCGCACCTAAAAGTTCCTGTATCTTACTGTGATCGACAGCCATTAAAATATCTCCTTATTGATAAATACTTAATTAAAATGCTATTTGCCGTGAATTATAACACAACGGCCGCACCCTTCGCAGGCAGAAAAAACCTTGATTTATTTGTGACTATTGTCATAGACTGGTGATGTTTTTCCCGATACTAGTAAACAGAGCGGCAATTTCCCGATCGTGCCGGATCGTATATTTGGTGATCTGTTTATCGAACCCAACTGCTCCTTCGTCCATTGAGGTATATATGAAATCGAACCGTCTCAGGCGTATAGTCCCGGCCTTTTTCTTGCTGTGTGTTTTTTTCGTGCTTCCGGTATCGGCCCTGCTGATGGGTGAGGAGTGGCGGGCGGTAACGCCGGCCGAACTCCAGATGACGGCGTCAACGGTCGAACCCGGTGCCGACGCCGAGGTAATTTTTTGGGAAGTCCGCGTCGATGATTCAAATCTCGAAAATATGGCGATGAAGCACTACATTCGAGTCAAGATCTTTACGGAAAAGGGGCGCGAAAAATACAGCAAGGTCGACATCCCATTTACAAAGGGCATCAAGATCAAGGACATCATGGCCCGTGTGATCAAACCGGACGGCTCGATCGTCGAACTTGCAAAGGCAGACGTTTTTGACCGCGAGGTCGCCAAGAAGGACAAGATCTCATTCCGTGCCAAATCGTTTGCGATCCCGAATATCGCACCGGGCGTTATCGTCGAGTACAAGTATCAGGAAGTTTATGACCATGGTTCGGCTGAGGATATGCGGATGAAGTTCCAGCATGATGTCCCGATACAGACCATCAGCTATTTCTTCAAGCCGGCACTCGACGCCCGCTATTTGACCTTTAATATGAGCGATACAAAGTTCGAAAAGGACAAAGGCGGCTTTTACCGTGCGACGCTGACCAATGTGCCGGCGATCAAGGACGAGCCGCAGATGCCGCCCGTTGACGAGATCCGGTCCTGGCTGCTGCTCTATTACACGCGTGATAAAAAGGCCTCCACGGATGATTTCTGGTCGCGGGCCGGCGGTTACATAGCACGTCGCTGGGAGATCAAAGATACGCTCAAGCCGGGCAAGGAGCTAAAGGCCGCTGCTGCCGAGATCACCGCGGGAGCGACGACGCCTGAAGAAAAACTGGCCAGGCTGTTTGAGTTTTGCAAATCGAAGATCAAAAACATTTCGTACGACACGAGCCTGACCGAGGATCAAAAAGACGAAATGAAGCCAAACAAATCCACGGCCGATACCTATAAAAAGCTGCAGGGAACGACTACCGACATCAACGAGTTGTTCGCATCGTTAGCGACTGCACTCGAGTTCGAGACTCGTCTGGCATTTGGCGGAGATCGCAGCGAAAAGTTCTTTGATCCGTCACAGGCACACGAGTCTTTTATCCACTTTTCGGCGATCGCGGTACGTGTCGGGAACGAATGGAGATTCTACTCGCCGGGCGACAAATTCGTCCCCTTCGGCATGCTCGATTGGACCGAAGAGGCCACTTCGGTGTTGCTCTTAGGCTATAAGGATTACATGAAGACCGAAACGCCATTCTCCGGTCCTGACAAGAGCCAGGCAAAGCGGACCGGCCGATTTAAGCTGATGGAGGACGGCACTCTGGAGGGAACCGTTAAGATCGAATATTTTGGCCATTTGGCAACGCGATATAAAAAGGAAAACTACAAAGACTCGGACAGCAAGCGCGAAGAAACTCTCAAAGATGTAGTTAAAGCGTCGATGAGTACGGCCGAGGTCACCGCAATTTCGATCCAAAACGTGAGCGAGCCCGAAAAGCCGTTCACCTACGAGTACAAGATCAAGGTGCCAAATTATGCACAGCGGACGGGCAAGCGGTTGTTTCTGCAGCCCGGAGTATTTGAGTACGGTTCTACGCCCTCATTTACGTCGGCGACCCGAAAATACGATATTTTCTTCCGGCACCCATGGTCGGAAAATGATGATATCGAGATCGAATTTCCAAAAGGCTACACCATCGACTCGGCCGAACCGCCGGCTAGGATCGCCGACACGGGCAAAGTAAGCTCTCTGGATATCAAGATCGCGGTCGATACTGCCAACAATATTATCAGGTACAAGCGAAACTTCTTTTTTGGCGGAGGCGGCAATGTCCTGTTCGACGCAAGGGCGTATCCGCAGCTCAAGACCCTTTTCGATTCGTTCAACAAGGCGGATATTCAACCGATCACGCTCAAGCAGCTATGATCGACCGGAGATCTTATGAGATACAAATCCCGCAAATTGTTGTTGATCATCGCCGGCCTTTTGATATTCGCATTCAGCGGCACCACATTTGCTGACGATGCTCCGCCGGCGTGGATGACGCAGGCCGCTCGCGGCGTTACGCCATCATATGACAAGGATGTCCCCGCAGTTGAACTTGTCGATGAACAGCAAGTCACGTTGAGCAGTGACATCAAGCTGACAACGATCGAAAACTACGCGGTAAAGGTCTTGAGTCGAGAGGGCCGCTCATATGCCGTGGCCCGCGCGTTCTATCTCGTCAGCTCGGGCAAGGTTCGCGACATTATGGCGTGGATCATCCGGCCGGACGGCACGACCAAATACTATGACAAAAAGACGGTACTTGATGTAATTGCCGACAATGACGATGTCTATAACGAGGGCCGTATCAAGATGATCGATGCCTCGGGTGATGTCGAGGTCGGTTACATTTTCGGCTACACGGTCATCTCTGAGGACACGCCGCTCTTCTACAACGATTCGTGGCGATTTCAGAGCGGCATTCCAACACTGGTCTCGCGATACTCGCTGACACTCCCGGCCGGTTGGACGGCGTCAAGCATCACGTTTAACGCTGATGAGATCAAGCCGCGTATTTCCGGCACCTCATATACATGGGAAATGCGCGACCTTCAACGGATACCGCCCGAACCGATGAGCCCGTCGTCGGCAAATCTATCTCCGCGGATCGTTATCAACTACGCTCCGGAAAATAAGGCTCAGACTGCCAATCGCGTCTTTGCCGACTGGACGGACGTGTCGAGATGGGCGACCGAGCTGTATGACCCGCAGGTGGTGATGGATGATAACATCGCCGGAAAAGCACGTGAGCTTACAGCCAATGCCCAAACGGAATTTGAGAAGATCCGCGCCATCGGTGCATATGTTCAGAGTTTGCAGTATATCTCGATCGACATCGGCGTCGGTCACGGAAATGGCTATCGACCGCGATCTTCGTCACTCGTAATGAGTCGCGGTTATGGCGACTGTAAAGACAAGGCCAACCTTATGCGGGCAATGCTGCGGGCGATCAAGATCGATGCTTATCCGATCGCGATCTACTCCGGCGATCCGACATTCGTCCGCGAAAAATGGGCATCGCCGCTGCAGTTTAACCACTGTATCATTGCGGTGCGTGTCAGCGATTCGACCTCGGCGGCGACGATCATCGTACACCCAAAGCTCGGCCGGCTGCTGATCTTCGACGCGACGGATGAGTTTACGCCTGTCGGCGACCTGCCGGACTATTTGCAGGGAAGTTTGGCACTGATCATCGCGGGCGACAAAGGCGGTCTGGCACAGATGCCGGTGACCCCGCCGGAAACGGATCTGCTCGAACGCCGTATCGAGGCGACCATTTCGGATATGGGCGAGGTGAAGGGAAAGATCTCGGAAAAGGCCAATGGGCAGTCGTCAACGACATTCCGCCGCGAAATACGAGAATTTTCGGCAGCCGAGTACCGCAAGGTCATCGAAGGGTGGCTTTCCCGGGGTTCGTCGGGTGCCCAACTATTAGACCTTCGATCCAAGGATCGTGCCGGCGAGGCCGCTTTTGACCTGGATATCGAATTTGCCGCACCGCGCTATGGGCAAATAATGCAGGGCCGGCTGCTTGTTTTCAAACCCGTTGTCGTCGGTCGCAGAAACGATATTTATCTGACCGAGGCCAAACGCGTAAACCCGATCGAGATCGATTCATTTTCATTTAAGGAAACCGCAACCTTTAACCTGCCGCCGGGTTTCATCGTCGACGAGACGCCTGATCCGGTAAAGCTCGATACTCCGTTCGGCAGCTATTCGACAAGCTATGAGGTCAAGGCCGGCGCACTTCACTTTTCGCGGACCATGTCGACAAAACGGTCGCTTCTGGGTGTCGACAAATACGCCTCGGTCAAAGAGTTTTTTACTAAGATCCGCGATGCTGAGCAATCTCCCGTAGTTCTGGTTCGCAAGTAGGCAGGCTGCGGGCAAAGCAAGAAAATGGGGCAATGCCGATCGGCGTTGCCCCATTTTTTAATTGATCGAGCGGCAGTGTTTATTGCCCGACCGGATTACCGTCAGTGTCGAGTATCATCAGCGGGTAGCCGAGTTCCTTTAGCCCCGGTTCGATCACCTTTCGGTCACCGACGATGACGATTGCCATCTTTGACGGATCAAGATAGGTCTTTGCCGCACGTTCGACATCCGCCAGCGAGACAGCGTTGATCTTTCCGATATAGTCATTGAAATAACTATCAGGCAGCCCGTAGACCACAAGATTGGCGAGCTGATTGGACAGTCCGCCGACCGTTTCAAATCCGGCGGGATATCGTCGGATCAGGCTCTGTTTGTTGTAGTCGAGCTCCTTGGCGGTTATCGGGATCGAGCCGCGAATACCGTTGAGTTCCTTCATAAACTCGACGATCGCTTCTTTAGTTACAGCGGTTTGGATGTCGCCGCCCGCACGGAATGGGCCGGCACCGCGCCGATATTGCCAAATGCTGTTCGCACCGTAGGTATAACCCTTGTCCTCGCGGAGGTTCATACTGATGCGGGACGTGATGGCACCGCCGAGTATCGAGTTCATCACAACGACCGGGAAATAGTCAGGATTCATTCGGTCGATCCCGACCTGGCCGATCGATACGACAGACTGGGCCGAATTTGGCCGGTCGATCAGATAGATCGCGGTCTTGTCGAGCGGTTTGGTCGGCGGGAGAGG
Organism: uncultured Chloracidobacterium sp.; assembly: GCA_964592865.1. GTDB lineage: Bacteria > Acidobacteriota > Blastocatellia > Pyrinomonadales > Pyrinomonadaceae > OLB17. The sequence continues at coordinate 12,237 of CAZQGN010000021.1, read as the reverse complement.
TTTTGTCGTGCCTTCAGAGGGTTTCCAGCTCGCAAACGCCCGTTCCAGTTTCTGCTTGAGCTCGGCCTTGTTGATATCGCCCACGGCAATCAAAACGCCGTTGTTCGGGCGGAATGTATTTGAGTAATATTTGACGATGTCGTCGCGAGTGATCGCCTTCAGCGATGCCTCGGTGTTATCGCGTCCGTACGGATGATCGCCGTAAAGCACCTTATTATAGGCGACATTGGCGATCGCGTTCGGATTAGCCTTTTGTTGACGAAGGCCGATCAACGACCGTGCCCTGAGGCTTTCAAGTTCGCTCGCCGGAAAGATCGGATTGACCACCACGTCGGAATATATCTCGAGAGCCTTATCAAGATTCTTGGTAAGTGTCTGCATCGAGACATTGGTCGAATCCCAGCTGCCGCCGGCATTTACGGACGCTCCGATCGATTGCAGCTGATTTGCGATATCGACGGCTGTCCGCGACTTGGTGCCGTCATCCAGCAAACTTGTTGTCAGTCCGCTGACACCGGTACGGTCATCGGGTTCATTTGACGCACCCGACCGCAGAACGAGGTTCATCGAGACGATCGGCAATTCCTTCTGCTCGACCATCCAAACTTCCAGGCCATTGGACAGTTTCGTCTTTTCGATCGCCGGAATCGAAAGTTTGGGGTCCGGCCCGGCCTTGGGCAGCTTGGCCGCCTGTGCGTCGATCTTTGCCTGATCTTTCTTCTCTGACTTGACCGAAGTCGGCTGATTGGCCGCATTGTTTCCGCGTTGGGCCTCTGTCCGTTTCGGGTTATAGGTCATCACAAGCCGATTCGGACCGAGGTAGGTGTTCGCAACCCGTTGTATATCGGCCGGCGTCACTCTTGCGTACCGGTCGAGATCTGCCTGAAAGTAGTTCGGGGTCCCGAGATATCCGGCAAAATTACTGATCTGCCCGCCCTTTCCCAAAACGGTCTGCAGGCCATAGATAGTCTGCGATTCGATGGTGTTGCGGGCACGCGCCAATTCGTCGGCGGTCGGAGGATCTTTCTTTATCCGCTCGACCTCGCTGAGTATCTCCTTTTCGATATCGTCCAAAGACTTGCCCGGGCGAGCCGTCGCTGAGATCTGAAAGAGGCCGGCGATCTCGTTGGTGCCATTTGACGCACCGACCTGCTGAGCCATTTCCTTACCGTAGATCAGATTGCTCTGGAGCCTCGAGCCTCTGCCCGATGACAGAATGTTGCCGAGCATGTCGAGGGCGGCTTCGTCGGATGAGTACTGCCGTACGCCATGCCAGACCAGATACCTTCGGGGCAGCGGAGCGAGCGGATCGTCTATCGTCGTACGAATTTCCTTATCTAGTTTCGGCATTTCCGGATTCGGCCGCGTGATCTCACCGCCGCGGGCGATCGTTCCGAAATATTGTTTGATCCATCGCTTTGCCTGCTTTTGATCAAAATCACCCGACAGCACCAGAACGGCGTTATTCGGTGTGTAATATTGACGGAAGAACGACTTAACATCGTCCATGGACGCCGCCTGCAGATCCGCGAGCGAGCCGATGGTCGTCCAATTGTACGGATGCCCTTTCGGGAACATTATCTCGCCGATCTTTTCAAAGGCCGTTCCATAAGGCTGATTATCGACCCGCTGGCGGCGTTCGTTCTTTACGACGTCACGCTGATTATCCAACTTCTCCTGCGTCATCGCTTCAAGAAGCCCGCCCATACGGTCTGCCTCAAGGAATAACGCCAGCTCCAGAAAATTTGACGGGACCGTCTCATAGTAATAGGTGCGGTCCTGATTGGTCGTACCGTTGATACTACCGCCGGCTTCCTGCAGCGGAGTAAAGTAGTCGGTGTCGTAGTTTCTCGACCCCTGAAACATCATATGTTCAAAAAGGTGAGCGAATCCGGTTTTACCGGCCGCCTCATTCTTCGACCCGACATGATACCAGACATTCACGGCCACCACGGGTGTCGATCTGTCCTGATGAAATATGACCCGAAGACCATTATCAAGCTTGTATTCCGTCACCTTGATAGGCGGCAGTTTGTCGGCTGACTGAGCTAAGTTGGTAATAGGCACAATTAAAAAGAAAGTAAGCAGCAAGAGCAAAGCAGATCGGTACAGCATTAGATCCTCCTCTGGAAAATGATAGACGTTGAAATATAAACGGATGACCGATCTGCGAACCCGCAAGAACAGCCATCCGAAAGTAAGAAAATCACTTAGGTTACGTGTTGGTCTTCGGTTGGGTTTCAACCTTAGCCAGCGCCGCGATCTTTTCGCGTTTCGAAACCACGACACCGCCCGGTTTTTCGATCGTGATGGCAAACAGCTCAGGACCGAGAGCCTTGAGTTTGGCATCGATCGGTATGATCACCTCGCCATTCTTATCCACGTCAAAAGTGCCGCCGTCGATCGGCGTGGCTTTGTCCTGCGTCTTGTCGAAGATCCAAAGCTGATAGGTCTCCTTGGATTTGTCGTTGACCGGCAGGCCACGCAGCCGCATATAGCCGGCCTGTTTTTCGTCGCTCCAAACCACGTCGCCGCCGACATCTTTAAGGTCTTTGACGTTGCCCGCACCAAACGAGGCCTTGATCAGCGACGCCTGCGAAGCTAAAAGTTGGGCCATTTCCTGTTCGGGCGTCAGCTTGGCCGGCGTAACGGTCGGCGTCTTTGCCGGGCCCGCCACTTCGGTCGGTGTAAATCTCGTGAGCCAAATATTTGCCGCCAAGGCGATACAGGCGACGCTTGCAAACGCCCAGCCCAGCCAACCCCAGGAACGCTTAGGCTCGAAGGTTAGGACCTTTTGATATTCCGGTTCTTCGGCCGGTGCGTTGTCGGCAACGGTTGAGGCAAAATATTCGTCCGCCGAAGCCATTATCCGGGCATGCAGGTGCTGTGGCAGCGGTTCATCTATCTGCAGATCGACGAGGCCGACCGCGGCGGCGGTCAGTTCAAATGAATCGTCGTACCCGATGCCGCCATCCGCGAACATCATATCCAAATTTCGTGACTCTTCAGCGTCGAGCCCAAACAAAGCTTTTTGAGTAAGGAGGTCGATCAATGATTCTTGTACTTCTTTATTCATACCGACACCCCCTTTAAGCGTTCCGCATTACCTAACCCCAAGTTCTCCCTGACCTGCATCAACCCTCTGCGGGCGTGCGTCTTAACTGTGCCTATCGGCATTCCCGTGGCGTCCGCGATCTCCTGATGCGACATCCCCTGGATGATCGAAAGCTGTAAAACCTGTTGCTGCTCGGGCCTCAGCTTTCGCATAGCTTCGGCGGCCTCCTGAGCTTCAACACTGATCTGCATTGCTTTGTCCGCACGATTGAACGGTTCCAGCAATACATCATCCAAAGAATCAGCCGAGATCCGTCTGGTGGAGTATCTGATTCGGTCGATAATGCGGCGGCGGGCGATCATTGCGATGAATGTCGTTTCGGACGCTTGTGATTCGTCAAAACGGCCGGCGTTCTTCCAGATATCAACAAATACTTCTTGCACAGCATCTTCGGCTTCGTCCGAATTTCTGAGCATTTTCCTGGCGATCGACCACACCAAACCGCCGTATTTCGTCAGACATTCCTGAACGGCAGTTCGGTCTCCCGATGCGATGCGATGTAAGATTGCTTGAGTCACTATTTATTCGCAGTAAGCGTCTTTTATTACTCTAAGCTAACCTATTTTCGCTTCAAATGACAAGTCGAATTGCCGAGGCTTTTCGACGTACATTCTTGTTTTCGATGCTGTGAAAAAAATGGATTCAGGCAGTTGGTATGTTAGTTGATCTCCGGCCGCGAAACCACGAGAACAGGTAGACAGCGAACAGCGAAAAGCTCGTTATCGCCGATAGCAGGCAAAATTGGCAAAAGGCTCCGATCACGGCGCCCTGCACGTAAACAAGCCACCCTGAGAAGATGGCCATGATCGTCGCCTGGGCGCCAAAGAGCCTCCAAAGATTGGAGTAACCGTAGGCGGTGAGAAGCGCAAGCGAGAAGGCGACGAAGTATGCGGCCGCACCAAATGCGGCCAATGGGATGCCGGCGATCTCGGCATACCCGCTCGTCAGGACTTGTTCACAACCCTCGATTATGCTGCACGGGACCGGTTCGGCGGTGTAATGATGAGCGGTCAGATAAACTGAATCAGCAACGCCGACCAAGGCCAAGATGGCCGCCGTTGCGGGCAGCCATCCGTGGTTGTTGACCTCGTCGGTCACTGTTGCGTCAGTGTCGCTCACTTATTGGTATTTTCAGCCGCCGGTTTTGCTGCCGGAGCCGTCGAAGCCGCTTTTTCGAGCTCGGCGTCGATTATTCGTTTTAGGCTCTCGACTTTCATTTCAGTGAAGGGTACCGACACGCCGTTGATGTAAACCGTCGGCGTAGAATTGACGTTCAATGCCCGGCCACGCTGAAGGTCGGCGTCCACACGCCCTTTGGCCGCGATGCCGGCAATGTCAGACTGCAATTTTGCCAGGTCCAGACCAAGTTTCTGAGCATACTCGTTCCACAGCTGTTTGTAATTCGGGTTCGAAGTCCAGTTTTGCTGGTTGGTGAACAGCTGATTCTGCATTTCCCAGAATTTGCCCTGCATACCGGCGGCCTCAGCCGTGACGGCTGCGTCATAGGCCTTGTCGTGGGCCGGGATCGACAGCGGATAATTGCGGAAAATAAACCTGATACGGCTGCCGTAAGTCGATTTGATCTCGGACATTATGGGATTTGCAGCGGCACACGAACCACATTGGAAATCCGCAAACTCCTCAACAGTGACAGATGCTGTCGGTGAACCGGCCTGATTAGGCGGCTGAGCACCGAGTGGGGCATTTGCCGGTATCCCCGGCGTTTTTGCCGCATTCGATGTGCTGGTATTTGCCTTCGGCGGCGTTCCCTGCTTACCGGTAGTTACCAAATAGATACCGCCGCCAACCACCAGCAACAAAACGATGGCAATGATCGCGATCGGCATTCCGCTCTTTTTTTGATTCTGTTTGTTCATTGTTAATCGATCGGGTCTATTTGACGGCCCTCATCTTTCTGCCGCCGTTTCGCTCTTCGTTCAACGCATCGAGCGAGCCCAAAACCCGTTTGTAGATACCATCGGCATCGAGGCCGTAATCACCCAACAGCCGATTAGGGTCGCCGTGGCTGACAATTTCGTCAGGAACGCCCATTCGCACGACTTTGACCTTATCCTGAAGTCCATTTTCCTCGAGCAGCTCCATGACCGCCGATCCGAATCCGCCGGCGAGATATGCTTCTTCGACCGTAACGATCAGCGATGATTCTCGAGCCGTCGCCAGGATGAGCTTGGCGTCGAGCGGCTTAACGAATCGAGCGTTTATTACCGAAACGTTTACGCCCGATCTCGCAAGCTGTTCTGCGGCATTCATCGCCGGGTAGACCATTGAGCCGTAGGCGATAACAGCGACGTCCTTTCCTTTGCGGAGCACCTCGCCTTTGCCGATCTCAATCAATTTGGGCGGAGTCGAAATATCGACACCGTGTCCGCTTCCGCGGGGATAGCGGAGTGCCGCCGGCCCGGGGTGCTCGATAGCGGTGAACAGCATATCGCGCATCTCTGCCTCATCCTTCGGTGCCATCAAAACGATGTTCGGGTAGCTGCGTAGGTACGCGATGTCGAGCAGTCCGTGGTGCGTAGGACCGTCGGCACCGACTATGCCCGCACGATCCATCGCCAGAGTGACGTTAAGGTCCTGGAGACAAACGTCATGGATGACCTGATCAAAACCGCGTTGGAGGAACGTCGAATAGATCGCCGCGACCGGTTTCATCCCTTCGCAGGCCATTCCGGCACAAAAGGTCACTGCATGCTGCTCGGCGATGCCGACGTCAAAAGCCCTTTCAGGGAATTTCTCAAGCACTTTGTCGACGCCGGTGCCGTCAGGCATTGCGGCCGTCAGAGCGATGATCTTTTCGTCCGAAGCCATCAATTCGCACATCGTATCGCCAAATACAGACGTGTACGACGGTGCCGCAGCCTTGCTCGACTGATACGGCAACCCGGTCTTTGGGTCAAATGGGCCGGTCGCGTGATATGCGTAGTAGTTCTTTTCCGGATTAGGAAAGCCCTTTCCTTTAGTGGTCAAAGCATGTACTATCACCGGTCCGTCATCGACCTTTTTCGCTTCTTCCAAAGCCCGAACGAGCATCGCGACGTTGTGCCCGTCAACATAGCCGATGTATTTGAAGCCGAGCTCATTGACCAATGCACCGGGCAGGACCGCCGCGGCGATAGCATCTTTGAATGATTTTGCGGCACGGCGAAGTGAGCCGCCGATCCCCGGAACGCTTTCAAGCGCGTCGCCGATCTCCTCTTTAAGGTGCTGATAGCTCTGTGCCTCTTTGATCCGATTCAGGTATCGGCTCAGGGCACCGACCGCCGGAGCGATCGACATCTCGTTGTCGTTCAGCAGAACGATGAGCCGCGATTTCAAGTGGCCGGCCTGGTTGATCGCCTCCATTGCCATTCCGCCGGCAAGGCTCGAATCGCCTATAAGCGTACAAACGTGAAAATCCTCGCCCTTCTTATCGCGGGCGATCGCCATCCCGAGGCCGGCCGAGATCGACGTCGAGGCATGGCCGGCGCCGAAGGTGTCGTATTCGGACTCGTCGCGCCGCAGGAACCCGGAAATGCCGCCTTCCTGTTTGATGGTGTGCAATTGATCGCGGCGGCCGGTCAGGATCTTGTGTGCGTATGCCTGATGCCCGACGTCCCAAACAAGGCGGTCCTTCGGGGTATCAAACACATAATGCATCGCAACCGCGAGTTCGACAGCGCCAAGACTGGCACCGGTGTGCCCGCCGATACGCGAACAAGTGTCGATTATGAACTGTCGGACTTCGTCGGCAACCTCTTGCAGGTCCTCGACCTTCAGCTGTCGAAGATCGGCCGGCGAATTTATCTCTGATAAAAATCTCATCTGGCTACAATGCTATAACACCTAAATTTCGCATTTTCGCCGTGCAATATGCAAATGTTAATGAGCGTTCCTTGCCGAATACCCGCAACCGCGGCAAGGCTGATTTACATTTCTTTGCACTCGCCTGCGAAAATCTTACGACCAAACGCTGTGCACGTACGTCCAATACAGTGATGGCGAAAGCTAAATAAATTTTCAGAGGTAATAAAATGTCATTAAAGTTCAAATTCTTTACAGTACTTTCGATCGCAGCGGCAACGGCCGCATTCTCGGTTGCGGTGTCCGCACAGGAAACACCCGTGCCGGCCGAAAAGAAGGTCGAGAAGATCCGCAAGGGCGAAGGCCGAGCGATGGGACGCGGTGAATTCGGACGCAGAGGGATGGCCGGCCATCGCGGCGGCCCGGGAATGCGTCGCGGCGGCGGTATGGGCCGAATGCTTCACGGCCTCGAACTTACCGATGCTCAGAAGACCCAGATCCAGTCGATCATGGCCGCCAACAAACCGTCAGCCGAGGCTCGCGAAGAAATGCGGACGCTGATGATGGCACACCGTACCGGCACGCTGACGACCGCCCAGCAGGAGCGTTTTGAGGCGATCCGTACTCAGCGGCAAGAAAAGGGCCGTGCCGTGCACGAGCAGATCATGGGTGTCTTGACCGCCGAACAGAAGGCGAAGATCGAAACCCGAAAACAGGAAATGCGTCAGCGTATGGAGGAGCGTAAAGCCAACCGCGGCCTGCGTCAGACGAAACCGGTGGAAACGGTAAAAACACCGAAAACGAACTGATGGGACACCATCTAGCAATGAAAAGAGGCCGCCAACTTTGGCGGCCTCTTAATTTTGAACGTTGCTTAACGGCTATCCGATAAACATTTCATCATCAACATAGACGCGATCGATCTGTTTCGGAGCGGGAGCAAAAAGAACCTCAAGCCCTTTTTTGACACCCGCCATTATCGCCGCTATCTCGCGAGCCGGCACAACGATCTTCTGATTAACGAATTCCGTCGTGTCCAAGACCTGCGAATGCGTCCGGTCGATCGATCGGCTTACCATTTCGACCTTGTCTTTTGCCGTGATAGCGGTCTGCCCGACCAAAACACGCAGATCGGCCACCTCTTCCTTGATCAGTTCGGTTGACTCGGCAAGATATTTTGTCGCAGTCGAAAGGTTAGCCGAGATCTCGTTGAAATGCACCGATATCTCGCGGCCCTGAACGCCGATCGCGTCCACCTTGGTAATTAACGGATCGATCCGTTCCTCGACCCGCTTGACCGTTGCGACAACACGCTTGACCGTAATGGCGATAGCTATTAACGCGGCCGCCATTACGATGAAGCAAATTGCGATAATGATCGAGGCGATCATCATCCAAAACTGCGGATCATTGGGATTCATAGTGTCAATTTAGCTGTTATCGTCGTCCTTAACAGGGTAGCTCGCGCGTCCTTCAGTGATCGACTTTGTTTCGTTCTTACGCTTTTCCTGCGTGTAAGCGTCCTTTCCGGCTTCAATGGCCGCCGAAAAGGGATTTGCGGTCCGGGCGGCCGCCGCCTTGGCCTTTTCGGTCAGATCCTCAGCTTTTTCCTGAGCGGTCTGATAAAATTCGCTGGCCTTTTCGCGGGAAACTTCGTAATACTCGCCCGCACGCTCCTGGATCTGGGCCGCGGTTTCCTTGCTCTTTTCGATCCCCTTACGGGTTGCGTCGGCGATATCGCCGCGAAGTTCCTGGCCGGATTTGGGGGCGAACAATAGGGCCAATACAGCACCGATGCCGCCGCCGATTATCAAATAAGATAACTTTGTAGCAATACTCGATTCTTCCCGTTCATACTCGTGTCTCATAATTACCTCCGATAAATATGGTTTCCGTTACAAAAATCTCAATGTGTACCGAGATTGTAACAAATATTTCGGGCTTTGAGCAAAGAATTTGTTGCTCACGCCGGTACCGGCAGTCAGGCCAAAAAATGCGCAAATACCGCCATTTTGCTACAATTTCAGTTTGTCTAACTGTATGGATACCGAACTGATTAGAAATTTCTCGATCATCGCTCACATTGACCACGGCAAATCTACGCTCGCGGACCGATTGCTCCAGTTGACCGGCGCCGTCGCCGAGCGAGATATGGAAGCTCAGCTGTTAGACAACATGGATCTCGAACGTGAACGCGGGATCACCATCAAATCACACGCCGTTCGACTCGATTACAAGGCAAAAGACGGCAAGGATTATGTTCTGAACCTGATCGATACGCCCGGACACGTGGACTTTACGTACGAGGTTTCGCGTTCACTGTCGGCCTGCGAAGGGGCTTTGCTGATCGTCGACGCGTCACAGGGCGTCGAGGCCCAGACGCTTGCCAATACTTACCTGGCACTGGAAAATGACCTCGAACTCGTGCCGGTCCTCAACAAGATCGATCTGCCGTCCGCCGAACCCGACCGTATCAAGGAGCAGATCGAGAACATAATCGGGCTGGACGCCAGCGAAGCCGTACTGACCTCGGCCAAATCAGGCCTCGGTGTCGCTGACGTGCTCGAAGCGATCGTCGAAAAGATCCCGCCGCCAAAGGGCGACCGGAACGCGCCCCTCAAGGCCCTCATATTTGATAGCTGGTATGACTCGTATCGCGGTGTCATCGTGCTGTTTCGAGTGATCGACGGAACGATCAAGAAGGGCACGAAGATCAGATTTTTCAACACCGGCCGCGAGTATCTCGTCGAGACCATCGGGGTCAATCGTCCGCGGCCGACGCCGATCGCCGAACTCGGCCCGGGTGAGGTCGGCTTTGTGACCGCGTCGATAAAGACCGTCGCGGACGTGCAGATCGGAGATACGATAACGGATGCGGCACGGCCGGCGGCCGAGGCTCTGCCGGGCTTTAAGGAAGTCAAGCCGATGGTCTTTGCCGGGCTTTATCCGGTCGATTCGGCCCAGTACGAGGACCTGCGTGATGCGATGGACAAGCTCCGGCTCAACGATTCCTCGTTCTTTTACGAACCTGAAAGCTCGACCGCACTCGGTTTCGGATTTCGCTGCGGCTTTCTCGGGCTGCTGCACATGGAGATCATCCAGGAGCGGCTCGAGCGTGAATTCAATCTCGACCTGATCACGACCGCACCGGGCGTACGTTACCGCGTCACGACCACCGACGGTGAGGTCGCCGAGATCGACAGCCCGTCGAAAATGCCCGATACCGGCCGGATCCTTAAGATCGAAGAGCCGTTCATCGAGGCGACGATCCTTACTAACGATTCGTATCTCGGTGGCATTTTACCCCTGCTCGATGAAAAACGCGGTGTTCAAAAGAAGTTTGAGTACATCACGACCGACCGTGTGATGCTCGTTTACGAACTTCCGCTCAACGAGATCGTGCTTGATTTCTACGATCGTCTAAAGAGTGTTTCAAAGGGATATGCCTCGCTCGATTATCACTTGTCCGGATATCAGGCAAGTAAACTCGTGAAACTCGACGTGCTCGTTTCCGGCGAACCGGTCGACGCCCTCTCGGTGATCCTGCATAACGATACCGCTACGGCAAAAGGCCGCCTGTTGACCGCGAAGATGAAGGAACTCATTCCGCGGCAGATGTTTGAGGTCGCCATTCAGGCTGCGATCGGCAACAAGGTCATCGCTCGTGAAACCGTAAAGGCGATGGGTAAGAACGTCATCGCCAAATGTTACGGCGGCGACATCTCGCGAAAACGCAAGTTGCTCGAAAAACAAAAAGAGGGCAAAAAGCGGATGAAAAAAGTGGGCCGCGTCGAGATACCGCAGGAGGCTTTCCTTGCCGTCCTAAAAGTGAACGAGAGCTAGGTTCCCGCGGTCATACGCGCGTGATCAAAGATGGAAATATACCGCAATGTCATCGATTACCTGTTCGGCGTGTATATCTATGACCGCGGCGACATGCTTGTGATCGAGGATCGACGGCCAACCGCGGGAATCTTTATTTCATTGGTAGGGATCGCGTGTATAGTTCTGTTTTTGCTGGTATCGGCCGCCCTGTCTTTGTTCGGTCTCGGTTTCGACGTGTGGACCGGTACCGGAGCGTTCGCCGGCCTTATCGCCACGTTCACGGTCATGTTTCTCTTCAGCCTGGGCGGGACACTGCGCGAAGTTTACACCTTTGACAAGGCAAACGACACCTACCGTTTTACGCGACGCGGCATTTTCAGGAGCGACGTACTCGAGGGCAGTGCGAGCCAGTTTTGCGGTGTCCGTATCGATCAACGAAACACGGACGAAGACAGCGTCTATATGGTGACACTTTTGCTCGGCGGGATGCTGTTCGGGCAATCCGAAGCTCAGCCCCTCCGCGAGGACCCGCCGATCTTCAACAGTTATCACCGGGAAGCTAAGATCGCGGAGGCTATCTCGAGGGTTATCAGTACCAAGCCGATCGACAATACCGGGCAATAGAATTGTGAATAGTGCCTTGGATTTCCACTATTGGCCCGGGCGATATCTTCGTTCGGTGCGGCCCTTAAGTTGGGCCGGGTAGAAATACACCTCGCGAAGGTCGCCCGCCGCATATCGTCCTGCCTGGTCGTTAAAGTGCTTTGACTTCGGATCTCCGCTCTCGCCGCCGGCCGTAACGGCCTTGGCACGCACCTTCGGGCCAAATTCGACCACCGCGACAAAACTGTTCCCGTAAGTTCCGTAAAGTCGCTTCGAACCCATATACCTACGGGCCCCGAATGACGCAAGTGAACCGTAATTACCCGACGTAAATCCGACCGGAATGCTCGGTGCGGCATCGCTGAACGGGTGAACGATGTCGTTCGTGAGCCGCTGAAAACGATTGATCTCGCCCCACGGCGTTTGCCACTTGCCAAAATCTGCGGTCAACTTGTCGGATGCCGCGGCAAGTGACTTCAGTAGCTGCTTGTGAGTCGCCCGAGTTGCCACAAACTCTTCCATTGAAATTTCAGCTTTCCGTGCATCGGCGGCGATCACGCGGACTATGTCCTCAGCCCAAAAAATGGCAAGCGACGTCGGTACCGAATCGACCGACCAGCGGCGATCCCATGCCTTGAGTGCTGCCACCTGGCCTGCAGTCGCGGCCCTCAATGGATCGTCAACCGCCGTTTCGTCCCACGCCTTGAACAACGAAGGAAGCGGACCGTCAAACCACGTCAAATAGCTGTCGTACGCCGCGTCGCGAAGTGTGTCGAGAGTAAAATCGCGTTTGTCACGGAGTACACGGATCGCGTGCAGGCCGCGTGCGGATTCCGTACCGCTATCGATATATCGCGGATAGTCAGCCTGTTTCAAACTGCTGGGTCCGGCGG
>CAZQGN010000020.1:0-72887 GCA_964592865.1 uncultured Chloracidobacterium sp. | reverse complement strand
CGAGGAGAAGTATCGTGCAAGAATCGCAATATCGCATGCCTGACCCCATGCTTTCCCTTGACCCCATGCTTTCCCTGGTCAGATCTACTTTCAAATATCGCTCGCGATTCTTTAGGCGATGCCGTCGTCTGTTCGTGCAGGGTGATGTAGATAAAAAATGCCGCCGAGGGCCCGGCGGCATTTCAGTTGGTTGGCGGTCCGATCAGGACTGGGCCGTTTGGACCTCGCGGCCCTCGATGCGGCGGCGTTTGCGTGCCTGGCGCCAGGTTCTGATACCCTCGCCGGTCAGGCTGAGGATCGATCGGCGATTATCGAGCAGCAGCTTGATCCACGCCCATTTGCTCATCTGCGGAAAGTAAATACCGCGGAAGAAAAGCCGGGCGACGAGATGGCTGATGCGGACATCGATAGGTGCGTGACGGATCGAGTTGATCGCCTCGAAATTGCGTTCCGGGCTGTACGATCGTGACCACGCGTCAAAGGTCTCTTCCTTGGCGTCCTCGATCGTCATCTTGAGCGGATCGTGAGCCATGACGAACGGTGCGAATTCGAGCCAGTGTTTGGGCCGCTGGAGCCGTCCGGCCTCTTGCAGGCGGGTGTACAGCGGTGTCGAAGGGAACGGCGTCAGCTGGCCGAAAACGGGCAGGCCCGGAGCCCAGCTTTCGATCTCGTCCACCGTGCGGTTAGCGACGCCGACCGTGTCATTGTCCATCCCGAAGATGAACGACGTGATCGCGTAGATATTGCGGCGGGCGAGCCCGTCGAGCACGGCCTGATAATTGGCCGGTTTTGAGAACGTCTTGTTGACGTCGGCCATATTGGCCGGGTCGATCGACTCCATTCCGATAAATATCCACTTGCCGCCGGCATCGGCGATGAGGTCGACGAGTTCTTCGTCGGCGAGCAGATTTGCGCTGATCTGGGCGACCCACGGCAGCGTGGCACCGGCGGCGATCATATCGCGAAGCAACCCCTTGAGCCGCTTTTTATTGATGGCGAGATTGTCGTCGATAAAGAATACGGCGATCTGGCCTTTTTCCTTTTTGGCACGGGCCTTGAGCCTGAGCAGTTCCTCGATGACGCTCTCATTGGTACGAAAGCGGATCGAATCGCCGAAAAATCCGGTAACGGTGCAAAATTCGCAGCCGTACGGGCATCCGCGGCCGGTCTCGATCGGCACGACAAAGAATATGCCCCAGCCCTCGCCCGCCTTTGACAATATCGGCTGCAGGAACTTGGGGACCAGCGAAAACTGGTCGAGGTCGAGCGTTTCCCAGGGGATATGCGGGTAGGGCTGAAGGCTCGGCTTAAAATCGTTGCCCTTGTCGTCGATCTTTGGCTGATAGATGTCCTTGAGCGTGCCGTTAGCGGCGTCCTCGACGATCTGTGCCCAGTATTCGTCAGCCTCGCCGAGTGCGACGGCGTCGGCGTGACGCGGGCCGCCATCGCGGCCGAGAGCCTCATCAGGGCATTCGGTCACGTGCGGGCCGCCCATCACGACCTTGAACCCGGCTTCGCGAAGCGCGTCGGCGACCTTGTAGGCACGTGCGACCATGCGGGTCATCGCACCGATACCGATCAGGCCGATGTCATTATCCTTGCAGAACTGTACAAGTTCGGGCCGCGTCATCGCTTTTGCGTTGCCGTCGATCAGGATGACTTCGTGTTCAGGCGGGGTTAGCGACTGGAGCAGAAACATCCAAAGATGCGGCATGAAATTGCGCGTGATACCGTTGTCCGGATTGTAAAGAAGGATCTTCATTCGTTATCTGTCGTTAATTAAAGCGAAAATTGCGGCACGTGCCTTTCGGCGCCGGTAACGGGAAAGAGTTTGGTTCAGTGTTCTTCTGCAAGGAATACGTTTAAGACACTTTCGCACGTTTGACCGGAGAATACTATCTCAAAATTATCTTTTTGATCACCGAATAGAAAACATTTTCGGGCAACAGACGCCGCAGAGTCAAGATGCCCCTTGTATTTACGCCGTATCTGAGGCGTTTTGTGCCGTCATTGACCGCGTCGTAGATGGTCTGGGCGACGACGGAGCCGTCCGGGGCCTCGTCGCCGGCCTTTTGCATATTGGGGATCGCCCGGGCGGCGATCGCGTCATAGGCGGTCAGGCCTTCCCTACGGGTGACCTCCTGCGAACGTTCGTAAAAGTCGGTCCGGATCGGGCCGGGCTCGATGATCTTGACGCGGATGTTGAACTGTTCGAGCTCGTAGTGCAGCGATTCCGAAAAGCCCTCGACCGCCCATTTGGTCGCGTGATAGAGGCTAAAGAGCGGAAACGTCATCCGGCCGCCGACCGACGCGATATTGACGATCGTGCCGCCCTTTTGCTCACGAAAATGCGGCAGTATCTCGCGGCACACGTTCATCAGCCCGAAAACGTTGGTCTGAAACTGTTTGTCGATCTGCTCCTGCGAGGCCGCCTCAAACGCACCGATCAGGCCGTAACCGGCGTTGTTGACGACCGCGTCGATACGGCCGAATTTCTCAATGGCGGCATCGATCGCCGACCTGATCGACGCCGGGTCGGTGACGTCCAGCCTGAAACACTCGACATCGACGATGTTTTGCAGATCGGCGGCCTTTTCCGGCGAACGCATCGTGGCGGCGACCTTCCAATTCTTGGACTGAAACAGCTTAACGGTATGACGCCCGATGCCGCTCGACGCACCGGTGATCAGGACGACTTTGTTCATGGAGGAGATTTTACCATTTTTCATTGAGTCATTGAGTCATTGAGTCATTTCGAGAGTTCGGGGCCGGAGCCGGACAATGATTCATTGTACCGATGGATCAATGGTAGAATGCCGGTATGAAGTTTCTGCATATTGCCGATGTGCATCTCGGGTGCACACGGTATCAGCTTGCCGAAAGCCCGAGGGATTTTTTTGACGCCTGGGCCGATGTGCTGCGGCGCTACGCGATCGAAGAAAAGGTCGATTTTGTGTTGATGTGCGGCGACTTTTTTCACAAGCGTTCGGTGCCGCCCGAAACGATGAACTACGCGGTCGAGGGTCTCAAAATGGTCAAAGACGCGGGAATACCGGTCGTGGCGATCGAGGGGAATCACGACCAGAAATATAACGACAGCGCCTTTAGCTGGCTGCGGTCGCTGTCGGCATGGGACCTCTTGATACTGCTCGAGCCGCGTACGGTCGATGGCCGCGCCGTTTATGAACAGTGGGACCCGGCCGAGCGCCGCGGCGGCTATATCGACATCGGGCGGGCGCGGATATTCGGCTCGGAGTGGTACGGCGCGTCGGGCAACTGGGCGATACCGATGCTGACCGACGCGATCGGCGAAAACCGCCGCGACGGTGCATTTCACATCCTGATGCTGCACACCGACGTCGAGGGGCACCAGGCACACCCGATACCGGCACTGTCGATCGACGCCCTGAAACAGCTCAAGAGCGTTACCGATTACGTCGGGCTCGGGCATACTCACAAGCACTATGAGATCGACAACTGGGCGTTCAATCCCGGTTCGATCGAGATCACGAACATCAGCGAGTTTCGCGAGACACGCGGCGCTTTCGTCGTCGAGGCCGGCGACGACAATTCGGTTTCGGCGCGTCACGTCGAGGATTATCATTACCGGCCGTTCCAACAGCTGCAGTTTAACGTCACGGGTTACGCTGACACCCGAAACGTCACCGAAGACATCCTGAAGCGAATCGATACCGAGGCCCGCCG
The DNA here is from genome assembly GCA_964592865.1 of uncultured Chloracidobacterium sp. Lineage (GTDB taxonomy): Bacteria > Acidobacteriota > Blastocatellia > Pyrinomonadales > Pyrinomonadaceae > OLB17. The sequence goes on along the minus strand of CAZQGN010000020.1, from coordinate 69,182 downwards.
GGCGGTCGAGGGCAAGCCGCAGCCGATAATCGAGATCAGCCTTCGCGGGCAGCTCGGGTTTCCAAACTCGCTGCTCGAACTGGCAAAGATACGCGATGAAGCACGGGCGATGACGGGAGCCCTGCACGTGAGGATCAAAAATCACACCGTGCCCGCTGATTTTGTCGAGGCCGAGGAGACCGACGACGATGTCGGCCGCGAAAAGCTCGAACGCCGCGTGATCGAGGACCTGATCCGCCGCGATAATCGGTTCAAAGTGCGTGCCGACGACATTTCGGACGCGGTGATCGGCGCCAAGCGGATGGCTCTCGGCGATGACGAACCGCAAAAGATCGCGGACTTTATCGCCGTCAAACTGGGCTGAGCCGACAACCCTTATTATGACCAGATCGATCGAAGACATTGCCGGAATGACCGAATTGCCGATATTTCCGCTGCCGCTGGTGATGGTGCCGGGCGAGGTGCTGCCGCTGCATATTTTTGAGCCGCGGTACCGCCAAATGCTGACGGATATCGGCGGTGTCGGCGGCGTTTTCGGGATCACGTTCGCCGACGCGGAGGTGCAGACGGGCGGTGAGGCATTGGCCGGTTCGGTCGGCTGTGCGGCTGAGATCATCGAGGAGCAGACGATGGACGACGGCCGCTCGAATATCGTCACCATCGGCGTCGGGCGCTATCGCCTGCTCGGGTCGATCGAGGACGACAAGCCGTATATGGTCGGCGATATCGCATTCTTTCGCGATGAACCGGACGACGGCAATGAGGCTGAGGAGCTGGCCGACGAGGTGTACGGACTTTTTGACCGAATGGCGAGGGCCGTTTCAAAAATGCAGGGCGGCCGCGACGCTCTGCCCGAACTAAACCGGTCGGACGCCGAGTCGCTTTCGTTCATTATCGCCGCCGCACTCAACCTCGAAAACGAGCGGAAATCGAGATTCCTGGAAATGAGATCGACCGCCGAACGCCTGCGCGAGATCCGCACGATCCTGGCGGCGTCGGTCGAGCAGATGGAATCGCACTCCGAGATCATCTCGGCCGCCAAGACCAACGGGCACAGCAAGAAAAAGCTCGATCTCTAATTACCCAGATTATTTCTGAAAAATTCGATGATACGGCGGTCATACGCCTCGGATTGTTCGATCGAGGCGTTGATGATGCCAAATCCCGACGGGCTCAGGTCGGTCTTGGTCTCGATCTTGTTGCCGGCCGGAAAGCACTTGCTCAGCCGCGATGTCGAGTCCTGAAAGTCGGGCGTGTCGATGCCGCCGAGCAGCAGTATATTGCGGCCGTCGATCTTTTTGGCGGTATCGCAGGCGGTGTCGCGCTCGTAACAGCCGTCGAAGAAATAAAGGAACGTGCCGAGCTTTGCCATCCGCGACGTGAACGTGCTGGCGAAGGGAAAGCGGCGGCTGACCGCATCGACGACCAGCGCGTCGGAATCGGCCGGGACGCTGTCGAGGACGATAGCCTTGAGCCCCTTGTCGATCGCGGCGGCGTTGAGCGCGGTCGCGGCACCGAGTTCGACGCCGTAAACGCCGATCTCTTTACCGACAAGCGCGATCTGATTGGGCGTTTTGAGGTTGCGGACGAATTCGACCGCCGAGAGAGCGTCCTCGGCCTCGCACCCGCCGAACGACGTGTTTTTGACCGGAGCATTTTCGCCGTGTGCCCTAAGGTCGGGCATCAAGACGGTGAAATTGGTCGATTCGTTGAGTTTGACGGCGAGATTCAATACATACGAGCGGTCGGCGCCGTATTTGTGAAAAAGGATCACGGCCGGCGAATTTTCGGCACCGCGGAGCAGCCATCCGCGCGAACTCGAGCCATCTTTATTGGTCCAGGTTTCATCTGTAACCTGAGCGCCGCGTGAGCTGAGCTGGCCGTATTTTTCGGGCGTGACCAGGTAGATCGCCGTGTGAGGGCGAGCCGTACGGTACGTCAGCCAGACCGATGCCGCCGCGATCGCGGCAATGACAAGCAGGATGGCCGGAAATATCAGTTTCGAAAGACTCTTAGCTAAACGCGTTGACATTGCCATAACAGATGCTCAAGTAAAGTCGAAGGAATCTCGACAGGTAACCGCGGGAGGCTGAAAGCATAACGGGGATTGCTTTCGATAAGACTCTTACGATGTTACCATATTGGGCAAGTTTTGAGGAAGATTTTTTTGATGCGAAACATACTAGGAACGGCGGCAGTGATCGTGTTTTTGACGGCGTTTTCGGCGACCGCGTTCGGACAAACGGCCGCGACCGCCGGCAAGCAGGGGCCGGTGGCGATAATGCCGCTCGCCGAGGTCAAAGAAGGTGCCCGGGGCGTCGCTAAGACGGTATTTCGCGGGTCAAAGCCCGAGGAATTTAACGTCGAGATACTGGGCGTCGTGCCCGGAGCGATCGGGCCGCATCAGGATATGATCATCGGCCGCCTGAGCGGCGCGCTGGCCGAGCGGACGTTCGTTTTTGCCGGAATGTCGGGCTCGCCGGTCTATATCGACGGCAAACTGATCGGCGCCGTCGCATACAGCTTTCCGTTCGCCAAAGAACCGATCTGCGGCATCACCCCGATCGAGCAGATGATCTCGATATTCGAACGCGTTCCGGCTCCGAAGCCCGCGTCCGCCGTTCGTCCGGTCAAGTTTTCGGACATCAACGCCGCGGCTCTCGATCTTGAGTCGCCCCGTGCTTTCTCAAACGCCGGCAGCGTCGTTTCGGGAATGGCGTCGGACTCGCGAATGAGCGCCGTCGCGGGACAGACCTTTGTGCCGATCGCAACGCCGATGACGTTTAGCGGCATTTCGCAAACGGTGCTCGATATGTTTGCCCCGCAGTTGAAAAGCGTCGGGATCATGCCGGTCGCCTCGCTTGGCGGCGGCAACAAGATCACACCGCTCAAAGCGTTTGACGAAAATACGCTGCTCGGCGGCGATTCGGTCGTGGTCCAACTCGCCCGCGGCGACATTTCGATCGCGGCGGCCGGGACCGTGACGCTGCGTGACAATACCAAGATCTACGCGTTTGGCCACCCGTATTTCGGGCTCGGGTCGACCGACCTGCCGATGGCCGAATCGCACGTCGTCGTGGTCGTGCCGAACGCCAATAATTCGTTCAAGCTCGCGGTCGCCGACGCCGCCGTCGGGACCCTGACACAAGATCGTGCGACCGGCATTTTCGGAACGCTAGGCCAGGCCCCGAAGATGATACCAGTGAAAGTTGCGGTTACGACCAGCCGCGGCCGCAACGAGGAGATCAGGTTCGAATCGGCTATCGATGATTTTCTGGCTCCGCTCGTGGTCAATGTCGGCGCGCTGAACGCGATCTCGGCACAGGAACGCGGCATCGGCGACACGACCATTACCCTGACCGGCACGATCAACGTCCGCGGCGAAGAGCCGATACGCGTTGAGCGGCGCTTTACAGGCAATCAGGCACCGCCGCTGTCGGCCGCGGCTTCGGCGGTCCCGCTCGCGCTTTTGCTCAAGAGCAACCTCGCCGGCATCGATGTCACGGGTGTGGACCTGAAGTTTTCGGTCGTTGAGGGCAGCAAGGCCGGGGCTCTCGAACGCGTGGCGGTTGACCGAACGCAGGTCCGGGCGGGCGAATCGCTAAACGTCGATATGTACATTCGCACCGACGGCGGCAAACTCGAGACCAGGTCGGCCACCGTCCGGATCCCTGAGAACACGCCCACCGGGCCGCTGTCGCTGATGATCGGCGACGGATCGGCGATACAGGAAAACGCGGCGATCAAGCAATTTGTCCCGGCGACCATCGGCGAACTTGTCCGAACGATCAATCTCGCCAAGCGCCCCGACCGGCTTTATGTTTACGGTTACCGGACCGCGGCGGGTGTCGTGATCGGCGCCAACGAAATGCCCAATCTGCCGCCGTCGATGCTCGCGACGATCAATAACGACCGCAGCGTCGGCGGATCAAAAGCGGCGACCCAAAAGTCGCTGATCGATCAAATGCTCGCCGACGGCGAGACCATCGTCTCGGGTTCGCAGACGATCGTGATCGAGGTGATCAAGTAAGGCGCAGGCCGACCGCATTCATTTAACAGACGCCGCCGGGGATTTTATTGACCTTTCCGGCGGCGATTGCTATTCTGATATGTGAATAACCTAAATAAAACGCTGCATGCGGCCCGTTTTGCAGCTGAAAAACACACCGGGCATTTTCGAAAGGGTTCCAGACGCGAACCGTACATTAACCATCCGATCGAAGTAGCGAATATGATCGCCAATGTCGGCCTCATCGAGGACGAGGACATTCTGGCGGCGGCATTGCTGCACGATACCGTCGAAGACTGTGAAGTGTTGCCTGAGGAGATCGCGGAGAAATTCGGCGAGGCCGTCTGCGGTTACGTAATGGAGGTCACCGACGACAAGTCGCTGCCGAAACACACCCGAAAACTGCTCCAGATCGAGCACGCACCGCATCTCTCATACGGAGCCAAGGTGATCAAGCTCGCGGACAAGATCAGCAACGTCCGCGACGTCATCGCGAGTCCGGCCGAGGACTGGGACAAGCAGCGGCGTCAGGAGTACGTCCAGTGGGCCGTGAATGTCGCCGAAGGGCTGCGCGGAGCCAACGATCAGCTCGACGAACTCTTTGACGAGGTCGTGGCTTTGGCTAACCAAAAATTGGACGAGATCGACTGATCAGACGGCGGCGTCGCCCTCGACCCAGTGTTCGCCGTCGCGGTAAACCTCTTTCTTAAAGATCGGAACGGTGCGTTTCAGCTCGACGATCAGCCATTCGCAGGCGGCAAAGGCGGCCTTTCGGTGCGGAGCGGCGACCGAGATGACGACGCTGGTTTCGCCGATATCGAGTCTGCCGAGACGGTGGACTATGCCGACGGCCGATACCTCAAACTGCTCTCTGGCCGCGCGGATGAGCTTTTCCATCTCTTTCAAGGCCATCGGTTCGTACGCCTCGTATTCGAGATACTCGGTCTCGCGTACACCGCCCGCTGCCTTGTCCTTGGTAAATCGCCTCGCGTAACCGTCAAGCGTGACCGTCGCACCGCATTCAGGCGGCACGATACGGCGCGCGACACTCGTCAGGTCGATAGGCTCGGTCGTCAATTCAAAAAAGTCGAGACTCATTTTAGTCTTTGCGGCTTGCCGCGGTCGCAGTGCGGCGAGGCTCGCCTCGCCGTTAGGTCCGAAATAGTCCATCGGAGGCTTTGCCTCCAATAATTTCAATTTCCGGGCCAAGCCACTTTACCAAGGTCAACTTCGAGCGGTTCGTCATCTCGGCGGCGCCCGTGAAAAATCCGAGCACTCGACCATCTCCAGTCATTTGGATGGTCCGCCAGTCCCGCACGAACGGGATTGAGATGGGTATATTGTATTCGCTGCCATAGCATCTGTTCGCTCCATAGAAGACGTGCATTAGGGCGATGTTGCCAAAGTGAATACTGAGTTCCGTCCGCCTTTGACCGAACTCGCAGCTTTTCAAGCGAAACGTGCCGCCCGGTTTCCCTAAGATGGTCGATCACTCTTCTGCTGACAATTCCGTTTACAAATCTATGTACTTCGGTCGATTCGATCCTGCTATCGGTTACGAGATGAAAATGATCGGGCATTATGATGTAAGCGAAGATCATGAATTTGCCCGACTGTCGGGCTTCGTCGATCGCCCGGCACTCAAGCAAAGCAATTTCATCTGTTTGGAAAACAGGCAACCGGTCTTTCGCAACGGCCGTCAGGTAGTATGCGGGCGAGTCTCGGGATATTGTGAACCGATTTGGAGGCATAGCCTCCTGATATTCTACGAGAATCAGTCGGCGAGGCAAGCCTCGCCGCACTGCATTCGCGGTAAACCGCTAAGAAGATCTATGATCTTATCCACCTGAAACCGCGGTAAAGACCGCCACTTCGTCGCCGTCATTGAGCAACTCGCCGCCGTCAGCAAACGCCTGATTCACCGACAAATGCAGCCGATGGGCGGCCAGACGCGGATGTTCGGTGACGACGGTTTCGAGAATATCCGCGGCCCTCGCATTCGGCGGCATATCGACATCGATACGGCGATGGCCCGTGATGTCGGCCGTGGCTCCGAAGAATAGAACTTGGATATTCATTGTCGAACGCACACTCCCAACCGGTCGTGTTTCTGCCGTTTATTTTATCGCACCGGCGATCGGGCTCGATGCTGACGCGTAGAGGCGTTTGGGCATACGGCCCGCAAGGTAACCGAGGCGGCCGGCCTGAACGGCGAGTTTCATGGCCGTCGCCATCGCGGCCGCATCGCCGGCCTCGGCGATGGCGGTGTTCATCAATATCGCGTCGGCGCCGAGTTCCATGGCGACGGCCGCATCTGACGGTACGCCGACGCCGGCATCGACGATGATCGTCGCATCGGGCAGCTGTTCGCGCATGATCCGCAAGTTAGACGGATTCTGCACGCCCATTCCAGAGCCGATCGGAGCGGCGAGCGGCATGACGGCCGGGCAACCGGCGTCAAGCAGCTTTTTGGCCATGATCAGGTCGTCGGTGAAATACGGCAGGACGATAAATCCCTCTTTTACAAGTATCTTGGCGGCCTCGAGCGTTTGTTCGTTGTCGGGAAGCAAGGTCACGGGGTCGCCGATGACCTCGAGCTTGATCCAGTCGGTCTCGAGGGCCTCGCGGGCGAGGCGAGCGGTGCGGATGGCGTGGTCCGCGTCGTAACAGCCCGCCGTGTTGGGCAGTATCTTCATCTGCGGGTCGAGGTGGTCGAGAAATGACTCGCTCGAACCGTCGAGCGGCACGCGGTTGACCGCGACGGTGACCATCTCGGCGCCCGATGCCGCGTGGGCGGCCTTCATCTCGTCATAAGACCGATATTTGCCGGTGCCGATAATGAGGCGTGAGTTGAACGTTGTACCTGCGAGTGAAAATGTGTCTGACATAGCGTTACGTCAATTTTCACGCAAAGACGTTGATAAGGCAATCCACGACGGAACCGCCCACCGATCATCCGCCGCCGACGAAGTGGACGACCTCGATCCGGTCGCCGTCGCTGACGGCCGTCCGGGGCCAATCGGCGCGGCGGACGACCGAACGGTTGAGTTCGATCGCGACACGCTGATGCGGCAGCTCCAGCCGGTCGAGCAATTCGGCAAGGTGAGTTTCAGGTGCGACCTGACGAGCTTCGCCGTTAATGAAGACGGTGATATTTGCCATCAACGCCAATTTTGGGCTTTGGCGATCAGAAATTCAAATTTGTGACGGTATAAAACGGGCCGGCGATCAACCGGGCGTGACGATCCGCCGCAGTTCGATCTCTTCGCCGCTGTGCGTGGCTCGGAGCAGCAGGGCGGCGCGGCCGGATGTGAAATGAGGCAGCTGCAGGTGTACGCGGGCGATGCCGTTGGAGTCGGAATTTGCGTGAAAGATGACCGGGCGAAAGCTCGACCCGAGCACCTTGATCATTATCTGAGCGTCGGCGACCACCTTTCGATCGGTCCCGCGGCAGATCATGGTCGTGACGGTGACGCGGTCGCCGCCCTTGAATTTTGCCTCGCCGAGCAGCTCGATGCTGAGTTTTTGGTTCGCCGGGCGTTCCTTGCCCGAAAGCTCGCTGACGACCGCGACGGCCTCGGCCGGCAGCAAAATGTCATCCTCGATGATCTCGACATCCTCAAATATCGGAGCGTCAAAGAACTCGTCCGCTGAAAATTCCTGCGTCACGACCGAAGCCGGCAGTTCGATCGGTTCGGCGGCCGGCGGCTCAACCGGCGGTTCCGCCGGCGAGAATGTGACGATCCGCTGCGTCTCGACCCTCGCGACCGGCGTCGGGACGACCACCTGCACCGGCTCGGGCTGCGCCTGCGGAGCCTCGGCGGCCTTGGCCGCACTGGCCCTCGCGGTCATCGCTTTAAGTTCGTTTATGCGGCCGGCCCGGATCGCCGCGCAGATCAGTTTGTGCTGTTTTTGGACGCGTTCGGCGACCACCGCTTCGACGACGTCCTCGGCGGCGAGGTCGTCGTAATTGGTGCGTTTGCTGGCCAGGATCGTGCCGCGGTCGTAAACAAGCGAGATTATCTTGCGCGACGGCAGCCCTTTGTCTTCGGTCTGGACGTGATATACGACACCGTCGAACTCTATATCTGTATTAAAACCAGCGATCACAGCTTATTTTTATCCATTGGCGAAGTGGGATAATGGCGGAATTCCGGCACGGTCTGCCACTCTTGAAATTAGCATACGGGCTCGTTTGCGGTCAACGAATTAGTTTGTAATACGGGCCGCCGAAGATAGGTCAAAACGCTCGTCGGACTGCCTTGACACCAATACAGGCTTAACTTACGATTGAGTTTGTGCCAAAAGTCTCAAACTGATCCAGTTTCAGCAGGAAAATTCCTGCTTGCTGTTTATATTTTCAAGAGGTAGGTTCAGGGGTCTAAATGTCAGAATTCAGCCTAATGGATTACGCTCCGCTCGCCGTGATGTTCCTTGTCGGGGCGGGTTTTACGGCGAGCCAGTTGCTCGTTACAACGCTGATCGGTCCGAGAAAGAGAACCGCGACCAAACTGATGCCGTACGAGTGCGGCAAGGACCCGGTCGGTTCGGCCCACGATAAGTACTCGGTCAAGTTCTACACGGTCGCGGTCATATTCCTCCTCTTCGACATCGAAGTCCTTTTCATAATCCCGTTCGCCGTTGCTTTCAAGAGCCTGCTCGATGAGCAAAAGATCTCGGGCATTGCCTTCGGCACCTTCGCATTTATTGAAATACTTGTGTTTATCGCGACGCTGATCGTGGGTTATATCTACGTCTGGCGAAAAGGCATCTTCGATTGGGGACTGCAGGCACGTGCTGAGGCTCGGGCCGAGGCTAAAGAAATGGCACGGCAAAACCGTGAGATCAAGAGGGCGGCGTAATACAAAATGGGTCTCGAAAATACACTATTTGAATCATTGCCTGATGTCGTGACGGTCAAACTCGACGCGGTCGTCAATTGGGCCCGCAAGAGCAGCCTCTGGCCGGCGACATTCGGACTGGCTTGCTGCGCGATCGAGATGATGAATACGGTCGCGGCCCGCAACGACCTCTCGAGATTTGGGGCTGAGACGTTCCGGGCCAGCCCGCGACAGGCCGACGTGATGATCGTGTCGGGCCGCGTGTCGCGCAAGATGGCACCGGTGCTGCGTCGTATCTACGATCAGATGCCGGAACCGAAATGGGTCATCTCGATGGGTGCATGCGCCACGTCGGGCGGCGTTTTTGACAATTACGCGATCGTCCAGGGTGTCGACAAGATAGTGCCGGTCGATATTTACGTGCCCGGCTGCCCGCCGCGTCCGGAAATGCTCGTCCACGCCATCACGATGCTCCAGGACAAGATCATGAAAGAGTCGGTCAAGGACCGCCGCGACACCTTCGAGACCGAATCGCGTGAATCGATCGTTCCGGGCACATTGCCGGTGACCGAAGGCACGGCGCTCGAACGCGAGGTCCAGGCCGAGGTTGCCCAAAACAGTGCTTCGCGGCCGTACTCGGTGCCGTCGAAACACGAACGCCGAAAGAGCTCATAATGGCAAAAAGCCTCTTCATCGCCCTGGCGGTCTTCGTAATGTTCGGTCTTTTACCGAACGCGGCGAGCGCTCAGGCCGGGACGGGCTGGACGCCGCCGAAGCTCGGCGTTTGGCGAGTAACGGGCAAGGACGAAGAGGGCTTGAAATGGTCGGGGTCGATGAGGCTCAACTCACGAAGGTCGGCCGGAAACACGTCCCGATACCGCGGCTATTTTGACTGGCTGTCGAGTGACCGCAAGAATTCAGGCCGCGAATTTTTCAACGCCGTGTTCGATCGCCGCAGCGGCAGTTTCAGGATCAACGGCTATCGCGTGACGCGTGCAAAAGGCGACATCGCCGCGGGCCGATATCGAGGCCGGGCGGCGGGAAATGGCCGCCGGATCGTCCGCGGCACGTGGGGCGGTGTCGATATCATCAACGGTAAATGGACCGCAGTGTGGTCGAGGGTCCGGTAGGAAAGTTTGTTATGTCATCTCTTTTGGATTTCGTCGAAAAGATCAGGGAAAAGAATGGTGAATGGGTCTCGGCCGTGGCCGAAGCTCACGGTGAGGTCACCGTTACGGTGCCGCGCGACTCGGTCATCGACATTTGTGAATTTCTCCGCGACAGTCAGGGCTTTGATATGCTCGCCGACCTGTGCGGTGCCGACCGCGGCCCGGAAGAAGATCCGCGGTTCGAGGTCAACTATCACCTGTTCGGTACGGTACACCATAAGCGCCTGCGGCTGAAGGTCCTGCTCAGCGATGACGACCCGAGCGTCGAATCGGCGACGACCGTCTGGCGTACGGCCGAGTGGCACGAGCGCGAGACCTATGACCTGTTGGGCATCAAGTTCACGGGCCACCCGGACCTGCGCCGCATACTGCTGCCGTCTGATTTTGACGGGCATGCGTTGCGAAAGGATTATCCGCTGCGCGGCTATGAGCCGTACAGCATGAACTAGAATGCGGCGGGCCGCGGTCGGTAACAGACCGATCGCGATCATGCCGGCCATTCTCGGTTTACGACCAGCGATCCACTAAAATATGAGCGTTGCAGTAGAAAATATACCCGGCCAGTACGAGGTCATGGATTCGGCACTCGAATCGCAGATGACCCTGTCGATGGGCCCGCAGCACCCCTCGACACACGGGGTTTTGCGTCTCGATCTGAGGCTCGACGGCGAACTCGTCATCAAGGCGATCCCGGACATCGGTTATCTCCATACCGGTATGGAAAAGCTCTTTGAGTACCGAAAGTACCAACAGGGCATCGTCATCACCGACCGAATGGACTATCTCAACCCGCTCGGCAACAACCTTGCGTACGTGATGGCCGCCGAAAAGCTCCTGGGGCTCGAGATCCCCGAGCGTGCCCAGGTGATACGCGTTTTGATGTGCGAACTGCAGCGCATCGCGTCGCACATGGTCTGGCTCGGAACGTCGTGCCTCGACATGGGAGCGATGACGCCGTTCTGGTTCACCTTTAAGGAACGCGAAAAGATCCTCAACCTCATCGAGTCGGCGTCGGGCGGACGTATGACGCCCAGCTATTTCCGCATCGGCGGCCTGATGATGGACCTGCCGGCCGGATTTGATAACCGCGTCAAGCAGTTTCTGGCGGATTTTCCGGACGCACTCAACACCTTTGACACGCTCGTCACCGGCAACACGATCTGGCCGAGCCGCACCAAGAATATCGGCATCATCTCACGCGAGGACGCGATCTCGTGGGGATTGACCGGCCCGAGCCTTCGCGGCAGCGGCGTCGATCTCGACCTCAGGCGTGACGACCCGTACTCGGGCTACGAGACATACGATTTTGAGGTCCCGACCGAACCCGACGGCGATGTCTGGTCGCGGTTCAAGGTCCGCATGCGCGAGTTGACCGAGTCGTACAAGATCGTCCGGCAGGCGCTCGAAAGACTGAAACCGGGACCGATCAAGGCAGACGCGCCGAAGGTGGTACTGCCCGACCGCGATGATATGCGTAAGCATATGGACTCGCTCATCCACCACTTCCTGATCGTCGCCGAGGGCTTTAACGTACCCGAAGGCGAGGTCTATCACGCGATCGAGGCGTCAAAGGGCGAACTCGGCGTGTATATGAAATCGAACGGCGGGCCAAAGCCCGAGCGGGTCCATTTCCGCGGGCCGAGCTTCGTCAACCTTTCCGCCCTGCCGGTAATGGCCGAGGGCGAGATGATCGCCGACGTGGTCGCGGTCATCGGCAGCTTAGACATTGTGCTTGGGGAGATCGATAGATAATCATGGCAGCAGCAACTCCGACAAGTTTTACCGACAAGATCATCGTTTCGGACGAGGTCGCCGAATTTTCGCCGGCGGTCGTCGAGGAGATGAAGTCGCATTTGGCAAAATATCCCGCCGAACGTTCGCGTTCGGCCCTGATCCCGCTGCTCTTTGTCGTGCAGCGTGAACGCGGCGGCTGGATCGACAACCCGGGCGTCAATTTTCTGGCAAAGTTTCTGAACCTCGAGGTGACGGACGTCTGGGAGACCGCGACGTTCTATTCGATGTTCAACCTGCGGCCCGTCGGGCGGCACCACATCCAGATCTGCAAGACGCTGTCGTGCAAGATCATGGGCGAGCCGGATATCACCGATCACATCTGCTCGAAGCTCGGCATTCATCCGGGCGAAACGACCGAAGACGGACGATTTACCGTCTCGCTGGTCGAGTGCCTCGGCAGCTGCGGCACGGCGCCGATGATGCAGATCGGATTCGACTATCACGAAGATCTGACGATCGAAAAGGTCGATAAGATTTTGGAGGGCTGTAGCTGAAGCCTTCCAGTGGCGCATTTTCGATTAAATACGTGAGTAAGATACAGAAATTGATATTTACGATTTTGCTCATCGCTCTTTGTAGCCAGATTGCTGTAACACAGACGATTGATGGCTGGAGAGGATTAATTATCGATGAGGCGACGCCGGAACAAGCAGAAAGGTTACTGGGCAAACCGGATTCTGATAAGCCTACCGACAGGTGGCATTTGTTGAGAAGCAACTTTTTCATCAAGAACATAGGGAAGGCCCTCAGAACCCTCGAGTATGAGAAAATTGACGGTTTTAAGCTGGTTAAGCTTAAGTTTGATAATGACTTGAAACTAGTTTCTATTCACCTTGAACCGAAATCGCTTGACGTTAATGTATTAACAAACACCTACTCAGCGATTGAATTTCACGAGGGAATTGATGTAAAGACGGCAGTTGACCTTATGCGGCCCAGAAATAAAAATCCGCGACGAGATTCTAATTACTGGGCGGCTACACTCGAACTCATGGCTGCGTCGGAAAAGACAATCTTTATTGCGGCTGGTTATGGCGGCTCTAAGGGCCGAATCACAATGATTGAGTTTACTAGTCGGACTTTGGAGAACAAGACGGGCTCCGAACTTTTGAAATAGCAGACGGAGATCGAATCTCTGCTAGGTAGTGTAGTTTTATGGAAATCAAAGCAATCGGCTGTGAACCACTGCAGTTAAAGCGAATGCACATCAAAGATGGGCACACGCTGAAGGTCTATCGTGAGACCGGCGGCTATAAGTCACTTGAAAAGGCGCTCAAGATGGCACCCGCCGATATCATCGAGGAAGTCAAAAAGTCGGCCCTTCGCGGCCGCGGCGGTGCCGGCTTCCCGACCGGTATGAAGTGGTCTTTTGTACCGAAAGATTCGCCGAAGACAAAATACGTCGTCTGCAACGCTGACGAATCGGAACCCGGCACATTCAAGGACCGCTATCTGATGGAACGCGACCCGCACGCCCTCATCGAAGGGATGCTGATCGCCGGTTTCGCTCTCGGTTCGACGACCGGATACATCTATACCCGCGGCGAATACAGATATCTGATCGACATCATGGACGTCGCCCTGGCCGAGGCCCGCGAGGCCGGGATTTTGGGTGATAACGTGATGGGTTCGGGCTTTAAGATGGACATCCACACCCACACTGGTGCGGGAGCCTACATCTGCGGCGAGGAAACGGCCCTTTTGAGTTCGCTCGAGGGCTATCGCGGCCATCCGCGTATGAAGCCGCCGTTTCCGGCAGTCGAGGGCGTTTACGCCTCGCCGACGGTGGTCAACAATGTCGAAACGCTGACGGCCGTGCCCCAGATCATTGAGATGGGCGGCGACGCGTGGCGTGCTCTCGGCACTGAGAAGTCGGGCGGCACGAAACTGTGGTCGGTCAGCGGGCACGTCAATAAACCGGGCGTTTACGAACTGCCGATGGGCTATGCCGACATGGAAAAGTTCATCATGGAAGATTGCGGCGGCATCCGCGGCGGCAACAAGCTCAAGGCCGTCATTCCGGGCGGGTCAAGCGTTTACATCATGAACGCCGACCAGGTCATCGGAAAGAGCGTGACGATGGACTATGAAGGCCTCGTCGCGGGCGGGTCGATGGTCGGTTCGGGCGGATTTATCGTCATGGACGACACGGTCGACGTGATGGAATCGACCAAGAACCTGACCGAGTTTTATAAACACGAGTCGTGCGGGTGGTGTACGCCGTGCCGCGAAGGAACGGATTGGCTGGTCAAGATATTTAACCGCATCGCCGACGGCGGCGGACGCCCGGAAGATGCCCAGTTGATGCTCGATATCTGCGACAACATCGAGGGCAAAAGCTTTTGTCCGCTCGGTGACGCCGCAGCGTGGCCGATCCAGAGCGCGATCAAACAGTTTCCGGAAGATTTTAAGAAATGGCTGCAAAACAAGGCCAACGGAAACGAAGTTACGGCAAATATCTGATGTCGTTTTGGAGAGTCTTTCATCGGCTGCCGCTGGCCCTGCCATTACTGTTGCTTATATCGGCAGCGGTGCTCGGGCAGGAAAAATTGCCGGTGATAATAGTTCCGGGGTTGACCGGTTCTGAATTGATAAATAAGCGGACGAATGAGGTCGTCTGGTTCAAGGCTCCGCGGTCGAAAGACGATGATCTGCGTTTGCCGGTGACGGCGAGCATACTCAGATCGCACGACGATCTGGTGCGGGGCGATATTCTGAGGAGTATCAAGGTCGGCATCTTTCCGCGGATCGACGTTTACGGCGGGCTGATCGAGAACCTGATCGCCAAGGCCGGCTATCACGAGGAATCGTGGCAGAGCCCGACGTCGAAGGGCGATTCGGCGGCGATATACGTTTTTCCGTACGACTGGCGGCAGGACAACGTTGAAAATGCCCGTTTGCTGATCCGCGAGATCACGGCGCTCAAGCTCAGGCTGAAGCGGCCCGACCTGAAGTTCAACGTGGTCGCGCACTCGATGGGCGGCATCATCACGCGGTACGCGGCGATGTACGGTGACGCCGATCTGCCGACGGCGAATCGGACGCCGAAGCCTACCTGGGCGGGTGCAAAGCACTTTAACAAGGTCGCACTGCTCGGAACGCCGAGCGAGGGTTCGGTGCTGGCTCTGAGGTCGCTGGTCGACGGATTTGCGATCGGCGGGATAAACATAAATCTGCCGTTTGTGCAGAACCTTACGAAATTTGATCTTTTTACAATTCCGTCGGTGTACCAGCTGCTGCCGGCACCTGGCACGCTCAGAGCGACGGATGAGAATTTTGAGCCGATCAGCATCGACCTGTACGATCCGAAGGAATGGAACCGTTACGGGTGGAACGCGATAAACGACGACGGCTTTCCGGCCCAGTTTCGACTGGCCGAGCGGCGGGCGGCCCCAGAGTTCTTTGCTTCGGCATTGTCGCGGGCAAAGCGGCTGCATGAGGCTCTGGCGGCCGGTGCAGGCTCGAACGGGCCCGGATTGTTCAACATTGTCGGTGCGGCGTGCAATGACGCCCTGGACCTGATAGTGCTCCGGCGTGACAAGAAGACCGATCGGTGGATAACGATGTTCAAGCCGGTCTCGTTCATAAAGGATACGGGCGACAAGGTCACAAATGACGAATTGAAAGAACTGATGCTCGCCGACGGTGACGGCGTAGTGACCAGAAGGTCGCTCGAGACCGACACCCAGACACGTTTTGCCGGGAACCCGGTATTGAAGCCGGCGTCGAGCAAGTTCGTTTGCGAGGAACACAACAAACTCGCGGCGAACGGCGAGGTCCAGGATTATCTGATGCGACTTTTCGAGATAGTTCCGGCGAGTGAAAAGGCGGCGAACTGAGGCCGGGCCGGCGGCAATTTGAATTTGAGTTATTACGACAAGTGCGGCCGACAGGGCGTACCTGTTGAGAACGGCAGGTTTGTTATTTCAGCATTTGAGACCGCGTCCGTTGGCATTGACCCAATGCCGCCGGAAACGCGTTAGTCGAGTAAAGTTTGATGTCAACAGAACTTATTAAAGTCACAATAAACGAACAGGATTTCGAGGTCGAAAAAGGTGCCCGTCTGATCGACGTGTGCCGCGAAAAGGGCTTCGGCATCCCGTCATTCTGTTATTACCACGACCTCGCACTTCAGGCCTCGTGCCGTATGTGCCTGGTCCGCATCGATAAGATGCCCAAGCTCCAGACGTCGTGCACCATCTCATGTACCGACGGTATGGTGGTCACTACGCAGAGTGAAGAGGTCGAAAAAGCACAGCGGGCGATGGGTGAATTTCTGCTCGCTAACCACCCGCTCGATTGCCCGGTCTGCGACCGCGGCGGCGAGTGCGAACTGCAAGAGGTGATCTTCGACTGGGGCGATGTCGAACAGCGTTTTTCTGAAAAGAAGGACGCCCAGCCCGAAAAATACCTTTCGCCGATCGTCGCCAACGATCCGCAGCGATGCATTCTCTGCAAACGCTGCACACGGGTTTGTGACGAATGGATGGGCGAAGACGCGATCGAGGCCGGCAACCGCGGAGCTAATACCGTGATCGGCACGTACGGCGGCTGGCTCAACTGCTCGCAATGCGGCAACTGTATCGAAGTTTGTCCGACTGGGACGCTGCTGGACGGTGTTTACCGCCACGAAACTCGTCCGTGGGAACTCGATCAGACCGTCTCGACGGACGTTTACGGGTCGGACGGTATGCAGATAAGCATCGGGTCACGCGGGGGGACGATCCATCGCATCGTTGCCCGCGACCGTTACGTTAACGGCCTGAACGGTGAGTTTCTGGATGTAAAGGCTCGTTTTGCACATGGCTTTGTTGATCATCCGGACCGCATCAAGACGCCGATGATCCGCTATTCAAAAGGCGGCAAGCTGATCCCGGCGACGTGGGACCAGGCCGTTAAATTTGCGGCCGAGAAATTCAAGGCCGCCGGCAAGGCGGTCGGCGTCATCGCCAGCCCGCGTTTGACCAACGAATCGGTCTTTACGCTCAAGCGATTTGCCGCTGAGGCCGTCGGCGGCGACAATTTTGCGGTCGCCGAGGACAGCAAACTCGGGGCGATTTTCGCCAACCTGAGCGTTGACCTCTGTACGCACAAGGAAATACGCCACGCCAAGGTCATCGTGCTGATCGGCGGCGAACCCGAAGAAGAACAGAGTTTTACGGCCAAACAGATCCGCCAGGCGGTCAGGAACGGCGGAGCGAAATTTATCTGCGTCAACGATACGCCGATCAATCTTTCGCGGCGTGCGACGCAGTTTGTCCATGTAAACCGCGGCACGGCCGACGGATTTGCACTGGCTCTGGCGGACGCGTCGGCTGACGCCCTGGCCGCGGCCAAACTCGGCATCGACGCCGGTGAGATCGCCGCCGCCCGGCAAACTATCAGCGACGCCCAGGGCGACGTGATATTTATGATCGGCAATGAACTCTCAGCCGACGCTCACGCCGCGATCGCCGGCACGGCCGCAAAATTTGCGGGTGACGGCCGCCGCGTTCTGCTCCATCCGCTGGCACGATACAACAACTCGGTCGGTGCCCACGATATGATGTCCGGCGGCAAGACCGTCGGTGACGTCATCAGCGGATCAAAGGCACTCTTGATCGGCGGCAGCCTCCAGTCGACGGACGGCCTCGCGGGCAAGGATTTCATCGCGGTTCAGGAGCTGTTCCTGACCGAAACGGCCGATCATGCCGATGTCGTTTTCCCGGCCGCGAGTTTCGCCGAGGTTGACGGTACGTTTACCAACAACGCCGGCAACGTCCAGCGTGTCCGCAAGGCGATCGAGCCGCTTCACCGTTCGAAACCGGACTGGGTGATCGCCTCGTTGATCGCAAGGGAAATGGGCGTCGATTTTGGATACGATTTTTCGGCGTCGCAGGTATTCAAGTCGATCGCGGAAAGCGTGCCGGCCTATGACGGGCTCCGCTATCCGGCGCTGAAGGACGAGTCTGATCCGGCACGGGCGAAATACACCGTTAGCGGTTCGGCCGACGTTGCCGGCCCGGTCGCGGCACTCAAGGCCGCCGTCGAAGCGATGAGCGGCGAAGCCGATAAGAATATGGAAACGCCGCGGGTCGGGCACAAGCTCCATCGCCTGACGACGATGACGAGCAAGACCGATCAGTTTCACCTGCTGGCGCACGGCAACCCGAAGCCCGGCAATCTGCTGGTCTCGCCGCTCGTACAGTTTGCTCTCGACGGCAAACCGCTGGATGAGAATTTGGCCGATGTGGCCGCGGTCGGTGTCGCCGACAGGTCATTGATCGGTAAATAGTTTTTTGTTATGGAATCTGTTATCAAAACTGCATTTCCGTTCGTTGTTTACGGCATCGGCGTACTGATGGCGTTTCAGATCGTGCTGATGATCGTGGCGTACACGGTGCTTGCCGAACGCAAGGTGCTAGGCTGGATGCAGGGACGCATCGGGCCAAACCGCGTCGGGCCGTGGGGCGTACTTCAGCCTTTTGCGGACCTTCTGAAATTTATCTTTAAGGAAGACCTGACGCCGGACAAATCGACGAAATTCGTCTATTTTCTGGCTCCGCTGGTCGCCCTGACGTGTGCCCTGATGCCGATGGTGGTCTATCCGTTCGGCCCGGCGATCACGACCGTAGATTGGAGCTTTTTGCCCTACGGGCTGGGCGAGGGCGTCACGGCACTGCCGCTGACCATCGCCCGGATCGATGTCGGCGTGCTCTTCATCCTCGGTATCACGTCGGTCGGTGTTTACGGCATCGCTCTTGCCGGATGGTCGTCAAACAACAAATATTCGCTGATGGGCGGCCTGCGTTCGTCGGCCCAGATGATCTCGTACGAACTCGCAATGGGGGCCTCGGTGATCGGTGCCGTGATGCTGGCCGGGACGCTCGACCTTAACGGCATCATCTTCGCCCAGATCCATTCGCCGTTCCGCTGGTTCATAATTCCGCAGTTCATCGGTTTTGTGGTCTTTCTGATCTCGGCGTTTGCCGAGACGAACCGTGTGCCGTTTGACCTGCCCGAAGCCGAGACGGAACTCGTTGCCGGATTTCACACCGAGTATTCAGCGTTGAAGTTCGCACTGTTCTTCATGGCCGAATACGTAAATATGTTTACGGTCTCGGTCATGTGTACGGTACTTTTCCTCGGCGGCTGGTACGTCCCGGGGCTTGGCCGACTGTTGGAACCGGGCTCGATCCCGTACGCGATCGTCAGTCATGCGGCCTTTATCGGCAAGATCTGTGCGTTCCTGTTTCTCTTTATCTGGGTCCGCGGTACGCTGCCGCGATTCCGTTTTGACCAGTTGATGAACTTCGGCTGGAAGTTTTTGCTTCCGGTAGCGTTGGCGAACGTCATATTGACGATCATCGTGGTCTATTTCCTGAATAGCTAGCATTATGGTGACGACAGCCTTATTTTTTGTATTTGCCGGCCTCGCCATCGCGTGTGCGATCTCGATGGTCTATCACCGAAATCCGCTGTACAGCGCGATCTCGCTGGTTGGCGTTTTTATCTCGCTATCGTGCATATATCTGACGCTGGCGGCTCCGTTCATCGCGGCCGTTCAGATCCTGATCTATGCCGGAGCGATCATGGTCCTGGTCGTATTTGTCATAATGCTGCTCAATCTCGATGACGAACCGACGGCCAACCGGCTCAAGTATCTGTGGGCGCTCGGGGCGGGCCTCGGCGTTCTGCTGCTGGCGCAAACGTTCTTTATCTTTTACGCGGTAATGCGGGCCCCGAACGTACCGTCCGACCAGAATCTGACCGCCGGCAAAACAATGAACATCGGACAGGCGATGTACACCGAATATCTGCTGCCGGTCGAGATCGTCGGTGTGCTGCTGCTGATGGCGATCATCGGCTCGGTGATACTTGTCCGGCGGCTCAAACAGCCGAAACTGGAACTCGTTGTCGATAACGAACTTGAATTGAGGCACGAAGAAAAGCCTCTGATCTAAACGAAAATGGAACCAAGTTTAGCCAGTTATCTGGCACTTTCAGGAGTATTGTTCACGATCGGAGCGGTCGGCGTTATTTTTAAACGCAACGCGATCGGGATGTTTATGTGTATCGAGTTGATGCTCAATGCCGTAAATCTCACGTTCGTGGCATTTTCGAGATATTACGGAGATGTGACCGGGCAACTGTTCGTGTTTATGGTCATGTCGGTCGCAGCCGCCGAAGCCGCCGTCGGCCTCGGTATCATCATCGCGTTCTTCCGCAACAAGCAGTCGGTCGACGTTGATGACGCGAGCCTTATGAAGAATTGACACCGGGAAACGGCAATTATGATCAAACTTCGGGTCTCAAATCTCTATAGCCTATGTTGTCTGGCCGCCATTGCCGTCGTTTCGGCCAGCGGACAGGCTGTGGATGCCGGCAAGACAGAGAATTCGTTCAATTCGCTCACGCGTACCGAGGTCGATCTGCTGGTCGCCGACGCGGTCAGATCGAAGCCAGAACTCTTGCAGAGATTTGCCGAAGATCCGGACTTAAAGCGTACGCAGATCCGGCATTTGCGAGAGTTGTTGGCTTTTGCCAGCCAGGCGCAAAAGGAAGGAATGACGGCTGACCCGACAAATCGTCAGGAGTTGGAGAACATCAGGGCTGAGATAATTGCAGTAAATTACGACAAAATGCTCAACAAGGGCCAGCCCGCTACGCCGGCTTTCGGCAATATCACCGCGGCACAGGTCGCAAAATACTGGAGCGTGGCCGGCCACGAGCCGGAATTTGCAAGATTTCTCGATGCCAAGATGAAGCTGGTCGGAGCGGAAACACCGGATCGCAAACTGACCGCTGAGGAAATGTCACAGGCCCGCGACGTGTTTGCCAGAACGCAGATATATCTCGCCGAATATGAGTCAAAACTCAAAGGCGGAACGCTGGCGAGTGAGATGGTCGCGAGTACCGATCTGTCGGTCAAATTGCAGCAGGCACAATTTCTGGCCCGGCTTTACGCAGAAAAGTCAGAGGCTCAGACAAAGGTGACTGATGCCGAGATAACGGCATACTTTACCGCTCACCCGAAGATCGACCCGGCACGACGGCGTGCCGAGGCCCAGCGGATATTGGAGCGGGCCAAGGCCGGCGAAGATTTTGCCGCCCTCGCGAATGAATTTTCTGAGGACCCCGGAAATATCCGGGAGAGCGGGGCCAAAGCCGGCGGGCTGTATTCGAATGTCCCGGTCGGCCGGTTTTTGGAGGCGTTTGAAACTGCCGCACTCGCACTGCAGCCGGGCCAGGTCGCCGGCGAACTCGTCGAGACCGATCACGGTTATCACGTGATCAAACTCGAACGAAAGCTCGGTAAAAAACGGCCGACCGATGAGGCGACATACGATGTCCGCCACATTTTGATATCGACGAACGTGGAGGACCCGGACAGCCCGGACGGTGCGAGCATACCGGCCGCGGAATTTGCCAGGAGAAAACTCGAGTCAGAGAAGGACGCGGCGTTGATCGCCAAGTTGATTTTACAGAACAACGTCCAGGTTCCGGACGATTTTACGCTTCCGACGCCGGCGACTGCGAAGCCGCCGGTCAGGAACAGATGATCTATGAGGACAGCAGGGAGGGACGGGCGAAAATTTGCCCGGTCTCGCCGAGATCGTAAGTCTGGCTGACAATTACGATAGTTTGAATTGCTAAACGCGGTCGGCTGTTTATTTCAAATGATTGAAAATAATCTTTTAAGTCTGATAATTTTTGCCCCGCTGGCCGGTGCCGTGATCAATTGGCTGATCGGCGGCCGGCTCAAGAACGAATTGTTCAGCGGAGCGGTGGCCTGCGGTACGATCGTTATCTCGTGCGCCGTGGCATTTTACATAGCGTTTGTCGCGGACGGCGGAGCCCTGTTCATCGACAAGCCGGTGCTCGATCAGATCTGGACGTGGATACAGGTCGGCAATTTCCGTGCTGATTTCGGGCTCGGAATGGACCATCTGTCGGGCATCTACGCCTGCTTTATCACATTTGTCGGGTTGCTGATCCATATTTTCGCGACCGGCTATATGAAGGGCGACCCGGGCTATTACAGGTTCTTCGCGTATCTGAACCTCTTTATGTTCTCGATGCTGACGCTCGTATTGGCGGATAATTTTCTGCTGATGTTCGTCGGCTGGGAGGGCGTGGGCCTGTGCTCGTATCTGCTGATCGGCTTTTACATCAAAAAGGACGAGGCACGAAAGGCCGCCAAGAAGGCGTTCGTTATGAACCGTATCGGCGACTGGGGCGTGCTGATGGGAATATTCCTGGTCTTTACGCTGACCGGTTCGATCTCGTTCTACGATAAGGTCGTTGACGGCCAACAGGTACAGAGTGCGTTCACCTTCATCACGCAGAATATGGGCACCGACCCGTTCACGTGGGGAGCGATCTTTGCCGGCGGCCTGACATCCGCGGCGGTCCTGCTCTTTATCGGTGCGACAGGCAAATCGGCCCAGATACCGCTGCTCACGTGGCTGCCCGACGCGATGGCCGGCCCGACGCCCGTTTCGGCGCTCATCCACGCAGCGACGATGGTCACCGCCGGCGTCTATCTGGTCGTCCGTGCGAACGCGATCTACCAGTTTGCTCCGACCGCGATGTGGATCGTGGCGGTCATCGGTGCCGCGACGGCGATATTTGCGGCGACGATCGCGATCGCCCAAAACGACATTAAAAAGGTACTGGCATACTCGACGGTCTCGCAGCTTGGATTTATGTTCCTCGCGGCGGGCGTCGGAGCGTTTGTCGTCGCGATCTTTCACGTGATGACACACGCCTTTTTCAAGGCCCTGCTGTTCCTCGGTTCCGGTTCGGTCATTCACGGAATGCATCACGAACAGGACATGCGCAAGATGGGCAACTTGAAGAAATACATGCCCATCACGTTCATCACGATGGCGATGGGCTGGCTGGCGATCTGCGGTATCCCGATCTGGGCCGGGTTCTTTTCAAAGGACGAGATACTTTATAAGACATTCGCCGCTGACAACTATTTCCCGGGCGGGCCGTTTCCCGGCAACGAGATACTCTGGGTCGTGGCGACACTGACCGCCGTTTTGACCGCCGTGTACATGACGCGAATGATGGTCATGACGTTTTGGGGGGGCGAGCGTTTTCACGACGCTCTGCCCGGTGAGGATCATGGCCACGATCACGGCCACGTTGATCATGCCGATCACGCGGACGCTCATGCCGCCGATGATGATGACGAACATCACGCTCTGCCGGCCGATTTCAAGCCGCACGAATCGCCGTGGTCGATGACGGTCCCGCTTATCGCCCTGGCGATACTTTCGACGGTCGGCGGCCTGGTCGGCATCCCGTACGCGATGAGTTCGCTTGCGGGTGCGGGTGACGTCAACGTGTTTGAGCACACGCTCGAACCGGTCATCGCAAAGGCGGGCAAGGGCGGCCACGAACTTCACGCGGCCCCGGCCGCGGCGGCCAAGCCCGCTGACGAACACGCAAAACCCGAACCGGCCAAGACAGGTTCCGCTGCCGAGTCGCCCGCGGCTGACCACGAGGCACATTCGCCCGAGGTCATCGCCAAGGAACGCTGGCTGGCGCTTTTGTCCACGGTCCTGGCATTTGTCGGCATCGGTATTGGTTTTGCCCTGTTCAAGGGGAACCCGCTGCGGGCGATGCCCAAGATCCTCGAGCAAAAATGGCGTCTCGACGACCTGTACAACGGCTACATCGTCGATCCGCTCACCAACCTGTCGCGAAACGGGCTTTGGAAAGGGTTTGATGTCGGGTTTATCGACGGCATCGTCAACGGCATCGGCCATTTTGTGATGGAGTTTGGCGGCGTCGTTCGGCAGCTGCAGGTAGGTTTTGTCCGAAGCTATGCGGCGATCATACTGCTCGGTGCGATGGTCGTGCTCGGATACTTTATTTATTACGGTTTGAAACTTGTGAGTTAGTGGTTCGTTGATCACGGTTCGCGGCGGCCCGAGCGGCAGGCGGCGAACAACGGACGACCAACGGCGAACAAATTAAATGGATCTCATTAATCAAAATCTCTTGACGATATTGATCCTGCTGCCGGTCATCGGCGCAGTGCTGACGCTTGCTCACCAGATGTTCTGGAAGCAGGAAAGCCAGCTCAAGTGGGTCACGCTCGGATTTACGGTGCTCAATTTTCTGGTCTCGCTCGCGCTTTTTTCCAAGTCGGCGGCGGCCGGAGCGAGCGGCTATTTCTTTGAGCAGAACATCCCCTGGATCAAGGCGATAAATACCAACTATCACGTCGGCGTCGACGGGCTAAGCTTTTGGCTGGTGATACTTACGACGTTCATCATGCCGATCGCGGTCATCTCGACATGGCACGCGGTCGAAAAGCGCGCGACAGCATTTTACGTCTTTCTGCTGCTGCTCGAGAGCGCGATGATCGGCGTTTTTGTATCGCTCGACCTGCTGGTGTTTTACCTGTTCTTCGAGGCGTCGCTGGTTCCGATGTTCTTTTTGATCGGAATTTGGGGCGGTGAGAACCGCATCTACGCGGCGGTCAAATTCTTTATCTTTACCGCTCTGGGCAGTTTGCTGATGTTGGTGGCGATCATCTCGCTGTACTACATCCACGCTGATGCCACGGGCGTTGGAACATTTGACCTCGTGACGCTGCTGAACACGATGAAGCTCGGCCAGCTGAGCTTTACCGGGCCGCTGGCGAATGCCGGCACGCTGCTCTTTATGGCGTTCGCTCTGGCGTTTGCGATCAAGGTGCCGCTGTTCCCGTTCCACACATGGCTGCCGGACGCTCACACCGAGGCTCCGACGGCGGGTTCGGTGATACTTGCGGCAGTTTTGCTGAAGATGGGAACGTACGGCCTGATGCGGTTCAATTTCGCACTCTTTCCGGATCAGAGCCGCGAGTGGGCCTGGCTGTTCATCACCCTGGCGATCATCGGTATCATTTACGGTGCACTCGTCGCGATGGTCCAGCCTGACGTCAAACGCCTGGTCGCGTATTCGTCGGTCGCCCACATGGGCTTTGTAATACTCGGGATGTTCTCGTTCACCGAATCGGGAATGCAGGGCGCGCTGTTTACGATGTTGAGCCACGGCGTCACCACGGGCGCGTTGTTCCTGCTCGTCGGCTTTATTTACGAACGCCGTCATACCCGTGCGATCACCGAATTTGGCGGGCTGGCGAACGTCATGCCGACGTACGCGACACTCTTCGTCATTACGACCATGGCATCGATCGGCCTGCCGTTCCTTAACGGTTTCGTCGGCGAATTTATGATCATGATCGGGATGTTCGGGTCACATGCGTTGAGCGTCACGTCGAGCGTTAACTGGAATTACGTCGCGACGATGTTTGCCGGTACCGGCGTTATCTTTGCAGCCGTCTATCTGCTGTGGATGGTCCAGCGGGTGTTTTTCGGCAAGGTGACGAACGACAAGAATCGTTCGCTCGCCGACCTGACCATGCGCGAGATCGGCCTGATGGTGCCGCTGCTCGCTCTGATGGTTTACATGGGTGTGTTTCCCAAGCCGTTCCTCAAACGGTCTGAAATGGCGATCAGATCGATCCAGGAACGCGTCATGGGACAGGCCGGCGGGTTGGTCGACCATGCCGGGGCACCGCCGGCGAAAGACGCTCCGAAGGCGGAACACTGATCCTATGCGATTGGCGGCCGTCCTGATAATGATGTTGGGCATCGCGGTTTCGGCCGGCGGCCAGACATTTTACGGAACGACCGACGTCGCAAAATTCAGAGAGGGCCGTGACCGCGAGTTTCGAAACATGGCCGAATCGCCGCTCAAGCCCGAGGATCTCGCGGGTTTCAAGGGGCTGAACTATTACGAGATCGACGACGCCTATCGGGTTAAGGCCGAGTTTACACGGACCCCGAGCGAAAAGTACTTTCAGATGCCGACATCGTCGGGCATCACGAAAAAGTTCGTAAAGTACGGGATTTTGAAATTTACGCTTGAGGGCAAGGCTCTGACCTTGAGCGTTTATCAGATGGACGCGGCGATACTTGCAAAGTTTCCCGAGTACGCCGACCTTCTGTTTGTTCCGTTCAAGGACCTGACGAACAGGACCGAAACGTATGGCGGCGGACGATACATTGACATTAAAAAGCCTGAGAAAGGCACAGTAATATTGGATCTCAATCTTGCCTACAATCCGAATTGTGCGTACGGCAGCGATAAATTCAATTGCCCGATACCGCCTAAAGAAAACTCGCTGAACGTGAGTGTGAAGGCCGGGGAAAAAAGATACGAGTACAGCGGTTATAAGGAACTGCACTGACTCGGGGTCGAATAAAGTAAAAATGAACACGCTTTTCCTAACAGATCTATTAGCACCCAGCGTAAACGTTACGGTCATCCTGCCCGAGCTTATCGTGGCCGTGGCCGGCATTATCGTTATGCTGTACGACAGCTTCTTTCCGAAACAACGAATGGTCTCAGGGGCCATTTCACTGATCGGGTTGGCGGCGTCAGGTGTTTTGCTGGCAACGATGTGGGGCGGTTACGAACAGGGAACGTCGTGGGGCGGAATGATCGCCCATGACAATCTCAGGCTCGGGTTTTCGTTCGTATTTCTATTCGTGTCGGCAATGACCATACTCATTTCGACGGTCTGGGTCGAGCGCGAGGATGTGCCGGCCGGTGAATATCACGCGCTGCTGATGTTTGCGACGTTTGGAATGATGATGATGTCGGCGGGCAATGACCTTGTGGTCATATTTCTCGGCCTCGAGACGCTGTCGATCGCCACGTATGTCATGGCGGGACTCCGCCGGGCCGACCTGCGTTCGAACGAATCGGCGATGAAGTACTTTATCCTCGGGTCGTTTGCCTCGGCATTTCTGCTTTACGGAATGGCTCTCGTTTACGGCGCGACCGGCAGCACGGGCCTTACGCAGATCGCCGAAAAGGTCGCCAACCCGAATTTCCCGGCACTTTTGCTGGTCGGCGGTGCGATGATGCTGATCGGTTTTGGCTTTAAGATCGCGATGGCCCCGTTCCACGTCTGGACGCCGGATGTTTACGAAGGCGCCCCGACGCCGATCACCGGCTTTATGGCCGCCGGGCCCAAGGCCGCGGCATTTGCGTCGTTCATCAGGATATTCGTGCTTGGCTTTCCGCTGATCGCGGGCGTACAAGCGTCGGCATTGCTCCACCAATCGTGGATCTCGGCGCTCGCCGTACTTGCGATGCTGACGATGATCATCGGCAACGTCGCGGCGGTAATGCAGTCAAACGTCAAGCGAATGCTGGCGTATTCGTCGATCGCGCACGCCGGTTACGCTCTTGTCGGATTTATCGGTGCCGGTTCGGCCAAGACACCGCAGGCCCGTGAAGAGGCGATCGCAGCTGTCGCGTTCTATATGCTGACGTACGCGGTGACAAACCTCGGAGCCTTTGCGATAGTCACGCTGCTTGCTCAAAAGAACGATCGACGGACAGAGTTCGAGGATTACAACGGCATCGGATTTAAGTCGCCGGTCCTCGCGTTTTCGCTGTCGCTGTTTATGCTGAGTTTGCTCGGGCTGCCGCTGACGGCCGGCTTTATGGGCAAGATCCTCGTCTTTCGCCCGGCGCTCGAGGCGGGCAGCACGCTGCTGACGGTCATGGTCGTCGTCGCCGTCGTCAACACGGCGATCTCGGCGTACTATTACCTGCGGCTGATCGTGGTCATGTTCTTCCGCGAGCGGACGACCGAGTGGGTCGAACCCAAAATGCCGATCGGCCTCGCAGCGGCTCTGGCGATCGCGGTGCTCGGCGTCTTCTATTTCGGCATTTTCAGCGAATCGGTGATCCAAAAGTTCTCGCATCTGCCGTCGGCGAACGTGATCAAAGCCGAAAAATAGTAATACCGGTCATTGGCTGATGGACAGAAGTAATGCTATCGTCGCCGCTCTCGCGTCTGAGTGGATCCCGGCCATTTACCTGGATAAGATCCGCTCGCAGCGAACACGGTCCTATGTTCTCGAGGTCCCGGAACGCGAAAATACCGCTGAGATCCAATACACGCTGCTCGGTATCGAGCTAAAGGTCGGTAAGCGCCGATTTTCCTGCCCCGACCTCGCGATGGCGAGGTACCTGCGGGTCTTTGCGCGGTTCGGCTGCCGGTCATTTGCCGTTCCATACGACATCACAAGGATCTCGGCGGCCGCCGACGAACTGGAAACTTCCTGGCAAAAGATGCTGCTGCTTGCGGACGCCGCGTCCGACGACAGCTCCGACGCGGCCCGAAAGCGTTTGCGGGGCGTCCTGCTGCGGCGGCTGCGGGCCGAGATCGCCGAGGCCGGTGCCGGGCCGCTGATGCCGCAGTTCGACCGCCCGACCAAACAGCGAGCCTGAGAGGTTTGAGAAATGCCCTTTTATGACGATGACGGCAATGAGTTGGACCCGAAGGCCGTACCGCTGCCACAGATGTGCCGGATGTGCGAAAAGCTCAACGACCCTGACGAGGAGATACTGTGCGACCTCAACCGTTTGGACCAGCGAAACGAGAGGCAATTCAAGTGCGGGGCGTTTGTGAGTCTTTACGGCGCGTTAATTGATGATATAATCAGCTGATACGCTCGGCCCCGGTGCCGACGCTATTGTTCTATATGTTTGACGCTGTCGCGAAGGCACCCGAGATGGAAACGCTGCCTTTCCCTTACAACCAAAATTCCTTTTGCCGGTACGAGCCGATCGAACAGCGGATCTCGCACGCTAAGGTCCTGATCGTCAACGATCTGCTTAGGTACGAATCGGATATGTCGGACCTCGCCCATCGTGAGTGGAGCGGCACCATCAAGAGCAAACTGGAGTTTGAACGCAAGGTCTCGGGGATGGCATGCAACAACATCGCCAAGAACGTTATCCGCCTCGTTCAAAATCCCAAGACGATGACCGTGCACCTGTCGGAGGTCGCGGCGGCCGCGAAGCAGTTCAAGCCGGACGCGATCGTGATGAGCGGCACCTATTCCGACTTTGACTATTACAACCCGACACATCTGAAGGATTTTGCCGACTTTATCCAAAATACCAAGATCCCGGTGCTGGCGATCTGCGGAGCACATCAGCTGGTCGGGGTCTCGTTCGGGGCAAAGCTCAAGACGCTGGACGACCTTGAACTGCGTTCAAAGCGTACGGGCCGCGTCGTCGAATATCAGTATCGCTTTGTGAAGATCGTCGATAAGAGCGACCCGATCTTTGAGGGAAATGACGACCGCGAGTCCGGCAAGTGGCAGGACTATACGACCGAAGACGACATTTTGCGGGTGTGGCAAAATCACGGTGTCCAGGTCGACGGCGTGCCGAACGGGTTCAAACTGCTGGCTACGTCATATCTCTGTAAAAATCAGATGATGGTCAAACGGAGTGACGGCCAGCTGATCTATTGCGTTCAGTTTCATCTCGAAAAGTCGTTTGAAGATTGGTCGACCAACCCGACCCGCTGGGAGCACCCAAATGAATCGCGGGACGGACGCATCCTGTTTGAGAACTTTCTCGAACTCGCTCTCGAGCATCGATCCAGGGCCGAATAGTCGGCACTAAACCTGCACAGGCGGGCGAACTTTTCGATGCCGTTCCATTGACGCTATGAAAAGTACTATCCTGCTCGCCTCGCTGTTTGCGATCCTCCTTATTTCGTCCACCGGGCTAAACGCTCAGATCCGGCCGGCCGAAAACACCATCCCGACGATCGAGGTCACGGGAAAGGCCGAGATATCGGTCGAGCCCGATTCGGCGACCATCTCGGTAGATTTCACCAAACTCGACAAAGACCTTCAGGCGGCCCGAAAGGCCAACGAGGACGGCGTCGCCAAAATGCTGAGGATCGCGCGCAGGTACGATATTCCGCCCAAGGACGTCCGCACCAACAACATCTCGGTCTCGATGAAATACATCTCGATCCGCGACCGTCAAAAACCGATCTACGACGAGGACGGCGACGAGATCGGGACGCGCGAGTTTCAGGGATACGAGGTATCGCGGTCAGTGACGATCACACTGACCAAACTCGAGGTGTTTGACGACGTGTTCAACGAGATATTGGCGACGCAGCCGACCGAGATCGACAGTGTGCAGTTTGCAACGTCACGCCTTATCGAATTAAGGCAAAAGGCCCGTGAGATGGCTATGAAGGCGGCCTATGAAAAGGCGAGATCGATGACGGGGGCGATCGGCCAGACGCTCGGCAAGGCGATCAAGATCAATGAGGGAACGGCGTCGGACAAATACAATTCGAGCGCTAATTTCAGTGCCAACTCGTTCGCCGCTGACGGTGTCGCCCCGCGGCAGGTCTCAGTGTCGAACAATCTTGCGACCTTTTCGGCGGGTTCGATAACCGTCGAATCGAGCGTGACCGTCATTTTCCGCCTTGATTAAGGCCGCAGATGGCCGCCGCTTTAGGCAAAGCAGTCGTCCGGCACGTTTTCGAGCGTGTTCTTCATCAGCATATCGACGACGGCGTTGAGATCGCCGTTGGTCTCATTCCACACCCGAAGCTGTTCGTCGGCCGAGGTCCCGCGTTCGAGGATCGTGTGTATGTGCTCGATCTCCTTGCGCGAATCGAGCGGGTCGACCACATCATCGACAAAATCAAGCAATTCGCGGATGAGGTCTCTCGCCGGTACCTCTTTTTGCTTGCCGAGATCGAGCAGGTTGCCATCCAGGCCGTAGCGTATCGCCCGCCATTTGTTCTCGAGTATGAGGCGCCGGTGATAGATGCGAAATCCGATATTTCCTTCGTTCAGGACCATCAGTTTTGCGACGATCGCCTGAAACAGTGCGGCGATCGCGATCGTGTCATCGACACGCGTCGGTATGTCGCAGATGCGAAACTCGAGCGTCGGGAACAAGTGATGCGGCCGAACGTCCCACCATATCTTGGAACCATTCTGGATGCAGTTCATTTTAACGAGCAGATCGACGTATGCCTGATACTGCTGATACGACTCGAAGGTGTCCGGTATCTCGGTCCGCGGGAATTTCTTAAAGACCTCGCTGCGGTATGATTTCAGGCCCGAATTAAACCCGAGCCAGAACGGCGACGATGTCGTCAGGGCCAGAACGTGCGGCAGGAAATACCTGGCGGCGTTCATGACCTGGATACGCTTTTCGACGTCGGGGATGCCGACGTGGACGTGCAGCCCGAATATCAGCAGGCTGCGGGCGACCATCTGCAGTTCGTCAACCAGGAGTTTGTACCGATCGCCGTCATATATCTCCTGTTCCGACCACTTTGAAAACGGGTGCGTCGAAGCGGCGACGATCGCCATGTTCTTCTTACGTGCAAGGCCCGAAATGATACACCGCAGCCGCGAGAGGTCTTCGCGAGCCTCCTGAATATTCGCGCAGACGCCGGTACCGACCTCGATCATTGACTGGATCATTTCCGGCTTGATCTGTTCGCCGAGCAGCATTTTGCCCTCGTCGAGGATCTCCGACACGTGTGATTTCAGTTCGCGGGTGACCGGATCGACGATCTGAAATTCTTCTTCAATGCCAAGTGTAAATTGATCGAACATATGTATTTGAGATCAGGCCAGGTTAAGTTCGCCGCGGAGGTAGTCGAGGTCGTCGGCCGACAGATCCTTGAACCGAACGCCGACGCCGTGACCCGGATCAGAATAGACAACGACGCCGCTGATGTGCATCTCGCGGCCCGACACGCTGACGTTCATCAGGATCGGCGTGCCAATGTCCAGCGTCGAGGTCGTCGTCATATACAGCCCTCCGATCCCGATGTCGCGGGTATTGGCAATGCCGGTACCGTCGCCGCCCTCAAACCTGACGTCCACGATCAATTTTTTGCGGTCCGAATCACGACGTTCGGACGGAGAATTAGCCTCACTGGGAACTTTTTCAGTCATCGAATACCACCGATAGATCAAGAGTGTAGATAGATGTCGTCCTGCACAGAGCAAAACTTGTCCACAATTCTACCCCAAAAATGCCGAGATGGATAGAAAATTGTCTGCCTAAACCGGCACTAATTCACGATTTCTTTGGCGATCTTAATAAATTCCTGCGCGGCGTGTGATAATTCCGAGTTTTTGCGATACACGACGTGCAGTTTCCGTTCGAGCTGCATTTCCTTTACCGATACGGCGGCCAGTTGTCCGGCCTCGATCTCGCTCTTGGCGGTCAGCCGCGGGACCAGGGCGATCCCGTCGCCGGACTGGACGAGTTTCTTGATCGCCTCGAGTGACGGCAGCTCGACCGAGATGTTAAGCGGCGTGTTATGCCGGTCAAAAGCCTCGATGACCTTTTGCCGGTAAGGCGACGGAGCGTTGTGTGCGACAAAGCTCTCGGTGCCGAGCTGTTTGATCGATATCATGCCGCCGGCGGCAAAGCGGTGCTTGGGCGCGACGATCAGCGTGAGTTCGTCGGTCATTACGGGGATCGACACGATCGACTCGTCATTCGGCGAGAACGAGATAATGCCGAGTTCGACCTCGCGGGCGGTGATCTGTTTGGGGATGCGGCTGGCGACACCGCGCTGGACCTCGATCTTGATCAGCGGATGGCGGCGGCGAAATTCGGCGATGACCGGCAGCAGAAAAAATACGGTGTGCTCATTGGCGCTGATGGTGACCTTGCCGTGGTGAAGATTACGCATCTCGACCAGGGCAGCCTGGGCCGAGTACCGCAAATTCAACATCTGGCGGGCGTAATCGAGCAGGACCTCGCCGGCGAAGGTGAGCGTACCGTCCTTGGACGAGCGGTCAAAAAGGCGCTCACCGACCTCGGCCTCGAGCCGTCTGATGGCCTGGCTGATCGCCGGCTGAGTGCGGTCGAGCACCTCGGCGGCCCTCGAAAAACTGCGCTCGCGCGCGACCGTTACCAAAACCTCAAGCTGATTGATATCCATAACCCGGTCAGAGGCACGCGGACCGCCGAAACGCGGCCGCTGGCCCTACGTTAATAAGCCGATCGACAACAAAGTTTGATTATATCGCCATTATCAAATCTTATGCAAGATGGATTTACATAATCTTGACTTTCGACTTGGCCGAAGCCTAAGCTTGTCACAAATGATCCTGGCGTTCGGATATCTGAGCTGATCTTCCGTTTAATTTGGAGAGACTATGACGACACAGAACATCGCTATTTTCGATACGACACTTCGTGACGGCGAACAGTCGCCGGGCTGCTCAATGTACCTTGAAGAAAAGATCTCGATGGCGCGTCAACTCGAGCGCCTCGGCGTTGACGTGATCGAAGCCGGCTTTCCGTTCGCCTCCGAGGGTGATTTTCGTTCGGTCGCGGCGGTGGCCGACGAGTGCCGCGAAACGACCGTCGCCGCCCTCTGCCGCACTGTCTCGTCAGACATTCAAAGGGCGGCCGAGGCACTGGATTCGGCGTCGCGCCCGCGCATTCACACCTTTATCGCCACCTCGGATATTCACTTGCAGTACAAATTGAAAAAGTCCCGCGAAGAGGTGATCGAAATGACCGCGAACGCCGTTCGGACCGCCCGCCAATACGTGGACGATGTCGAATTTTCGGCCGAGGACGCGACCCGCAGCGACGTCGATTTTCTGTGTCAGGTCTTCGAAACGGCCGTCAGCGAGGGTGCGACGGTCCTAAATGTGCCGGACACGGTCGGTTACACGCTTCCGGGCGAGTTCGCGGGGCTGATACGTGCCGTCAAGGAACGTGTCGTCCGCGACCGTGACGTGACCATCAGCGTCCATTGCCACAACGACCTCGGGCTGGCCGTCGCCAATAGCCTGGCGGCGCTTGAGGCCGGAGCGACGCAGGTCGAGTGTACGGTCAACGGGATCGGCGAGCGGGCCGGAAATGCGTCACTTGAGGAACTCGTGATGGCGATCGCGGTTCGCGGTGATAAAATGCCGTACTCGAACAAGATCGATCAGACGCAGCTGTATCCGTCGAGCCAACTGCTGTCAACGATCGTCGGTTTCGGCGTCCAGCCTAACAAGGCCATCGTCGGCCGCAACGCGTTTGCCCACGAGGCCGGCATCCATCAACACGGTGTTCTCAGCAATCCGCTTTGCTACGAGATAATGACGCCCGAGTCGGTCGGCGTGCCGCACAATAACATCGTGCTGGGCAAACACTCAGGCCGGCACGCTCTGATCTCGCGATACGCGGAATTGGGTTACGCCTTCGACGACGCGCAGATCGCCGAGATCTACACGCGTTTTGTCGCTCTCGCGGACCGCAAAAAGAACGTTTACGATCAGGATCTGATGGCCCTGATCCCGGTTCGCGTGCCGGTGAAACTTGCCGCGTAAGTGAAAAGCTATATGAAGATCGCAATTTTACCCGGTGACGGAGTCGGCCCCGAAGTAACGCGCGAAGCGGTTCGCGTGATGGTCGAGATCGCGGCGCCCTTCGGGCTCGAACTCGAATTTACCGAACATCTCATCGGCGGGGCGGCGATCCGCGCCTGCGGCGACCCGTTTCCGGCGGAAACTCGCGAGGCGTGCGCCGTCAGCGACGCCGTCCTGCTCGGAGCGGTCGGTTCGCCCGAATTTGACGCTCTGCCGCCGGGTGAGCGGCCCGAGATCGGACTTTTGCGGCTCAGAAAGACGCTTGGCGGCTTTGCCAATCTGCGGCCGGCGAGGGCGTTTCCCGCGCTGATCGGCTCATCGCCGCTGCGCGAAGAGGTGTTTCGCGGGACCGATATGATGATCGTCCGCGAACTGCTCGGCGGGCTATATTTTGGTGAGCCGCGGGCGGCGACAGATAATGAGGCGTACAATACGATGCGATACACGACCGGCGAGATCGAACGCGTCGCCCGGGTCGCGTTCGAGACCGCCCGGACGCGAAAACATCGCGTTACATCGGTCGATAAGGCGAATGTGCTGGAGGTTTCGCGGCTCTGGCGATCGACCGTCGACCGCGTCGCCCTTGAATTTTCCGACGTCGAACTCGATCATCTTTTCGTTGATGCGTGTGCGATGCACCTCGTCACCAAACCATCACAATTTGACGTGATACTTACCGAGAATCTTTTTGGCGACATCCTCTCGGACGAGGCGGCGGTGCTGACCGGGTCGCTCGGGATGCTGGCGTCGGCCACGATCGGCGGTGATATCGACCTTTATGAACCGGTCCACGGCTCGGCCCCGGACATCGCCGGCAAGGACATCGCCAATCCGCTCGGGGCTATCGCCTCGGCAGCGATGCTTTTGCGATATACTGCAAAACAGCCGGCGGCCGCTGACGCGATCGACACGGCGATCGACCGCTTTCTGGACGCGGGCCATCGCACGATCGATATCGCACGGCCGGGCGAGAAGTCGGTTTCGACCACTGAGGCAGGCAAACTTGTGGCACAGTACGCCGTCGAGTCGGCAAATGTCGCCCACGCGTACCACGCCGTCTGATCACGATGAAAACGCTTTACGACAAGATCTGGGACTCGCACGTGGTCCATCAAGACGCCGGGAAACCGGCTCTTTTGTATGTTGACCTGCATCTGATCCACGAGGTGACGACGCCCCAGGCGTTTGAGGGCTTGCGGCTTGCCGGCCGTCGTGTACGGCGCCCGGAACGCACCTTCGCCACGGTCGATCACGCCATCCCGACATTGAACCGAAACCTGCCGTTCAAAGACCCGATAGCCGCTAAACAGGTCGAAACGCTGCGGGAAAACTCCAGGGAATTCGGGATCCGCCTCGCCGACCTCGACAGCGTTGAGCAGGGGATAATTCACGTTTTTGGGCCGGAGCAGGGATTGACCCGGCCCGGCATGACGATCGTCTGCGGCGATTCGCACACATCGACGCACGGTGCGTTCGGGGCGTTGGCGTTCGGTATCGGCACCAGCGAGGTCGAGCACGTCCTCGCCACTCAGACGCTGCAGCAGTCGCGTTCCAAAAATTTGCTAATCCGCGTCGACGGCGAATTGCCGTTCGGCGTGACCGCAAAAGATCTCGTCCTGGGCATCATCAACCGCATCGGCACCGGCGGCGGCACGGGATACGTCATTGAGTTTGCCGGAACGGCGATCGAGGCACTTTCGGTCGAGGGCCGAATGACGGTGTGTAATATGAGCATCGAGGCCGGTGCCAAGGCGGGCCTGATCGCTCCGGACGAAAAGACGTTCGAATATCTAAAAGGCAGGCAGTTCGCCCCCGCCGGCGACGACTGGGACCGGGCGGTCGAATATTGGCGATCTCTGCCGACCGACGCCGGAGCGGCGTTTGACAAGACAGTGGTGATCGACGCGTCCGAACTTGAGCCGTATGTCACGTGGGGAACATCGCCCGAGATGTCCGTCCGCATCACCGAAAGCCTGCCGGAACTCAGCGACGCCCGCGACGACGGCCAACGGTCGTCATTCGAGCGTGCGTACGAATATATGGGGCTCGAACCGTCGCAGCCGATCGAAAGTGTCGAGATCGACCGGGCGTTCATCGGTTCGTGTACCAATTCGCGTATCGAGGACCTTCGCGAAGCGGCTCGTGTCGCAAAGGGCCACAAGGTCAGCGGCCGGGTCGGAGCGATGGTCGTGCCGGGTTCGATGCTGATCAAAAAGCAGGCCGAGGACGAGGGGCTTGCAGAGATCTTTACCGACGCCGGATTTGAGTGGCGTGACGCCGGATGTTCGATGTGTCTGGCGATGAATGACGACATTCTCGCTGCGGGCGAGCGGTGCGCCTCGACGAGCAACCGGAATTTTGAGGGACGGCAGGGCCGCGGCGGACGTACGCACCTGGTCAGTCCGGCAATGGCCGCCGCCGCCGCGATCGCCGGGCATTTTGTTGATGTGCGCAATTGGAAGTTCAACGACTAATGAACAAATTCACACATTTCACGGGCACCGCGGTTCCGTTAATGCGGGAAAATATCGATACCGATCAGATAATACCTAAACAGTTCCTGAAACGGATCGAGCGTACGGGCTACGGCGAATTCCTGTTTTGGGACTGGCGGTTTGATGCCGACGGCCTGCCGCAGCAGGATTTTGTGCTCAATGATCCGCGATTTTCGGGAGCGTCGATCCTCGTCGCGGGAGCAAATTTCGGCTGCGGATCGTCGCGGGAACACGCGCCCTGGAGCCTTTTGGATCACGGATTTCGCGTTATCATCGCGCCGAGCTTTGCCGATATCTTTTACAACAACAGTTTTAAGAACGGCCTCTTGCCGATCACGCTCGACGCCGCGGACGTCGCACTGATCGCCGCGGCGGCCGCCGCCGACTCCGACAAACAGTTCACGGTCGATCTCGAGGCGTGCTCGATCACCGACGGCGGTTCATTTACCCGTACGTTTGCGGTCGACGATTTTCGCCGTCATTGCCTGCTCAACGGACTCGACGACATCGGCCTTACGCTGCAGCACGAGGCGGCCATCACCGCGTACGAAGAGCGCCGAGCCGCCAACGCCTCCACGATGCCGATCTAGCCGTTCGCCGCGGTCGGCGTTGTGTTTGCAATTTAGGTGCCTGCAAGTTACCATAAATGCTCGTTATTGTAACGATTTCGGGTTTAGTTTATGGGCTTTTCAACGACGGCAATCCACGCGGGCAACGAGCCTGATATCGCCACCGGAGCGGTGAGCGTGCCTATCTATCAGACATCGACGTATGCTCAGGACGGCCTCGGGCAGCACAAGGGTTTTGAGTACGCACGTACGCAAAATCCGACGCGATCGGCGCTTGAGACCAACATCGCGGCGCTTGAGGGAGCAAAGTTCGGTTTTGCCTTTGCCTCGGGTATGTCGGCGATCGACGCAACGCTCAAGCTGGTCAAGGCCGGCGATCATGTTATTTTGGGCGACAATACGTACGGCGGAACTTTTCGGTTATTCAGCCGCGTTTTATCTGATTACGGCGTCGAGTTTGACCTCGTTGACACATCGGACGTGACCAATCTCGAACCGGCGTTCAAGCCAAACACCAAAATGGTGTTTGTCGAAACGCCTACCAATCCGGTAATGACGGTCACCGATCTCAAGGCCGTATCGGACATGGCGCATGCTCACGGAGCCCGCGTCGTCTGCGACAACACCTTTATGTCGCCGTATTTTCAGCGGCCGATCGAGTTTGGCTGCGATATAGTCGTCCATTCGACCACCAAATATCTTAACGGACACTCGGACAGCGTCGGCGGTTTTGTCGCTCTGAACGACGAAAAGGATGCCGAGTGGATCGGCTTCATCCAAAACAGCGTTGGTGCTATTCTCTCCCCGTTCGATTCGTTTTTGGTGCTTCGAGGTACCAAGACGCTCGCGGTCCGGATGGAGGCGCACGATAAGAACGGCCGTATGGTCGCAAATTTTCTGGCTGAACATCCGCGGGTCGAGAAGGTGTTTTACCCGGGACTCGCGTCGCATCCGCAGCATGAGCTGGCAAAACGTCAGCAGACCGGATTTGGCGGAATGGTCGCTTTTGAGACCGGTTCGCTGGCTAACGCAAAAAAGGTTCTTGAGAGCGTCAAGCTCTGTACGCTTGGCGAGAGTTTGGGCGGTGTCGAGAGTTTGATCTCGCACCCGGCATCAATGACGCACGCGTCGGTGCCGCAGGAAAAACGCGAAAGCCTCGGGATCACGGACGGACTGGTTCGCGTTTCGGTCGGTATCGAGGATATCGAGGATATACTCGCGGACCTCGATCAGGCGCTGAGTTAATTATGTTCACTGTTGAGATACACGCCACATCGCATATCGGCCGCGTGCGCAAAGGCAACGAGGATAATTACCTTGTGCTGAATATCACCGGAGCCAAGCGCTGGACCGGCTCGCAGGATGATGGGGAGTTTATCGTCGAATCTCAGACCTTCGAGATCGACGGCAACGGCGTGGTGCTCGCCGTTTCGGACGGTATGGGCGGAGCGCTTGCGGGCGAGGTCGCCAGTACGATGGCCGTCGAGACCGTCAGCGAACAGATACTCAGTGATGACATCGACAAGACGATCGAGCCGGCGGCGTACGACCTTTACCTTATCAGCCGCCTCTACGAGGCGACGCTCTACGCCAATCAGTTGATCCATAATCAGGGACGCTCGGACCCGCAGTTTCAGGGAATGGGAGCGACCTTTACCGGTATCGGCATCACGCCCGAGGCGGCCGATGTGATCCAGGTCGGCGACAGCCGCGCGTATCTCGTCCGTAACGGCAAGATCTATCAGGTGACCAAGGACCAGTCGCTCGTGCAGCAGCTGATCGACGCTCAACAGATCTCAGAGGCCGAGGCCGAAACACACACGCTCAAGAACGTCATCCTGCAGGCGCTCGGGGCACAGAACGAGATCTATCCCGTTTCGGCACGTGTCACTCCGCATCGGAACGACGTATTTCTGATCTGCAGCGACGGCCTATCCAACAAAGTGTCGGCCGGCGGTATGCAGCGTATCGTTTTGGATAATTTTGACGATCTTCAGAACGCCTGTGTCGAACTAGTGCGTGAGGCTAATGAGAACGGCGGCGAGGACAACATCACGGTCATTATCGCTAAATTTACCGGCGACAGCCTGCCCGAACCGGTCGGCGACGAGGTCAAACTGGAGTTGATCGATCTGGGCGGGATTCACGACACCGCCGATCAGGATACGGCCGAGATCATCTAGGCCCGCAGAGAAATTAACAAAAAAAAACGGACGATCACCCTTATCGGCGATCGTCCATTTTTTTGTAACCGAGTGCCGGTCGGCGAGCTACTTGCTTCGCCATTCAGGCAGTTCGTTGGTCACCTTTCGTACAAAGACCGACGAACCTTTGACCTCGACGATCTCGACCTTTTCGCCCTCGACCAGCACCGATTCGCCATCCGCGGGAAACGCCGTCCACGTCGAACCGAATACCTTGACAGCCGCCTCGAGCATCGCTCCGTTACTTGCCGTCGTGACTGTGCCGATCTGGCCGGGCATCGAGTCGATGCCCATCTTTAAGCGGTGTCCGTCGCCGTGCGTAAAGTAGTTGGAAAAAATGGTGCGTGACATTGCCGTCAACGCGACCGAGACGATCGCAAACGCGGCAAACTGCCAGCCAAAACCAAAGCCGGTAAAGGCCAGAGCAGCGGCGGCCAAGGCTCCAACGCCGAACCAAAGCAGGACGAACCCGAGCGTGAACACCTCGGCGACCACAAGGCCGACGCCGAGAATAAGCCATAATATCCAGATCGCGTTTTCCATAGCAATGTCCCTGCCCGACGCCTAAATCATATCACGTAAATCCGCCGGAAAGATCACCCGGGCCGACGGCCTCATATCCTTCCCCGGCCCAATTCGGCAAGCACCGGGCCGAGCCGCTCGACGGCCAGTTCGTGGACCGCACCGTTGCTTGCGAGAATGCCGTTCAAATTTTGGAGCTGCGCCCGGTCATATCTGAGCGGGCCGCCGAAAATGTCAGTGAGCAGGCCGCCGGCTTCCTCCAAGATGATCTGCGGAGCGCACGTGTCCCAGATCTTAGTCCGCGGACTCGGGTGGATGTAGATGTCGCAGGTGCGCGAGGCGATGAGGCCTGCCTTGAGGCCGACCGAACCGCGCCGAACGACGTTAGGAAAACCGAAATGCTCGATGATGCGCTTCATCCGCGGGGTCAGGTGGTTGCGGGTAACGGCGATCGTCATCGCCGAAAGGTCCGTACGGTCTGAGGTCGACATCCGTACCGGTTCGCCCGAGCCGATCGCGGTAAACGATCCGCCGCCTTTTACGGCATAACTCATCGAATCGTGAAACGGCAGAAACACGATGCCCAGCACCGGAACGCCGTTTTCCGCCAGTCCGATCTGAACGCCGAAATCTCCGTCCTTTTTTACAAAACCCGCCGTGCCGTCGATCGGATCGATGATCCACACGCGTCGGCTGGCGAGGCGAATTTCGGGCTGGTCAGCTTCTTCTTCGGACAGTATGGCGTCGTCGGGAAACGCGGCCCCGAGGCCGTCGACGATGACTCGGCTGGCCTCACGGTCAGCAATCGTCACGGGTTCGTAATGGTTGTCGGCCCCGAGCTTTTGATGTGTTTCAAAATCTGTAGCGTAGTGTTCGAGGATCAACTTGCCGGCGATCCGCGCAAGCGAGATCGCGGTTTCGAGCTCATGTTGCAGCATTAACTACAATTTATCACGTTGCGGCGTCGAGTTCGAACTTTAGGATGCCGCTAGTTGATCTCGATAAGCTCGGTGATACCGCACCGCGGACAAGTGAGCGAACGGCGGGTCGCGTCGGTCCAGCGAGCGAGTGCCTGTGTGGTGGGCAGTGGATCCTTAGTCTCGGCTTCGCCCTCGCGATAGTAGAGCGGCAGCGACGAACGAACGGTCGATGCCGCCGTCAGTTCTTTAGAGCAGACGCGGCACTGCCAGCCGAAGCCGTCGTTAAAAAAATCGTGCGTTTCGCTCATTTGCGGGGGCAATGAGGCCGACGCCGTCAAGAGCGCCGGCCTCATCGGTCGTGCCGTTATTCCAACCGCCGCGTTGTGCGTACGGACGGGGCCGAGCCGAGCAATTTGACGGGTATCGTGACTATCTTGCCGCCGCGATATACCTCGAACTGCGCGGTCTGGCCGATCTGCTTTTTGTCGAGATATCGGTACAGGTCGTCAAGATCGTTCATCTTTTCGCCGTCGATGGCCGTAATGATGTCGCCGAGGGCGATGCCGCCGTTCACTGCCTGTGAAAGGCCGCGGAGGCCCGCGTTCGAGGCGGTCGTGCCCGGTTCGACACGCTGGATAACAAGGCCGTTCTCGATCGGCAGCCTGTAGCCGCGGTTATTGACCTCAGCGGCACTGATCGTCGCGGCACCTAGCTTGGGCCGGCGAACCTCGCCGTACTGGATGAGCTGCGGAACGATACGCTTGGCGATATTGACCGGGACCGCAAAACCGACACCGACAGAGCCGCCGGCGGGCGACAGTATCTGCGAGTTGATGCCGATCATCCTGCCGTATTTGTCGAGCAGCGGGCCGCCCGAGTTTCCGGGGTTGATCGATGCGTCAGTCTGGATCGCGGCGTCGATCGGCCGGTTGTTACGGGCACGGATCGGGCGCTGGAGCCCCGAAATGACGCCGGTCGTCAGTGTGCGGTCGAGTCCGAAGGGATTGCCGATCGCGAGAACCTTCTGGCCGACGACGAGCTTATCTGAATCGCCAAGCGGGACAATGGTCATTCCGGGCGGCGGGTCGATCTTGATGACCGCGAGGTCCGTGTCGGGGTCGCCGCCCACCACCTTGGCCGGATATACCTTGTCGCCGCCAAAGCTGACCGTGAGTTTCTGGGCACCGTCGATGACGTGAAAGTTGGTCAGAATGTTGCCGTCGGCGTCGATGACCGATCCCGAGCCGTTGCCGTTGCCCTCCTGAACGTCGCCCCAGAAATCCTGCTGATACGATGTCGTATTGATGAACGCGACGCCCGGCGAGATCGCCCTGTAAACCTCGATACTGTTCTGTTCGTCCGATACCTGTGACGGGTCGGTGATGCCCTGCGGCGGTGCCTGCTCGGCGAGCGTTACATCGGCGCCATTCTTGGTGACGATCATCCGGCCGTAGTTGTAAATGAGAGCCGTCGCACCCACGGCGATCAATGCCGACGCGAACGCGAGCAGCAATATCTGGCGGGCCGAAAGCTGGTAGACCGAGTTCCTGTTCATAATGACAATTACCTCAAATTAAGAAAATAGCAAGCATTTTGATGCCGGCAAAATCCCTTTGCGTTGGTTATTAAGGTACGAAAAAAAACGGGCCGTTGTTTCCATTTTCGAAACAACGAACCCGGAGCGAATTGCGGTACACGCATCAAATGAACATAGCGAAGAGTTGGCCCGGAATTTCAGTAAATTCCTTGATCTGGTCGGCCGAAACATAGCCGAAAGCGGCGAGGCCGGTAAAGAGATG
Organism: uncultured Chloracidobacterium sp.; assembly: GCA_964592865.1. Classification (GTDB taxonomy): domain Bacteria; phylum Acidobacteriota; class Blastocatellia; order Pyrinomonadales; family Pyrinomonadaceae; genus OLB17. The sequence goes on along the minus strand of CAZQGN010000020.1, from coordinate 26,622 downwards.
TATGCCCATCAGGCCGATGTATATCGCCAACGCGACCGATAGGCCGTATCGGGCGAGCGGCCGGCTGCCCCAGCGGATCAGTACGATCGCGGCGACCGTGCCCATCGCGATCTTAACGGCCAGGAAAGGTCCGTTGCCGATATCCAAAAGCGTCGCCATCAGCTGGTTCCCCTCAGTCGCTACTCCGGAGCGTACCCAAACGATCGTTAAAAGTGCGTCGAGCAGGTTAAGTGCGAAAAGAAGGAATGCGGGCGTGGCCAAAGGCATAAAGACGTTTCTCCTTGAAAAAACTTGTTAAAACTCTCCCTTTAACGACTTAACCCCCGGCTTTGGACCGGGGGCTAAGGCAACTTCTGGAGATTACAAACTAACTGTGACGCTTGGAGTATAGTGCCAATCAGGATCGATTTCAGGAAATTTCAACTATTTATTTTAAAATCCGCAAATGTTAATCTTGAATCGTACTCAAACCCCAAACGCGATCGTGATGGACAACCAATCGATCGAAATTAGATACAAAGACTCGGCTCGGATCCGACATGGAGGCTATAGGGCCAATTGGGTGAACCGATATGAAGAAGACATTGCATATAAACGGATTTTTGATGTTCTTGGCATTGCTGCTGGCGATAGGATCAATTGACGGCCTGGCTCAAACCAGAAAGCCGGTCTTGAAGAAGCGCCCGGTGGCAAAACAACCGACGCCGAAGAAACCGGCAGTGCCGCTCTTTACCGTCGAGTCCGGCACAACCATGAGAGTTCGTATGAACAAGACTCTCTCGTCGAAGACCGCCAAGGCCGGCGATACCTTCACGGCGACGGTGACCGAACCGGTCTACTCGTCGACCGGCGTCGTCGTCATTCCGACGGGTTCGACCGTTACGGGACGGGTCGATACCGTCAAGGCGGCCCGAAAGGGCGGAAATGTCGGCGAGATCGACGTCAGTTTTGTGTCGGTGCGTATGCCGAACGGCAGTTCGCGGGCGATCAACGGTTCGCTGACCGATCTCGACAGCAAGAGTGCCAAAAGCGACAACGAAGGTACGGCCTCCGGCGACAAGACCAAACTTCGTAAGGTCAAGTTCATCGGCGGCGGCGGCGTTGGCGGTGCGGTCATCGGCGGTGCGATCGGCGGCGGCAAAGGTGCCCTCATCGGCGGCATCATCGGCGGGGTCGGCGGCCTGATCGCCGAGACCCAGACAAAGGGCGAAGAGGCGACGGTCAAGGCCGGGACCGAGTTCGGCGTGTATCTCAACCAGTCGATATCGCTGCCGCGATTTGTCGAGGCCAACCCGGTCACGCCATAATTTCGCCGTCATTAGCTAAAACTTAGAAAAGGCCGGCGAACCCGGCCTTTTTCATTATCGCTGGCGAGCGTAGAGCCGCCGCTGCGGAAAGTGCCTATCACATTCACGGAACGACTCAGAATCCGACACGACGGAGCAAATCGGCGAATCGCGGGTCGGACCTGATGCCGTCGAGCTCCGGCGTCACCTTGAGCCAGACCATGCCGGAATATCGCCCTTTGAATGCCTTTTCCAGGTAGACAAAGGCGTTGTCGGCATCGCCAAGTCTGGCAAACGTGACGGCCCTGTAGATCGGGTCGGGATCGTCCTCAAAATCGAGTTCGGCACGCCAATATTGTTCCCCGGTTAATTTGGGGCCGATATTTTGTAACTCCGCGATGTGTTTCATGATGTTCTTATAGCCCTTTCCGAAGCGTTCATCTGGGCCATAAGACCGTTGGATGTACTGCTCATACGAGTTCGCAGCATCGAGGAACATCCCCTTTTCACGGTACGTAAGCATAAGGAAATTGTAGGTCATGCGATACTCGGGATCGATCTGGCGGGCGAGGTTAAGCATATCGAGAGCCTTATCGTAGTCGCGGGCGTAATAACGGGCAAACGCCATATCGGTCCTGATCGGCATTGATAACGGGTCGAGCGACAGAGCCTTTTCGTATTCTGAATAGCTCTCGTCAAAGCGGCCCAACATTGATAGAAATTCGGCGTACCAATGATGAGCCGTGGCGTCATTGGGGCTTAGCTCGATCGCCTTGCGGTAATCACGCTCGGCTCCGACAAGATCCCATTCGTGATAACATTTGTTGATCGCCAACGAAGCGTATGCCTCGCCAATGGTGTCGTCGATCTCAAGAGCCCTATTGACAGCTCCGCGAGACAGCTCGATCCTTTGATCGTCGCTGATTCCGATAACTGAAAATGAGCCAAGCGTGTATGCATTGGACAAGCCGATGTATGCCATTGCAAACGTCGGGTCGCGGTCGATCGCAGTTCGAAACAATTCGACAGATCTCAAGATATCGGGGTTCAACCGCTTGTTCCAGTAATACCGCCCTTTTAGGTAAAGTTCGTAGGCCTCGGGGTCATTAGTCGGGCGTTTTGCATGCCGCCGCTGTTCCGATGCGGCGGCCGCCGGAAACGCATTCCTGACGATCGCCTCAGTTGCCTCTTGCTGGATCGTCAATAGATCAGCTTTGGGGCGACGAAACTGTTGGCGCATGGGCTGTGAATTCCCGGCAATGTCCAGCATTTCGATGTCGAGGACTATGGTGTCGCCCTGTTGTTCGATCTTTCCGGTCACAACGGCCCGCACGTTCAATTCACGGCCCGCTTTCAGGGCGTCAAGGGGCTTGCCCTTGTACTGGAACGCCGAGTTTCTATCAATAACTCGCAGATTCGGAATTCTGGAAAGGCTGTCGATAACGGCTTCGGTCAGGCCGTCGGCCAAATACTCAGCGTCGGAGACATCAGACGAAAAAGGTAGTATAGCGATCGAATTTATGCTTTCGGCGGCAGGATTGGGCTTCGTAGTTGTTGCCGTCGGCCAAAAGCTCCGCGAGCCGAGGCCGATGATCGCCGCCGCGACCACGAATAGAGCCAACAGGATCGCCACTCGAAAGTTTCGCCGCCGATCACCTGCCGGTGCCGTGGGCGAGTGGCCCACCTCGTCAAGGTTTGACACGTCTGAGGCCGAAGCCGGAGCATCGCTTACGAACTCGACATCCGCCAGAAATCGGTAACCTTTTCGCGGAACGTTCTCGATGAACCGGGCTTCTTTTGCACGGTCGCCAAGCACCTTTCTCAGTGCCGTGATGGCGACGGTGAGGTTATTGTCCTCGACAAAACTGCCGCCCCAAACCTTTTCAAAAAACTCGCTCTTGGTGACCGTTTCGCCCTTCCGCTCGACCAGCAACAGCAGGACTTGGAACATCCGGTGATTGATGTACAGCCTTTCGCCGTTTTGTGTCAGCGTCTCTTCGCGCAGATCCAGCGTGAAGTCCGCGAATCGATAAAAACGGCTGATATCTGGAGCGAGGCCTGATGGTTGCGGATCCATACGGGAAAAAAGTTCACTCATTTTATAACCAATTCGCCGATTTAGCGAATATTTAGCAACTAATTAATTACTTTATTCGGGCTGTTAACGTATTCTCACGTCCAATATAAATAGAGATTAAAAAATTGTGCGGGAGTGTCGATGTGTTTGAGAAATAGCTGCGGCACGTTGGCGCCGATGGAAACACTGAAAGCAGCCCAATACGTCTGCCCTATATTGATCAGTTCAATTTAAAGAAATTTTTGCTTGTATTTAGACAATTCGCATAGGACGCGTTTTAGAGCCTATAAGAGACGAAGGAGATATCGAAATGACCGCAAACGGCGCAAGGTCAAAATTTGTAAGGACACAGTTTTCGAAAAAGGGCTATCGCTTTATGTCCGGCTTATTGTTGCCGATCTCGGCCGCAGTTCTCGTCGTTATGGTAATCGCGGGGAGTATGGTCTTTAAGATCTCCGCAGACACTGAAGTTAAGGATCTGCAGAACGGGCCGGAACAGAGAACGGCTGCAAACCGCGAAACAACTGAACGTTTGCGTCAGGAGGCCCGCTTCAAGGAAAGTGTACGCCTAATAGTAGGTTTGCAGGTAGCCACTGTTCCCGAGGGCGGGCTCACCGAGGACAAAAAGCAACTTCAAAGGGAATCGATCGCTCGGACCCGCGAAGATGTGCTTGAGCGCCTGGGCGAAGTTGGGCTTTCCAATATAAAGCGATTCGATTCGATCCCATACTTTGCGGTTGAAGCAGACAAAGACGCTCTTGAACGGATCATCGGCGACCCGGGCGTATCAGGCGTATTTGAGGACTACATCAGCGAGCCGACACTTGCCGAGAGCGGCCCCGTTATCGGAGCCCCGCAGGCTTGGGCAAGCGGCTATACGGGTTCGGGTTGGGCGGTCGCGATACTCGACACGGGCGTTGAGAGTTCCCACTCCTTTTTGACCGGAAAGGTCATTTCTGAGGCTTGTTATTCGACAAACAGTGCGACGACGACAAGTGTTTGCCCGGGCGGTGTATCATCGTCAACTTCGGCAGGTTCCGGGGTGAACTGCAGTTCCGGGATCTCAGGGTGTTTTCATGGAACCCATGTCGCCGGTATCGCCGCGGGAACGAATGCGAGTTTTAGCGGCGTTGCAAAGGGAGCAAGCCTCATCGCGATGCAGGTATTTACACGTTTTGACGATCAGGCTTCGTGCGGTACCGCGACGGCCCCGTGTGCACTTTCACTCACATCGGATCAGATCCTCGCGATGGAGCGTGTTTTGGCGCTCTCGTCGAGCATTAACATAGCTTCGGTGAATATGAGTCTCGGCGGCGGACAGTTCACGTCAAGCTGCGATTCTACAAATGCGCCTATGAAGGCCGCCATCGACAATTTGCGGTCGGCAAGAGTCGCCACAGTTATCGCTTCCGGCAACAACGGTTACACTAATGCGATCTCGTCACCCGCTTGTATTTCGACCAGCATCGCCGTCGGTTCGACCGGCGACGGCAGCGGCGGAGCCACAGTCGATGTTGTATCTTCATTCTCCAACAGTTCCTCGTTGGTTAGCCTATTGGCACCGGGACAACTGATAAATTCATCGTTGCCCGGGAACACATTTGGCAATCTTCAGGGCACCTCGATGGCGACACCACACGTTGCCGGTGCGTGGGCGATTCTAAAGCAGCGATCCCCGGCTGCGAGTGTGACCACCATCCTTGACGCCCTGACAACTACCGGGCTATCGGTCACGGATACCCGCAACGGCATTGTGAAACCGCGAATACGGATTGACAACGCCCTGGCCGTTGAACCTGATCTTACCGCAATAGCTGTAAGCGATTTGTCATCGGATTACGCGTGGTCGAACGGGATCGATGCATTTTCGTGCACTGGCATCACTCTGGATCCAAGTAGAAACAGTTACATTACGGGATCGATCGATGGCAGCACCCGCGGCTTCGTTCGCAAACACGACCCGAACGGTAATAGTGTTTGGGGAATACAATTCGAATCTGGCGCCAACTCGAATCCTACTGCGATCGATTCGGATCCTTTCGGCAATATATACGTTGGCGGCTGGGTACAAGGAGGAGCCTTATCCGGCCAAACCAATCTCGGAATGCGGGACGCATTTGTAAGAAAGTACGATTCATTGGGCAACGTTATCTGGACGCGCCAATTCGGAACCACAAGAGACGATCAAGCTTTTTCGATAACCACCGATATAGTTGGCAATGTGTACGTTGCGGGCGTCACATTTGGCTCATTGCCCGGACAAACCGGTTCTGGCGGCGGCGATGACTTCTTAAGGAAATATGACTCGGCCGGCAATATTCTTTGGACCCGCCAGATCCAAACAAATCATGCGATCTCATACGAAGCGAGAATTGCGGTCGACTCTGCCGGTAACGTATATCTTGGTGGGTTTGGGCCGGTCTCATCACCTGCATACAGGGACTACTTACGTAAATACGATGTCGACGGTAATGTCGCTTGGACTCGCAGCGATATTGTTGGCTACATTACAGATGTGAGAACAGATAGCACCGGGAATGTGCTTGTTACGGGTGTTGGCTCTCCTCCTCAGGATCCTACCGTTTTTGGTCAGGGCACCACTTTTTTGAGGAAGTACGATGCCGCAGGAAACGTCGTCTGGGCTCGATATTTCGGTTCGGGCAGCTCCTATCCAAGACTTGCCGTGGACGGGTCTGGGAGCTCGTACGTACTTTCAGATGCCGTGCGAAAATATGACGTATCCGGCAATGCCTTATGGATAAACAATTCCGGGTCCAGTACCGTCGTATTCTGGGGTATCGACGCAGACGCTAATGGAAATGCTTACGTGGTGAGCCCTATCGCCGGTGAGGGCATTATGTTCCGGAAATATTCGGGCGGCACATCATCATGCAGGCCATGGAATCTGACGATAAATGTGGTCAATCGACAAGGTACCACTGCCGCGTTTTCAGCCGGCCAACCTATCCTTTTGGACGATCTGCCCAATTCCGGATTCACATACGGCGTACCGGCGGTCGGCAATTTCACAGGCGTTACCGGCACGACGAATATTTCCACCACGATGACCGGAAACTCGCTGACGTTAACTGCTACCGGTCCGGTCACTATCGCTTCCGGTGGTAGATTCACGGTCAATTTCGGTATTACGCCGACCGCCAATGGCGTTTATCAAAACCCACGAAGTGGCGGCACGGCCTCTGTAGATCCAAACAACGTGATCCCCGAAAGTAACGAAAACAATAATTCATTCACAGACACTGAACCCGTTTCGGGGTGCCCTGCCCCTTCACCCTCTCCAACGCCCACCATACCGATCCAGCCTGACCTCACCGCCGTGATGAGTAGTGGTTTACCTACGAACGGATGGACACACCAATTCGGAACGAGTGGACTAGACAATGCCCGTGCCGTTACCGGTGACCCCTCGGGGAACACGTACGTTCTCGGTACAACCACTGGGCAGTTTCCCGGAGAACTTATCTGGGGCGGTTTTCTTGGAAAATTTGGTTCCGATGGAAGTACGATATGGATCCGACAGATCCCCCTCACCAATCTATCAGCGGTAAGAGTCGATCTGTCGGGAAATGTCTACGTGACAGGAGGTGGCGACGATGCTTTTGTACGGAAATATGACCAGAATGGCAATGTAAAGTGGACGCGTACTTTTGGTTCAACGGCGAGCGATTTTGGTAATGGTTTAGCGGTCGATCCAGTTGGCAATATCTACGTCGCAGGGAAAACGGAGGGTGCGCTACCCGGACAAACATTATTCGGATTTTCTGACGCTTTTATTCGGAAATGCGACCCAAATGGAAATGAAGTTTGGACGCGGCAGTTTCATTTAGGTCCAACTAGCACATTTGCTAATGATTCAGCTTTAGCGATTGCGTTGGACTCATCGGGTAATGCGTTTGTCGTTGGCTACACCGATCGCACCGCTGGTAACGCTCAGGACGCTTTTATTCAGAAGTTTGACACAAACGGGAACGCCGCATGGAATAGGGAGTGGGGCGTGACCGAAAGTGAGAATGCCACGGGAGTTGATGTTGATGGCTCCGGGAACGCCTACGTTGTAAACGACAACTTGGGCAGCCCGAATGCATTTAAGCAGTTTCGCAAATACGATCCTGCCGGCAACGTCGTGTGGAGTACGCTCTTGGACGCCAACACTCATCCATATTCGGTTGCCGTCGATGCGACAGGGAATTCGTATATAACCGGATCGGCAATTACATTACCCGGTCAACCAAGTTTCGGCGGATCTGATGCATTCGTAAGAAAATACAATTCGTCGGGAGGTGTCGTCTGGACGAATCAGTTCGGCACGTCCAGTAACGACATCGCATATGGTGCGGCAGCGGATCCAAATGGAAATGTTTCCGTGGTTGGTTACACTGCAGGCACATTGCCCGATCAAACTAGTTACGGCTCAAACGATGCATTTGTCAAGAAATTTGCCGGTGGCGCTACTACATGTAACAGCTGGACATGGACTACAACAACGGTCAACAAGGGTACTTTCACGGGAGCCTTTGTGCAAGGCAATCCCATCCTCACCCAATATTTGCCAACCTCCGGCCTGAATTTTGGTGCTCCTACGGTTGCGAATTTCAACGGTGTCACCGGCTCGAGCAATATTTCAGCTTCGATCACCGGTAACACGCTTCAGGTAACTGCAACGGGCGCGGTTCAAATCGCCCAGGGCGGGAGCTTTACAGTTGCATTCAACGCGACACCCGTCTTCAACGGTAGTTACTCAATTAGCGGTATTCTTGATCCTATGTTTGTGATCGGAGAATCAAATGAACTTAACAATTATTACAACAATTCGGTCGCGGTGACCGGTTGTACGGCCCAAAGCTACCAAATTACTTACAACGGAAATGGTAATTCGGGCGGAACCGCGCCCGTCGATCCGAACGCATCGTACATCGCGGGCACTACGGTTGGCGTCCTTGGTGCAGGAACTCTCGTAAAGAACGGATATGAATTCAACGGATGGAATACTGCCGCAAACGGAAGTGGGATCCGTTACAGTCCCGCTGATTCATTTCGAATAGGTTCGAACACGACGCTCTATGCACAATGGATGACGGCTCCGATCTTTGCATCCGGCAGTCTCGACTCGACTTTGGGTTCGAGTGGAAAAACAACTACGGATATTGGGGGAACTTCGGACGTTGCGTACGCTGTTGCCATCCAGGCAGACGGAAAGATAGTTCTTGCTGGCCGAACAGTTGTAAACGGTAGCAACGATTTTGCACTCGTTAGATATAACGCGAATGGCACTCTCGATACCACATTTGACGTTGATGGAAAAGTTACTACTCCTATCCTTGCAGGCGATGTGGCAAGGGCCGTGAAACTTCAGCCTGACGGCAAGATAATTGCCGCCGGTTCGAGCTATAACGGAACAAATTGGGACTTTTCAGTCGTTCGCTACAATTCTAATGGTTCGCTTGATCCAACTTTCGACGGAGATGGAATTGTGACCACCCACATCTTTTCAGGCGATGATCAAGCGTATTCTGTTGCCATTCAGGCGGACGGTAAGATCGTAGTTGCTGGCTATGTGTTTAACGATACGAACAATGATTTTGCCGTGGTTCGGTACAATTCGGATGGTTCGCTTGACTATACGTTCGACGGCGACGGCAGGGCAATAACTCCCGTACTTGGATTCAACGATGCTGCGTTTTCCGTCGCCATTCAGCCTGATGGCAAAATTGTCGCAGTTGGTAGCTTAAATAACGGTTCAAATGGAGATATTGCACTCGTAAGGTACAACCCGAACGGCTCTCTCGATACGACCTTTGATGGTGATGGAAAGATCGTTACTTCAATCGGGGCCGCAAATGAAGAAGCGTGGGCGGTAGCTCTGCAACCGGACGGAAAGATAGTCGTTGCCGGTTACAGCAATAATGGAACCAATGATGATGTAGCTCTGGTTCGTTACAATCCAAATGGTTCGCTTGATAGCACTTTCGACGGCGACGGGAAGGTAACAACTCCGGTGTTGAGCGGTCGTGACTGGGCAAATGCTATTGCCATTAAGCCAGATGGAAGGATCGTGACGGCGGGATTCAGCAACAATGGTGTAAACGATGATTTTAACGCGGTAGTTTACAAGGCAGATGGCTCGCTCGATGGGTCATTCGACGGTGATGGAAAAGTTACGACACAGATACTAGGCGGTAACGATTATGCAAATGGTGTAGCCATACAGGCGGACGGCAAGTTCGTTGCGGCCGGTTACACTGACAATGGATCGAATCTCGACTTCGCGTTGGTCCGGTATGGTAGCAATTCTGCAGCGGCTCCGCGACGAACGCCGTTCGATTTCGACGGTGACGGCAAGACGGATCTTGCGATATTTCGTCCGGGGCCGGGCGAGTGGTGGTATCTGAAGAGCAGCAATGGCGGAAATGGTGCGGCGACATTCGGAAGCGGTTCCGACTCGGTGACGCCGGCCGATTTCACCGGTGACGGCAAGACCGACATCGCCTTTTTCAGGCCGAGCACCGGCTTCTGGTACGTGCTTAGAAGTGAGGATTTTTCGTTCTACGCGTTCCCGTTCGGCGGCAATGGTGATGTGCCGGTACCGGCCGATTTTGACGGTGACGGCAAGGCGGACGCGGCAGTCTTCAGGCCCACGACGGCAACGTGGTACATCAGCCGATCTTCGGGCGGAACCACCATCCAGCAGTTCGGTTTGACGACCGACAAACCTGTCGCGGCTGATTATGACGGAGACGGGAAGGCGGATATTGCGGTCTATCGCCCGACGGGTGCCAACGGCTCGGAATGGTGGATCCAAAAGAGCACGGGCGGCTCGTTTGCCACGCAGTTCGGAGCTTCGACGGATAAGGCCGTGCCTGCTGACTACACCGGTGACGGCAAGGCCGATGTTGCATATTGGCGGCCTTCGACGGGGCAGTGGTTCGTACTGCGGAGCGAGGATCTGACCTATTATGGATTCCCGTTCGGCGGCAGCGGTGACCAGCCGGTTCCCGGCGACTACGACGGAGACGGCAAGATGGACGCCGCCGTCTTCCGTCCGTCAACGTCGACTTGGTACGCGAACCGCTCGGGCGGAGGCACACTCATTCAGCAGTTCGGACAGGCAGGCGACCTGCCGATACCGAATGCGTTCGTACGTTGATGCATCGATCGACTTGAAAAAGAGACGGCCGCCCGGTAACAAATTTGTCGGGCGGCCTTATTACTGCAAAAGGTTCGAGATCAGATGATGACGGCAAGTTCTTTTAGGCCTTCGGCGACGTCTTTGCCGATGTGCACTCTCAGGGCACGGCGGCCGCGGTCTACGAGCACCTGAAAATCTCCGCGCGCCTGTGCGGCTTTGACCACGCCGAAGCTGTACTTTTGTCCCGGCACGGGGATGTCGGCGAGGTCGTCTGAGGTTATCTGCAGAAAGACGCCTTTATTTGAACCGCCCTTGTAGGCCTGGCCGGTCGAATGCAGAAACCGAGGGCCGAACCCGAGACAAGTCGCGCACTCGAACCGTTCAAGCACCGACGTCCGCATCACCTGCATCAGTTGCTCATTTTCAGCGTTCATCTCGACATAGCCGAGCAGGCCAAAGTAATCGCCCTCGCCGATCCGTGACAAATGGGCGTCGATGATCGCCGCGGCGGTCTCGTCTTCGGCAGCCGCGAGCAGCTCGCGGGCGTATTCATCGCCTGTAAACAGCGAAATATTCTCGGAGGCAAAGAACGGGACTTCTTCGGGAAGCGAGCCTGTGGTCTCGTATTCGTCGGTGATCTTGCGGGCCTCGATCTTGGCTGATTCGACATCGGGCTGGTCAAACGGGTTGATCCCCATTACGGCCCCGGTCACGGCGGTCGCAAATTCCCAGCGGTAAAACTCCTGACCCAGATCGTCGATCGAACCGAGTTCGATCCGAACGGCCGGATGGCCCGCTGCGGTCACGGCCGCGTATAGTTCGTCGAGATCGTCGCGGCCCGCGACGGAAAGGAACGCAAAGACGCGATCCGAGCCGTATTTATCGGTCGGCTGCGGCTGTTCGCGATCGACGGGGATGATCGCGACGCCGTTCTTGCCGGTCGATTCGGCCACAAGCTGCTCCATCCAGGCACCGAGATCGTGGATCTCAGGCGAAGTAAAGATGGTCAGTTTGTCGCGGCCTGCCGAGTGGCAAACGCCAAGTATCAGGCCAAGTGCGGCACCGGGATTTTCGCCGGCGTCGCCGCCGCGGCATGCGCGGACCATCTCGGCCGAGCTTGTCAAAAGATCGCCGACATCGAGGCCCATTGCCGCCGCCGCGGTCATCCCAAACGCCGAGAGTGCCGAAAATCGCCCGCCGATCTGCGGTTTGCCGTAAAAAATGTGTCGAAATCCGTCCTTCCCGGCGACTTGTTCCATTTTTGAGCCGGGATCGGTGATCGCGATGAACTGCCGGCCCGCGTTTTCGGCCCCGACCAGCTGCGAAACGCGTTCAAAAAAGTACTGTTTGAAACAATTGGGTTCGAGCGTCGAGCCGGATTTACTGGCGACGATGAACAATGTCCGCTCCAGATCCAACCGGTCCGCGACCGCCGTGACCTGGGCCGGGACGGTCGAATCGAGAATGTGAAAATCTGTCTTGCCGAAGGTCATCGCCAGCACTTCGGGGCACAGCGACGAACCGCCCATTCCCATCAGCAGGACGTCGGTGAACCCGGCCGCGGCGATATCCGCCGAGAGGTCACGGTACTTTTGCAGATCGGCGAGTTCCTCATCGACGATGTCGAGCCACCCGAGCCACTTTGACTCGTCGCTGCCGGTCCAGACGGCCGCGTCCTTTTGCCAGATCCGGCTGATCATCGACCCGCCGTTCCAATGTTCCAAAGCGGCCGTGAAATCAGCGTTTATTAATGCGGGAAGTTTGTAGGTAAAGGTGTTGAGCATAGCTTCTATTTTGTCCGGGCGGGATCGAGCCAGTCGAGCAGCATATCTTCCTGGCGGTGAAATGCGTGCTCGGGCCGTCCGCCGCTGGTCATCGGCAGCTTAAAGAAAACGGCGAGCTGGTCCTGAACGCCGCCATTTCCACGCTGCATCGCCAGGTCGAGGCAACGCGCGATCTCGATCGCGAGCGGGGCGGCGAGGATCGAATCCTTGCAGAGAAAATTGATCTTCAACTGCATGCTTTGGCCGAGAAAGCCCTTGATATCGACGTTGTCCCACGCCTCTTTATTGTCTCGCCGCGGACGGTAATATCGAATGTCGACAAGGTGGTCTTCGACATCGTAGCCGAGGATGTCCTCGAGCAGTGAGCTTTTGGTCTTGATCTTTGACGCGAGCGAATCTTCGTTTGACAGAGCGAGGCCGTCGCGGTTGCCGAGAATGTTGGTCGAGAACCAACCGTCCACTTTCAGAGCCCTTGCACGCAATGCCGGTGCGATGACCGATTTGATGAACGTCTGTCCGGTCTTGCCGTCGCGGCCGGCGATCGGAACTCCGTTTGCCTTGGCAAATTCGATCAACGCCGGAATATCGGCGGCTGCCGAGGGCGTAAAGTTGCCGTACGGCACACGCTCAGCGATCGCGGCATACGCGTAGAGCATCGAGGGCGAGATGTCCGGCGAGTCGGCGTCGAGCGCCGATTCAAAAGAACTTATCGAATTAAAGATCTCGTTGCCCTCGGCGACGTATTTTTCGGTCGAGGCGAGATTGATAACGACGACCGATGAGCACGTTTGCCTAAAACCCTGAAGGTCGGCTCGGAGTTTGGCGATGGTCTCGCGGTGACCGCCGCCGCGGAGGCGGTTCGAGCCCTCGATATTGGACAAAAAGCGGTCATTGCCGGCCGCCGGCCACGGCTTGATCGCCCGCAGACGGTCTTCGGCGGCTCGAAACTGTTTGTAGGTAAGTACGTCGTGTTCCGCGGCGGCCGCGGCGAGGTGGTCGCTGAAAAGGTCCCAGCCGGCAAAAGTGATGTCCGGATAACCGACCATGCCCTCGATCTCAAATTCGGCCAGCGGCAGCCCTTCGGTGCCTATCACACCGGCTTTTAGCAGTTCGATGCCGGCCACCATTGTCGTGCCGACCGCACCGCCTAACCCAACTACCGCAATTCCGAGAGTTCGCTTGCTCATAATCAAAACTCTAGTTTACATCAATATGCATTGATGGCGTTATCGACGGGCGGCGGGCATCTGCCTTGACCGATCGCCGGCGGTCATGGAAAATGTGACGACAGCGGCCCTGATCGGCGGGCGGCGGTTAGGTGTAGATCCGGATCGACTTGCGGCAGGCCCGGCACACGGAGGGAAACGATCATATGAGGGTTTTGGCGGCAGCAGCACTGATGTTCATTCTGTATCTGACCGGCTCGGGCCAGACACGGCCAAAGCCCACTCCGACGCCCGATATTCTGAAAGGCGGAACGGTCACCGATGCGGCCGACCGTATCGTCACCGATTCGATCGGCGGCGGCAAGGGCAGGTATGACGGCATCTTTGACGGCAAGCCCAACACGTCCGGCGGCAAGTCAACCGTCAAGGTGCCGGCCGCGTGGAAGCGGATGGTCCTTACCGGCACCGGGATCAGTGTCGCATCGCCTGTTCCATTCACGCTCCGCCGAAGCGAGCCGCTTGCATCGATCGACGGCGAGATCGAGGCAAACGTACTTTGGGAATTTGAACAGGGCGGCCTGCGGGCGTACGTCGAGTACAAAAAGACCAACAAGGCTTTCAAGGCCGTGCGCCAGAATCTGGAAGATTTCGTCGCCTATATGCTGAATAATGCCAAGGCGGTCGAATCGCTCATCCACGACACTACATCTCTGGGCGAAACCGGTGCGTTCTACGACGAGGCTCAATATGACCCGTCGGCGAAAAAGTCGATCCGCCGAAAGGTGCTCGTTTTCGGCCGCCCGAACGACTACGTCACGATCGATCATATTTTTGCAGCCGATGACACCGCCGCTGCCGAACTGTCGAGTCAGATCATCGCCTCACTAAAAAAAGAAGGAACGGTGGCGGTCGGCAAGTCAAAATTCCCGCCGGAGGAATGGAAAGTTTACAATTTTGGCGGCTTGCTGTTTGAATCTCCGGCACGGCCGGCCGAAAACATCTGTCGGACCAAACTTCCTGATCGTGTTTCGCAGACCTGCGCGGTCTGGGGCGAAAACATGGTGAATATCCAGGTTTTGTATTCGACCTATTCGCCGAAGATCACGCCGCGGACGGCGATGCAGGAGGCCGAGGAGCACGTCAAGACCACAAAGGAACTTGAGGCCGGGTCCAAGTCGGGAAGCATCTCAAACGTTCGTATCACGCCATTTCCGATCAATATTGGCGACGCGGCACGGGTCGTCGAGGACAGCGGCATCAATATACGGCAAACGATCTATATCCGCCGCGGCAACGCCCTTTGGCAGGTCAGTATTTCGTACTCGACGGTCTACGGTCAGACAAAGATCGTCGGCGAAAGATCCGTCGGATCGATCAAGTTCAAAAACTAGGTCTTTGTCGCCGAAAATTATCCGGCCCTCGCGGGCGGTGTAAACGTACACTTGCCGGGCAAAATCTGTTATGATGCCGTCAATTAACGGCATTTATCGCACCGCGGCGCTGCGGTGATCCAGTTCGTTCAACACCTGGCCTTACTATTAAACTTCAGGATCTATATGACGCAACCAGAAACCAAGTCCTCGCTTTCAGAGGCGATCCGCAAACATAAAGAATTTCTTTTCCCGGCCGTGGCGATGTATTACCAGGAGCCGCTCGCCATCGTCAAAGGCGAGGGCGAAAAGGTCTGGGACGACAAGGGCAACGAATATCTCGACTGTTTCGGCGGTGTGCTAACGGTCAGTATCGGCCATGCCAACCCCCGCGTGAACAAGGCGTGGATCGACCAGGTGAACACGTTTTCGCACGGTTCGACGTTATACGCAAACGGGCCGCAGGGCGACCTTGCCGAAAAGCTCGCCGAGATCACGCCCGGCAATTTGAAAAAGTCGTTCTTTACCAACAGCGGCACCGAGGCCGACGACACGGCCGTGCTCGCGGCCAAGATCGCGACCGGCAATAACGAGGTCATCGCTCTGCGGCACAGTTACGCGGGCCGCTCGGCAACGGCGCTTTCGACGATCGGCCACTCGACGTGGAAACCGGTCGCGTCGCAGGTCGCCGGCATCGTTCATGCCCACGCACCGTACTGTTACCGCTGTCCGTTCAAGCTCGAGTATCCGTCGTGCGGCGTCGCGTGCGCCGATGACGTCGAAGAACTGATCAAAACCACGACCACCGGCAAGATCGCCGGAATGATCGCCGAAACCATCCTCGGCGTCGGCGGATTTATCATCCCGCCGAAAGAGTATTTCCCGCGTGTCGCCGAGATCGTCCGCCGTCACGGCGGGCTGTTCATCTCGGATGAGGTGCAGGCGGCGTGGGGACGCACGGGCGACAAATGGTTCGGCATCGAGCATTGGGGTGTCGAGCCCGACATCATGACCTCAGCCAAAGGCATGGGCAACGGTGTGCCGATCGGCTGGACGATCGCGACCGAGGAGGTTGCTAACGCTTTCCCGGGCCTGACTTTCTCGACCTTTGGCGGCAATCCGGTCTCATCCGCAGTCGGCCTCGCCGTTATCAAGGTGATCGAAGAAGACGACCTGCGGACAAATGCACGGGTCGTCGGCGACTATCTCCTGAAGCGGATGCACGAACTGCAGGAAAAACACGCGATCATCGGTGATGTTCGCGGAATGGGCCTGATGCTCGGCATCGAACTCGTCAAAGACCGCAAAACAAAAGAACCAAATCCGGAGGCCGTGCTCAAGGTTTTTGAAGAAACAAAACGCCGCGGCGTCCTCATCGGTAAAGGCGGCCTTTACGGCAACGTCATACGCACTGGGATGATGCTCAACACGACGACCGATACGGTCGACCGGCTCGTCGAGGCGCTCGATGCGGGTCTGTCTATTGCTTAGGCTGGCAGAGCCGATAGTTGATATGAAGAAAGCTCTTTTGTTAGTTCTGATTCAATTTGCGATCGCTGGTGAACTTTGTGCTCAATCTGTTGATCAGGTGGACGCATTTGTAAAAGCGTCTATGGAACGCGAGAGCATTCCGGGTGTTTCGATCGCCGTTATCAAGGACGGTAAGCCGTTCATAGTAAAAGGCTATGGGTTAGCAAATGTTGAGCATAATGTCGCCGTCAAGCCCGAAACCATTTTCCAATCTGGTTCGGTCGGAAAGCAGTTCACTGCATTTGCCGTCATGATTTTGGTTGAGGAAGGCAAGATCGGGCATGACGACCCTCTGTCAAAATATATTGCAGACGTTCCGAATAGCTGGAAACCGTTGACCATTCGACGATTATTGACGCACACGAGTGGATTGGGCGATTACCCGACGAACTTCGATCTTCAGAAAGACGGTACGGAAGAAATAATATTTAGGGAACTTCAGAAAATGTCTCCTACGTTCAAGCAGGGAGAGAAATGGGAGTATTCGAATGTCGCGTACGTAACACTTGGTGTTCTGATAAGAAAAGTAACGGGTCGGTTCTATGGAGACTTTCTGCGAGAGCGCGTTTTCCTGCCACTTGGGATGGTTTCGACTCGCATAATTAGCGAAGCCGATATTGTTCCAAATCGAGCCGCTGGTTACCGGCTATTGAAGGGCGAGTTGAAAAATCAAGAGTGGGTCGCCCCTTCGTTGAATACAACGGCCGACGGGTCACTTTACACAAATGCATTAGATCTGATTCGATGGGACGAAGCATTGCGAGCAGGAAGAATATTGACGAAACGATCCTATGATGAGATCTGGTCACCGGTGAAGATGAACAACGGAAGTTCTCATCCGTACGGGTTTGGATGGGAACTGAGTAATATAAACGGTAAACGTTTGGTCGAGCATGGTGGCTCTTGGCAGGGATTCAAAACGCACATTGCAAGATATGTCGATCACAAATTGACCGTCATTGTTTTTGCAAATCTAGCCCAGGCGAATCAGGACCAGATCGCACACGGAATCGCTCAAATACTCGATCCTTCGACCAAACAGTGAGAGGGGTTCGATCGGATCCAGATCGATCTCATTAGCACCGAGCTCCTGACCGAAGCACGAAATGCAACCGGCGGAAAGGGGCAGCCGGTGACTGTCAAGAAGAGTGAATACATGATGATCGCTTGTAATACGCTGCGATCCGTATGATCAATCTATGAAAAGCATAAACTTAGGATTCGTACTTCTTGTTCTTGCTACAGGTCACTCCGTTTTAGGGCAGACCGTTAATATTGAAAGAGTCACTGCCGGGGCGGAACGAGCGTTTGAGAAAGCCTCGAAAGCAATAGTAATGCCCGCTCCGGGCTGTGCGGTTGGCGTGTCGCTGAACGGCGAATCTGTTTTCGAAAAGGCCTTTGGCCTCGCGGAGATGGAGCACAATATTCCTAACACGCCGCAGACGATCTTTGAATCGGGGTCGGTTGCCAAGCAGTTTACGGCAGCCGCGATCGTTCTGCTTCAACTGGAAGGAAAGCTCAATATCGACGACCCTGTCCGAAAGTACATTCCTGAGCTGCCTGACTACGGCTCGCCGCTGACGATCAGGCATATTTTGAATCACACCGCGGGGCTTCGCGATTGGGGAGCCGTGATGTCGCTGACCGGCGCAGGCCGCGGCGACCGTGTGATCTCGCAGGCACTGGCCGTAGATGTCGTTTTGCGGCAAAAGTACCTTGATTTCAAACCGGGCACCGAATATTCGTATTCGAACAGCGGTTACCAACTCGCCGCTGAGATCGTCGAGAGGGTTTCGAAGCAAAAGTTTCCGGCTTTTGTCGAAGAGAGGTTTTTCAAGCCGCTTAGTATGAAAAACAGCTCGACGCGCGACAACTATCAGCGGATCGTGCCCGGACGCGCACAGGCATATTCGCGGCAGGGTGCCAATTCGCCGTGGGAACTCAACATGCCGTTCATGAACGTTTACGGTAACGGCGGTATGCTTACGACCGTCGGCGACTGGCTGAAATGGAACGCAATGCTAGATTCGCGCTCGATGGGTGCACCGCTTGTCGAAGCTCTCGAAACGCAGGGCATCACGAACGGCGATAAGAAGATCAGCTACGCGCTCGGGCTTCAGGTCGGGTCGTACCGAGGGATGCGGGACGTTTCGCACGGCGGTTCGACGGCCGGTTACCAGACATATTTGGCTCGTTATCCGGACCAGAAGGTTTCGGTCGCGGTACTCTGCAACGGCACGAGCCCGAGTGCCGCCGGACTTGCCCGGTCGGTGACGGACGAGATCTTTGGCCCGTTTTCGCCTCAGGCACAGCCGCAGACCGCGCAGATGTCCGACGAAAAGCTCAAGAGATTTGTGGGCCTCTGGCGTGACACGACGACACACTTTCCTGCCCGATTTACAGTCGAAAACGGCATCCTGCGGATCGAAGGGTCGCCTGTTCGTTTCGCTGCCGATGATGTGCTGCTGCTCGGAAGCACCCGAGCCAATGTCACCTTTGATAAAGATGGCCGGCCGACCTCAATTGAGGCAGTTCAAAATGACGGCTCGCTCATGCGATTGGTCGCGGATACCGGATGGACCCCGACGGCCGATGAAATGAAACGCTTTTCCGGCGAATGGTACAGTGACGAGGCGCAGGCGAAAGTGGCATTCACGGTCGAGGGTGGCAAGGCCTATCTCGTCAACAAGCCGGTTATCCGGCTCGAAATGCAGCCGCTTTATAGGGATCATTTCATTGCCGGAGGCTATGTCGTCTGGTTCACACGCGACCGTTCGGGCAAGATCGAGCGGATGCACGTCGGAACGGGCAGAATGCGTGATATGTTTTTTGACCGAGTAAAATAAACCGATGGCCACCGAGAACACAGAGGACACCGAGAAATTTCCTCTGTGTTCTCTGTGAGCTCTGTGGCTAAATTCTTATGAAAACACTAATAAAAAATGGACGAGTTGTTACCGCGGTTGACGATTACACGGCGGATATATTTATCGATGGCGAGACGGTGACGACGATCGGAAAGTCGCTGGATATGGACGCCGATGTCGTCCTGGACGCGTCGGGCAAGCTCGTCATACCGGGCGGGATCGATCCGCATACGCATATGGAGTTGCCGTTCGGCGGGACCTATTCTTCGGATGATTTCTTTACCGGTACGCGGGCGGCGGCCCACGGCGGGACGACGACGATCATAGATTTTGCCGTGCAGACGAAGGGCGAATCGATGACGTCGGGGGTCGATGCGTGGCACGCTAAAGCATCGGGCAAGACCTGCATCGACTACGGCTTTCATCTGATCACGACCGATTTTGAGGACGGCAGCGAAAAAGAGATGTATTCGCTGATGGACGAGGGGATCACGTCGTTCAAGCTCTTTATGGCGTACCCTGGCGTGTTCTTGGCGGACGACGCGACGATCTTTCGGGCGATGTCGGCGGCCGGCCAGCGAGGCGGGCTGATCTGTATGCATGCCGAGAACGGCATTGTTATTAACGAGATCATCAAACGCTTTATCGCCGACGGCCGCACAGCCCCGAAATATCACGCCCTTACGCGGCCGACGATCGCCGAGGCAGAGGGCGTTCATCGCGCTATCGCAATTGCTGAGATGGCAGAGTCGCCGGTCTACATCGTCCACCTGAGCTGCACCGACGCGCTCAATCAGGTTAGGCAGGCGCGAGATCGCGGCATCCCGGCGTTTGCCGAGACTTGTCCGCAATACCTTTTCCACTCGATCGACGATTACGGCGACGGTTGGGACGGTGCGAAATACGTGATGACGCCGCCGCTGCGTGAAAAGCATAACTGCGGCGAGTTGTGGAAAGGCCTTAAGATGGACGACCTGCAGGTCATCTCGACCGACCACTGCCCGTTTTGCATGAAAGAGCAAAAGGAACTTGGCCTTGGCGACTTTACCAAGATACCGAACGGAGCTCCCGGCGTCGAAAACCGCCTCGCCCTGATCTACAACGGCGGCGTTGTCGAGAATCGCATCTCGCTGAACCGCTTCGTTGAACTCACGTCGACGGCTGCGGCGAAGATGTTCGGTATGTTCCCGAAAAAGGGCACGATCGCCGTCGGTTCCGACGCCGACATCGTCATCTTTGACCCGAACGGCGAGACGAAATTCGGCGTCGAGCACGAACATATGAAAGTCGATTATTCCAGTTACGAAGGCTGGACGATCAAAGGCAAGGTCGAGACCGTTCTATCTCGCGGCCGCGTCGTCATCCAAAACGGCGAACACACCGGCAAGCAAGGCGATGGGCAATTCATAAAACGCGGAGAGTGCGTAAAGATCTAAGATGCTTTGCCGGAGGTGAAGGCTGATAGCTTATCTATGAATATTCGTCTCGCTGACCGGGAATTAAAAACAAGATTCGGCACGTTTACCGAGATACTCTTCTACGACGGACAGGCTGAGTCGATCGCCCTCGTTATGGGCGACGTCGAGGGCGAGGAAGACGTGCTGTGTCGGATCCATTCCGCATGTATCGGCGGCCACGTTTTTAACAGTGTCGAATGCGAATGCGCCGACGAGATGGCGGCGGCGCAGGCAATGATCCAGTCGGCGGGCAAGGGTGTGATCATTTATCTCGATCAAGAGGGCAAGGGCAACGCGCATCTCGCCCTGATGAAGAGCATTCCGTTCAAAAAAGCAGGGCACAGCCAGGCCGAAGCCTATAAAATGGCCGGTTTTGAGGCGGACGCGCGGAGCTTTAGGCCCGCGGCTCAGATCCTGAACGAACTTAAGGTCGGATCTGTTGTTCTGATAACTGACAATCAGGACAAGGCCGCCGATCTTCGTGCATTTTCGATCAACGTCGCCGCGACCCGCCCGTGTTCGATCTAAACAGCTTCTGCCCGCTGCCCGCACACCGCCGACAATTTTCGCGCAGGTCTCTGCTCAAAACGTGCTACTATTCCCGAAAAACCGAATTCGGGAGGGCTCATGCGAAACAACTCCATTCTGTCGATCTGCTTATTGGCGGTTTTCGCGTCGTGGCATTTTTCCGCAGCCGAGGCCGCAGCACAGGATGAT
The DNA here is from genome assembly GCA_964592865.1 of uncultured Chloracidobacterium sp. Taxonomy (GTDB): domain Bacteria; phylum Acidobacteriota; class Blastocatellia; order Pyrinomonadales; family Pyrinomonadaceae; genus OLB17. The sequence goes on along the minus strand of CAZQGN010000020.1, from coordinate 5,221 downwards.
GCCTGCTGCTTTCAGGCATATAAGAACTGCGGCGTCTGCAGGGACGATCCGGATCCGGCAAAACGGACCGAAAATGTGACATACAACTGGTGCGGCGTTACCGGTTACTACGGCCAAAATCCGAATTCGCCCGGGGCGTCGGCAAAGCTCAAAGCATGTCAGCAATGTATCGACACTGCGTGTCCCGCAAAAGGCAGCGGCAAAAAGCCGCAAGAGGAAAAGCCGATCGACCGAAACAAGATCGTCCAGATCCGCCCCGAAAACTCGAACTATTCGTGGTGTACGAGCACCTTTTCGTCGGTCTACGTCGATGCGATGCCGCCGAGCGACGACCTTACGGCAATGGCCGTTTATGACGTTCAGGGCAGAATGGGTGATGTCTACGCGGTCGGTGAGCGAGGCAAGTTTCCGGGACGAACCTGGGTGCTGTCGCCCGAAAATCCGGTCTATGGCCAGCGATATCCGTGGGAGGTCAATGTCCTGATGCCGGCGGCGCTCGTTATGCTCGAGAGCAACGCAAGTCTTCGGCTGCCGTGCAAGATCCCTGAAAGCGCCGGCGAAAGGGAGCGGTACCGCATGGAACTTGCCTGCGGAAAGATGAACTGGTTCTGGCAGACAGTCACGCTGCAGCAGAATTATGATTTCCCGGAACTATATGAGGTCGAGACAAAACAAGCGATCGGAGGCGTCAAGGACGGCCTCGACTGGATCCGCGGCGGCCTCAGCGATGAACGGCCGATCACCGGCGTGTTTCTGAACGCATCGTATCAACCGTTTGTCGAACCTGAGCCCCCGCCGCCCGGCGATCCGCACATTATCTTTGACACAAGCACCGCCGGTACGACGCGAGTCACAGTATATCGCGGCGAAGTAACGCTTAAGCCAAAGAATAGGACGCTGAGGCCCGTGACCGTCCGATCGGGCCAGTCAGCCTCGGTCACCGCGACATCTGTCAGCCCGGTCACGACGTTTGCCGGCCAAACCGGCGGTTCGGCGGCGTACATCGGCTGTTTTAAGGACACAAGCGTGTTCGACCTTAACGGCTTTTTGGAACGCAGTTCACGGAACACACCTGAAGCGTGTATTGCCGCCTGCAAGGCGAGGGGATTTAAGTTTGCCGGTGTTCAATACGGCGAAAGCTGCCTGTGCGGTAATAGTTACGGCCGCTACGGCACCGCCTCGAACTGCAATATGAAATGTACCGGCGACCCGGCCCAAAACTGCGGAGGATATTCGGCAAACGCCGTCTATTCGACCGGAGCGGCCGTGAGTGCTCCGGCCTCGTCCGGATGCGGCATCGGCAAACGATGGACAATAGTCAATGAGTACAATTCGAGGTCCGTGTGGACGCGTATCGGTGACAGCAACGTGTTTGACGCGGTCTATACATACGCGGACGGCAGCCGCTTTGCCGAAAAGCCAAAGGTAACATTGAACGGCCTGACAGTTACGGCCCGAATCGATTACGATTATGGAACAGGAAACTGTATCTATACAGGCACTCTGTCGCCTGACGGGCACTCGGTAAGCGGGACGTTCACCTGTACGATCGATCCGAACAAGCGATCTAAGTGGAATGCTGAGATCTTTTGCCAATAAGGGCTCAGTGTTTTGCAAATGAGCTCGGCGTGAACCGGTCGGCGGTCAGCGGTTGCGAACCCACACTCCGTCGGGAAACAAAGGCAGCCGTCTGCCAGTTCGTGAAAAGAAATAATATAGGGGCAATAATTTTATTAAAATGATCTATTCAGACAGAACCTTATCTCAGAAACTCGAGCGCACCGAGGCCCGCGTCAATGCCGATTTTGTCGAAACCCGCGCACGGTTGACGCCGGAATTCGGTGCCGAGTGGATCGAGGTCGGCGGTGCATATGCGATGTTCGACGGCGTGGAATCGCCGCTGACGCAGACGTTCGGTTTGGGATTATTTGAGGACGCCACCGCCGAGCATCTCGACGAGATCGAGTCTTTCTATGCGAAACACGCGGCGCCTGTTTTTCACGAAGTCAGCCCGATAACCGATCCGTCGCTGATGGAATTATTGTCGGCTCGCTGCTATCGCCCGATCGAACTCACCAGCGTTATGTATCGCGAACTTGGCAGTGTCGAGAAACGCGAGCGTGACCCGCGGCTCACGACCCGCGTTATCGGGCCTGACGAGGTTGAGCTATGGGCGCGGACATCGGCCGACGCGTGGATGACCGAGCACGAGGCTTTGGGTGAGTTTATGTTCAATTTTGGCTCGATCAGTGCGTCGTGCAAGGGTGCGTTTCCTTACATGGCCGAGCTCGCGGGCCGACCGATCGCAACCGGGATGTTATTCATCTACAACGATGTCTGCGTGCTCGCGGGTGCCAGCACCTTGCCCGACGCTCGGAAAAACGGGGCTCAAACCGCATTGCTCGAAGATCGTCTGTCATTTGCCGCCGGCCGCGGCTGCAAGCTCGCCATTATGGGTGCCGCTCCGGGCAGCCAGTCACAGAAGAATGCCCAGAAAAACGCTTTTCAGATCGCATATACACGCACAAAATGGCAAAAAATGGGTTAGAATGTGATGCTCAATCCATTCTGTAACACCTATGAAACGATGCCCTGAATGCCGGCGGGATTATTACGACGATACGCTGTTGTATTGTCTCGACGACGGCAATCCGCTGCTCGAAGGGCCCGCAAGCGGCGGCTCGTCCGACGACGAGCCTGCAACAGCGATCCTGCACAGCCCGCCTTCACCGGCCGAAGAGGCAACACGTCCGTTGATCAACGTAAAGGCCGCTAAAGACCCCGCGCCGTCGATCGCCGTATTGCCTTTCGTCAATATGAGTGCTGACGCCGAGAACGAATATTTCTGCGACGGGCTGGCCGAGGAAATACTGAATGCTCTCGCCCGGGTCGATCGGTTAAAGGTCGCGGCCCGCACATCGGCTTTCTCGTTCAAAGGGCGAAACGCCAATGTCGGCGAGATCGCTGCCGCTTTGAACGTCAACTCGGTCCTCGAGGGCAGCGTCAGAAAATCGAACGACCGTCTGCGGATCACCGCGCAGCTCGTAAATGCCGCCGATGGATATCAACTGTGGTCGGAACGTTTTGACCGCGAGATGAATGATATCTTCGATGTGCAGGACGAGATCGCGGTGGCTGTGGTCGAGGCACTAAAGATAAAACTGCTCGGGGTTGAAAAGGCTGCATTGCTCAAGCGGCATACCGAGAGCGCCGAAGCTCACGAATTCTATCTCCGCGGCCTGTCGCATTTCAACAAATGGACGCCGGCTGATTTTGATAAGGCAATCGAGAACTTTCAGCGGGCGATCGCCATCGATCCGACTTACGCGTCTGCCCACGCCGCCCTGGCTGACTCTTTCACGGAGCTGTCTTTCTTCTCGTTCTCGGTGGCGGACCCGGGCCCAAGGGCAAGGGAGGCCGCTGAACGGGCACTGAAACTGGACGACGGCCTCGCCGAAGCTCACAATTCGCTTGCCCTCATCAAGATGTACTTCGACTGGGATTACGCGGGGGCCGAGGCCGAATTCAAACGGGCTATGGCTATCAATCCGGGCAACGCCACGGTCCATATGTGGTACGGATGGTTTCTCGGCCTAATGGGGCGTTTCGACGAGAGCCTCGGGGAACTGAACCGCGCACGAGAGCTGGACCCGCTTTCTGCTCCAAATATCAACGCGATCGGTGTCGTTCTCTATTGGTCCGGTCAGACGGACAGGGCGATCACGCAATTCGAGGATGTCCTGGAATTGCACCCGAACTACCCGGTGGCCATTGCCTTTCTTGCGGAAGCGTATGCGCGAAAAGGGAACCTGGCCTTGGCCGTTGCGACGATCGAGAAGATCGCGTCTGACGCGATGGACCCTCAGGCGTTATCGGTTCTCGGATACGTTTACGCGAGGTCCGGCGATCGCGAAAGGGCGTTGCGGGTTCTGAACAAATTCAAAGAGTTGTCCGGTCAGGGTTATTCGCCGGCCATCAATTTCGCACATATTTACGCCGGGCTCGGCGATCACGAAGAGGCTCTTGATTGGCTGGAGCATGCTTGCGAAAAGCGGGTGACCTGGGTGCCATTTGTACGGGTCGATCCTAAATTCGATGTGCTTCGTTCTGAACCGCGCTTTGATGAACTGCTCGGGCGCGCCGGCTTTGGCATATAGACCCTTATGAAACGATGCCCTGAATGCAGGCGAAATTATTACGACGATACGCTGCTGTATTGTCTCGACGACGGCAATGCGCTGCTCGAAGGGCCGAGGTCAGAACCGCCTGCGTCAGCGGGCGGCCAGTTCGATGAACCGAAGACCGCAATATTACACTCGACGGAAGCTTCTACTCGTCCACAGATCGATCTAACGGGCGAGACTGCTATCCTGCGAACCGAAACGGAGGCGGAGCCTCAGGGGTCTTTGGGAGGCTCGACGGAAAGGCAGAGCCATTCCGCTCATCGGGCGGCAAAGCCGCTGGCGGCGTTGGTCTTGGCGGTCGCGATACTAGTCGGCGGTTTCTTCGGCTATCGATATTTCTCTGGCCCCAGTACAAAGCAGATCAATTCCATCGCCGTGATGCCGTTTGAGAATAGGAATTCGGATGCTGACACGGATTATTTATCGGACGGTTTGGCGGAGTCGGTGATCTTTCGGCTGACGCAGATCGCTGATCTAAAGGTCAGCCCGACGAGTTCGGTGATGCGTTACAAGGGGAAGGAGACCGATATTGCCAAGATCGCCTCCGAACTTGGCGTGGACGCGGTGATGACGGGACGGCTTACCAAGCGGGGCGACAATCTGAACATCACGGTCGAGCTCGTGGATGCCCGAACCAACAAATCGCTGTGGGGCGAGCAGTATGAACGGAAGCTGTCGGAGCTATTGACCACCCAACGCGAGATCGTCACCGAGATCGTGGGCAAACTGCAACTGAAACTGTCGGGCGAAAGCGAACAAAAGCTGGCGAAGAAATACACCGATAACAACGAAGCCTATCGGCTTTATCTGCAAGGTCGTTTTCATTGGAACAAACGAGACGCACCTGAATTGGAAAAAGCAGTTGTGTTTTTCAAGCAAGCCCTCGAAACAGACCCGAACTATGCCCTGGCTCACAGCGGATTAGCCGATACTTATGCTGTGTTCCCAATCTACGGTGATTTCAGACCGAAAGACAATATGCCGCAAGCCAAGGCAGCGGCGCTCAAGGCTCTCGAAATTGATCCGAACTTGGCGGA
>CAZQGN010000019.1:0-73062 GCA_964592865.1 uncultured Chloracidobacterium sp. | reverse complement strand
ATGGCGGGGCCGGGCACGTGCGGATCGCGGCCGAAATGCGTGCGAGGGGCTGGCGTGGGTTCACGAAACGCAACCTCTACGCACGCACCCGCGGCGGACGCGTGACGCCGGGCTGGCCGGAGCGTTTCGGCTGGGACCGGGAGATAGGAAGACAGGGAGAAAAGGAGAAAGGGAGAAAAGGAGCGTGGGAGAAAGGGAGCCAGGGGGAAGAGGAGCGAGGGAATGCCGCCCCATCTCCCCAACTCCCTTTCTCCCCCACTTCTTCCTCTCCGCGTCTCGGCGCCTCTGCGGTTAAAAACACCCCCGATTCGCCCGTCTCTTTCCACGCCTGGCTGAAGACGATGCCGTCGGCGTGGGACTGGGACCTGCGGCACCAACTTTACCTTTACGAACACCTGCAACGGGTGACCGACGGCGAGACCAAACGGCTGATGATCTTCATGCCGCCGCGGCACGGCAAATCCGAGCTTGTGACGGTGCGTTACGCCGCCTATCGGCTTCGCCGGAGCCCTTCGACGCGGGTCATCATCAGCAGCTACAACCAGAAGCTCGCCGACAACTTTTCGCGAAAGGTCCGCCGCGTCCTTATCGACGACGCCGAGGCGCGAAGGCGGAGAGAAAGAGAGACGGGAGAAGGGGAGAATGGGAGAAAGGGAGAAGAGGAGATGCGTCAGCATTCCCTCGCTTCCCATCTCCCTTTCGCCCCATCTTCTTCCTCTCAGCGTCTCCGCGGCTCTGCGGTTAACGGTTCGGAATGCCCTTTCCCTTTCTCCCCCACTTCTTCTCCTCAGCGTCTTGGCGGCTCTGCGGTTAACGATCCCGAGAGCCCTTTTCCGTTCACGCGTCAGCGGCCGCTGAACCGCGTCTCCGAGTGGGAGACGGCCGACGGCGGCGGGCTCAAGGCGGTCGGTGTCGGGGCGGGCGTGACCGGCTTCGGCGCCGATCTGATCATCGTCGACGACCCGGTCAAGGGCCGCGAAGAGGCCTCGAGCGAGGTGTGCCGCGAAAGGCTCTGGAACTGGTTCAACGACGACCTCGCAACCCGCCTCGAACCCGACGGTGCGATCATCCTCATCCAGACCCGCTGGCACGAGGACGACCTCGCCGGCCGCCTGCTCCGCGAGGCCGAGGGCGGCGGTGAACAATGGACCGTCGTCTCACTGCCGGCACTGGCCGAAGGAAGACAAGAGACGGGAGACGCGAGTCAGGAGACGGCCCAAGATCAGAATGACGAATATCGAATGATGAATGAAGATCAGAGATCCGCGCATGACACGTCTCGATCTGCTTCAACTATTCCTCCTTTTTCTTCCATCTCTCATTCATCATTCGATATTCATAATTCATCATTTCCCTCCGGTCTCCCGTCTCATGTCTCCAGTCTCTCGTCTGATCCCTTACGCCGTTCGCCCGGCGAGGCGCTCTGGCCCGACCGTTTCCCGGCGGCGTACTTCGAGCGGCTGCGGGAACGTCGGGGCGAGTTCTACTTTGCCTCGCTCTATCAGCAGCGGCCGGTGCCGGCCGAGGGCGGCGTTTTCAAACGCGAATGGTTCCGCTATATCGTCGATCAGCCGCCGAAGGGCCTCAAGTGGAAACGCGGCTACGACCTCGCTATCTCGACCGCTCGGACGGCCGACTACACGGCGACATTCCGCGTCGCCATTGACGCCTCGGGCTATCTATACATCGACGGAGGATGTCGGCGACGCATCGGCTTTCCCGAGCAGAAGCGGCTCATCTCGCACTACATCCGCACCGAACGCGACACCGAACACGGCATCGAAACCGCCCTCCACGGCCGTGCCTTTATGCAGGAACTCCACAGCGACGCCCGCCACCACGGACGACGCTTTCGCGGCGTCGACGCCCGCGGCGATAAACTCCGCCGGGCCGGCACCTGGCTCACCGCCGCCGCCGAAGGACGCATCCGCCTCGTCCGCGGCCACTGGAACCGAGCCTTCGTCGACGAAGTATGCTCTTTTCCGCACGGCAAACACGACGACCAGATCGACGCCGTCTCAGTCGCCATGGCCCTCTACGACAAACCGCCCGCGACGCTCTTCTTCCTCTCGCCCAATAACCCCAACGGCGAAATACGCATCGCCGGGCAAAGGCCCGTCGCTCGTTTGCCTTAATATTTATGTAAAGCTATTCTTTTTAATAGGTTTCTCGGAGGAAAAAATGATCGAAAAAGGCGTGGACATCGCTCCCGCAGAAGGAAAACTCGGAATATTGCTGGTCGGCCTCGGGGCCGTCAGCACAACTTTGGTCGCCGGCGTCGAGGCGGTCAAACGCGGCATCTCGCAGCCCGTCGGGGCACTGACGCAGATGGGCACCATCCGGCTCGGTAAACGCACCGAGAACCGCAGCCCGAAGATCAGCGATTTTGTGCCGCTCGCCTCGCTCGACGATGTCGTCTTCGGCGCGTGGGACATCTTTCACGATTCGGCGTACGAGGCCGCGATGAACGCCGGCGTGCTCGACAAGGACCTTATAAATCAGCTGTCCGAGCCGCTCTCGTCGCTCAAGCCGATGCCCGCCGTTTTCGAGCAGAACTACGTCAAGCGCCTGCACGGCGACAACGTCAAGACCGGCAAGAACAAGATGGATCTCGCCGAACAGCTCATCGCCGACATCGCTAAGTTCAAGTCCGACAACAATTGCAGCCGTCTCGTGATGGTCTGGTGCGCCTCGACCGAGATCTATATCGAGGAATCGGATATTCACCGGACGGTCGAGTCGTTTGAAAAGGCGATGTACGACAGCGACCCGATGATCGCTCCGTCGATGATCTATGCCTACGCCGCGATCAAGTCCGGCGTGCCCTTTGCCAACGGCGCGCCCAATCTGACGGTCGATATCCCGGCCCTGACCGCACTCGCCGAAGAGCACCGCGTCGCAATTTGCGGCAAGGATTTTAAGACCGGCCAGACGCTGATGAAGACGATCCTCGCTCCGGGGCTCAAATCGCGTATGCTCGGGCTCAACGGATGGTACTCGACCAATATCCTCGGCAACCGCGACGGCGAGGTGCTCGACGACCCCGAGAATTTCAAGTCGAAAGAGGTGTCAAAGCTCTCGGTGCTCGAACATATCTTTCAGCCCGAGGTCTATCCCGACCTGTACGGCGATTTTTCGCACGTCGTCAAGATCAACTATTATCCGCCCCGCGGCGATAACAAAGAGGGCTGGGACAACATCGATATTTTTGGCTGGCTCGGCTACAAGATGCAGATCAAGGTCAACTTTCTCTGCCGCGACTCGATCCTGGCGGCACCGCTCGCGCTCGACCTCGCGCTCTTTATGGACCTTGCCCAGCGTGCCGGTATGAGGGGCGTGCAGGAATGGCTTTCATTCTACTTTAAGGCGCCGCAGACCGCTCCGGGGCTGTACCCCGAGCACGATATCTTTATCCAGTTGATGAAACTGAAGAACACGCTTCGCCATATGATGGGCGAAGATCTGATAACACATCTCGGGCTCGAATATTACGACTAGAACGGCAAAAGCGGTCCCGGGATTCGTCTCCCATTTGTGACGGAGCGTTAAATTCGCTCCGCCGAAGTTAAAAAGTGAGGACGAATATATGACTGCAAGATGGGCATCCGATAGTCGTGGAAGATCACATTACCTGCTGCATCAGGAGATGAGCCAATCATGCGGGCCGGCATGCGTGGCGATGGCCGAGAGCTTTTACAAACTGGCCTGTATGGTCGACCCCGAGAGCCGTGCACGGCAGCTGTCGCAGAATTATCCCGGCCGTTTTGAGGAAAAAAGCGGCACCAACGCCAGCAACCTGGCATACGTTCTCAACGCCGAAGGCGTGCCGACATATGCCTCGACCGGCGTCGGGGCGGGCAAGCTGTTTGACTACTTTTGGTACTACATCGGCGAACGTACCAAGATCATCGCCCACATCGCGTGGGCCGGCGGCGGCGGGCACTTTACGCTGCTCAAACAGATCGATTCGGACCACCGTATGATCTTTCTCGACCCGTGGTACGACGTGGTCGAGGTGCCGCGGGCCAGCCTGCCCAACTATAACGCGGGCGGCGCGTCGGGCACGCTCAGCGGGTGGCTGACGATCGTGCATAAATGACGCCCAAACGGCCAATGGCGCCCGGTTTCCCGAAAAAATATCGCGCGGAGGGATTTTTCTGGTTGCGTGAGGAGTAAAACTTGTGTTAATTGTTGAACTTAAGTGGGCCTTCATACTCGCTGTTGATCTCTGGACGTACTCCTCCAGATTCGAAAGTCCAGCCAACGATTAATCTTTTGAAATCATCATTATTGACGACAGATCTGCCGTCGAAATATCGGCAAGTTTCGACGCCGGACACGTTCTAAAGGCAAGCGGAGTTTACCTAAACACCGCCCAGGAGATAAGCAGATGAGACAGGACACGGCAAAGAAAAAGGAAAACACCGGGCGGGGCATCCTGCTCGACCCCGAACGCAAGAGTCCGCGGGCGGCCGAGTTTGAAGACAAACTGTCGGCCCAGATCGTCGGACAGGAACGCGCCGTTCGCCGCATGAGCGGACTGTTCCAGATCTATCTCGCCGGGATGAACAACCCGTCGCGTCCGATCGGGACGATGCTCTTTCTCGGGCCGACCGGCTCGGGCAAAACGCGTGTCGTCGAGGCCGCGTCAGAGGTGCTTTTTAATGAGCCGCACACGGTCGTCAAGATCGACTGTGCCGAGTTTCAGCACTCGCATGAGATCGCCAAACTGATCGGCTCGCCTCCGGGATACCTCGGCCATCGCGAAACCTCGCCGATGCTGACGCAGGAAAACCTCGACAAGGCGCATACCGACGAGACCAAGCTCACCTTTGTCCTGTTTGACGAGATCGAAAAGGCGTCAGACAGCCTGTGGCAGCTGCTGCTCGGCATCTTGGACAAGGCGACGTTGACGCTCGGCGACAACCGCCGCGTCGATTTTTCGCGGACCGTCGTTATCATGACGTCAAACTTAGGTGCCCGCGAGATGTCCGAAATGATCTCGGGCGGCATCGGGTTTGCCCCGACAAAGACCGACCAGGTCAAGGCCGACAACGAGATCGACACCAAGATCTACCGCACCGCACTCGAGGCGGCAAAACGTAAATTCTCACCCGAATTTATGAACCGCATCGATAAGGTCGTCGTGTTTCGCAGCCTCAAGGAACATCACCTGAGGCAGATCCTCGACATCGAACTCAAGGCCGTGCAGGACCGCATTACCGAGTCGGCCGGCACGAAATTCGTCTTTGAGTGTACCGACGCGGCCAAGGAATACTTGCTAAGCGAGGGTATCGATCTGAAATACGGTGCCCGGCACCTCAAGCGGTCGATCGAGCGTTTTCTGGTCTATCCGCTGTCTAACCTCGTCGCGACCGAACAGGTCGAGACCGGCGACCTCGTGTTGGTCGACTATGACGACGAGACCAAGATGCTGTATTTCACCAAACAGTCGGGCAAGATGATCGTCAGCGACGCCGCCGAACGCGGCACCAATGACGACGAACCGCTGGTCAGTGCCGACGGTGTCGCACTGCCGCTGCCGTCGGTCGCCGCCGCTCCGGTAATGAGCAAATCCAAGGGCGAAAGCGACGAAGTTTAGCTAACGCTGGAAATTGGGGCGAAATATCTCGTCCCAATTTTATGGATTCGAATACAACAATTATTGTGATAAATCATACGGGTATGATGACGTCTCTTTAGCTCGTATTTCCGGCTTGATCGGAGTAATGGTCCTGCCGAGATGTAAATGCTCGGGCATTTCGTTCTTTGACAACTAAAGTTACTGAAAGTTGGCCAAGTGTGGGACGGATATCAAAATAGCCGGCCTGGCAAGATATTGCGGGCTTACAAACGGAACAGGCCGCTAAGTGCGGCCTGTTCGGACAGTTGGGTTGAACGGCAGTCTACCAACACCCGGCGTACCATGAATCGTATAACTCCCAGGTCTGACCACCATCGTAAGATATGTACTGAACCCAGTTGTAAGGGTTACAGCCCGGGCTTCCTCCACCGCCGCCATCGCCGCCGCCTCCGCCAATTTGGGCCGGTATGACGCTGGCAACTCCGTCATTTCCTCTTTGTCCGGCGGAACCGGGGAGCCCGGATCCTCCCGTACTGCCAAATCCTTTCGGTGCACCACCTTGCCCACCTGTTCCGTATTGCCCACACATCGCCGGGCCCGGATTTCCGCCAACTCCGGGTGTGCCGGGCTCACCAAACGAACCGCCAAACCCTCTGGCGCCGGCCTGTCCCGGGTCGCCGCCGTTAACGTCCGTAACAATGTGTTGCTGGTTATAGTTAGGAGGATAAACCACGACGATCGTGCCTCCGTTGCCACCGTTAGCTCCATTTCCGCCCTGGCCGCCTTGTCCGCCGTCACCGCCCTTTCCGGCATCGCCGCCTTTACCACCGTTACCAACTACACATCGGCAGGTAACGCCGTTTCCGCCGCGTTTACCCTTTCCGCCATGGCCGCCGTTGCCGCCGGCACCACCCTGGCCGCCATCGCCTCCTTTTCCCCCACGGGAATAGAATTCGTATGTCGGGTCAGCGTCCTGAAACGGGATATTGACCGATATTGATCCGCCATTGTCGCCCGCAGTGGCATTGTCCGGGGCGTTCTCGCCAAGATTGCCATCATTCCCGTCCGTGGCATTCGGAGTATCTCTGCCGGCCGGGCCAGTGTCATCGCATGTGCCGTCGACCGGATTTGGCGAATCTACTCCATTTGGAGCCTGAGGTTGCGGGGCCGGCGAAGTGCCGTTTGCACCCGGTGCGCCGCTTCGGTCATCTACTAGTTCCGTTCGACCGATCCGGTTGGCTCTTGCGTCCAACCATTCACGGTTTCCCAAACCGCTGACATCGATCGAGACCTTACCCTTGACGACAGAATTATCGCTGAAAAATTGTTCGCGATAGGACGCAGAGTTCGGGTCGAGTTCGGCGTAACTGCTTGTAACCGCCTTGCTGCGTCTCTCCGTAGTTACCATTGAATCAATCGGGACAACAAAGATATCGTAAGGGCCCCGTATCGACACATCCTTACCCTCGAACGTAATTCGATTTGCGATAATGACGGTTTCGCCGGTCAATTTCAACGACTTCGGAAGGTACAGGTCATTTGCAATATGGACACCTGACAAACGATCGCCGGATATTACTTTTGACGGAGAGCGTTCCGCGAGCGACTTCAATATCTCTCTGGATCGCCGGTCGTATGGGTTGTCGAGTAAAGCCCGGCTGTCATTGATCCCGAGAGCCTGAAGATGTTTGGCGAGCTTGCGTTTCACATTAGCGATCCGAGCAAGTTTTGCTTTGCCATTAACGTATTCGGCAACCTCGATCTTTGTCGGCAGGGACGCCGGTTCGGAATAAACCGACTGGGTCTGGGAAGCCGCTCTAAGAACGACCACAGTTTGCGGTGTCGGCGTCGGCGGAATGTTGGTCGCGGCGCTGTTAGTCGTCAGACCTGTGCTCATTCCTGCGATCGCCGTCAGCACGATTGCCGTAAACAGCAGAACTGGTTTTCGATTCATGGGAAGTCTCCTTTGATGTTGTGGGTTCAGGGAATCTTTTTATCATCGCGATGGTAGCACAGATCTGGGGGGGCAAATGCAGCTTTTATCTTCAACGAGCCTGATCTATCCGAAGCCGTGCGACGAGGCGGTCGGTGTGACGCGAGGATGGAGCAGCCTAGAGGCCGCTTCGGCACCTGCGTACGGCTTCGGCCCATTCCGTTAGCAAACGCTCGGCCTCGACCATCGACATCTGCGGATCGAAACGCCGTTCGGCCTGCCAGTGATGGGCGACATCGCTCTTTGACAACCAAAATCCGGTCGCGAGGCCGGCCAGATACGCGGCACCGAGAGCGGTCGTCTCGGACGTTTTTGAGCGGACGACAGGTATCTGCAGAATGTCCGCCTGAAACTGCAAAAGGGCGTCATTGGCCGTCGCCCCGCCGTCAACGCGGAGTTCGGACAGGTGCGAGCCCGAATCGGCGTTCATTGCCGTGAGCAGGTCGGCCGTCTGAAACGCGATCGATTCGACCGCCGCCCGGGCGATATGAGCCCGGCCAGTGCCGCGGGTCAGCCCGGTGATCGTGCCGCGGGCGTCCTGGTCCCAATACGGCGACCCGAGCCCCGCAAACGCCGGCACGAAATACACGCCGCCGTTATCCGGCACCGACGCGGCCAGGGCCTCGACCTCGGCCGATGCGGCGATGATCCCGAGCGAATCGCGCAGCCACTGGATCACGGCACCGCCGATAAAGACGCTGCCCTCGAGAGCGTATTCGGTAACGCCGCCGATCTGCCAGGCAACCGTCGAGAGCAGCCGATTGTCCGACCCGACGGGCGACGGGCCGACATTATGCAGCATAAAACAGCCCGTGCCGTAGGTGTTTTTGGTCGAACCGGCATCAAAACACGCCTGTCCGAAAAGTGCGGCCTGCTGGTCACCGGCGATGCCGGCGATCCTGATGCCGCTAAGTTCCACGGGCGTTTCGACCTCGCCGTAAACCTCGGACGACGACCGCACGTCGGGCAATATCGCCCGCGGCACGTCAAAGATCGCCAGCAGTTCGTCGTCCCAGTCGAGCGTGCTGATGTCAAAGAGCATCGTCCGCGAGGCGTTTGAAACGTCGGTGATATGCAGGCGTCCGGCGGTCAGGCGCCAGACGAGCCAGGTGTCGATCGTACCGAATGCGAGCTCGCCGGCCTCGGCCCGCCGCCGGGCGTCAGGGACATTGTCGAGCAGCCATTTGATCTTGCTCGCGCTGAAATACGCGTCGGTCTCGAGTCCGGTCTTACGCCTGATCGTTTCGCCGTGCGATGCCCTCACGGCGTCGCATATACCGGCCGTCCGGCGGTCCTGCCAGACGATCGCGTTGTGGATGGGCACGCCTGTCGCACGGTCCCAGATGACCGTCGTCTCACGCTGGTTGGTGATCCCGATGGCGGCTATGTCCGCGGCGCCGAGCCCGGCCTTGGCCAGAGCCCCGGCGGCGGTCTCGATCTGCGAACGCCAGATCTCGTCAGGGTCGTGCTCGACCCAGCCGCTCTGCGGGTAGATCTGCGTATATTCCTTTTGGCCGACCGCGATAGTGTTGCCGTCGTGGTCAAAAATGATCGCCCGGCTGCTGGTCGTGCCCTGGTCAAGTGCGAGTATGTAGGACATTGTGTTTTATATTCGTAAAAGCGTATATGTGCCGATCAGATGCGGTCCAGTGCCTGTCCGATATCGGCGATCAGGTCTTTGACATCTTCTATCCCGACCGAAAGGCGGATCATCCCGTCGGTGATGCCGGCCCGCAGGCGGTCTTCACGCGGAATTGCCGCATGCGTCATCGACGCCGAATGCTGCAATATCGTCTCGACACCGCCGAGCGAGGTGGCCAGCGCGCAGAGCCTGACGCCGTTGGCAAACGCCTTGCCCGCCTCGACGCTGCCGAGGTCAAACCCGATCATGCCGCCAAAGCCGCCCGTCATCTGCCGGCGGGCGATGTCGTGGTTGCGGTGCGACGCGAGGCCCGGGTAGTGAACGGCCGCGACACGCGGGTGACGCTCGAGCATCTCGGCGATCGCCTGAGCGTTAGCGTTGTGCCGCTCCATTCGCAGGGCGAGGGTCTTAATGCCGCGGGCGACGAGCCACGCGACCTGCGGTGCGATGCTGCCGCCGTAAAATTTGTTAGCACCGTTTCGGGCGGCCGTGACAAACTCGCTGCCGCCGGCCAGAACGCCCGCGGTCAGGTCGCTGTGGCCGCCGAGATACTTGGTCGCACTGTGGATACAGGCGTCGGCACCGAGTTCGAGCGGCCGCTGGTTAAATGGCGTGGCAAAGGTGTTATCGACGACGGTCAACGCCCCCGCGGCCCTGCCGATCGCCGCGACGGCCGCGATATCCGTAATGCGGCACAGCGGGTTTGACGGCGTTTCGACCCAGAGCAGCTGGGTGTTCGGGCGGATCGCGTTGCGGTAATTCTCGGCGTCGGCGGCATCGACAAAGGTCGTCTCGATGCCGAAACGCTCGGCGATGTGGTGCAGAAAGTTGGTCGTCGTCGAGTATCCGGACTCGGGTGCGACGATGTGCCCGCCGCTGCGGCAGGCCGTAAAGACCGCGGCCGAAACGGCGGCCATGCCCGAGGCGAGGGCGAGTGCCGCGTCGGCGTTCTCGAGCTCGGCGATCGTGCGTTCGAGGGCGTCCTGAGTCGGGTTGCCGAGGCGGCCGTAATAGTAACCGGGCTTTTCTTCGTTGTGGATGGCCGACGCCTCATCCGCGTCTGAGAACGCAAATGTCGACGCCGTATAGATCGGCACCGACAACGCCCCGAAGTGCTCCGAGTGATCCTCGCCGGCGTGGACCGCGGCCGTGTAGAACGACGTTCTGCTCATTGATGTTTGAAACTCCTTTCGGTACTTGGGATATCGTAAACCCTTTGCCGCCGATTCGGCAAAAGCCGTGTACGCGGTGCGGACGGTGAAGGCGGCCGGCCGTGATTGCGTTACATATATGGATGACGTAATATGACGGTGTATCCGTGAGGTCAATTATGAACGAAACCGTCTTTGCCGAACTCGAAAAGCTGTTTCTGGCCCTGTCCGATCAAACGCGGCTGCGGCTTTTGTCGCTGATGTCCGGCGGCGAGGTTTCGGTCGGCTATCTGGCCGACACGCTCGGCGAAAGCCAGCCCAAGATCTCGCGGCATCTCGCGTACCTACGCGGTACGGGCCTCGTCTCGACCAGGCGTGACGGCAAGTGGATCTACTACGGCATCGACGAGAGCCTCGACCGTGACGTCCGCCGCGTGCTCGACACTACGCTCGCGTCGATCAGGTACGCTCAGCCGTCACCGGCCGCCGAAGAATTTCGGGATGTCCGTTCGCCGCAGTTTGAGGTTAACGGCGAAATTGATGACTGGTCGCCGGCCGAGATCGAGGTCTATCTACTCTAGCTCGCACTCGCCGTCGTACGGACAGTGCCGGCAGCCGTTGCCGCAGCAGAAGCCGCGGTTTAACAGAAAGTGCTCGGTCAGGACCATCAGGCCGCCGTCAAAATAATAGTCGACGCCCTCGACCAGCTTCGGGCGGCCGCCGGTCAGGCGTTCATCGTTGCCGCGTTCATCGCTCATACGCTGACAGAAACTCCTTGTTGCCCTCGGCCCCGTGTATCGGCGACTCGATCGTGCCGATGACCTTCAGGCCGCAGCTCTCGGCAAAATCGTTGACCTCGCGGACGACGCGTTCGTGTTTTTCGGGTTCTTTGACAATTCCGCCCTTGCCGACCTCGCCGCGGCCGACCTCGAACTGCGGTTTGATGAGCACGATGATCTTTCCCGACGGCGAGAGCAGCGGCACGAGCACGCCGAGGATCTTGGTGGCCGAGATGAACGAAACATCCATCACGATCAGGTCGAACGGAGCGGTAAAATCGGCGGGCGTTAGTTCGCGGGCGTTGGTATTTTCGCGTACGTCGACACGCTCGTCGGTCCTCAGGCTCCAGACGAGCTGATTGGTCCCGGCATCGACGGCGACCACCGTTGCGGCTCCGTGCTGCAGCAGGCAATCGGTAAATCCGCCGGTCGACGAACCGACGTCGAGACACGCGCAGCCGGTCGGGTCGATGGCAAAGTCGGCCAGAGCCCTTTCGAGCTTGAGCCCGCCGCGGCCGACATATCTGGCCTCGGGCGAATCGCCCTTGATGCGGATCGCGGCGTCCTCGGCGACCATCTCGGACGGTTTATCGACGCGGCGTTCGCCGACGAGCACGACGCCGGCCATCACGAGTGCCTGTGCCCTCGAGCGCGAGTCGGTGTGGCCGCGGGCGACGAGAAGCTTGTCGATGCGTTCCTTGCGGCTCACAGTTCGATCCTCATCCCGCGTCGGGCGATACGAAATCCCTTGCCCTCGACCGCGGCCGCGGCTTTTTTGTCACGCTGCACGAGCGGGTTGCTGTGGTTGAAATGGGTAAAAATGACCTTTGCCCGGTCGGCCTTTGAGAGTCCGGCGAGCAGTTTCATCGTTTCGGCGACAAACGGGTGCGGCACCTCGCTCATCGGCCGGGCGATCTCGCCGTCGGCGAAGAACGTGCCGTCGATCAAAAGGTGGTCCGAATCCCGGACGAGCTCGGCCAGCGATACGGGCCATTTCTCCCATTTGTCAATATCGGGGATAAAGACGAGCTTTCGGCCGCGGGCCGTGATGCGGAACCCGACGGTTTCCGAAAACTCGTCGCGATGCGGCACGAGGAAAGGCTCGACCGTTATATCGTCGGCGAGCTTGACCGGCGTCTTGTCAAAAATTGCGGTCAGAGCGATGTTCCTGAGCGATACGAGCTGCGACCACGGTGCGTTCTGCTCGAGCATCAGCTTCATCCGCGGCATCGCGTAGGTCCGGACCGCACTGGCGTTCATCGATTCGCGGCCGAGATACATCAGTCCGGTGTAATGGCCGATATGGGCGTGGGTCAGAAAGATGCCGTCGAGACGGTTGCCGGGGGCGCCCGTGACGCCCTTTAAATATTGAAATTGCTCGGGCAGGTCGGGCGTCGCGTCGAATATCCAACGCCCGCCGGTACGCGGATCGACAAGCGCGATCGACGAAACGGTCTCGGCCAGGCCCGGGTCGGCCCACGCCCGCCGGCAGAACGGCGTATCACAGCCCATTTGCGGGACGCCGGCGTCCTGTGCGGTCCCGAGTACGACGACGTACGGCACGGCGGCAAAGCAATTGGCGGCGAGCGTCAGCGTCAAGATCAAGATAGCGGTCCGGAGCTTCATTTTTACGGCTGTGTAAAAGTGATATTCTAAGCAAAATGGGACAGGAAACAAAACTAGACAAGTTCGCCGGATTTGCCCGCTATGCGTGGTATGTACTGGTTTGGAATATCGTTGTGATCGTTTGGGGCGTGTTCCTTCGGGCTTCAAAATCCGGCGACGGCTGCGGCGAACACTGGCTGACCTGCAACGGCGAGCTGATACCGTCGGCACCGCAATTCAAGACCGTCATCGAGTTTTCGCACCGTATGACGACCGTCATCGACGGCCTTTTGATGGTGATACTGCTGATCTGGTCGGTCATTCTGTGGCGAAAGCTCGGCGGGGCCCGCAGCCGCTACATTCTCTATTCGGTGATCGGGTCGGTATTTTTTGTCATTACTGAGGCGGCGGTCGGGGCCGGACTCGTACTGACCGGCAACACGGCCGTCGCGGTCACAGACACGCGGCCGCTGTGGGCGATGGGCCATCTGGTCAATACGTTCATCCTGCTGGTGTTTCTGACGATCACGGTCTGGCTGGCGAGCGGCGAACGCCGGATACAGCCGCGGCCCGGGAAAAAGGCAATTTTGCTGATCGCGGCGGCGATAACGGCACTGTTCCTGGTCGGAATGAGCGGTACGCTCGCGGCACTCAGCAATATGCTTTTCCCGTCGGCGACCATCGCCGAGGGCATCGCCAAGGACCTTTCGGCCGCGTCAAACGTCATCCTGCGGCTGCGTATCAGCCACCCGATACTCTCGGTACTGACGGGCGTTTACCTTGTGTTTCTGTCGGGCTGGCTCAAATCGCGGCGGCCCGCGTCGGCAGACGTCAGATGGTGGTCCGGTGCGGTTTCGGCCCTGGTCGTGGTGCAGATCGCCTTTGGCGCCGCCACGCTCCTCACGATGGGGCCGATCGTGATGCAGCTCGGGCATCTGTTTTTGGCTGATATGGTCTGGATCAGTATGATCATGCTCGCCGCCAACTACTTTGCGGCTGAGCCGGGCGAGACCGCCGAAGAGGTATCAGTCGGCGGATAGCTTTTCGAGTGCTGCCTGGAGTTCGGCAAGCTTTGCCTGAAAGTGCTCTTCGTCACCGTTGGCGTCGACGTAGATCGGTTCGCCGCAGAGTGCCTTGCCGTACGAGAACGGGTACGGGATCTTCATTCGGTCCCAGCTCCCGAGGCTAAAGTACCGGTCGAGCCGGCCCGTCATCGGGATTATCGGGTTGCCGGTCTTTTGGGCGAGCGATATGGCACCAGCTTTGGCGATATGCCGCGGGCCACGCGGCCCGTCAACGGTCAACGTGACCGGGATGCCGCGGCGAAGCAAATTGACCATTTGTACAAGTGCCGCCCGGCCGCCGCGTGACGATGATCCGCGGACGATGCCGTAGCCGAACCGCTGGCCGATACGGGCGATATATTCGCCGTCAAAGCTTTTGGACGCGAGCCCGACCAGGCCGCGGCCGCGGAGGAAATAGGTTCCGACAAACAGCTGATCGTGCCAATACGCGATGATCGGGGTCTTGCCCTGACGGGCGGCCGCCTCGAAAGGGTCTTCGTCAAACATCTCGACCCTCATCGTCGAGCAGATCAGGCTCATCACCGCCGAAAAGACAAGGTCGGCAAGATAGATGGTCATCCGCTGCTTGAACGAATATTTATCGAGCGGGGCTCTTGTGTAGATGTCGTTGACGCTTTTGTTCACCGGGATCGATCCAGAATAGAAAAGTAGTAGCAACTTGGGGTATTATTTGCAACATCAGCAATACTCATTTCGTAATTTAGCTTAGTGACCGCGGCCTGATTATGCAGCGACGAATATTGATCATTGACGACCACGACGACCTTGCAACCTCGCTTACGGAGGTATTTGCGCACGTCGGCCACCATGTGAAGGTCGTCGAAGATCGGGCGTCGGCACTCGCGATCGATGATATCAGCAGTTTTGACGTGGTCATCACCGATCTCGACGTCGACAGTCTCGCTCCCGATCCGCTGAATGTTAACGTGCCGGTATGCCTGCCGGCAACGCTCAACGGCCACGAAGGCGAGCGGGTCAAGGCGTTCAAGATATGCGCGGCCAACTTCCGACGCGACGAGTTTGACGAGGACGAACTCAAGAACCTCGTGGCGACGATACTCGATTACAAGATCAGGTTCGTCGACAAGGCCGAGACCGTCGCTAAGCTGCACGAAAATATCGAGTTTGAACTGCCGTCGGCGATCTCGCTTATGAGCATCGTGCTCGATTATCTGATGAAGCGTGTCGAAAAGCTCGGCGTCATCAAGCCCGAAAAGTCGAATCTGTTCGTCGCACTGGATGAGGCTTTCGTCAACGCCGTCAAGCACGGCAATAAATACGATTCGCAAAAGCTGGTCCGCATCGCCGCCGAGGTCTCAAAGGACGAGGCGAGATTTACCATCGAGGACGAAGGCGAGGGCTTTGACGTTAAGAATATCCCCGACCCGCTCGACCCGCAGAACCTGTTCAAGACCTCGGGACGCGGCGTGCTGTTTATCTACAACATAATGGACGAGGTCAAATATAATGACCGCGGCAACCGTCTGACGATGGTCAAAAAGAGCGACGAACCAAAGGCCGTTTGAATCCCTTTCCCATTCAATGAAAGTCACCATTGCTCAGATAAATACGACTAACGGCGACATCGCCGGCAATACGTCCAAGGTGATCGCGGCGATCGAAAAGGCCCGCTATGACGGTTCGGACCTCGTCGTTTTCCCCGAGGTCGTGACGCATGGCTATACGTCGCAGGACTGGTTTCAGGACGCCGATATCATCAGCTCGGCCCTCGACCCGCTCGAGAGCATTATCGCGGCGACCCGCGGTATCACGGCGGTCGTCGGCACGATCCGGCCCAATGACGAAAAGGACGGCCGCCGGCTTTATAATGCCGCCGCGGTCATTCACGACGGGCGGCTGTTGGGGTTTGCCGACAAGACGCTCCTGCCCGAATACGACGTTTTCGACGACCCGCGTTATTTCGAGCCGTCGGACCATCGCCGGATATTTGAGGTTAACGGCGTCAAACTCGGCGTCGTCGTTTGCGAGGACTTCTGGAACGACAAGACGTTTTGGAAAGAGCGTTTGTACGAGAGCGATCCGACCGACGAGGTGATCGGGATCGGCGCCGACATCATCGTTTCGGTCAATGCCTCACCCTACAACAAGGGCAAGATCAAACTCCGCTGCGACATGGTCGCCCATCGTGCCAAATTGCAGAAAAAGCCGATCGTATTCGTCAATCTGGTCGGCGGCAATGACGGTATCATCTTTGACGGAGCGAGCCTGATCGCCGACGAAGAGGGCGATATCATCCTGCAGGCGTCGGCCTTTGAGGAGTTTGTCGAGACAGTCGAACTCGATGTCCGCAAGCCCGACACACGCGGCATCACGGGCGGCGAGATTGACTCGATCCATCGGGCATTGGTGCTCGGCATTCGCGACTACGCCGCCAAGAATGGATTCAAAAAAGCGGTTCTCGGCCTTTCGGGCGGCATCGATTCCGCCCTGGTCGCCGCGCTCGCGGCCGAGGCTCTGGGGCCCGAAAACCTGCTCTGTGTGATGATGCCGTCGCCGTTCTCGTCCGAGGGCAGCGTCAGGGACAGCGAGGAACTGATCAGAAATCTCGGCTGCCACGGACGCACCGAGCCGATCTCCGACACGTTTGAAGTGCTGCTGCGGCAGCTTGAACTGCACAAACCGACCAAGGGCGGCGAGTCGCTGGCGGCCGAGAATATCCAGTCGCGGCTGCGCGGCGTGATCCTTATGGCGATATCCAATGCCGAGGGCCACCTGCTGTTGACGACGGGCAACAAGAGCGAGCTTGCGGTCGGCTACTGTACGCTCTACGGCGATACCAACGGCGGCCTCGCCGTGCTCGGCGACGTGCTCAAGACCGAGGTCTGGCAGATCGCCCGCCAGATCAACAAGAACGCCGGCCGTGAACTGATCCCGGAAAAGATCATTGACAAAAAACCGTCCGCCGAACTCGCGCCGAACCAGTTCGATCAGGACTCGCTGCCGCCGTACGAACTGATGGACCCGATCCTGCGGATGTACTTTGAACAAAAGGCCTCGCCCGCTGAGATCATCGCGGCCGGCCACGATGCGGAGCGTGTCTATTGGATCCTGAACAAGGTCGAGCACCCCGCGAACGAATTCAAACGCCAGCAGCTGCCGCCGACGCTGATTATTTCTAAAAACGCCATTGGCGTGGGCCGTCGCCGTCCGATCACCCACAAATACCGCCGGACAGCCAACTGACCGTTTCGGGTATCCAATCTACGTTACTTACGAATTTGGAGGAAATATTATGAAAGTGTTTTTGACCACGCTGCTATTAGCTTGTCTCGCCTCGATCGTGGTATCTGCTCAGAATCAACCCGAGAGACGTGTTATTGAGGTCAATGGCTCGGCCGAGCAGCTAATCGTCCCGAATGAATTCACTTTTAAGATCACTCTCGCTGAGCGGGTCGAAAATAAGAAGAAAATCACTATCGAAGAACAAGAGAACGCACTTCGGGCCGAACTGTCAAAGCTTGGGATCGACGTAATCAAAGACTTATCGATCTATGACATTTCGTCCACCTATTTTCGTCAGAGAAAATTAAAGGACGTTCTCGGCACTAAGGACTACAGGCTCAAGATACGCGACCTCGAAAAGATCGCCGTGCTCCAAGATCTGGCCGACCGAATCAATGTCAGCAAACTGGATCTGATCAGTACCGATAACACTGAGATGGTGAAGTATCGTAAGGAAACCAAGATCGCCGCGATCAAGGCCGCGCGAGAAAAGGCCCAGTACTTGCTTGAAGCGATCGGCGCCAAATTGGGTATGCCGGTCTATATAGACGAAAAAGAAGAGGGTTCGACTTTCATAATTGATGGTCAGGAAGTGAGCAATTTCCGCACCGGGTCACTAAATTCGAACAACTCGTTACCGTTCTCATCCGGTCGCACGGACGACTCGCCGACACTGTCGTTTTCGGCCACGAAGATCCGGTTTGTGATCAGGGCGAAATTCGAGATCGAATAGGCTGGAATTTTTTGCAAGTTGGGCACGCGGTGCCGTTCTATTGGGCAGCAGTGATAACTGTAGCTTTTATTGAACGGAGTACGTTATGCCTAAATTTGACAGCCCGCTGAATGATATCAAGATCGCCAGCCCTTGCTCGGCCGACTGGAATGAGATGTACGGCGACGAGCGAAAACGCTTTTGCGGCGAGTGCAAGCTCAATGTTTATAACCTCTCTGGGATGACCAGGAACGAGGCCGAAAGGCTCGTCACCAATGCCGAGGGCCGCTTGTGTGTCAGGTTCTTTCAACGGGCCGACGGCTCCATTATCACCGCCGATTGTCCGGTCGGTTGGGCGCGGGTCAAACAGCGGACACGCGTTTACGCGACCGCGGCATTTTCGCTCGTGATGGCTTTGCTGACCGGAGTATTCTTCGCGTCGCTGTTTTCAAAGCCAAAGGTCAGGATCGGCACATTGGCAGGTTTGACCACGCCGACACCGATGCCGCTGATGGGAGCGGTCGCACCGCCGTCAAACGTGAACAGCAACACTGAGCGTAAGGAAAAGCCGCAGACTGTGATGGGTAATTTTGTAACGCCCGTCAAAAAACAGGCTCCGCCCACCGAGGTCAAGGGCGACGTCTCACGCGAAAGGGACGAGAATATCTAGTTCAGTTCTTAACGAAATACCCTTGTCGGGCCCGTACGCGAAGGCCGGTCTTCGTTTGCAGCCCGACATCGAGTTTGACAAATTTATTGAGCGGAAAATCGCCGTCGGAATAGAACTGCAGCAGATATTGTGACCGGAGTTCATTACCGAGCTGTCGGAAGATGCGTTCGAGTATCTCGGCGTTCTTACGGCCGTTATTGCCGTTCTGGTACTCGTCTTTGGTGTCGATCGGCTGAAACTTGGGCAGGAAAGCCGTTCCGCCGGTGTCATCGGCGAACTTCTGCATATTTTCCTGGCCGAAAACGCTGATCTGATTCAACTGAAACGAACTGCCGGCCGGATTGATCGAATAAAATACCGTATCGGCATTTTGCAGTGCCTTGAGCACACGTATGCGTTCCTGGGAACTGGCTTCATTACGCGACTTTACGGTCAGTTGGTAGAGTTCCTTGGTCGTGAGCGAATTTATCTTTTCGCCTGCTCGTTTATAGCCGTCCTGGATCGCTTTTGAGATCCGTTTGCTGTTGGTATCCTCGCCGTCCGAAATGACGACGATAACGCGTCTGGTGCCGTCCGGGGCGTTCTTTTGCAGGTACTCGGCGGCCGCCCCGACAGTGTCGTAAAAGGCCGTAAATTCTTTGGTCGGTACGATCGAACGGACAGCGGCGGCCGCCGCCTCGGCCGTATTTCTGCCTCCGACCAGGATCGGACTGGCCCCGATCGTAAATATCGTTGCACGATCGCCCGGACGCATTACTTCCTGAAGGAACTTGGCGGCCGTGTCCTGCTGAAACTTGAACATCGGGCTCGTGGTCGCCGAAATATCGAACAAAAGGGCGATCTCGAGCGGTACGTTCTCGGCGGTGCCGACATTGTCGATGTTCTGCGGGCGGTTCTCTTCCGCCAGGCGAAAGTCGGCGGCCTTGAGCCCGAGCACGGGCAGGCCGTTCGGGTCGGTCACCGAAACCGGCACCACGATCAGCCTCGATTCGACCTTGATGATGTCATCGTCCGGTGTCGGAGCGGGCGTCGGCGACGCGGTCTGGCCGTATGCCGCACCATGAGCGGCAAATGCGGCCGCGGCCAGGATCAATGTTCGTACGAGCCGTTTGGTTAGCATTGTGGTCTTTGAAAACTGAAAAAGGGCGCTTTGGACGCGGCACGTGCTTGCCGGTTCAAAGCGCCCATGTATGCGGGGTCTTACTGATCGTTCGAGTTCGATGCCTTGACCTCGACATTTTGATTGATGCCGCGGCTGACCATCAGTTTGACCTCGACGCGCCGATTCTGGGCACGGCCCTCAGGCGTCGAATTGTCGGCGACTGCCTGCAGCTCGCCGTAACCGTACGAGGTGCTCATTCTGCGAAGCGGAATGTTGTGGGTCTCGATCAAATAGTCCTTGACCGCCTGGGCACGACGCTCGCTGAGTGCTTTGTTCTTGCGGGTGTCACCCTCGGCCGACGCAAAACCGGTCACCTCGATGACATAACCCTTGAGCGTCACCGCGGTTGCCGCGACCTGGTCAAGCGATGCTTTACCCTCGGCTGACAGCACTGCACTGCCGACCTTAAAGTTGACGGTCGCGGTCGACTGGACGACATAATCGTCAAGATCGGTGATGCGCTTGTTGGTGGCGTTGACGCCGGCGACCGCTGCATCGGCGGTGTCCTGTGCCGCCTTTGCTCCGCCCTTAGCGGCGTTTGAGATAGCCATCAGTTCATCGATCTGGCCGGAAACACGCTGGGCGTTCTGCTCGGCCGCTGTCAGACGCTCTTCGGCCGGCGAAACGCGGGCGTCGATCGACTGTGCGGTGGCGAGATTGCTCTTGTCAAAGCGGATCTTGGTCGCCGCGAGGCTGCCCGATGCATCGCCTACGCCCTCGGCCTCAAGGTTGAGTCCGCGGACGATCGCGCTGACTGGATATTTATCGCCGCCGAAAAGGCTGTTGTTCTTGACGCTTGCGTTGCTGCCGATGACCACCTTGGTATCGACGCCGACCGTGTCGCGAATGACAAACGTCGTGTCATTTTCCTTAGAAACGACCACGCCTTTGATCTTGTATTTTTGACCTGCGGTCAACGCCCGAAGCTGGGCACCCTGAGCAAAAAGGCTGACAGCCCCGATCGAAATGGCAATTGCGATTACCGAAATTCTCTTGAACATAATTATCTCCTGTGAAAAAGGCCGCTGATAGAAGATCAACAACGAAAAGTTAGACGCTGATCAACCGCGAGGGGTTGTCGCTAATCCGAACTCCGGCTTTGCAGCAGCGAATTTCGCCGAGGTCCGCCGATCGAAAACGAAAGAGTTCATAATGTACAGTCACCTGAACCGGCAATAAAATGCACTTTCGACCCGATCGGATCCAAAATTCCTTCGGAAGAAATTTCAAATGTTGTCAGAACGCAATGGACGAGAACAATAAACCCTATTATAACGCACCCGACGCCAACTATGCTACAGCATCAAATTGGCGTCGGAGTGCGGTAAATACTGGGTTTTACTAATAAGTGAATTGGTTGGTCTCGAGGAAATTCTTGAGAAACGCCAAAAACTTCTCGGCATCCGCTCCGTCGACGATACGGTGATCGTACGTCAGTGCGAAGTACGCCATTTGCCGGATCGCGATGTAATCATCGCCTTCGCTCGACGTCAGCACCTTGGCTCGCTTCTCGATCGTCCCGACGCAGAGGATAGCGACCTGCGGCTGGTTTATGATCGGAGTTCCGTACAATCCGCCGAAAACGCCGGGGTTCGTGATCGTGAACGTGCCGCCCTGAACCTCGTTCGGATTGAGCTTTTTGGTACGGGCACGATCGGCGAGATCATTGGCAGCGACCGCAAGTTGCGACAGCGATAGCGTATCAGCCTGTTTGATGACCGGAACTATCAAACCCCAATCGAGTGCGACCGCCATCCCGAGGTTGATGTCGCCCTTGTAGATGATCTGGTCGCCGTCGACCTGGCTGTTAACGATGCGAAATTCGCGGATCGCCGCCGTGACGGCCTGAAAGATGAACGGCATGAAGGTCAGCTTGGTGCCGAACCTGGCCTGAAAGTCCGCCTGATGGGCCGTTCGAAACTTTGCGACATTGGTCATGTCGATCTCGTAAACGCTGGTGACGTGAGCCGACGTCTGTTTTGAGAACGTCATGTGGTCGGCGATCTTCTTTCGCATGACCGACATTTTCTCGATCCTGTCATCGACCGTTGTGTGGACAGGCGGCGGCGTATAGGTTGTCGGAACCGCGGCAGCCTTCGACTCTGCGGCCGGCACGGCAGCACCCTTGACCATCAGATCCTGCGGCCTGAGTGCGGCACCGGTTTCGATAAATGCCATGATGTCGCTCTTGGTCACGCGGCCGCTGACGCCGGAACCCGGGATCCGCGTAATATCGATGCCGTGTTCGCGGGCGATATTGCGGACGAGCGGGCTCGATTTAGTGCGGCGGAGTTCGTCGAGCGATGAATTGCCGTTAGCGGCGGCGGCCCTTGCCATTACGGGCGGCGTTACCGGCATCACCGGTGCGGCCGGTGTCGGAACCTCGGCGGCAGGAGTTTGAACGGCTGCGGGTGCCTCAGCGGCCGGTTTGGCCGCGGCGGTTGCTCCGGCGGCACCGACAAGAGCCAATACCGAACCGACCTCGACCGTCTGGCCTTCACTCACGTTGATCGAAAGCAGAACGCCGGCCGTCGGCGACGGCACCTCGGCGTCGACCTTGTCGGATGATATCTCAAGCAGGGGCTCGTCCTTTTCGATCGTGTCGCCGACTGCCTTGAGCCATTTCGAAACGGTGCCTTCGGTGATCGATTCGCCCATCTGGGGCATTACGACCTCTGCGGCGTCCCCTGCCGGTACGGCAACGGGTTCCGTTGGCACGGCCGCGGCCGGTACAGGGCTTGTCTCGGGAGCCGCCTCCGCGACAACTGCGGGTTCAGCGATCGGGGCTGCTGCAGGGGCCGGTACAGATGCACCGGCTTCGCCGTCGGCACCGATGACGGCGACGACTGTCCCGACCTCGACTGTTTCGCCTTCCTGGTGGCGAATTTCCAGCAGTATCCCGGCGCCCGGGCTGGGCACTTCGGCATCGACCTTATCGGTCGAGATCTCAAGCACAGGTTCGTCCTTGTCAACCTTTTCGCCGACCTGCTTTAACCATTTTGAAACCGTTCCTTCGGTTATCGATTCGCCCATCTGGGGCATCACGACTTCTAGACTCATAAGATCTCCCGGTACTAACTCACGCCAAACGGCTGATCATCAAATAACTAGAATACTAGAAAAATACGGTCTGATAAAATACGGCACCGGAGATTTGAGGGCGAGGGCCGCCGGGCCGCCCGGCCGCATCAGGCAGATCGGTGTCTGTGGATAAAGTCAAACAACTCGTTGATGCCCGATATCGATGAGGGGATCAATACGCTGCGGCCGTCCTTGCTCTTGATGACGATGTGCTCACGCTGCCGTTCGGTCTCCTTGGTGACCGACCCGATCTCGTTCCACATACAGGAAAATTTGCGATATTCGATACCGTTCTGATAGACCTTGACGAGGTTCTTTCGCTGTACGACCCACGAGAACATCGTCACGATATAAACGAATAGAAACGCGGTCGCGAGCAGGAAATAGCCGAATTGCTGCCTCAAATAGAATGCGAGCATCATCGCCAAAAAAAAGACGAATGAGAGTATGGCCACAAAGACCGCCCGCTGAAGGTACGACGGATGGATACCGAAAATGCTGACCAGTCGGCCAAGGTCATTTGATGGATTGGACATGGCTATTTCACCGGCCTCTTAAGCGGCATAATGCCGCCAACGGTGCCGCCGATGTAAGGATTGATACCTGTGTACCCGAAATTGAGCATATTTTTGACACCACCCGGCACGAAATGTCTCTAAATTTTAACAAACAAATCGCTCCGGGATGTAATACGCCCGAAACTTGCTATAAAATGAAAACCATCGATCAATCGAAACCTAAACCGGTACTTTCCGTAACAATCAAAATGAAAAAGATCTCGATAATTGCGCTGTTCATTTGCACGATCGTCATTTCGGTCGCTGCTCAAAAGACTGTCCTGACCAAGGACGATTATGCCCGGGCAGAAAAGATGCTTAGCTTCGGCACTGCGCCGTACGTCGATCGCGGCGGTGTCAGGCCGACGTTCCTGCCCGACGGGCGTTTTTGGTATCGCGTTTTGACCGCGACCGGCAGCGAATACGTGCTTATTAACCCGGCCGACGGCTCCCGTAAGTCCGCTGCAAATCTGGCGGACCTCGGCATTACAGCACCCGCCGCTCCGGTTGGCGGAGGCGGCCGATTTGGCGGCGGCAACGCCGTTGCCTCGCCCGACGGCAAAAAGCAGGTCTACATCAAGGATTGGAACCTGTGGGTCAAGGATCTCGCTTCGGGCAAGGAAACACAGTTGACGACCGACGGCGTTAAGGATTTTGGCTACGCGACCGACAACGCCGGCTGGAAGCACAGCGACCGTGCGATCGTTCTCTGGTCGCCCGACTCGAAAAAGGTCGCGACCTTTCAACAGGACCAGAGGCACATCAACGATATGTACCTCGTCACGACCAATGTCGGTGCCCCGAAACTCGAAGCATGGAAATATCCTCTGCCGACCGATAAGGAGATCATCAAGATCCATCGTGTCGTGATCGACGTCGAGTCGGGAAAGATGGTGCGGTTCAAGATGGCGCCGGATGACCGCCGCGGAACACTCTGCGACGACATCGCCTGCGACGGCACCTTCGGCGATAACCGTTGGAGCCCGGACGGTTCGGCGCTGGCATTTGTATCGAGTTCGCGTGATCATAAATCCGCCAAATTCCGCATTGCCGATACGGCCACAGGCGATGTCCGTGACGTCTTTGAGGAGACCGTCGCTACACAGTACGAATCAGGCCAGGGCGAAGCGAATTGGCGTTATTTCCCCGCGACCAAAGAGGCGATCTGGTACTCCGAGCGTGACGATTGGGGCCACTTGTACCTGTACGACCTGACCACCGGAAAGCCGAAAACACAGATCACAAAGGGGAACTTTGTCGTTACACGCATAATCAAGATCGACGACAGTTCGCGAACGATCTTCTTCGAGGCAAATGGCAGGGAACCCGGCCGTGACCCGTACTTTGCTCACTTCTACCGCGTCGGGTTTGACGGCAAAGGCCTGACATTGCTTACGCCCGAGGTCGGTAACCATCAGGTTTCCATCACTCCGGACGGAAAGTATTTTGTTGATTCGTACTCGAAGATGGACGTCGCCCCGGTAACGGTTCTTCGGGACATGACCGGTAAGCTCATCGCGACTTTGGAAAAGACCGATGTTTCGCGACTGGTCGCGACCGGCTGGAAGCCGCCGACACCGATCACGGTCAAATCCCGTGATGGAAAATGGGACCTTTACGGCGTGATGTTCACCCCGACCAACCTCGATACCGCCAAGAAGTATCCGGTCATTAATTACATATATCCGGGCCCGCAGGGCGGCGGTGTGGGCTCGCGTTCATTTTCAGCCAGCCGTAGTGACCACCAGGCATTGGCCGAACTTGGATTTGTGGTCGTGATCATCGACGGTACCTGCAACCCTGACCGGTCAAAATCGTTCCACGGCGTCTGTTACGGCAATATGGCCGACAACACGCTCGAGGATCAGATCGCCGGAATGAAGCAGTTGGCCGCCAAATATCCGTACATGGATCTCGACCGCGTCGGCGTCTGGGGACACTCGGGCGGCGGATTTGCCACGGCGGCCGCGATGTTCCGCTATCCGGACTTTTACAAGGTCGGCATTTCCGAATCGGGCAACCACGAAAACCGCAATTACGAGGATGATTGGGGCGAACGCTACATCGGGCTGCTGAGCGGCGACAATTATGAGAAACAGGCAAACCAGAATTATGCCAAGAATCTCAAAGGCAAACTGCTGCTCGCTCACGGTGCGATGGACGACAACGTGCCGCCGTACAACACCTATCTGGTCGTCGATGCACTCGTCAAAGCCAACAAGGATTTTGACCTGATCATCTTCCCGAACGCCCGGCACGGGTACGGTGCTGACAGCTTCTATATGATGCGTCGGCGATGGGACTATTTCGTCAAGAATCTGCTTGGAGCCGAACCGCCGAAGGAATATGAGATCAAGCCCAAGGGCGATCCGCGAATGGGCGGGGGAAGATAGATCTTTCAGCGTATTTGCAGGTAACACTGGGACCGGGGTGATCGCGAAGCGGTCACTCCGGTTTTCAGTTTGCCGTAACGAAAGTGATCGGGCTCCTGCCCCGGGCGAATGACGGATAGTTACTTATCCAGCTTTTCGGTGTCGTTCTCGCTTTCGTCAAACAGCGATCTCAACGGCGGATTGGGCGGCGGCAGTGACGCTGCGTACTCGGCCATGTCCTGAACCAGAGTCGAAACCGCTGTTTCCGCACGTTCGACGTCATCACGGACGAGCTTAAGGATCAGTTTGCCGTCATGGTGGGGAAGCGCGGCAAATGCGCCGAATGTTTTCATCCGGATCTCGATCTTAGCCCCTCGCTTCAGGAATCCTTTGCGGAACTTGATATCCAGGATCTCTCCGATCGGAAGCCGGACCTCTTCGACACCGCCGGATACCAGCCCGAGCCACTTCGTCTCGAATTCGATAACGATACCGGCAGGCGAAAATTTGGCGACCCCGTTGACCTTTGCCAACCCGTGAGTGCCCTCGGTACTGAATGGGATACTAGTAAAATTTTGCATACCAAGCTGCGATGATGCCGGCCCCAGGCGTGGACGCCCCGATCTGCCTATTGCGAATTTTACAGCCTTGTTGAAATTCTGTCGAAGCCGCGTCCCCGGATCGTCATATCTTCGAACGCCGCCGCAGCCAGAAATACTTTGCCGTGCTATACATTTTCGTCAAGCCGTCGGCCGATACCGTGCTAACAGGAATTTCAGTAAACCCTTGCTCCAGATCTGTCCTGAGCACAGCAAACGCTAATCCGATTCGTTGCCGAATTCCATCGTATCCATATCGATATCGTCAACATTGGGCTGGCCGAGCAGTCGAAGCCAAACGAAACCCGCCGTTCCCGCGGTCAGCGACGCCAACAGGATCGCCATCTTTGATGCATTGACAGTTGCCGCAACGAACGCCGGGTCACTGCCGGCAAAGGCCAAGTTCGTAATGAATATCGACATCGTAAATCCGATCCCGCCGAGCAGTCCGGCACCGAAAACATGCTTCCAATTCAAATCGAGCGGCAATCGGCAAATACCGACGGTTACCGCGATAAATGCCACTAAAGTGATTCCAAGCGGTTTTCCCGCGACCAAGCCGACAATGATGCCAAGACTGTTGTTCGACGACAGGTCGCCCATCCAACCGCTGCCGACCACGACGCCTGTATTGGCTAAAGCAAATATCGGCAGGATCAGAAATGCGACCGGCTTATGCAGTATGTGTTCAAGCCGGTGCGACGGCGATTCGGCATCGTCTTGCTTATGGGTGAATGGAATAGTGAATGCAAGCAGCACACCTGCAATTGTCGCGTGTACCCCGGACTTCAACATAAAGAGCCACATCGCCAAGCCCCCGACCAAGTATGGGAAAAGCGACATTACCCGCATACGGTTCAGAATTATTAGTGCTGCAAAAACACCGAGTGCCAGTAGCAGAAAGTTCAATGAGAGATCGGCGGTGTAGAAGACAGCAATAACAATTATCGCACCCAGATCGTCCATTACCGCCAAAGCGACAAGGAAAACCTTGAGCGATGCCGGTACACGGTTTCCCAGCAATGCCAACACGCCTATGGCAAACGCTATGTCAGTTGCCATCGGAATTCCGATTCCGGGCTGGGTTGCGGTTCCCGCATTTAGGCTTAAGTGTAATAGTGCCGGGGCGGCAAGGCCGCCGACAGCGGCAACGATCGGCAATAGAGCATTCTTAAAACTTGAGAGTTCTCCGACGTAGAGTTCGCGTTCGAGTTCGAGGCCGATCACCAGAAAAAAGATCGCCATCAGTCCGTCATTGACCCAATGCTCAACGCTCAACGGCCCAATGTAACCTTGCCAAAACCCAATGTATGCATTGCCGACCGCCGAATTTGCGACAACCAGCGAAATGATCGTACACAAGATAAGTACTACCGCTCCCGCTCGCTCATTCGCGAAAAAATCCTTGAAAGCGTTCGATAGTTTTACACTTCTTGCACCCGTCATTTTCCTCAAATATTAATCTTGATGTTGTCTCTGGTTTAGTAAATATCTTCCGATGCCGTACACGCTGATCATCAGCCAGAAAAATTCTACTACAACCGATGGGAGATTGAATTCGAAATAGAGCGAGATCAGGATCAGGGCCGCTCCGGCGGCGTTTAAAACGGAATATGAAAGCTGCTCACTTCGAAGTCGGCCCGTTTGGAGCAAGACATACGTGATTATGATCGTGCCGACGCCAATGGTGCCGATGACGTCGTACCACTGGATCGTCATTTCATTCGGGCGACCATTCCCTTTTCACCGACCGCCCAGACCGCATCGCTCCCTTTGGCCTGAACCGCGTTATAGCTCAACTTATCGATGTTTCGCCACGATTTCCCGCCGTCATTTGAAATGTCCGAACCGCTCGACCCAACAGCGACCACCGTTTGACCGTCGATGTACGCGACCCCCGAGCGAAAACCGCTGAGTCCGCTGCCCGCGACCCACGTTCGCCCGCCGTCGAGTGTGTGCGCCAGGCTGCGGTCATTCTCCTCCGGCTTTTCATAGTTGCCGCCGACAATGATGCCTCTCTTGCCGTTGAGCATCGCGATCGAAAAGATACCGCTCCCGGCCGTTCCCTTCACGATCGGCGTATCCGCGACCAACCATGAAACACCTCTGTTCTCGGATCGGAAAACGCGGGCGTCCGTACCGCCAGATACCAGCAAAAGCCGGTCCCGGCCCTGTGTGATGAGGCAGGTGCCGCTCGCCGCAAATGCCGCTTCGCCAGTTTTGGCCGACGCCATCTTGTCGGTATCCATCGCTTTCCACGTTGTGCCGTCTTTGGTGCCGAACAGGACATATTTGCCGTCTATCGGATCCGACATCGCGACGCAATTATTTCGATCCCAGCACGCCAGGGCGTCAAAGAAAGCCTTTTCGTTTGTGTTCTTGAACTGAAGCGTCCACGACTTACCGCCGTCGATGGTCTTGTATATTCGCGAACTGTCGCCGTTGCCGATGCTGAGAATGTAGGCGGTACTGGCGTCAAAGGCCTCGATGTCGCGAAAGTCGAGCTTTTCGGCATCGGGAACCTTGATGACGGCCCACGTTCCACCGCCGTCGGTCGTCCGGATCACAGTTCCGCGCGTGCCGCTGGCCCAAACCGTGTTCTTGTCAACGACCGAGAGTCCGCGAAACGACGCGGTTGTATCGACCGTTTGCCTGACCCATTGGGCGTCGGCGGCCGTGCACACACAGAACAAGACGAGTAAACAATATAGCGTTTTCATAGGATCTGATAGGAACCGGCCGCCGATGACGATCGGCCTTACTACGGTCTTAATAAACCAATCTCGCCCGGACCGTGCCCTTGATATCTTTTAGGATGTCGAAAGCCTCCTGCGAGATCTTGTGGTCAACGTCGAGTATCACGTAACCGATCTCGTCGTTCGTTTTAAGGTACTGGCTCGTAATGTTAAATCCGCCCTTCGACAGGCGCGAGTTGATCTGGCCCAGAACGCCCGGTACGTTGCGGTGAATGTGGAGTATCCGGTGCGTGCCGGCCTGCGGCGGCAGGCTAACCGCCGGGACGGTGTGCGAGCCTTCGCTGGTGCCAAAATCGAGATACTTGATCAGTTTAGCCGTGACATCAAGCCCGATATTCGCCTGAGCTTCTTCGGTCGAGCCGCCGATATGCGGTGTCAGGATCACGTTCGCAAGGCCCTGCAGCGGCGTCGAAAAGGCGTCACCGTTCTTTTCCGGCTCATCCGGAAAGACGTCGATCGCGGCGCCGCTCAATTTGCCCGACGTGAGTGCCTTTTTCAGGGCATCAATGTCGACGACGTCACCGCGGCTGTGGTTGATCAGGATCGCACCCTTTTTCATCGCCTTGAGCGTGTCGGCGTTGATCATTTGCCGCGTCGAGGCGTCCGACGGGACGTGCAGAGTGACGATGTCCGAACGTTTCAGCAGATCGCGAAGGTCGCGGATCTGTTTGGCATTGCCGTGCGGCAGCTTGGTCGCAATGTCGAAATAGTTGACCTGCATTCCCATCGCCTCGGCCAGATTTGAGACCTGTGAGCCGATATTGCCGTAACCGATGATACCGAGCGTTTTTCCTCTCAGTTCAAAGCTGCCCTTGGCGTCCTTCAGCCATTTGCCCTGATGTGCCGCAATGTTCTTGTCCGAGATCTTTCGGATCAGCATCACGCAGAGGCCGATGATCAGCTCGGCAACCGACCGGGTGTTCGAGTACGGGGCATTGAATACGGCGATCCCTTTTTTCGTCGCTGCCCGGAGATCGACCTGATTGACACCGATACAAAAGCAGCCGATAGCCAGAAGTTTGTCGGCCGCCTCGACGACACGCTTGGTGATCTGCGTTTTTGAGCGAATGCCGATCAAATGGACGCCCCGAACCGCCGCGATCAATTCCGACTCGCTAAGAGCACCACTCACCTGCTTGATGTCCGCATAGCCGGCGGCCCGTAATTCGGCGACAGCGGCGTCCGAGATGTTTTCGAGCAGCAGGACCTTGATCTTGTTGCGGGGATAAGATGTGGATTTGACCGTCATAGGACCTTATTCGGATACACCCATAATGCCTAAAATCCGGCCACATAACAAGGCACAAGCCGTCGGCTTAGCTCAAAACGTTTCCGCCCGCCGGAGAATAGACGCCGATCCGCCGCCGGTTGTGAAACCGAGATCGGCTAGCGCGTGATATTTCACGGCAGAGGTACAAAAGTTGCCGACGCAAGGCCGATCGGCGGCACGATCCCGGGTTTCTTAAATATTGTCGAATCTCGACTTAAACACTGACGGCTTATACTTCCAAACCCCGGTCGAATGGCACGCTTATTGCGTTTTCACTGTTTGAGGGTTCACTTTTGATTACTACTACCATTTTCAAAAATGGGAGGAGGATAAAACAATGAATCGCATATTGATGTTATTGACAATGGTCCTGATACTCGCCGGAGTAGCGGTCGGCCAATCGCTGGCAACAAAGGACCGCTCGACCGGCGACAGAACTGACCCGGTGATCGTTATGTTCGGACCGGGAGTCAGTTTGATGGGTGTTCAGAACAACCCGGGAACTTATGACTTTTTGAATGATAAGTGTTGGGGTAACACGTTCGTGCTCAACGGCAGCGGGGAATGGTTTACGAGCCATCTTACCGTCACAATGGATTACATTAGCGGCCAACCCAATCCGGATGGCGGCAATATGATCTCATACGGCACGTGGACGATGACGATCTACAAAGAAGGAGCCTATTTCGGCACCCTCTATGGTGAGATCGCGAGCGGCGATATCGCATGGCGGATAAATCCCAAGACCGGTATCATCGACGGACGCAGCACTGAGGCCTATTTGAGGGTCCTCGGAACCGTGGACGGTATGTCTAAATTATGGCAGGAGCCGGGATTGCTGCGGCTCGATGCCGATACACGGCTCGACGGTGTGAGGGCTGTCACGACGGCAACCCTGGATTCTGATTACTAGCGGCACTTAACGCAAAAAAGCCGGAGCGGTAATGCCCCGGCTTTTTTACTACGGTCGATGCGGCCGCCTACATATGTATCGTGAGGTCGTGGACGCCCTCGGCGGCTTCCATGACGGCCTCAGAAACTGTCGGGTGGGCGTGGATCACGCGTCCGAGTTCGTCCGCGGTCGTTTCGAGGGCCATCGCCACACAGGCTTCGGCAAGAAGCTCGGTCGCGTGGGGCCCGATGATGTGGACGCCAAGAACCTCGTCGTACTTCTTCTCGGAAACGATCTTGACGAACCCGTCGGTTTCACCGAGTATGCGAGCCTTGCCCGATGCTGAGAACGGGAACTTGCCGACCTTGACGTCATAGCCCGCTTCTTTCGCCTTTGCTTCAGTCAGTCCGACTGAGGCTACCTCGGGGTCGCAGTACGTGCAGTTCGGGACCAGGTTCTGTTTGATTGGTTCGACCTTTTTGCCGGCGATCTTCTCAACGACGAGTATGCCTTCCTTTGAGGCGAGGTGAGCGAGCCACGCCGTGTCGATGATGTCGCCGATTGCGTAAACATTCGGCTCATCCGTTTCACAATACTCATTGACCTTGATCGTGCCCCGCGGGTTGACGACCACCTTGGTGTTTTCGAGCCCGATGTTCTCGATCAGCGGCATTCGACCGACGGCCACGAGCAGCATCTCGGCCTCGAACGCGACATCGTCACCCTTGGCGTTCTTGCCCGAGACCTTGATACCCTTTTTGTCCTTTGTGAGTTTGTCCAGTTTGACGCCGGTCTCACACTTGATGCCCTGCTTTTTGAATGCACGGGCCAGTTCCTTCGATACGTCCGCGTCCTCGATAGGCACGATCCGGTCCATCAGTTCGACCACGGTCGTTTCACAACCGAACCGGTGATAGACGCTCGCAAACTCGACGCCGACAGCGCCGGAGCCCATCACAACCATTGATTTCGGAACGCGGTCCAGTTCCAGGATGTGATCGGAATTGACGACCTGCTTTCCATCGGTTTCAAAGCCCGGTATCGGACGCACGACCGAACCGGTGGCGATGATGATGTTCTTGGTGTCGATAGTCTCCTTCTTGCCGTCGGCAGCGGTAACCTCGACTTTGCCCTTACCGGCGATCTTGCCGAACCCGTTAAAAACGGTGACCTTATTCTTCTTCATCAAATAGGTCACGCCGGCGGCGTTCTTGTCGACGATATTCGACTTATATTTCTGGATCCCGGCCCAGTCAAAGCTTAGTCCGGTCACCTTAAGTCCAAAATCCTCGAAATGACCGGCTTTCTGATAAAGATGTGCGGCATTCAAAAGGGCCTTGGTCGGAATGCATCCGCGAAGGCCGCATGTGCCGCCGAGCTTTGCATCTTTTTCCTTTTCGACGATGGCCACTTTCAGCCCGAGTTGTGCTCCGCGGACCGCCGCGACATATCCGCCCGGGCCCGCACCAATAATTGTTATGTCAAATTGTTCAGCCAATGTAGTTAACCTCTGATAAATAGTGAAAAATTGCGTAAAGGACATTATAAGGCTTTCGCCGATCGCAGGCTAGTTAATTACTTTAGATTTGCGTTAGACTGGCCAATGTATGATCCATTCGGACGAGTTTCTTGCGATCGTTAATGACGCAAAGTCGCGAATTCGCGAGTTGTCCGTCGACGATGCCCGCGATCGGGTAAGTAATGGAGCGACACTGATCGACGTCCGCGAAGACAGCGAGTGGATTGAGCACGCTGCCGGAGCGAGGCATCTCGGCCGCGGCATTCTGGAACGTGATATCGTCCAGGCCTGTCCGGACAAAACGACCGAGATCATCCTCTACTGCGGTGGCGGATACCGATCGGCACTGGCGGCCGATATGCTTCAAAAAATGGGCTATACAAACGTTTGGTCTTTGGCTGGCGGTTGGAAAGCGTGGCGTGATGCCGGTGCCCCGATCGAAATGGAGATGCCATTCTAATGAGCGAGAACGAAAAAGACGATACCGTCGATCCGCGGGCTCGAACGCGTGAGATACAGGCCCAGTTTGCTGCTCGCGGTGATGCGCTCGGGTGGTTTGAGGCGTTGTACCAAGAAGCCGCCGGCGACAATTCGATGATCCCGTGGGCCGATCTCGAGCCGAACCGCTATTTCCGCCAGTGGGCCGAATCCAACGGCCTGAAGGGCAACGGACGCACCGCGTTGGTCGTTGGCTGCGGCCTCGGCGACGATGCAAATTACCTTTCCGATCTTGGCTTTAAGGTCACTGCCTTTGACCTGTCGCCGACCGCGATCGAATGGGCCCAAAAGTTGTACCCGGACAAGGGGATCGACTTCGAGGTGGCCGACCTTTTCCAACCATTTCGCGGCTGGCTCGGGGCGTTCGACTTTGTGTTGGAGATCTACACGATCCAGCCGCTGCCGCTAGACTGGCGGCCGAGGGTGATCGACGCCATCTCGGCCTTTGCGAACAGTACCGGTGAGATCGTGGTCGTAACTCGCGGCCGCGAGGACGATGTCGAACCGGACGAACTACCCTGGCCGATGTCACGAAAAGACCTCTCCCGGTTTGAAGCAAACGGCTTTGTCCAAACCGATTTTGTGCAGATGCCCGGCGAAGATGACGAACCGCCAAGGTTTGTCGTCGCGTATCGGCGGGCCGCCGAAATCGCCTGACCCGAACGGCGGCCGTTCATGTCCGGCAACAACTCAACATGCCGCGGCGAGGCACATCAATTGCTCTCGATCATCTGTGTTGTTGATTTGACGCTTTTTGATCGTCGAAAAGCGAAAAACTACGCGAGATCGCCGCGAAATTGGTAAAATGTACACACGTACAGGAGATGTCGATCTATGCACTTCAAGCAGTTTTATCTTGGCTGTCTTTCCCATGCTTCGTATTACTTAGGTTCCGCCGATGAAGCGGCGATAATCGACCCGCAGCGTGACGTTCAGCAATATTTGGACGAAGCTGCCGCAAACGGACAGCGGATCAAGTACATCATCGAAACCCACTCACACGCCGATTTCGTCAGCGGCCATCTTGAACTCGCCGGCAAGACCGGAGCCGAGATCATTTACGGAAAACGTGCCAAGACCATGTTTCCGACGCATTTTGTCAGCGATGGTGATGAATTGACGGTCGGCGCCGTTAAGTTGCGGTTCCTCGAGACACCGGGCCACACGCCCGAGGGGATAACGATCGTTGCCGAGGATACCGAGGACGCGGCCGCTCCGCTCAAGATGTTCACCGGTGACACGCTTTTCATCGGTGATGTCGGCCGGCCCGATCTCATCGGGTCGAAGGGGTTCACGGCCGAGCAGATGGGCGAGATGCTCTACTATTCACTGCACAATAGCATTCTCGCCTATCCGGATGAGACCGAGGTATTTCCCGCTCACGGGGCAGGATCGCTGTGCGGCAAATCGCTGTCTAAAGAGACGTGGTCAACGCTTGGAAATCAGCGGCAGTTCAACTACGCCCTCCAGCCGATGAGCGTCGAAGAATTTGTCAAGATCGTCGCCGCTGACCAGCCTGAGGTGCCGATGTATTTTCCGAAGAGCGCCGCTAAAAATCTCGAAGGCTCGAAGTCGCTGGATGAGATCGCCCCGCCGCGACGGCTTACAACGGATGAGGTCAAGGGCTTTGACGGAGTGGTTATCGACGTCCGCTCAAGCGTCGACTACGGAGCTGCTCACATCCCAAATGCTGTCAACATTTGGCTGGCGGGTCAGTTTGCGTCCTGGGCCGGAACGATGATCCCGATCGGTACTCCGATCGCGATGGCGGCCGACACCGCTGAACAGGTCGACGAGGCCGTGATGCGGCTTGCCCGAATCGGCCATGATACCGCCGCGGGCTTTATCCTGATGAGCGAATTCACCGGTGAAACTAACTCGGTCGAGCAGGTTTCGGTCAACCGCCTCAATGAGGTCATCGACGAGGACATTCAGTTGATCGACGTTCGCCGTGTGGCCGAGTATAGTGCGGCCCATGCGATCGGGGCCGTCAATATGCCGCTCGACAAACTGTCGAACGAGATCGAAAGACTTGATCCCGAAAAACAGACCTATGTCATTTGCCAGAGCGGATACAGGTCCAGCCTTGCGACCAGCATTCTAGAGAATGCCGGATTCCGTGATCTGTACAACGTCTCGGGCGGTACCGCCGCATGGATAGCCGCGGGGCTCAAAACGGAAGAATCAATTGCCGCCTGCGCGGCTACTAAACAGGTTTGATATATGAGAGTCGCTTTAATATTTGCCGCGTTCGCGTTTCTTTTCAGTGGTTGCCAGAAGACGGTCAACAAAACGACCGACTCGGGGGTTCAAACATCGTCGGCGTCCGTAAGGGAAGCCTCGCCGGTTGAAACTCAAGCCGCCGTTTCCAAGCCATACTCGCAGTTCATCGATGTACGGACGCCTGAGGAATACTCGGGCGGCCATGCGGCGCGAGCGGTAAATATTCCCCTCGATACTTTGATGGCGAGTCTTGACCGTCTCGAAAAGAATGAACCGGTCTATTTGATATGTCAGACCGGCCGGCGTTCCGGCCAGGCGGCCGAGATGTTAAAGGGAGCCGGATTCAGTAACGTATTCAACGTCACCGGCGGCACAACCGCTTGGCAGTCGGCAAATCTGCCGATGGAGACCAAGCCGCCGCATACGGTGCCTTCGCCCGCGAAATAGCGGGGTAGAACATTTATGGAGAATCTGATCATCATTGCCGCGGCCTTTGGTCTCTGGTTACTGCTTCAGCTTGTTATTTTGCCGAAGTTCGGCTTTAACACCTGAATGCGCGGTGCATGCGACGTCGGGTCACGACGTGAGAATGACGAAAAAGCAGAAAAGTAAGTTGGTAAATGGATGAGGTGGATATGCAAAACTCAACAGCCGCTGACACCAAACAGGAAACAAGCGTCGAGCTTGATGGGGTAAGAACAGCATTGCCGGCATCGGGCGACGGCTATGGGTACCGACGCGATGTGAATTTGCCGTTTCGGGAGGCTCTGGACAAGACCTACGAAACATTGAAAGCAGAGGGATTCGGCGTATTGACCGAGATCGACCTTAAAGCGAAATTTAACGAAAAGCTCGGTGTCGATTTTCGCAACTACGTGATCCTCGGAGCCTGCAATCCCGCTATTGCGTTTGAGTCACTGCAGCAAGAGATAGATCTCGGCTTGCTCCTGCCGTGCAACGTGATCGTCTATGATCGTGACGGCGGATCGTCCGTCGCCGCGATCGATGCAAAGAGTATGCTCGCGGTAACGGGAAATCCGAATCTCGTCGAAGCCGCAGAAATGATCAATGAACGATTACGCCGAGCGATCGACGCGATCTAGATTCGGACGGATCATACAGATATGTCACGGCTTA
The DNA here is from genome assembly GCA_964592865.1 of uncultured Chloracidobacterium sp. GTDB lineage: Bacteria > Acidobacteriota > Blastocatellia > Pyrinomonadales > Pyrinomonadaceae > OLB17. The sequence continues at coordinate 36,532 of CAZQGN010000019.1, read as the reverse complement.
GAGTAAGGTGGTTATCTGCTTTGCTTGCGATCGCGGGATCGGTCGGCACCGTCTTCGGCCAGGCGGCGGGACGGGTGCAGATCGCGACCGCAAATTCGCTCGCAAATGGCTATTCGATAGCCCTTGAGCCCGTATCGTTCGAAGGTTTTACCGGGCTTCAATCCTTCGCTTCCGCACAGCACGACGGAAAGATCTTGCTGATCGGCGGCCGCACTGACGGCCTGCACCGCAGACATCCCTTTGCCGCATTTTCTCCTGACGGCAGCAATAACAAAATAATCGTCCTTGACCCCGTTTCAAAAGAGACCTGGAGTGCCGCCGTTACGGACCTTTCGCCCGAACTCGGCGAGCAATTGCGGTCGACCAATATGGAGTTCATCCAGCGAGGTCAGACGCTGTATTTGATCGGCGGTTACGGCTACAGCCGCATTGCAGGTGATCACGTTACCTACGGCAAACTCACGGCGGTCCGTGTAGATTGCGTCATTGGGGCGGTGGTGCGGGGCGGGGCGATGGCCGGATGCTTTCGACAGATCTCTGATCCGATCTTTGCCGTCACCGGAGGCCAGATCGGCCGCATCGGCGAAACATATTTCCTGGTCGGCGGCCAGCGATTCGAAGGGCGTTATAACCCGATGGGCCCGAATCACGGTCCCGGCTTCAGGCAGCAGTACACCGATCAGATCCGAAAATTTTCGATCATCGACGATGGCAAGGTACTGCGTGTCGAAAACCCGTCAGCCGTCACCGACAAGGCTAATCTTCATCGACGCGATTTCAATATGCTGCCGCAGATTTTCGCGAACGGAGTGTCCGGCTTCACGGTGTTTTCGGGAGTTTTTCAGATCGACGCCGATATTCCGTTCACGGACACGGTCGATATATTTGTTGATTCGCATCGCGTCAATCCGGCGTTCACTCAGTACCTAAATCATTATCATTCCGCTAAAGCGGTCTTATTCGATGCCGCCGCTCAGAGGACCGAGAACATATTCTTTGGCGGCATCAGCAAATACGAGGAAAGTGGCGGCACTCTGGTCAGGAATGACGATGTACCGTTCACCAAGGTCATAAGCAAAGTGGCCCGTGATAAGGACGGCAGATCGACCGAGACCAAGCTCAGTGAAATGCCCGGTTTCCTTGGAGCCGGTGCCGAGTTTATCGTCAACGCCGCTCTGCCGCGATATGAAAATGACATTGTGAGATCGAATGAGCTCAAGGGAGACCGCGTGCTTCTAGGGCACATCGTCGGCGGTATCGTCAGTACGCAAAAAAGTATTTTCTTCAGCAACAGTGGAAATGAAAGTTCGGCCGGCAAGACCGTATTCCGCGTTTGGTTGAGCCGGCCGGCAAAATGAAATTTGCGGCGGGTGTGGATGCATAGCCAAACAGCCGCCGCAGGGCGAAAAAGATCAGGCGAAACGGATCATCGTTAAATGGACACAGTTATGAACACGAAATTTGACCCCAGCAACGCTATTCAGGATTTTCTGGTTTTTGGCGAATTTGGCGACGTAAACCCCTCAATCACTGATTCGTCAACATTTACCTTTATGTCGCCGGACCGGATGGAGGAGCTTTTCGACCATGAGATCGAAGGCTGTTTTCTGTATTCGCGGCATTGGAACCCGACAAACAAGTTCCTGTCTGACGCACTCGCCCGAATGGAGGATTGCGAGGCGGCCCAGGCCAAGGCGTCAGGGATGGCAGCGATCAGTTCGGCGATCATCCAGCTTTGCGGCAGCGGCGATGAGATAATCTCGTCACGCACGATCTATGGCGGAACATACGCTTTGTTCAAGAACTTTCTGCCGCGGTTCGGGATCAAGGTCCACTTTGTCGATGTTCAAAATATCGACGCTGTCAACGCGCTGATCAACGAACGAACAAAGGTCGTTTATTGCGAATCGATCAGCAACCCTTTGCTCGATGTATCGGATATTCCGGCGTTGGCGGCGATCTGCAAGCCTCGCGGGGTCAAACTCGTCGTTGACAATACATTCAGCCCGATGATGCTCTCGCCGATCCGGCTCGGAGCGGATGTGGTCGTTCACAGCCTGACAAAATACATAAACGGCACGAGTGACTGCGTGGCGGGTGCCGTATGCGCCAGCAGCGAGTTTATTCACCAGCTGACGGACATAAATTCCGGTGCGTCGATGCTGTTCGGGGCCGTGCTCGACAGCACGCGGGCCGCGAGCATATTGAAGAATCTCCATTCGCTGCATCTGAGAATGAGGCAGCATAGTCAAAACGCCCAATACGTCGCTGAGAATCTGCAGAAGCTTGGGCTGAGGGTGTTTTATCCGGGATTGCCGGAACATCCCCAGCACCGTTTGCTTACGGATATGATGAACGCAGGCTACGGCTACGGCGGGATGCTGGCTGTCGATGTCGGCGATACGGCCAAAGCCAATCGGCTTATGACCAGAATGCAGGAGGAAAAGGTCGGCTATCTCGCGGTCAGCCTCGGATACTTTAAGACGCTTTTCAGTGCTCCGGGCCACAGCACGTCCTCCGAGATACCCGAGGAGGAACGCAAAGCAATGGGACTCAGCGACGGGCTTGTCCGATTCTCGGTCGGCCTCGACAACGATATCGAGCAGAGTTTTGAAAGGATCAAACTGTGTCTGGCGGAATGCCGTGTGATCTGATCCGATCGGGGATTCGCCCGCCGCCGCCCCAAGTGCTTTGGTGTTTCAAATTACCAGTGTAGAATTGGACATTATTTAATTAGCAACTTATGTCAGAAGCAACATTTTCAAAAGCAAATACACGTATTGAGACGGACTCGATGGGCGAGATCGCCGTTGAGAGTGACAAGTATTGGGGGGCGCAGACTCAGCGTTCGCTTCACCATTTCAACATTGGTTTCGATGTGATGCCGCGTGAGGTCATCCGCGCGCTTGGTATCCTCAAAAAAGCGGCGGCGATCGTCAATTGTGATCTCGGCAAATTGCCCGAGGACAAAATGACGCTCATCGTCCGGGCCGCCGACGAGGTGATCGAAGGGAAACTCGACGCTCATTTTCCGCTGCGCGTCTGGCAGACCGGCTCAGGCACCCAGACCAACATGAACGCCAACGAGGTCATCTCGAACCGAGCGATCGAGATCGCCGGCGGCGAGATGGGCTCGAAATCACCCATTCACCCGAACGACGACGTCAACAAATCGCAGTCGTCGAACGACACATTTCCGACGGCGATGTACATCGCGGCCGCCGAACGCCTTACCGCACTGATCCCCGAGGTGCAAAAGGTCAGCGACGCGATCAAGGCAAAGTCACGTGAGTTCGAAGGCGTGGTGAAGATCGGCCGCACGCATCTGCAGGACGCGACGCCGGTCACCGTGTCGCAGGAGTTCAACGGATGGGCAAATCTCGTCGACCGCGACATCGAGCGTATGAAGATGGTCCTTCCGGGACTGATGGATCTCGCCATCGGCGGCACCGCCGTCGGCACGGGCCTCAACGCTCACCCGGAGTTTGCCGAGCGAGCCGCGGCTAAGATCGCCGAACTCACCGGACTGCCGTTCAAGTCGCACCCGGACAAATTCGCCGCTCTGTCGGCACACGACGAAGTAGTTTTCGCGTCGGGTGCGTTAAAAACTCTCGCCGCGAGCCTGATGAAGATCGCCAACGACATCCGCTGGCTCGCGTCGGGGCCGCGGTGCGGCATCGGCGAAATAAGCTTACCCGAGAACGAGCCCGGATCGTCGATCATGCCCGGCAAGGTCAATCCGACGCAGTCCGAAGCGATGACGATGGTCGCCGTTCAAGTGATGGGCAATGACGCGGCGATCGGGTTTGCGGGTTCGCAGGGCAATTTCGAGCTGAACGTCTTCAAGCCCGTGATGATCCACAATTTTCTGCATTCGGTCCGTCTGATACACGACGCGTGCCATGGATTCGTCGATTACTGCATCGCCGGCATCGAACTCAACCGGGACAAGATCGATCATTACCTCCGCGATTCGCTGATGCTCGTGACCGCGCTCAATCAGCACATCGGCTATGACAACGCGGCCAAGATCGCCAAATACGCACACAAAAAAGGCATCTCGCTTAAGGAATCCGCCGTCGAACTTGAGCTGTTGTCGGCCGAGAGATTTGACGAACTAGTCATCGCCGAGGATATGACACATCCGTAACGGATCTACGCTGAATATGAGATCAAAAATTGCCGCTGCATTGTCGGCGATCATAGCCGTGATCGCCCTTTCAAATATCGCCAATGCTCAAAAGAGCTGCGGGGTCTCGAAAGAGGACGACGAAAAATACGAGCAGATCTTTCGCAACGGCGGCGAATCTGCCGTTACCATAAAGGTCATCGATGAAAACTGCGATGAGCACAGCGTAACGGTCGAACCCGGCAAGGCCGCAAAGTATGAACCGGTCTATTCCGGGTACAAGTTCAAGATCGGGACGAAAGAGATCGCCGCCGCGTACAGCAACTACATTATCACCGTCGGCGTGGCCCACTCGGGCGACGCCCGTGTGAGCTTTCTGGACACGGTCAATCAGTTTCGCCGCGGGCATAAATTGGCGGCGTTAACCTACGACGATCGGCTCAATCAGGCGGCCCAATGGTTTGCAGATCTCCTCGCAAAATACGAGGCCGACTCAGCCGGTCATGACGCCGTCGCTGCCGGCGGCGAGCAGTATAAAGACATGCAGGACGTCGGGCAGCGGGCCGCTCATTTCGGCTGGAAAGGAAACGGCGGCGTCGCCGAGGTTGTCGCCGGCGATCAAATGCTCAATATAGGTACGGCCGATGTCGTTGGCGGTTATTTTGCCCTGGCGTGGTCGTCGGGGACCACGCATTACGCCCCCTTCTTTGACATAGGCGAGCAGAAGTTCAATAAGGTCGGCTTCGCCGTTGCGGAATCTAAAAAGACAAAAGGAAAATTTTATGCGGTCGCCCTGTTCGGGACCGATTAGAACGATATGAAAAAACTGCTGCCATTCCTTTTCTTGCTTGTTGTCATCCCGGTGTCGGCACAAAAGACGTTCGAGATCACAGACGCGTCGAAGTACTTTGACATCAAGGTCAAAGTGGCAAATTGCGATGAGAGCTTTTGCTCGGGAAAAGCGACGTTCTCATTCTTTAAGAAGGGCGGTTCGACCCCCTATCAGGTCATTAACCTGCCGGACACACAGATCCAGCTCGTTGAGGGCGGCAAGCCCAGCGTCAACGTATCGCTGCTATACGATCAGCAAAGCGTCGTGAATGTCGACGATTTCAACTTCGACGGGATGGAGGACATCGCCTTGTGTAACGGAGCGAATGGCTCCTACGGCGGTCCGTCCTACGATATTTATTTGTCGTCGCGTGCGGCCAAGAAATTCGTATTTGACCCAGCCTTCACAAAGCTCGGATCGCATCTCGGTATGTTCATCGTTGATAAGGACAAAAAGCACCTGACTACCATGGATAAGAGCGGCTGCTGCTGGCACATTACCGAAGTTTACGATGTAGTTGCCGGTAAGCCGCGGAAGATAATCGAAGAGGTCGAAGACGCCACGATCCCCGATGAGACCAAGGTCAAGATCACGACCAAGATCCTCGTTGGCGGTAAATGGAAAACGTCGGTGAAATACGTCAAGCGCGAAGAATAGATCCTGCTTGACAGATGCGGTTGGCAGAAGATCCCGGAATTACCCTTAAGGGCGGTTCCGGGATCTTTTCTCTATCCTCCGATGATAACTGTCGTCTCGCCGGACGTGATCGAATTTGGCGGGCCTATCGCCTCAAGTATCGTGTCACCCATCCTTCCTGCCGGCAGATTATTTATCATCACCGTCGCCGATCCCGTGATATCGATGCCGGGGCCGTGCGGCGGTACCGGTGATGGAACCGCACAGGTGTGGATATCAGCTCCGGCCGCCGCACCCGTGATCGCACTGGACATCGAGGCAAGTGCGGCTGATTTGGCGGCCTGTTCGGCGGCGGCCGCTGCCGGAGCTCCCGGTGTTCCCGCGGCTGCCGCGGTCGCCGCGACGGCTGTTTGGATCGCGGTGTCAGCCGCCGCCTTGGCCGATTGCAAGGCTGCGACGGCCGCGAGCGGTATGCCCCGCCATGCCGGAGCAAACCCGATCAAAACATTTGGGCTGCCCGGTCCGGGCGACAGCGTCGGCGGTAAACCGTGTGCGGTTGTGTCTATCAATGCTCTTGCTGCAGGTCCTGTTGGCATATCGTCCTCAGATGAAATTCAGTTAACTAGCGAAGCATTACGGTCGGCATTGCAGCCTCCAAAACCTCTTCGCTCGATCTTATCCGTCCGTCACCTTCGACAATCGCGTTCAGCCGAAGCAGGGCACGGTTTCGGATCACGAATAAGACCACTGTCGTTCCGGAGCTGTCGGAAATTTTTGGGGCTTGAACGACGTTCGCAAACTTAGCGAGGATCTCCTCCCGTTTCTTTGCTTCTTCGGGCGACGGCGACGGCAGCCACCACGAATCCTCGATCGAATTGAGGATCTGAACACCACCTGTGAAATCGCGGGTCACGTCGAAAAATGTTGTCACATAGGCCGCGTAATCACCCGATGAACGCGGGTTAAATCCGGCGTTTGCGGCAAGTTCAAAGAAATGTTCGGGTTCGTTGTTCAGAAGCTCAATACCGTCGGCCCCCCAAGCGCCCAACACATATACCCTCGGGCGTTCCGGCGGCCTGGTGGAGACGCGATAAACGCCGCCATTTGAGAAAAAGGGTGTCGGTACCTGTTCCACTTGGGTTTCAGGCTTTTGTAGAGCGGCCAGGATCGGATCTCCAAACTTGGCGGCTCGCCGTGTGATTTCTTCTCGAGTCAAACTTGTCATTTTTTTGTCTTCCATTGCCCCTTTCTTCTTCGGAGCCGGATCGATCTGCCCGATCGCGAGGATCGCCGCCGTGATCACCAGGACCGGAACGATCCACGGCCCGAGGTGCATATAGTGTCTGCCGGTTCGCAGTCGCCTCATATCTTTTCCCGGCGAGGCAGCCTCATACGAGGCATCAATTTCACTCCTCATTCCGGCCTCTGCAACATTCGCCTATCACGGGCCGGCCGGTGCTGGCGTGTGACGGTTGTCATAATCCTGACCCCAATAATCAACATACGATTGCGGCGGATTAGTATTGCCCGTATTAACGTTTCCGTTTCGGTAATCCTGCAGGATAGCGGCTTCGCCGGCATCGTTCGCTCGGCGGTTTAGCTCCTCATCGGATATTCCGGGTTCGGCAGCTTGCAGGCGAGCGCGTTCGGCGTCGCGAGCGGCAACATAGGTGCCGCGAGTGCTGCTGTTATATTGTTCAGATCCTCCCGCCGCATTCATTTGTTCTTCGGATTCGTACGCCCTGCGTTCCGCGGCGGCGTCCTCGCGAAGCTGTGTGTCGATGTAGTCGGCACGGGTCTGGGCTTGCACATCTGCACTGGTACCGCCTTGCTCGGCCTCTGCGTGGCCCATCTCGTGGACGAAGCCTGGTGCTGCGTCAGCGGCTCGAGCCGGGTCAAGGTTGACCGAGTTCGTCGGATTGCCGCTATAGGCAGTTCCGCCGGGATTATTGGTCACTTGTACATTATTTCGCTCAAATACCTCAAGAGCGTGGCGGCCCTGAGCCGAGGTGTTAAGCCGGTTGCGCATCGCGGTGAACGCAGCATTCTCGCCGGGCCTCGGCGGGTAAACGTGATGCTGTGAACGAAGCTGCCGCCTGTTGCGTCCTCGTCCGCCGCCGGTCCTCGGTCGATCGAGGTTTCCGGGCTCGCCGTTGTCCGACCATTCGGCATCGAGCGGATCGTCGATCGCCGGGTCACCGGTCTCGGTGCCAAAGCCGCCCGAGTTGATCTTTACCATCGAGCCCGCGATCGTAACGCCGCTCGCATCGATCACAACGCAGCTGCCGCCGACCTTCAGGCTGATCTTTGTACTGGCTTCGAGTATTATCTCCTGGGCGTTAAGTTCAGCTTTGGTCTTTACCAGAGTCGCAAGATTGCCCTGATAATCTTCTACGACATCAGCCTTGACCGCCTCGTTCAATTTGTCATCGATACCGATGTAATGGGCGCTTTTAACGTGAAGGTCATAGTTGCCGCCGACCGAGATCGCCAGATTGCCGCCGGGCTGATTGTCGGAGCGCATACCGATGACCTCTTGCCGATTGCCGCCGCACGTCTCATACATCGAACCGCGCACCCGCAGATCGTAGCGTTTCTGCGAGTGGACGAATACCTGTTCCTTTCCGGCTTTGTCCTCGAAACGCAACTCGTTGAACCCTTTGCCGTCATCGGGCGAAGTTCGGGTCTTTATGTATGTCAGCGTCTTGAACTTGGGCAGTTCATAGTGCGGCATCGTTTCCGGATTGTAGACCGATCCGGTTATGATCGGCTGATCCGGGTCGCCTTCCATAAAATCGACGATCACCTCCTGCCCGATCCGCGGAATGAACATAGTGCCCCACTTGTTTCCGGCGATATTCGTCGCGACCCGCAGCCAGCATGACGAACTCGCATCGTTCTGGCCCTGTCGGTCCCAGTGGAACTGCACCTTTACGCGGCCGAATTTGTCGGTAAAGATCTCTTCGCCGGCCGGACCGACCACGACCGCGGTCTGGCTGCCGTTGACGATCGGTTTCGCGGTCTTTCGCAGAGGCCGAAACGGGGCCTGGCCGTTCCCCTGCGGAATGCAGGCAAAATCAATGATATACGAGTTTGAGATCGCGTCATCCGAGATATAAGCCGGAGATTGGACCGCCTCGGTGCGAACGCTGACCAGGATGTGGTTGCGGTTGTTTTCGGATACCGGATGAGTGGACAGCCTGAAGCGATGACCAGCCGTCATCGAACAGCAATCAGACGTGCCATAGCTGGTCTTGTACGCGACGTCGAGTTCCTGTTGGCGGATATCGACGGTCCGCTGGCGGTCGTTGAATATCTTGTTCAGTTCGCCTGATTGCTCGCCCCCACCCGACGAAATGCCGTCAAATCTCTTTGCGTATTCGCCCGGAAAATCATAGTGCTCAAGCTGTTGGTTACCGCCGATATTGAACCGGCTCACCTGCTGGGCTTCGAGATGGTTGGTCGGCAGCTGAAAGTTGTGGTCAAAAAGCGTATATTTGCCGGTTCGGATCTGATTGGTCACCTGCCAGGTATGGACCATCCCGTGCCATTCCGTCAATTCAGAACTGTCGATCGCAAACGGTATCTCCGAGCGTTCCGGACATTCGCGGTGGGACGCATCGGTGTTGGCGACGATCATCCTGTGCGAGCTCGCGGTATGTTCAAAATAATAAAAGATACCTTCTTCTTCCATTAACCGCGAGGCAAAGTCCCAGTCGGACTCGCGATACTGCACACAATAGTTGCGCGGCTGGAAATCGCCCTGCAACTCAAAATCTACTTCAAATCCCTCAAATACCTGCCGCAGAACATCGGGAATCGACAGATTTTGAAAGATGCGGCTCTGCGACACCTGCGTCAGCAGCCAAACCTTCGGCACCAGCTCAGCGTGGTATTTCGAAAAGCGTGTATTTCGGTTTCCCTGCGTGAAATTGACGCAGATCCCGCTGAAAAAGCGTTTCGTACCGTCGGTCTGCTCGACTGTGACGGTCATCGGCTGCCCGAGGATCTGCTGCGGATCGACGATGGTCGCCTCGCGCCCTTCTTCCGGCTCTTCATGCAGAAGTTCGAGTTCGAAATGAAACAATGAGGACAATGCTTCACGGCTCCGAATACGCTTTATCAGCAGAAAATCGTCGGCGAGCGGCGTCGTTATATTTAAGAGTCTTCCTTGTTGTGTCGTCGGCATATATTCTTCGAGGCCCTTATCGGGTGATCGCTCGTATCAAAAAGACGAAACGTTACAGTGATTTTTGCGTAGTCTATGGCCGCGGCTCGAGACGCGGATCCCGGACCGAGCCCGACGAGTCATACCAAACGCTCGGGTTCGCAAACTCGGCGATGATGTTGCCGTCACGACCGTACACTACTACCGGGCCCTCCCACTCACCGTATTCGATCGTGGACTCCTCACAATCCAAAAAGCGGCACCGCTCCATACGCGAATATGTCTGTGTTTCTCTGGCCGCCGTTACCTCGGCATGTGCCTCCAGTGCAATATGCCTGCACAATTCGTCACCGTCGCCATGACGCGTCATCGACGATTCGGCGGCGTGGCAGGCAAATATGACGATCCGGTCGACCTTGTCACGCAGGCGGGCAAAGTGATGCACGGTCGTAAACGCAATGAGTTCGCGGCAGAAAAGCAACGCGGTCGTATCTTCCGCGACAACCCTGACGCCGTGGCACATGAGATAGAGTACGCCGATGCCGCCCCTCTCATCGGCGATCCGCACCACACGGTCAAAGAAATCGCCGATATGCGTATTTTCATCGACCTCGAAGGCTATAGTGGACACCGTTGAGATCGGCGTCCTGCCTTCAAGTCTTGTGTCATGAACTACTACATTTACGGGCATATCATCTATTCAAACTGATACGTAAATTTCTCGTCGCTGCCGACCGATACATGGACCTTGTTGATGCCATGGCCGCTGGCCATTCTGGCCAGGACCTCGCCTGACATTTCCGGCAGCAAGGTTCCCGTGAGGATGTTGTAAACGTTGCGTGCACCGCTGTCCACGTCGGTACACCGTTTCGCCACCGTATCTATGACGGCATCGTCATAGGAAAATTGCGCATTGTGATTGTCCTTTATCCGTTTTGCGATCTTGCCGAGCTGGAGTTTGATGATCAGCCGCATAATCTCGTCCGAGATAGGATAGAACGGGACCGTGACCATTCTGCCAAGCAGGGCCGGCTTGAACGCCTTGTTCAGTTCGGGTTTGATCGCGTTGACCAGGCCGTCGGGCGACGGCGTCGTGTCCGGATCGGCACACAACTTCATGATCGTGTCGGTTCCGACGTTCGAGGTCAGTATGATGATGCAGTTCTTGAAATCGATCTCGCGGCCTTCGCCGTCCTCGAGCACACCCTTGTCGAATACCTGAAAGAACAACTCCATCACGTCCGGATGAGCCTTCTCGACCTCGTCAAGCAGAACTACCGAGTACGGTTTGCGCCGAACGGCCTCGGTCAGAACACCGCCCTCGCCGTAACCGACGTATCCGGGAGGCGACCCCTTGAGGCTCGAAACGGTATGAGCCTCCTGGTACTCGCTCATGTTGATCGAGATCAGATTTCGTTCGCCGCCGTATAGCGAATCGGCAAGTGCAAGTGCCGTCTCGGTCTTGCCGACGCCCGATGTGCCGACAAGCATAAAAACGCCGATCGGACGTTTGGGGTCGGTCAATCCGGCACGCGATGTCCTGATCCGCTGAGCGATCGCCTCGAGGGCGTGGTTTTGTCCCAAAACCCTTTCCTGCAGTGTCGCGGCCAGATTCAGCACCGCGTTTATCTCGTCGGCGACCATCTTGCCGATCGGGATACCGGTCCAGCCCGATATGACCTCGGCGACCGTCTGTCCATTGACAACGGGCTGCATCAGCGGGTTCTCACCCTGGACCGCTTTCAACTCGTCGTTGGCGGCCTTCAGTTCGGTCTTGAGTAGTTCAACATCGATGGCCGGTTCGGCCGCCGCCGGGGCCTCGGCAGTTTCACCCGATGTTTCTGCCGGAGCGTCGCCCTCGACCGCGGCCGTTATCGGCGGAGCGGCATCGAGGCGGGACATTTCCAGCTTCACCCGAATATTCCGGATCTTCTCGACGAGTTCCTTTTCCTTGTTCCATTGAGCGGTCAGCCGCTCCAGTTCGGCGTTTGCCGCGTCAAGAGCGGTCTTTAATTCCGCTAGCCTTGCGTCGTGGTTCGCACCGGTCACCTGCTCACGCAAAAGGGCCTCGGACTCGGACGAAAGATTCTGGATCAAACGCGTTTCATCTTCGATCGCCGCGGGCGTCGCTCCCTGGCCGATCGCGACCTTAGCGCAAGCGGTGTCGAGGACCGAGACGCTCTTGTCAGGTAATTGACGGCCGGTGATGTAGCGTGACGAGAGTTTGACGCACTCGACTATCGCTTCGTCGAGGATCCTGACGTTGTGATGAGATTCCATCCTGCCGGTAAGGCCGCGCATCATCGCGACTGCCTTGTCCTCGTCGGGTTCTTCGACCTTTACGACCTGAAAGCGCCGGGCAAGTGCAGCATCCTTTTCGAAATACTTCTTATATTCGGCCCACGTCGTTGCCGCGATCGTACGCAGTTCACCGCGGGCAAGGGCGGGCTTAAGCAGATTTGCGGCGTCGTTCTGTCCGGCCTGGCCGCCGGCACCGATCATCGTGTGTGCCTCGTCGATGAACATGATGATCGGCTGCGGCGACGCCTTGACCTCGTCGATGACGTTCTTCAGTCGCTGCTCGAATTCACCCTTGACGCCGGCACCTGCCTGCAGCAGGCCGAGGTCGAGCGAGCGAACCGAGACATTTTTGAGCGGATCGGGAACATCGCCGGCCGCGATCCGTGCGGCGAAACCCTCAACGACGGCGGTCTTGCCGACGCCGGCCTCGCCCGTCAGGATCGGATTATTCTGGCGTCGTCGGGTCAGGATATCGACGATCTGACGTATCTCACCCTCACGCCCGAGGATCGGGTCGATCTTGCCGGCGGCGGCTTTTGCCGTCAGGTCCTCAGTATATTGATCGAGGGCCTTGGTCTTGCCGGGAACACCGCTCGCGACGGGCGATCCGTCAGATAAACCGGCCGTTTCACCGAGAAGCACCGCATCCCGTTCTTCGTTCGAGTCGGCGGTGATCTCCGGCAACTTGGTTTGCAGCGACTCAGCGGAAATGTGGTTGAATTCACGTGAGATCTCGCGGGCAATTCGCGCATAGCTCTCATTTGCGACCAACGCCAGTACCAAGTGGCCGCTTCGGACGCGGGCTGCGCCATAGTCGACCGAGGCCAGGAGCCATGCGTCCTGGATCCAACGCGGCAGACGGTCGCTGAGCCCGGGCGTACGAGTATTTCCGGTTTTCAGCCGGCCGAGAGCTTCGGTCACGTCCTTGGCGAGACGGTCCACGCTGACCTCGTAATGATTGCAGATCCGATGAAGGTCGGTGTTGTCCTGTTCGAGCAGTTTAGCCAGAATATGCTCGATCTCGACATCATAATTCGTTCGAGTAAGGCAGAGTCCGGCCGCACCTTCCAGAGCTTCACGGCAGGTGTCGTTCAATCTTCCGATCAGTGATTTTAAGTTAACGTTCATTACTAGTCATCTCCTAATTTTCTGAGGGTGCCCCGTCGGTCTGCAGTACCAACTGATCATCGTCCGCCGCGAACGGCGTGGTCTTAAGCCACGTTGTCCAACCCAGCATCGGTCGACGCACGGCCTTGGTCGTAAGCACCGATCCGGGCACTTGCTTGGCCGCCAAAACAAGCTGAACATCAAAATCGAACTCAAATCCGATCATGAACCGGACCATCGAACACAGTTCGCGATATGCCGAGCCGTTTGGCAAAAATGCCTGATATTGTTTAAAGCTCAGCGGGCCTACGCGAATTCGGATCTTTGACTGCTGGTCCCAGACCCGTGTTCCGGCTATCGCGCTTTTGCCGAGCACCGAGTTGTTCCGGCCGAGTTTGGTGGTGTCCTCATCGGCCAACTGGAGCCACTGCCCGAAGTACTGTTCGACCTTGGCCGTCACTCCGAAATGATCGCTGATCATATTCTCGACCGCGTTCACCGAATGCGGCTTTTGTCCGATCAGGCCGACGTAGGGAAGCATCGATTCGTCGTCAATGTCCATCCGCCCGCGAAGCCCGTCCGTACCGAGGCCCGCAAGGTCAAAAACGTACGACGTAAACTCGCGGTCGCCGCGCTCATATGCGATCGGAAACCGATATTTGGCCCACGCCCTGTAAAACATCGAAACGGATCGATGAGTGAAGATATCCAGGAATGACCAGAGAGTGGTGTCGCGATGACGGATGCGGTCGAGTACGAGTTCCGTATAATGCGTGGGCAAAACACCGCTGACGCCCGCCATGCCCATAAAGTTAACGAGCATCTCGACGCGGCGCTCGTTTGAGTCGGCATCGGTGATCTCATGGATCTCCTGTATCTCGCTCGCCGGAAAATCAAGGCCGATGCGCGAACGAAAACGGACTACCTCTTCATTGGGAAGGGCGTCTTTGCCGACGGTCTTACGATCCGAGTAGATCTTTTCAAGCAAGCGGACAGCCTGAAAGAACTCGAACGCGAATGGCTCGTCGAACAGTTCCTGATTTAGCGGTTTCTTTGGCACCTCTTTATGACAATTCCTGTTCACCCGCCCGCGGGGCAAATCGGCGAACGATCTCCTCACGCTGTTCGGTCCTGATAACAAGTTGGTTAAATGAATTTATCGACGAATACAGGCCGAGAAAACGCTCTAAAACGCTTGCGAACAGAAACAACCCGCTGCCGACAAACTGTTCTTCGTCAAATGTCAGGGTCGTCTCGAGCCCGCGGACAAATCCGGCACCGATCCGGCCGCCGATCTGCCGGACAACCTTTCGAGATTCGATCCGGGTGATGCCCAGGATCTGTTTCCTGATCACCGACGAGTCGTCAAAGTTGTACAATTGCAGCAATTCCTGCAGTGCTTCGGGCGTTCCGTTCTCGCTGTTAACGACAGACAGATAATTCAGATTGAGATGTGATATCAGCCGCCACTGGGCCGAACGCCGCTGCGGCGGCCGGATCGTCTCGGTCGGTTTGGTCAGGCACCTCACCCGCGACAGCAAAGCGGTGCCCTCGACCTCAAAATCACCTTCTTTTCCGCCAAAAGGCAGCTTTGCCGGCAGATCCCGGTTGGTACAGGTCGTTTTGACGTTCAGAACCTCGACGGCCGGGATGAGCGGGTCGAAATTAAGGTCGACCAGCGACAAAAAGACCTCGGTCCCGGCATCGTCGGTCCTTTGGGACGGCCGTCTGACGGCGTACCAGAAGGACTTTTCCATCTGTTCGCCATAGGCATGACGCATCGAGTAAAATGGCGAAAATTCACGAGTCTGATTCGAGCGGGGGTCGGTCGTGATCACCTCGTTCACCGAATATATCTCGGTGGTCGATTGACGATGGACATCCGGGATGATCTGGTATTCGTACTTTTGCTGAGACAGATATATCGGATCCGAGAGTTTCGAAAACAGATTGATTATCGGCGAACATCCCATTCGAAACGTCTCGTTCGAGATCGGGGCGACCGGCGGCGTTATGTCCCGCAGATGGATCAGTATGTCAAAATGGCTGCCAAACTTCTTCGCGATCGCCTGATCGACGCCGAACAGATCGAAGAACAGGAATTTGTACGGAAACGCGAAATACTCCGTCAACAGCCGGTATCCGGCAAATGAGCGTTTCGTGAAGGGAAGCATCGCCTCATCTTCATTAAACCCGACCGGTTTGATCGCGTCGCTTGCCGCGAGAATGACCGGATCCGGCTTTTTCAGCTGGATATTGGTCATCGTCTTTAATGTGCGGTCGCCGATCGGAGCGTCTTTCGGCCTAAATTCGACCGCGGACGCGTGATTCATCAGCATCTCGTAGAGCGGAAAGACGAGCTGCGGTTCGCCGTCGAGATAAAAACGTATCTTGTCGGGCGGTTGTGAGGTCACACCGTCCTTAAGCTCGCTCAGATTTGCGTTGCCGAAACACCGCATGCTGAGGCGGATCGTCGCTTCGCTCATCTTGCCGCGGGCGTCCTTCGGCGCCGGCGATTCGAGCGCGGCCGATTCGATCTCGATCGGCATCAGACTGGTGTCATAGGCCGTTCTGAATCGGCATGGCGTCCCGTCGACCGGACGCGAATTGAGCCTCGTGCCGCGCTCGATATTCTGGACTGCGGTCAGTTTGTCGTTCGGCGAACCGTACGAGAATTGGACGACCGCCATTGACGGGATCGGCGACAGGTAATGCGGATAGAGAATGTTGAGAAATGCCTCGGTGATCTCGGGCAGTTCATCGTCGAGTTTGTGGCTGATACGAGCCGTCAGGTAGGCAAAAGCCTCGATCATCCGCTCAACATGCGGATCCTCGACCTTGTCCTCGTCGAGCTGCAGACGAGCCGCGATCTTAGGGTATTTGCGGGCAAACTCTGCACCCATACGGCGCAGAAATACGAGTTCACGCTCGTAATACCCTAGGAGTTCATCGCGCATAAAGTAACAGTTCCGCTACGGCCGCCTGCAGCCTACGCCATTGTAAATTCGCCGCTGCCGAGTTCCAGCATTGTGTCAAAAACGATCGGTTCCGGTGTCGGTTCGATATCCAGATTGGCTTCGATCCTGAACCGCAGATGCCGGTCGGTGTGTTCGACCGGGTCCATCGTCACCTTAAGATTTACGAACCGCGGCTCAAACGTCCTGATCGCATTTTCAAGCGATTTGGTGAGCCGCACCTGTTCGTGGCTGTTTTTGGCGTTCATACCCATTATGTCGGGCAGGCCGTAGAATGCCAGCGAACGTTTTGCCTCCTCAAGCTGCACGCCGCTCTCGTCAATGTGGCAGCGTGTATTGAGTAGCCATTCGAGGTCGCGTCGGACCGATGCTTTGAGTTCCTGCAGCCCGGCCGAACGCGATTTCGCGGCTTCGCGGCTCTCCAGCGGATCAAGGTCGATCAGGCGATCCAGGACCGACGGCGTGACACGTATCTCGGAGTTGCTGCGGGACATAAAAGCCAAATACCGGACAAAAAACTAATTTGCAGGGCTGCACCGATTCGCGATACAGCCCTGCCGATCTGCCTGCCGACCTAAGCCGGGCTGAGGTGTAAAGTTAGACCTTCTTGTTGGCCTTGACGTCGTAGCCGGCCTTGATGGCACCGCCGAGCGAACCGTCCGGCTTCTGCTCTTTGTATTCGATCTCGATCTTCGCAAAGTTGAGCGAGATCTGGTCGGTCGAGGTGTCGCCGCCGTGAGCCGCGCCGCCGGTCTGGTATGACGAGACTAAAACGTCCGACATCGTGACCTTGAGATATTCCTGCTGTTCCGTACCGGCCTTGCGGCAGATAAGGACCGCCTTTTTGATGTGTTCGCCGGTCGCACAGGCGAGCATCAGTTTCGGTGACGCCTTGCTCGAGTTCATCACGAAGTGAAAATCCTGCATCGAGACCTTGCCCGCACCGCCGCCGCCACCCATTGAGAACGAACCGGAATTGGTCGCACCGAATGACCATGACTGGAGGTCGATCTCGCCTTTGTGTTTGTGATCGTGACTCTCACCGTCAACGCCGTCTAGTTTCAAAAAATAATCTACTGCCATTTTATTTTGCTCCTTTTGTTTGATGGAAAAGCGTTTCTGCTATCTCCGAACTACCCACATCATAAAGACGATACCGATAGTTTTTTTTGCGAAGTAAGCGAAAAAAATAAACTAGCCGGGCGACGGGCACGAGGTTTATTTTCGAAACCCCGTGCCTGTCGGCGTCGGCGAATGCTAGCCGTTAGCCGGCTGCGGCAAATCCGCGACCAAACGCAGCGAAACTGAAAGTTCGTCGAGTTGGAAGTGCGGCCTCAGGAAAGCCACGGCACGATAGCAGCCCGGTTTACCCGGGATCTCAGCCACTTCGACCTTGGCCTCGCGGAGCGGATACTGTGACTTGGTCGCCGGCGACGCGTTATCGTCCTCGGTGACATAGTTCATGATCCACTTGTTCAGGAACATCTCGCATTCGGTACGCGACATAAAGCTGCCGATCTTGTCTCTCATCATTGCCTTCAGGTAATGAGCGAAACGCGATACCGCAAAGATGTATTGCAGCTGAGTCGAGAGCCGCGCATTGGCGTTGGCGGCGTCCGAGTCGTACTTTTTGGCCTTGTTGGCGGACTGTGCCCCGAAGAATGCGGCATAATCCGTTCCCTTGCAGTGAACCAGGGGAATAAAGCCGTTGTCGGCAAACTCCTTCTCACGGCGATCTGTTACCGCGACCTCGGTCGGGCACTTCATCGCGATCTCGCCTTCGTCCGTTTCAAAGGTATGTGTCGGCAATCCCTGTACGAGTCCGCCGCCTTCGACACCGCGGATAGCGACGCACCAGCCGTACATCGAAAATGCTTCGGTCAAACGTGTTCCCAGAGCATACGCCGCGTTGCCCCACAGATATTTCTTGTGGTCCTTGCCGTCGACGTCTTCTTCAAACCGGAAGGTTTCGGTCGGCTTGGTCGCGGCCCCATAAGGCTCGCGCATCAGCACGTGCGGCAGCGTCAGCCCGACATAACGCGAATCTTCCGACTCGCGGAAGCTGCGCCACTTCATATACTCTGTCCGGTCAAATATCTTGGCGACATCGCGGACCTCGGACATTTCGCTGAAGGTATCCCAGCCGAACATTCCGGCCGAGGCGGCACTGAGGAACGGGGCGTGGGCAGCGGCGGCGACCTGAGAAATGCTCTCGAGCAACGCCATGTCCTGCGGATGATTGCCGAATTCGAAATCGCCGATCAACGCTCCGAACGGAGCTCCGCCGAACGTGCCGTATTCCTCTTCGTAAACCTTCTTAAAGAGCGACGACTGGTCAAACTCAAGCGCACGCTCAAAGTCCTTAAGGAGGTCGCCCTTTGTCACGCTCATGACCTTGATCTTAAGCTGTGTGCCGGTCAGCGAATTCTTGATCAAATGATGTAGTCCGCGCCACGACGCCTCGAGTTTCTGAAAGTCCTCGTGGTGCATGATCGCATTCATCTGGGCCGAGACGAGCCGGTCGATCTCGGCGATGCGCGAGTTGATGGCAACGTCCATGTTCTTGGACATCGTGAGTTCGCCGCTCATCACCTGATTGACGAATTCGCCGATCATATCCTTGGCGCGTTCCTTCTGATATTCGTCACGGGCCATTCTGCCCTCGCTCAAAATCTTGTCGAGCAGTCCGCCGGACTCTTCGGTCACGACGGTTTGGGCGGCAGCATCTTGTTCTTTAGTTTTTGCCATTTTCGTTTAGTCCTCCTTCGAACCAAGCTGGTCGCTCAATTCCTTTTGCTTATCGACATTTGCAATGATGTCCTCGAGCATCGTTTCGAGTTTTTCGTTGCCGTCCATCTTTGAACGCAGGTCGGCGAGCTTTTGCCGTGCCTCAACAAGTTTCCTCAGCGGTTCGACCTGTTGGACGATGCGATCGGGCTCAAAGTCCTCGATGCTGTTGAATTTCAACTCGATACCCATCTTGCTGCCGTCATCCTGGACCTTGTTGTCCACCGTATAGGCAAGCCTCGGAGCCATTCCCGCCAGAACCTGATTGAAGTTGTCCGGATCGATCTCGACGAATTTACGATTCTTGAATGCCGGCAGCGGTTCCTCGGGCTTTCCGACAAAATCGCCCATAACGCCGAGCACGAACGGAAGTTCTTTGAGTTCGATCGCGCCGCCAACCTCAACATCGTACGTGATCTGAACACGAGGCGGGCGAACCCGGTCGATCTTATGCTGCAAACTCTCTTTTTTAGGCATGTTCTATTTTCTCCTTAGGCTTTAACCATTTATCTAAGACCAATAATTGCAAAATCTCTTCGGGCATCGGGCACGACTCAAAAAGGTGTTCCCGCTTCGGCCCGCGGCGTTACCACTCATCACTCGAACTCGAACCTTGATCCGAGGTTTCTTCCGCCGGTGCCGAGTAATAGTCGCCGCCGCCGGAGGAACCACCGATACCGAGCATTTCGTTCACCTGCTCAAGGGTGGCCGTATCCTTGATCACTTCCTGCAGCCAGCTGTCGAGCGGCATATTGCCCCACTTCACGGCCCGGTTTACCAGATACGCGACCGGGCTGTGCGGTTCTGTCCGCTGAAAGAAAACAGCGATCTCGGACAGCCGCTTGAGCGCGTCGGCCCGCGACTTGACCGCACCTGCCATCGATGACGAACCGCCGGTGTCCGCTGTCTCGGCACCGTCTTCTTCGGCGGACGTCCATTCTTCGCTCGCGTCGTTCTCATCCGGTTCTTCGAGGCGTTTTCGTTCGAGTATCTTTTTGACCTGTCCGTGAACATCATCAAGCGCGCGTTTTAGGGCCCCGAGTCCCGGCATTTGATTGCGGTCGTACTTTTCCTCGATGACGCGATTAAGTTCGGCAAATGCCTCCCAGCACTCTTCGATCGTGTAATTGATCGACTCTGCATGGGCACGCTTGGTCTTGCCGACCGCTATTTTCCAAAGGTCGGGGGTCACGCGGCCGTCAGTTTCGGCCTGAGCTTTTAGATTATTGAATTCCTGTTGTTTTTCAGGGTCGAGCGAGTCAAAATTGGCCGGCGTTTCGAGCGACCGTGCCGTCAGCCAATCATTGTATGAATAGCCGGGCCCGCCCGTGATCGGACAGGTCTTGATGGCATTTGCTCCCTGGACGTCGAGCCACGAGATCGCGTTTGCCCGCCCCTCCATATCGCCTTCGTCGATGACCGGATGGAGCGTGTCCCAAAAATGATCCTGCAGCCCGCTGACGAGTTTGAGGCTGTCGCGGAGGCCGGCAAATCCGTAATTTTTTATCAGCGATTCGGAAAGCCAGGCGGCGACCTGAAGGTCCTTGGCCTTTGAGGTCAGGGCGGGCACGGCCAGTTCCACGACCTTTCGGTAATCAGCGACCTTAAGTTCGGTCTGCCACTCGCCCTGGCTCAGGTTGTCATCCGAGCGGCGTGCTTCGACGATCTCGTCGTAGAGGCCTGAATATCGCAGGCTTTCGCCCGACGGCGACTCTTCCGACACCGGTTGAAGCAGTGCATCGAGGTCGATCACTTGCGGAACCGACAATTCCTCATTCATTCGAAAAGCTCCTTGCTACTAATAGACAAAGACGTTCGGATCTCAAGAATTTGCTGAAATACGCTTCATTCTATCCGAAAAATAGATATAAATCACTATTTTTCTTGATCGACGGCCTACTCGTGCTCGAACACGATGGTTTCGAGGTCAAGTATCGACCTGTCCCTGCCGTCCATCCAATATAATTTTAGTCCTTCGCCGGCGAAAAGCTCCGACCCGAGGTCACGCCAATCCGTCATTCGGCCGAGTCTGACCATGTCATTGCCGCTATGGTATGAGCCCGAATAGAGCGACGGGAAGAACATCTCGCCGTTGGTGCCGTCGACAAGTTCGACCTTGGCTTGTATCCAGAACAGGTCGCGCAGCGACGCCGGTTTAAAGAACTCGATGCTCTGCACCTGTTCGATCGGCAGCCAGACGTAGGAATCCTTGAATATCACCTCAAAGATGCACATCGTCGAGTCGTTATAGTCGCGAAAATCACTGACCTCGCCGCCGTTCACGGCCGCTTTGAATGCCGGACGCTCTTCTTCGATCCGATCGAGCATCTCGCGGGCCTCGGCGAAATTACCCTCACGGATACGGTTGTTGGCCTGGATCAGGTCCTCGACATAGGTCGGCGGCGGTGCGATGATGCCGGGCTTGAGCCCATCGGTAAAATAACGCTCGCGATCGCGTTCCGCCTTGAAATTATTGCGGTAGATCAGCGATCCGATCATCGCGTTGGCATCCTGATGGCCGATGACGTCGAGCTGCTTTTCGGCCCGATCCCAGTCACCGGAAAAGCACGAAAGTTCGAACAGGAATATTCTCGCCGGAATGTCAGTCGGATTATCACGAACGTGATCCAGCACCGACGCGATCGAACCCGTCAGATCGCCCGACTCCAGCAACTGTTTTGCGTTTTGCATAATATCCTCCAATTCGACGGCTACTTGAGCATATTTTGCGGAGCCTTGACCCGCCTGAATATGCTCTTGTCAAAAAGGTCTCCGCCGCTCGGTTTGATCGTCGCCGAGACCGACTTGCCGCCGACCGAATAGCTTAGATTGTATTCACCGCCGGCCTGTTTCTGCGGCTTGCCGGCGTCAACGAACCGGAACAATCCCCACGTGCCGGGGAATTTCAGTGATGACGAGTCTGACGAGGTCGGCGGCGGCACCGCGGAGTTTGTGCCGGCGGGCGGCCCGGTTGTCGCCGCACCTGATGCACCGGAACTGACGATCACGCCCGTTTCGGCGGACTGAGCGGCGGGGAATGTGCCGTTGATCGACGCGGTTCCCTCGGACGTGACCTTTTGTCCGTCGATGGTCACCTCGACCAGCGAATCCTTGCCGACCTTTAGAGCAAACGCATATTCGAACTTCGGCGTGTTGCCCGACCCGTACAACGCCTTTCTCAGTGCAAAAGCGTTGTTCAGATAAGCCACGAACTCGTCGCTGAACTTGATCTCGGCCGTTTCTTTGAGCTTCAACTGACCGTTAGATTCCTCAAAATACTTCTTCAGCCTATCGTCGTAGAACTTGGAAAGCTTGCCGTCCGTCGGATTAAGGAACGCCGTCAGCTTGGTCAGGTCAGATTCGGTCTGGCCGTCCTCGAACGGAAATCCCTTTTCGATCTCCTTGGCCGCGGGCATGATCTGTTCGTTCCAGGCCTTTTTGAGCTGATCCTGAGCACCCTGGCCGAGCAGGCTCTTGAGGTTGCCGAGCGGCTGCTGCAGAACGGTCGCCAGTTCCTGCGTTGAGGATGTGGTAAAGCTCTGGATCATGCCGGTGATCGCACGCTCATTCGAGACCAGTTTCAGGCCGTCGTCCTTTTCGTTAGCGAGGTCGTCTGAGACCTGTTTGAGCTTTTCGGCCGAAATGCCGTTCAGGTTCTTATAGACGTTTTGCAGTGCCGCTGCGTAATTGTCGATCGGGGCACGGTCCTTCTGGCCCTTCTTTCCGACAAATTCAAAGAGCGGCTGAAATTCCTTTTCGGGCGGCGTGCCGCCGGCGTTGGCGTTCTCCTGTGAGACAAAAAAGCTCTTGATCCAGTCCCACCAACCGACCACTTCGGGCGGTGCCGAGAGGTTTGTATTGCGCGAGATCTCGATCATCAGCACCTTCATCGGCGAGTTTTCGAGCGAAAATACCTGCAATGCCGCTGCCGCGTCCTCTTTTGTCTTGTACGGTTTGACGGTGATCCCTTTGGCAAATGCACGCCACTCATCGGCGTAGTCGCGGTAATAGCGGTCCTCGAGCTTTTTGGAATCGGTCGTTTGAGCGATCTTCGACTTGCCGACCTCGCCCATTACCCAATCGTCTTCGCTCAGTTTTTCGTCAGCCTCGGCGATCGCTTTCTTCATCAACTCGTTGCCGGAACGAGTGAAGATGCTGCGGACTTGAAACGCCCCGTCCAGAAAGCGGGCGTCAGCTCCGTTGCGGGCGAGAATGGCATCGACGGTCGTCGGGCCGACCTTTTCATCGACGGTCTTGGATATTTCGGTGACCTTTCGCTTGTAGTATCTGAAGACAGCGGGAAACGCCTGGAGTTTCGCCCGTGTGTCGGCGACCAGTTTGTCATCGACCGGTATCCGCGGAAATCCGTAATCCTCGTCGTCGCGGTCGACTTGTTTTGCCCAAAACTCGAGCTGCAACGCCGCCTTCGGCTTAAGGTCGGCCGGGATCTTGCCCTCGGTCGTCCAGTAATCTTTGAGAGCACTGGCGATGTGGGCCGAATCGGCCTTGTCCTTGTACGGCCCGGCGAGCATCAGATAGGCCTTGAGCAGATCGTAATTCTTGCCGAGCAGAGCCTCTTCGGCATCGGTCAACTGAGACGGGTTTACGACCGGATTCGAAGCGGCGAACTTCTTCAGGTCGGCCTGGACCTTGGCGATCGTCGCGGTCTTGTACCGGTGTTCGATCACGTCCATATAGACCTTCAGCAGGTGCTGCTTGTAAACTTTGTTGCCGGAGTACAGCCCAAAACGCATGTACCACGGGGCACCGTTCCGCTCATAATCATCCAGCTTGACGATCAGTTCGCGAAGACCCTCGGTCGCCTCGATCTCGTTTCGCGTCGCCTTTTCGTCAGCTTTTGCCGGGTCCTTATATGCCTGAGTCTGGGTTATCGCTATCAATGCCTCGCCGCGAGCCCGAGCGTCCTCAAGCATCTTCTTGTTGTTGTAAAGCGAAACACCCGATAACGCGAGCAGCAGAATGGTCAAGGCCGCTCCGAGAAAGATCGACGCCCATCCGAGCAGCGGGGCTCCCTGTTTCTGCGCCTGAAACGCCCGGACGACGTCCTTGTCCCGCAGCAGAACATCCCGGAAAAAGCGATGTGTGAAGTAGGTGTCGGCGACAGTCTGCGGTGCGTTCGGGCTCGACTTTGCCGCCGGCGACGCACTGAAATAGAACCCGCGGAACAGCGGATTTTCGCTGAACGGATTGGGCCGGAAAAGCGTCCCGACAAACGCGCCGATCTTGCGGCGTGCCGATCCGAAATGCAGCGGAAAATTAAAGATCCGAAGCTGCCGGACAGGCGGGAACGGTGCCGAAAGCCTGAGCAGCCGGCGCTTCATCGCCGAGTTATGCAGCAGTTCAAATTCGCCGTCAAACATCGACTGGCCGTTTTCGCCCTTGTCGAGCGGTATCGTCGAGCCCCAGACGAGCGACCGGCCGTCGTTCTTTGAGATCGAAAATGAATCCCGAAATCCCTCGATGCCGTCAGCGTGGGTAAATACCGTGTAAACCGGAAATCGGACCTTGAGCCGCTGGATCGCGTCGTCGATACGTGCCCTGAGGACCTTTGCGATCTCCTCCGAGCCGCGGTCGTCGCCCTTTATGATCTGTTCGACATCGACCGCGATCAAAAAACCGTCGATCGGACGATTTGGCCGGTTTTTGCGGATAAGTTCCAACAGAGAACTCCACTCGTCGCTGTCGGCACCCTCGGTCTGATATCGGCCCGAAGTGTCGATAAAAAGGGCTTCGCTGGTGACCCGCCAGCTGACCGAGGTTGTCGCACGGACAAATTTCTGCTCGGACTGCCGTTGGCTCGGGAGTGTCTGAAAATCAAGGTCTGATCCGACGATCAGCGAGGTCTTTCCGCTTCGCGGCGGGCCCGCGACGATGTACCACGGCAGTGAGTAAAGTGCGTCCTTGCCGCCTTCGCCAAGGCTCGAGGACCGCAGGAACTGGACCGTTTCGCTGATGCCTTGTTCAAGTTCGGGGTATTTGCCGGTCGGGGCGGCGACGGCTTTAGCGGTTGTCTCCGCTGCGGCCGGGTCGGCGGCACCTGCTGCCGCGGCTTCAGCGGCCTCACGCTTTTTGCGGCGACGGGCCCCAAAGAACGCGATGAGCAACGCAAACGGCAGCGTCAGCAGAACGAGGGCGATGATGACGATCTTTTCGGTATTACCGACACTGCTCGGCGGCAGCATATACACGATCACGCCGACAATGCCGTAGAACGACATCATCCCGCCGATGCCGAACGCGTATGATAATTGGCTTGTGTGCCAAGAGCTCATATTCCCGTATAACTATCGCTGAAGCTTATCGACGGCCTCTTTCAGGTACATCGACGACATCAAAAACATTATCAAGTAGGTGATCATCGCGAGGCCGAGCCCGCCAAATGCACCGATCTTCGCCCACGTCGGCAATCCGCGGTCCTTCGGGACCTCGGGTTGGTCGTTCGCCAGCCAGTGCGGCGACAGTTCGACCGGTTTGATCTTTCCGGCCTTTACCAGGGCGTTCGCGGTCGATTGCATTATGGCCAGCAATTTTTCCTGCTCATAGACGCCGTACCGTCCCTTAAAACCCAGCAGCATGCAGTAGTAATAGATCTCGACCGCATCCTGCGTGACATCGATCTGGCGGAGCATCGATTCGAGCTTGTCAAAAAACTTATTGCCGGCCAGCTGCTCGCCAAAATACTCGAGCTGCAGCGGATTGCGTTCCCACTCCGACCGCAAAGGGAAGTTGTTCGTCAGGATCGTCTCGTCCACAAATGACGCCAACGCAAACTTTGAGACGGACACGATCTTGTGATTGAACTTGTATCGCTCGGCACGCTTTTCAAAATCGTCCAGCAGTCCGGCGATCTTTGGCCGAAGGTCGTTTGACGGCGCGACGATGTTCGCCTTTAGGCGCAGGATCAGATCAAAGATCGGCCCGGCAAAGGTCACGAGATCGTTTTTGCTGGCAATTTCGGCCATATGACAATTAGGGTTTTACCGCGTACATTTCGAGCTTGACGTCGGTTATCTCGTCAGGAACGTACACCGACAGAACCTTTGAGCCCTTGATCCCGTCCCAATACGGGCCGATCGAATCAAGTTGGAAGTACTTAAAGCCGACACGGGCCGGGATCGGGGCCGGCGGCGGATTGGCGTGCGTCAAAACAACGCCCGGCAGTGCCGACCCGATGACCGAATCGATCACGTCGCGCGAAGCGATCTTTACCACACGCGGAACGCCCTCGATGACTTTCGCCTCGGGGATCTGCGAACGGACGGCCAGATAGAACGCGGCGTCCTTGAGCAGCCGTTCGTCCTCGACGCGGCCGACGTAGAGCGTTTCGCGGGTCTTTTCGAGCGGGATCGCGACGCACCGGCTCGGGATCACCGTTTCGAGCAGCTCTCGCAGCTGGGCCGCAAGGTTAAAGAACGTAAAGTAAAGGTCGTCGTGGTCGTATTTGACGATGTCCCGCGGGTGAAAGTCGGTCGAAAATGTCATCAACTTTCCGACCAGCCCCGCCATTTCGAGATAGAGCCTTTCCGGATGGACCAGCGGCGAATGGAAAAAATGCGACATCGCCGGTATCGCCGAGTTGATCGTGTGCAGCAGCCAGAAAACGCCAGTGTCCGAGGTCGTAAAATCGGCCAATCCGGCCTGCCGCTGGCGACGCTGTTCGCCGAGGCTGCCGCTCTTGGTGATCAATATCTCAACGAACTGGCGCATCATATCGCCGAGCCAAACCGAGCTCGACGAGTTGAGCGTCGGCGGAATGTAGTCGTCCGAGATCTTCAGCTGCCCGGTCGGCGTTCGCTCGAGTTCGGCGATCTTGATCGATGTAAATCCGTCCCTGAGCTCGTCGTCAAAGATTATCCGAAGGTTGTTCTTGGCGTAGGCGAGCGGCTGTTCGTTGGTCCCGCTGGTCTCGTCCTTGGCGAGCGAGCCTTCCTGCAGGTACCTGAGCGTCGAACTTGCCTTTGCACCGTTAGCCTGAAAATTGGCCTCGCCGGCCTTCATCGCCGGGATCGCCAAATGCACGCCCAATTTCTCGGCCTCGGCGTGAAAATGATCGCCGACCGGCCGCAGATCGGGCACGGATTCGACATCGGGCACATTCACGATCAGGCCGTCCGGCATCACGGCCCGGCAGCGGGTTATCTGAAAATTGGCGTTGGCGATCGCCTCGTTGTTGACCTTGAGGTCGAGGATGCCATAGCAAAATGGGGCGACCGACCCGATACGTGAGTGAAGCAGGTCTTCGTGGTAGTTGTCCCACTGCTGAAAGTGATGCGGCGTGAGCAGCATCCCTTCATTCCAGACGATCTTTCGGTATTTGCTCATAAGCCAGTTTAGAGGTAAATAGTAAACCGAGTTCGCCAATTAGTAAATGGCGCAAAACACGTAATAACCCGTTGCAGGGCGATAGTTTCCGGTCAGTTGAAACACGCGCTACGGCGTGTCGGCCGGCGTTTCGGGAGCCGGTATTTCGGTCTGGGTCAACTGCCCGAAAAAATCGGCCGCCCAACGCTCGCCGGTCTTTTCCTCAAAGATGTCCGGATGCCGCTCGACAAAGTCCAGAGCCTCGATCATCATCAGCGACGAGAGCCCCTCGGTGTTGCGGGTCTGCCCGACCTTTAGCAGAGCCTTCGACGGCTTGAGGATGATCGGGACCTTTTTGATAGTTTCGGCGGTCGGATTTGCACAGTTTTCGGCCGGCGACGTCACCAGGTATTCACGGCAGACCAGCGGCCGGTCGGGATGGATCGAACACGATTCGTCCTCGAGGAAAGGGCAGGGAATGCCTTCTTTCATATAGTTGGTGACCGTTTCGGTGTACTTTTCGGGCGAAAATCCCGGCAGATGGGCCGACGCCATGTCCTGCAGGTCGGTCAGCTCGTCAAACCACCGGATCGAGACAAAATGTGCGAGGGCGTCGGCAAACCGCTTTCTGATAACCGACTGACGAGGCTCGGGCATCGCCGCGACGAGGTCCGCAAGTTGATATGCCTCGACCTCCGAGATCGGTACGGCCTGGCGGCAGCACGCTCCGCAGCCGGCCTTGCACGAGACATCGATGTTGTCGCCGGCCAGCGAGTTTACGCTCAGATCGACCACGGCGCTCGACATTTGCTGAAAGATCGGCAGCATACGCTGCGGTTTGACCGGTGCCGCCGGTACCGTCAGCTGCATCTCGAGCGGTTCACCATGTACCCGTAAAACGACGTTGCCGGTTACCCATTCTTCATTTTCCATAATCTTATAGTCCAGGTGCCTCAGTATTGACGCCAAACGCCTTGGGATTTTGCATAATCGTCCCGACGGCAAGGAAACGGACGGCAAAATCGTATTCGCTGTCGGTGATCTTGCCGTTCTTTTTCAGGTACCAGATCGTGCGGATCTCGCGGACGAGCTGCGGCGAGTCGGTCGCAAGTTTCTGCAGCATATTGCGCATCCGCATAAAGTCGCCCGAGACCCCCTGGTCATACGCGGCGATCATCAACAGGCAATCATCGCCAAGCTCGTTGCCGACCTGAACGCTCAATTTGTCGAGCGTATCGGCCATCGACTGGGCGGTCTGAAGCACGTCGCCGCGTTGCGAACCGAGTTTTGTGATCGCCGCCGCCGCGAGCAGCTGCGGTTTTAGGTTCTTTGATTGTGCGAGCGTGCGGATCGGGCCCGCGCTCTTTCGCGCCGAGGCGATGTTGTCCGCCAACGACGAGTTCGACTTGATCGAGGCGATCCGGGCACCGACGATCTGGGCATTGGCACCCGTAATAAAACCACGTTTGTCGTTCTGGGCGATCGCCCGCAAAAAGCTCTTGGCGTTTTCCTCGAGTTTCGCGGTTTCTGTCTGGTCGCCCGTCGGCGGCGGCGTGGGCAGATCGGTATTGCCGGCCGGTGTCGGGCCTGACGGTACAATATCACCCGAATTTGCGGCCGGAGTGGTCGTTCCGGCGGGCGTTTTTCGCTTGACCGGCTCGTCGATCGGGTCGTCGGTTATGACGATGTCGCGATTTTGCTGTTTCCCGTTGCCGCCAAACAGAAACAGGGCCAGCCCCACGCCGACAAGTATGAAAACGGCGACCGCCGGCGCAATGTAAAAAAAGCTCGTTGGAATGCCGCCCGGTGCAGGTGCGGCAGGCGTTGCCGCCTGAGGTGCGGCGGCGGCCGCGGGTTCGTCGGCGGGCGGAGCTTCCGGCTGGTCCGACTCGAATTCGGCCTCGATCTCAAATCCGCCCAGGTCGAGGCGGCAATTTGCGGTGATCGCTGCCGGTGCGGTCAGTGCATAGCCGTTCAGTTTCGAGCCGTTGCTCGACCCGCGATCCGAGACCACAAAAACATCGCCGAAACGCTCGATCAGCAGGTGCTCACGCGAAAGCCGGCCGTCAGCGATCGGGAGGTCATTAGCCGAATGCCGCCCGACGGCAAACTTGACCTTATCGACCGGGACGCGTTGCTCCTGGCCGTTGATGTCCATAAATTTTAGAAAAAGTTCGGGCATCGTTGCGACGGCGTTCCTACTTGGTATACGTCGAGACGGGCTGTAGGTTCAGCCCGAAATCCTGCGGGTTTTCGCCGATGATGGCGGCCGCAAAGAACTTCGGAACGTACTTGAAATTCTCCGACTGGAATTGTTTCGACAGCTTGTCGCCATTTGCGATCAGTGTCCAAAAATCACGCGGCAGCCCGGAGTTAGAGTCGAGGGCCTTTTGCAGGTTCGAGCTCAGGCCGCCCTCGCCGCTGTTATAACTGCCGATCGCCAGCGGCACGCTCGCCGGGCCCGTGCCGTAGCGGCCGGTCAGCGCCTTCATATACGACGCGGCGGCCCTCGCGGCGGGCTCGGGCTGACAGCGTTCGTCCGGGTTTGACGGCGAAGCGCCGGAGATCACCTTGAGGCCGTGGATCTCGGCGGTGGCCTTTGTAAACTGAAACATCCCGAGCGGCCCGGTCGGGCTCTGCAGGCAAACGCAGTGTTCCGATTCGATCATCGCGAGATAGAGCCCGATCCGCGGATCGATGCCTTTTTCGTTGAACGCGCGGACCACAAACGGTGCGTTCTTGCTTGCACGTTCAAATGTCACCTGCAGATTGTCACCGAACCGGCATCCGCCGAGCGGCTTTACCTTGGCCCGCGAAGCGTATCCGTCAACAAACCCCTTGATCTTATCGACGGCCGCGGCGGGTATCGCATCGCTGCCGCTGTTGCCGATGATCTGGGCGATCCGCATCGCCTTTGCCTCGATGTACTGGCGGCGTTCGGTATCGGACATCTCGGAATATTTCTTGCCCGGCGGCAGGTTGTTCGGCGGCCCGGCCGGCCCGTTGGCTGGCAGGTCGTCGGCAGCGGCGTTCGAATTACCGGCGGTTCCCGGCGATGACGCCGGCGAGCCCGACGGTTTTTGCGTCGGCGAAGGCCGCGGGTCGTCATCGATCGGCTCGTCAAAGTTGCGGTTCGACGCTATTTGCGGCCCGCTGTCGAATACCGCAAAGCCGATCAACACGGCCGAAACACTGATCACCATTATCGCGACCGCAATGACGATGACCGGCAGCATACCGAAACTTGCCGGCGGTGCGGAAGCCGAAACCGCCTGAACGGCGGGCTGCTCGGCCGCGGCCGGCGTTGGCTCGGCGACGCTGACGGTCAGGGTCGTGTTATCGCCGAGCTTGATACGGTCGCCGTCCCGCAGCGGCGTTCCGGCCGCAGCGACGCGTTCGCCGTTTACAAAGGTGCCGTTGGTCGAATTTTCGTCAACGATCCAGATGCGGTCGCCCTCGCGGTAGATGATCGCGTGCAGCCTCGACAGGCCATTGTCGGCAAACCGCTGATCGGCCTCGCTGCCGCGTCCGAAAGACAGCCGTTCACCGTCGATCGGGATCGTTTGCGTGCCATCAGGCGTTTGATATGTAAGGGTGACCTGCTTCATTTACATTGCCACGCGGTAGAGGTCCGACAGCGGACGATCCTTGGTCAGCCCGAACGCCTGCGGATTTTCGGCGACGATCCCGGCCGCGAAGAACCGTACCAACTGCTCGCGTTCGGCCGGTGTCCGGACCGAATTCCAAACGTCCGAGCGGTTCTGCGGCAGCGTTGCCTTCCACGCGGCGGCGTCCTGCGGCGATTTGCCGAAGGCGACTGCACCGTAGATCGCGTCGCCGTCAAAAACGCCGAAGATCAACGCCTTGGCGTAAAGTGCCGCCGAGCGTGCGGCGCATGTCTGTGACGGGTCGGAGAGCGTCTCGGTCCCGCACATTCCGTTGTATTTGTTGTCGGTGACGAAGGCGGCCGTCAATCGCCAAAGGCCCTCGTCCGAGCCCTGCTTTTCGACCGCGAACCTGCTGCGGGCCATCGCCGTGAAGTAGGCGAACGGCGGATCGATGTTCTGTTCACGGACGAACGCCGTGTTGATAGTGTCGCGATAGACGGCGGCCCGCTGCGAATAACCCTCGACCGCGTATTCGGCCGAACGCTTTTGCACCTCCTGCAAAAATTGCTTGTTCGAGACGTTGTAGCTGAAACTTCCCGAAAATTGCCTGACCAAACGCTGCGTCATATCGCTGACCTGCACCAGCGAAGGCTGTCCGCGGCCCGCGGGCTTGCCCGGTTGGGTGTTCGCCTGAGCGACGACCGGCGTTTGCGAAGGTTTAGCGACGGCCCGCGTTTCAAAGGCAAGGGCGATACCGCCGCCCTGCGGTATCTGTCGGCCGTCCTGATCGATCAATACTATTTCGAGGCTGTGATCGACACCGTCGGCGAGTTCGGGGTGCTCTTTCGGGTCGAGCGTCGCCGAAAAATCAGGCCCGGCGGCCGTCGCGACCTCCTGGCCGTCGAGCAGAAATACGGCACGTTCGACGCACGCGGTATTGTCGGACTCGACCTCGATCTCGACGGGCGAACTGATCGTGTCGCCGGCTTCGGGTTTGACGATCCGGGCCGTCGCGTTGCAGGCGGAGGTTCCGCGCGTCAGGTAAAACGCCCCGGCCGCGACCGCACAGACGACCGCCAGCCCGACAACTATTCCGGCGATAAGCACGGTCGGATTTGACGACGATGTCGGCACGTCGGCACCGGTGGCGTTGCTGATGCCCTGTTGCAGGGCATTGCGGGTGGCATATTCGGCCTCGCTCGACGCCTGTGAGCCGAGCGACGAGACCTCGCTGCCGGCGGCCGACATTCCCGGAGCGTCGGCAAGTGACGGGCCGCTCTCGGCCTGGGGTTGGGTGCCGGCCGCGGCGGATGCTGCCGAGCCGTCAGAGAGGTCAAAGACGGCCTCGCTCGAACCGCCGAATACGATCACGTCGCCCGGAGCCAACAGCACCTCGCCGCTGACGCGCGTCCCGTTGACGGTCGTGCCGTTGCTGCTCTGCAGGTCGATAAGGTAATAGTCGCCGCCGCGGCGTTCGATCTCGGCGTGATAGCGCGACACATTGGTATCGGACGTAAAGGCGACCGCGTTGTCCGACGTGCGGCCGATAGCGGTGACGTCGCTGTCGATCACACGTTGATCGCCGTCGAATTTTAGTATCGCGTCCTGCATACTAGTTTACGACGATATCGTACCAAACTATTTGCGGTTTGAGGCGGCAGATCGCCGCCGCTGCAGATCAGAAACCGCCGGCGTCGGAGCGGCCGGTGAAAAACAGATAGTAAACGATCGCGATAAACCCGACCACGATCGCCGCCAGGGCAAAGAATACAAGAGCCGCGACCACCGACCCCGAAGACCGTTTCGGGCCGGCAGGCCGTACCTCGACAACGTCGACCTCGGCCGTAAACTCCTCGGAAATATAGGGCTGGGGTTCGATCTCGACAGCCGGCACGTGAGCGGCGGCCGGTGCGGGCGGCTTGGGTTCGGCCATGCCCTCGGGCGGGGCATAGAGCTTTGCCAGCGGGTCGTCCGGCAACTCGAGTACGACCTCATCGTCGTCCGGAGCCTCGGGCTGGAGCGTGTCCGGTTCCGGATCGATCGGCTCGGCCACGCCCGGGCGGACAAGCTCGCCCGTCGAGCTGCGAAACACCGGTTCAGGCATTGTCCATTTGTTATCGCTCATTTGTGTCCCGATGCCGGCTAGTGCGGCAGGTCCAAAACGTCCGAACGCGTAATTATACCCGTTATCCGCTTAAAATCCTCGATCACGACGGCCGGCGACTTGGTCAGCTTATTCTTGATCGAATCAAAGCTCTCGTCAACGTCAACGACCGGAAAACTCTTGTCCATAATGTCGCTGACCTTGGCGTCAAGCAGTTCGCGGTCCTTGAGCAGATTGGTCAAAATGTGGCTTTCGCGAAGGCTGCCGACCGACGTATGGCCGTCGATGACCGGCAGCTGTGTGACGCCGTTTTCGCTCATCAGTGCCAGGGCGGCCGAGACCTTTTCGTCAGGCCCGACCGATATCAGCTGACGCGGCGAACCGGCACTCTTAGTGTCGGCGATCAGGCTGGCGGTGATCCGCTGCGGTTCGAGCAACAGCTTTTCCTTCATCCATTCGTCGGAGTGGAACTTGCTCAGGTAATGCTCGCCGGTATCGCAGACGATAAAGACGATGCAGGCCGATTCGTCGAGGTCCTTGGCCACCTTGAGCGCGGCGGCAAAGATCGTACCGGCCGAGCCCCCGCAGAATATGCCTTCGCGGCGGCCGAGCTGGCGGGCCATGTCAAATGATTCGCGGTCGGTGATATTGATGATCTCGTCGATCGTATTGAGGTCGGCGTTGCCGACGGGCAGGTTTTGCCCGATGCCCTCGACCAGGTACGGCGTCGCCTCGGGGATAAAGCCCGATTCTTTGTACGTCTTAAAGATCGAACCGTACGGGTCGGCGCCGATCACCTTGATGTCGGGATTCATTTCCTTTAGAAATCGGCCAGTGCCGCTGATGGTGCCGCCCGTGCCGATCGAGGCGACAAAGTGCGTGATCTTATGCTCGGTGTCCTCCCAGATCTCGGGGCCGGTCGTGCGATAGTGCGCCGCCGGATTCTCAGGGTGATTGTACTGGTCGGGGTAAAACGAGTTGGGCGTTTCCTCGGCGATGCGTTTTGCCGTCGCGACATAATGGTCGGGTGTGCCGGGCTTGGCCGCCGCCGGACAGACGACGATGTCGGCCCCTAAACCTTTCAGATAACGCACCTTTTCGGTCGACGCCTTTTCCGTCAGGACAAAAATGCACTTATAGCCGCGTACGGCCGCGACCAGTGCGAGGCCGATGCCGGTGTTGCCGGATGTCGCCTCGATGATCGTGCCGCCCTTTTTCAGGACGCCCTCGCGCTCGGCCCAGTCGATCATCGAGATGCCGATGCGGTCCTTGACCGAGTATCCGGGGTTCAAACTCTCCATCTTGGCGTAGATCGGCGCCTTGATCTTGAGCTGCTTTGTAATATTGTTGATCCGTACGAGCGGCGTTTTGCCGATCAGTCCGAGAATGTCGTTATAAAATTTCATCTGTATAAAAATGGCCGAGCTATTACGAGATCGAATAGTCGTATAAGATTTGCTGCCAGGCAGAGTTTATTCTGAAATCGAATTTGAGGCAAGAATCGCCCGTCTGACAGCAAATGGAAAGCCGCGTTCCGCCTCGTCGGTAATGTCGTTTTTGTCGTCGGCCGCCGTCATACCGGCCGCCGAGCCGAAAGCCTGTTGCTCCGGCTTCACAAGCGCGAGTCCCAACGTTCCAGATCAGCACCAAAGCCCAATATCGCCTAAACACCCGAAACCCGCGATAAGGCAAAGGCCGGAATCAGTCTCACGTTGTATGCGTTACTCTAAGTTGTCAAATATCAACACTTATGTGAGTTGACCTTTTCATGAATAATGTCTTGGGTCAAAACACTGCCCTTATTCATCGCCGCCGTCGCTCCGTATTCGTGTTTCAACTAACATCGCAGTCTCACCCATATCTGCATTTACTCTCAAAGAATTCCGAGGTTCGTTTCGATCTCGGGACGAACTCTGGACTGTAGGAATTCGAGTGCCTCGTCAAGATCTCCGAAGATGAAACTTATCTTCCCGCCATCGTCGAAACGTATTTTTATCTCAATTCTAGGAACGTAAACTAGCTCTGTAATTGCAGTGTAGAGGTTAACATATTTGACCCTCCACAGTTTTCGCTCTTCCAGATGGTCCTCATAAAAAAAGACCTGATGGAAAAGTACATCAAGTATCATCCACGATGGAAGAAGGAAACAGTAGGCAATACCAAGTATAAGTACAAGCAGTACGTTCCTTTCAATTACCGATTCCCAATTCCTCGTCAGATAGGATAGTGCGTAGATACCAAATGCGAAGTGAGGGATCATGAAGACAATAACTGTGACCCAAAAATCCCCGCGAGTATAGGCGGCGACCTTAATATGAGGTGATTCGACGCGATCCATTACTGAACATCCTCACAGTTCTTACCATTCTCATCGCAAATTCTTGTCATTCTACCCTCCGTTTCGAGCTTTGCGTTACCTTTAGGTTTCCATTGGAATACATTTGGAAAGATCTGTTCCATTACTTCGCCATTCGTATTCGTTAACGTGTCAGAGCCGAACTCCCGAAAAGTCCGAAGATTTCGATATTGCATTGCCCGATTCTGACGAATGTAGCTTCCAAAAACTGGCGGATCACTTACACGATAGTGTTGAGAGATCTTCGATACGCTGCCTTGTGTAGCTATTTTTGATGAACGGTCGAGCAGTTCGTTTGCATGCTTGGTTGCACCATACGCAATCGCCCCCGTCAAAACATCTGTTAGAATGCTGGCAATGTTGTTTTCTTCACCATTCAAGCCACGCTGAACAGCTCCTTCTACCCCGTTGCTGACTCCCGCGACCGCCAATTTCCCAGCGAGGCCTCGAAATGTGGCCATCGGAATCGCACTAGCCCCACCCGTAACGGCACCGCCTATTGCCCCCGCAATCGCTGCGTTTCTAACTCGATCCCAATTAATATCCCCGCCCATGATCATTTGAGTCATCAACTCAATTCCGCCGACTACGACGGCCCCAATTGCAGCTCCAGTAGCCGCTCTTGCCGCGAGAGCCAATAGCAATGCCGCCACTGGATGACTGCCATCCATATCAACATATCGAAACGGATTGTTTAAGCAGTATGTGTACTTATTCCAGTTTTGGGGTTGCGCGAGGAATCGATTGAATTGATAAAGAGTAAGGTCGGTTGATACGGCATCAAAAGGGTCCGGGCTCGAAAACCGTCCTAAATTCGAGCTGTTGTATCTTGCCTGTGCAAAATCCAGCCCGCTTTCTAAATCTCTTTCATAGCCGGTAAATTGTTTTCGGACCGAGTCGGCGGCGTAGGCGAGGCCGGTTGTTCGTTGGGCGGTGGTGATCTCTTCACCGAAAGGATAGTAGTCATGTCGAGCTACGACCTTGCCAGTTGCATCAGTGTTGATTCGTGGGCTAGCTAGATGGTCGGCAGTGAGATAATTGACCTTTGCGTTCGCAGAGTTCTCGACAATAGTGGAGTATTCACCAATGAGTTTTCCTCCTGCGTCGTAAACGAAAATTGTAGTTTCGCCGGTTGATGACACATACTTTTTAACGCGTTTTCCGTCTCCGTCGTAAATGGTATGAAAATACAGGGCGCGTGATGGGC
>CAZQGN010000018.1:0-73323 GCA_964592865.1 uncultured Chloracidobacterium sp. | reverse complement strand
AAGATCGGCGGCGGCCTCCTCCTTGGGTCAGTCCAGGGCATACGACGGTCGGGCACAGCCGCGACCGCACTGCGAGTCGGGCAAAGCCCGAAACCCGATCGCCACGCCGCTGACCTGTCGTTGCATAGATAGGATATTGCCGTATGCTTGCAACTGTGTTAAGATTGAAAAAGTCAGATCTTTGAAAATTCATAGAACAGGCCTGAGAGTCGAGCGAGTCGAGCGAGTCGAGAGAGTCTACTGAGTCTGGCGAGTCGAGCGAGTCAAGAGAGTCTATTGAGTCTGTCGAGTCGAGAGTGTCAGGACACTCGGGACAGCCCGGACACGCTGGACAGTCGGGACACGAATTCAATTCTGAATTTAGAATATTGAATAACGAATAAGCGAAGCAGAACGCCCGGATCGATCGAAACGCCAGATCGGGCCCGTCTAGAACACATGAAAGGTAATTTGAAACACCCGAGACGCCGTAATTGCTCTAAACAGGGATGTTACCGCGTTTTCGATCAGATCCGGAATGCCGCATCGGGGGCACCTTTGCAATTTGAAACAAAATCGGAGGTTAAAGTCACTGAATAAAGGACTTAAGTTGTTTCAAATTATCAAACTGACCGGAAATAATGATGGCCCGTAAACGATTGCATAAAAACGGCTTACCGGCACATGACGGGGCGGCCGGTTGTTTCAAATTCGAGCGGTGAATTTGGATCTCCGCACAAAAGCGGCGATAACGTGCCTTTGGCACTTAGGGTTTGACGAGTGTCGCGGATTTTTTGTCAGGGTCACAAACCTCGATCTTGCCGCTCTTTGAAATGTCGGCCTTGGTATCGTCGGCCGGCAGCCCCAGCTTTTGGCGGATGAACTTTTCGCCCTCGGTCTCGATCATCTCGCCGTTTATGACGTGCGAGCGTTTGACGAGCGTGTCGCCCTTTTTCTCGAACGCGGCCGGTTCGAGCAGGATGTACCACGGCGAACCCCAGTTGCGCATATCGCCCGTCGAGCGGCGATACTCGTAATGCTGTGTCTTTTGCTTATCGGTGCGGTTCTCAGACTCGTAAACCGCCGGGAACGTCAGCTTTAGGTACTCGAGGTTGTTTTTCATCGACGACAGCGGATCGTATTCGCCGACCGCGACGATCTCGAGGCCGTTCGCCTTGTACTTGTCGTAAAACCGCTGCAGGAAAGGGGCGTCGTGCCGCCAGTTCATACACCACGGTGCGTAATAGACGACTATGACGAGCTTTTTGCCATGGGTCAGGTCGCGCAAGGTGACGTCCTCGCCGGTGCGAATGCTCTTGAGCGTCCAGTTTTTGTATGTGATATCTTTTTCGACGATCGGCGATTGCTCGTTCTGTGCAAACCCGGCCGAAAAGGCGAACATTATGACCGCGATGGCGAAAAGGCTCTTCATCAAAAATCTCCTCTCGAGTGAAAGACTAACTTTTCAGATGCCAAACATCAAGAATTTAGTTGGCAGCAGAAAATTTGCCGGTCGCCGGCCGAACCGGGATACGCGGGCCGATTTGGCACCTGACCGGTTAATTTCGCCGCCCTTTTGTGATAATCTTTGGCTATTAACCATATGAGCGACAAAGCAACCGTTTCAGACATTTTCCGAAGGGCGTTGGAGATCCGCAAGGCGAACCCGAACCAGGCGATCAAGGACGTCAAGGCCCAGCTCGTCAGCGAATACAGCGGCAAGGCGTTTCCGGACACCGCGTTTCTGACCATCCCCGAGTACGACAATATCGCCCCCGAGGAAGATTGGACCGCCGGACTGCCCATCGTTATGCGCGGCATCCAGAACGAGGATTGGAACGACGTCGCCCAGGGCATCATCATCAGCCTCGAGCAGGTCGAAAATTACCCTAAGGAATCGCTTCGCGAGGACGACCCCATCAAGGAGTGGCGCAACCGCGACCGCGGCATCGCCGGCGCCGAGGAAAAGAACCTTAATAAGTGGATGCCCGAGGAACTGCTCGCCATGGCCCGAAAGAGCGCCGGCGGCAAATAGTCGGGTTCGACCTGTATCGACCGAGTTTAACGCGTACAGCGGCGGCCCGGGCCGTGCGGTACGCGTTTCGGCTTTTTGGCGGCGGGCTTTAGATCTCGACCCGCAGCCCGTCAAACGCCTCGGCCACCTCGCACGGCGGGTCAAACGCCGCGACCGCCCCGGCAAAGTCGACATCATCCCATTCGGGGTAAAAATGCGTCAGCATCGCCCGCCGCGGCGCCGCCCTTCGGATCAGATGCATCGCCTCGGCAAGCTCCAGGTGCAGCTCGACCGGCTTGTCGCGAACAAATGAGCATTCGAGTACGAAGAGCCCGACGCCGCCGGCCAAGCCCGTGATCGACGTGTCAAAACCGGTGTCGGCCGTAAAGACCATCGTCGCCTCGCCGTCCCGAATGTGAATCGCATGGCTCGCGTCGGTGTGCGGCGTCTTTTTGGCCACGGCCTCGACGCCCGGCAGTATCTCGAACGGCTCAAGCTCGCCGACCTCGACGATCTCGATCGCAAATCGCTGTTCGAGCAGGCGATAGCCGCCCGCAGCGTCAATATCGCGAATGAGGGCATCGAGGCCGCGTCCGCCGAATATACGCAGCGGACTGGTCCGGCCGCGGGTCTCGGCCGCGTGCTTGATGCCGAACAGATACGGCGCGAGCCCGCCGAAATGGTCGAGGTGAAAATGCGATATCCAGATCGCGTCGAGCCCCGCCCAGTCGAGCCGGAGCTCCGCCATCTGCTGTATCGCCGACGGCGAACAGTCGAGCAGCACCGTGCCCGAGGCCGTTTCGAGCCAATACGCCGAACTGCTCCGCCGCGGATGCGGCACCGATGTGCCCGAGCCTAAAACTGTTAGGAACATTTGTAAATTCTAGCAAAAATTCGATTGGTTGCGATTCCGGCAAAACAGTATGTGACCAATCTTGACAAAAAAATAATGTTTTGCGATTCTATGAGTTACGGGAATACCCAAAAATACTGTCAGGGTGTGGTTTATGAAAATATCGGCACAAGAAGAATATGGGTTAAGGTGCCTGGTCCAGTTGGCCAATCTGCAGCCGGGCGAGAGCCTGACGCTGCCGCAGATCGCCGAGCGTGAGGGCATCTCGACCGCCAATGCGGGCAAGCTGATGTGGCTGCTCAACAAGGCCGGATTCGTACATTCGACCCGCGGGACCAAGGGCGGCTACTTTCTGGCTCGTCCGGCCGGCGAAGTGCGGCTGAATGAGGTGATCAAGGTCCTCGACCAGGACGTGCTCAATAAGCACTGCGAGAGCTACACCGGCGTTCTCGACTCGTGCGTGCACAACGGCGATTGCGGCATTCGCCCGGTCATCGTCGGGCTTCACGAGATCGTCGAAAACGCCCTTTCGCAGATCACGCTGGCACAACTCGTCGGCACCGAGAGCTCGGTTGACGCGATGTTCCACCAGATCCAGGGGATCCACCGGACGATCGAACCGTCGGGATTTAGCCAAATAGGAACACAGGGCACATAGAAAAAGGTCGTAGATCTGAATGATCTGCAGTTTCTATTTGATAGAAGAAAGTTATGTCGACAGCAGCAGAATTACTCACAAATCGGGAATATAAATACGGCTTTGTCACGGATATCGAGACCGAAACGATCGACCGCGGATTGTCTGAGGACACGGTCCGGCTGATCTCTTCGAAAAAGAATGAACCCGAATGGCTGCTTGAATTTCGGCTCAAGGCCTACAGGCAGTGGCTCAAGATGAAGCAGCCCGACAACTGGGCAAATTTCGCGTATCCGAATATCGATTTTCAGGACATTTCGTACTATTCGGCCCCGAAACAAAAGCCGGAAAAGGCCAGCCTGGACGAGGTCGACCCGGAATTGCTGAAAACCTTTGAGAAGCTCGGCATCCCGCTCAGCGAGCAGAAGATGTTGGCGAATGTGGCCGTCGATGCGGTGTTTGACTCGGTCTCGGTCGCGACGACCTACAAGAAAAAGCTGCTTGAGGCGGGCGTGATATTCTGCTCGTTTACCGAAGCGGTGGCCGATTACCCCGAGCTGATCAAAAAGTATCTCGGTTCGGTCGTGCCGGTCGGCGACAACTATTACGCGGCACTGAACTCGGCTGTGTTCTCTGACGGATCGTTCGTGTTCATTCCGAAAGGCGTTCGCTGCCCGATGGAATTATCGACCTATTTCCGCATCAACACCCAGGAGGCCGGCCAGTTTGAACGCACGCTGATCGTCGCCGAGGAGGGCGGTTATGTCGCCTATAACGAGGGGTGTACGGCACCGCAGTTTGATACAAATCAGCTTCATGCGGCGGTCGTCGAGCTCGTGGCACTTGACGATGACGAGATCAAATATTCGACCGTACAGAACTGGTACGCCGGTGACGAGACGGGAAAGGGCGGCATTTACAATTTTGTGACCAAACGCGGTGCGTGCCGCGGGGTCAACTCGAAAATATCTTGGACGCAGGTCGAGACCGGCTCGGCGATCACCAGGAAATACCCGAGCGTGATCCTGCAGGGTGACAACTCGATCGGCGAATTTTATTCGGTCGCGCTGACCAACAACGCCCAGATCGCCGACACCGGCACGAAGATGATCCATCTGGGTAAGAACACCAGATCGACCATCGTTTCGAAAGGCATCTCGGCCGGCAAGTCGAACAACTCATACCGCGGCCTGGTCAAGATAATGCCGAAGGCCGACGGTGCGCGAAACTATACGCAGTGCGATTCGATGCTGATCGGCGGCAAGTGCGAGGCTAACACATTTCCCTACATCGAGGTGATGAACAACACCGCCCGCGTCGAGCACGAGGCCACGACCTCCAAGATCAGCGAAGACCAGTTGTTCTATTTGCAGCAACGCGGCATCCCGCAGGAGGACGCCGTTTCGCTGATCATCAACGGATTTTGCAAAGAGGTATTTCGCGAACTGCCGATGGAGTACGCGGTCGAGGCGACCAAGCTTTTAGGGTTGAAACTGGAAGGCAGCGTCGGTTAGTTTGGCGTCACTCAAATGAGCGCCTTTGATCTTTGAAATTACAGGAAGTTGTTTCTTGACAAA
This sequence comes from uncultured Chloracidobacterium sp., assembly GCA_964592865.1. Classification (GTDB taxonomy): domain Bacteria; phylum Acidobacteriota; class Blastocatellia; order Pyrinomonadales; family Pyrinomonadaceae; genus OLB17. The sequence continues at coordinate 68,263 of CAZQGN010000018.1, read as the reverse complement.
AAAGTAAGCTTTCGCTTACCTTAGTGACTGTGAAAGGGGAGTAGATCACCCGAACGGGTTGGTAAAGCCGTCATTACGAGTGCCTTGTGCATTCCGGTCTTATCAGCAAAGTATCGAGACCTTTCGCGGTTTTTGTTGGTTCCAGCAAACTCGCGCGAAGGGTCTTTTTCTATGCCTGCCGCACGCCGCCGGACCAGCGACAAATACTATTAATGGGAAGGAACAATTATTAATGAACTTAAGAATTTGCATTGAGAAGCTCAGATATACGGCGTTTGTCCTGATGATATTTGCTGCAGCGACAGCTACCGCGGCCGCTCAAGAGGTATTTCCGGGCCACAAGGCGACCAATTATAATATTACCGAAGCGATGGTGATCGAGGCCCAGAAAAAGTGGGCAGAATCACTTTTGAAAATAAGCAAGATCCACGCTGAGGGCGGCGACTACAAAAAGGCGGCTTCGGACGCCCTTGACGAAGGATATAACTATTCGAACGGCATCGTGTTGTTCAAACCGACGCTGACATCGGGCGATCAGACGTTCCGATTGGATAAGGAAGGAGCCCTGTCGTACTTTGTTGGAGGAAATCCGAAATACAAGGACGATTCGGGATTCGCATTGAAAGGTTGGGTCGGTTACAAGACCAAGAATGCCGGTATCATCCTGAACGGCACGGTGGCCGTCACGACTGGGAACATTTACCTGTACGACAAAGCCGGTAATGAGACGGTCGTTGATAAGACCTGGGGGTTCAAGATGGATGAATACGGAAAATTGAAGATCTTCCTTCATCATTCATCGCTGCCCTATAAGCCGGCAAAGTAATTGAAAATGAAGTTGAAAAGGCCTCTCGGAGATCACCAAGACGGTCTCCGAGAGGCCTCATATTTAAGATGAAGCATATAATACCCGAGGGACAGCCCGCTCCGAAAGGCCATTACAGTCCGGGAATCAAACACCACGGCCTTGTTTACGTTTCGGGCCAGCTGCCGATGACGCTGGATACCCGCGAGCCGTTTACGGGCGACATCGGCGAGCAGACCGAACTGGCGCTCAGGAATGTTGAGGCCGTTTTAAAGACCGCGGGCAGCGGGCTGGAACAGGTTTTACAGATGACAATATACGTCTCTGACATGGAATTGTGGGCGGCAGTTAATGCCAAATACGCCGAGGTGATGGGCAGCCATCGTCCCGCACGGGCGATCGTGCCGGTCAAGGAACTGCATTTTGGAACGCAGATAGAGATACAGGCGATCGCCGCTGTAGCCGACTGATCTTTGAAATGAACATTGAGCTGGTAGTTTCGAATCTGACCAACCCGACGCTGTTGTTTTTCGTTCTCGGCATCGTCGCTACGTTGGTCAAAAGCGATCTTGAGATCCCTGCCCAGAGTGTGAAGTTCATATCGCTCTACCTTCTCTTTTCGATCGGGTTCAAGGGCGGACAGGAGTTGTCGCACAGCAGTTTTTCTCTGGAAATACTGTTTTCACTCTTGTTCGGGATCGCGATCGCGTCTCTGATCCCGCTGTACTCGTTTTTTGTCCTTAAGCGAAAAATGAGCGTCAGCGATGCGGCCGCCGTGGCGGCGACATACGGGTCGGTGAGCGCGGTGACATTTGTGGCTGCCACGACGTTTCTTGAGGGCCAGTCGCTGACCTTTGGCGGACACATGGTCGCCGTGATGGCGCTGATGGAATCGCCGGCGATCATCGTCGGCGTTATCCTGATGATGAAATATGAGACCGAAGCCAAATCCGGCGGGTCTCTGAAAAGCATCATTCAGCATTCCTTCACGAACGGCAGCGTCCTGATGATACTCGGCAGCCTTCTGATCGGATTTTTCGCGGATACGAAACAGGCCGAGGGCATCAAGCCGTTCACGACCGATATTTTCAAAGGGTTTCTGGCCATCTTCCTCTTGGAGATGGGCATGGTCACCGCCCGGCGGTTTGGGGCGTTTCGAAAATATGGCTGGTACGTCGCGGCGTTTGGCATCGTCGCACCGTTATTTAATGGTGTAATAGTGGCGATCGTCAGCGGAGCGATCACACAGAATCCGGGCAACCGTTTTATGTTCGCGATATTGGCCGCAAGCGCCTCATATATCGCGGTGCCGGCGGCGATGCGGCTAGCGGCACCTAAGGCCGACCCGGGACTGTATATTCCGATGGCGTTGGGCGTGACCTTTCCTTTGAATATTACGATCGGGATGCCGATATATTATGCGGTCGTGACCAGCACGAAGATCTGGTAAGCGAGGGCGGTTTATGATGAAAAGACTTCTATTGGCGACGGCGACACTGGTCTCAGCACTAGTACTTCTTTTAACGCCGGCGATCGAGACCAATGCCCAGTCTGCGCGAAAGCGGGCCGTTGAGACGCCAGACGCGCCAAAGGCGATCGGACCGTATTCGCAGGCGATAGTTGCCGACGGCGTTGTTTACACCGCCGGTCAGATCGCTATTGACCCGAGATCGGGACTCTTGATCAGCGGCGGCATCGAAGAACAGACCGAACAGGTCCTCAAGAACCTTGAAGCGGTCCTCAAAGCCGCCGGAAGCAGCCTTGACGATGTAGTCAAAACGACGATCGTACTGTCCGATATCGGTGATTTTGCAAAAATGAACGAGGTTTACGGCAAACGGTTCACAGCACCGTTTCCCGCCCGTTCGACGCTTGAGGCCGCGCGTTTGCCCAGGGACGCCCGGATAATGATCGAGGCAGTTGCCTTAGTTCGGAAAAATAAGCGGGCCAAATAATTATGCAGCTATGGGGGATCGATTGGCTCGCGACAGTGTGCGGTTTGACCGGCGTTTATCTGATCGGGAGCAAGAAAAAGGTCGGTTTTCTCATCATGATGGTCGCAAGCCTTAGCTGGATGACGGTCGGATTTATGATAAACAGCCTGGCTTTGATCTTGGGCAGTGCGGTGTTCTTTTCGCTCCATGTCCGCGGATGGCTGAAATGGCACCGCGGCCGTGAGGAGGCGTCAGAGATATGAAACTCGACATTTATCAGGTTGATGCGTTTACCACGACTCCGTTTGCGGGAAACCCGGCGGCGGTGGTGCCGCTCGATGCGTGGCTCGCGGCTGAGACGATGCAGGCCATCGCGATGGAAAACAACCTTTCGGAGACGGCGTTTTTTGTTCGCCGCGGCGACAATTACGAGCTCCGTTGGTTCACGCCGACCTTTGAGATCGACCTATGCGGACACGCGACGCTGGCAACGGCATTTGTCATATTTGACGAGTTGGGGACGGAGACGGACGGTCTGAGTTTTGAGACAAAGAGCGGCACTCTTACGGTCGAAAAGATCGATGGCCGATTGGTGCTCGACTTCCCTTCGCGGCCGGCGACGCCGTGCGAGGCCCCGGCAGGTTTGATCGAGGCGATCGGCAAAACGCCGGTTTCCGTATCGCGGGCACGCGACTATATGCTGGTGTACGAAACGGAGGAAGATGTCCGCGGTATCGAGCCGAATTTTGCCGAGATACTCAAGATCGACACACACGCTGTGATCGTCACCGCACCGGGCAGCGACTGCGACTTTGTATCACGATTTTTTGCTCCGGAGGTCGGCGTGTTTGAAGATCCGGTCACGGGCTCGGCACATTGTACGCTGATCCCGTATTGGGCCGAACGGCTCGGAAGACCGGATCTGTTCGCTCGACAGGTGTCGTCCCGCGGCGGCGAGTTGTATTGCCGGCTGATGGGCGACCGCGTAAAGATCGGCGGTAACGCGGTGCTCTATATGAAGGGCGGGATAAACATCGACGCAGACAGGCCCGCCGTGCCCGCGGCGTAAATATGATGGTTGAGGTGCGGCCCGCAAAAATTGAGGATTCAGGTGCGATCGCCGCGGTTCTTCGCGAAGCGTTCGGGCTATATGCCGATCATTACACGGCCGAAGCATTTACCGTCGTAACGCCGCCGTCGAGCGAGATCGAAAAGCGGTTTGCCGAAGGGCCGCAGTGGGTCGCGGTCGAGGACGGCGACGTGATCGGCACGGTTTCGGTCACGGTCGAGGATGGCGACCTTTATGTTCGGAGCATGGCTGTTTCGCCGCAATTTCATGGACGCGGGATCGGGCACCGGCTGCTCGATGCGATCGACGAATACGCCGCGACGACCGAAATGAAACGCATATTTTTGTACACGACATACTTCTCGCTCGGCGCCAAGGAGTTGTATGAAAAGCATGGTTATCAGTGGGTAAGGGACACCAGGGCCGAAGAATGGTTTGGTGTACCGGGTCTTGAGATGGATAAGGTGATAAATGTCTGAAAAGGCGGTTTGTGCAAAATGCGGCTCAGATGATGTGCATCTGGTCGATCAGACCTCCGTCGAAGTGTCGATCGCCATTACGTGGGCGACCACAGCCGGCATCGTATACTGGGTCTGTACCTCGTGCGGCTGCGTCGAACTATATGTAAAGGATAAGTCAATGTTGCCGCGGATCGCGGAAAAATACCCAAAGGTTAGTTAATAGACGTTATGTTATTAGAAATTAAAGATCTACATGCCGGAATCGAAGGCAAGGAAATTCTCAAGGGCTTGAATCTTCAGGTCAATAAGGGCGAGGTCCACGCGATAATGGGTCCGAACGGCTCGGGCAAATCGACCCTTTCAAAGGTCTTGGCCGGCCATCCGACCTACGAGGTGCTCTCGGGCACCGTGATGTTTGACGGCAAGGGCCTGCTCGAACTCGAACCTGACGAACGTGCCCGCGAAGGCGTGTTCATGGCTTTTCAGTATCCGGTCGAGGTGCCGGGTGTCTCAAATTCGCAGTTCCTGCGGCTCGCCTATAACCAGAAAGCGGTCCATCAGGGACAGGAAGAACTCGACCCGCTCGAATTCAACGATTTCTTGAAAGAAAAGGCCAAGATCGTCGAGATGGACCCGCAGTTTTTCAAACGCTCGGTGAACGAGGGCTTCTCCGGCGGCGAAAAAAAGCGAAACGAGATATTGCAGATGGCCGTACTCGAGCCAAAACTCGCGATCCTCGATGAGACGGATTCGGGCCTTGATATCGATGCCCTGCGGATCGTCGCCGAGGGCGTGAACAAGCTGCGTTCGAGCGAAAACGCAATAATCCTCGTAACGCATTATCAGAGGCTGTTGAATTACATTCAGCCTGATTTTGTCCATGTTCTCGCCGGCGGCAAGATCGTCAAGGAAGGCGGCAAGGAACTGGCACTCGAACTCGAAGAAAAAGGTTACGACTGGGTCAAGGGAGCCGCTAATTAACGATGGCATCAACGACGACAAAACCGGACAATGGGGCCGCCGCGATGATCTTCGCGGTGTTCTCCGTGGTCTGTTTTGTTGCGTTCCTGTCGCTTCGCGGCAGTGACCTGGGCAAACTCGGTTCGCTGGTCGGCAACCTCGGCGGCGGCCCGATGTTCGGCGTTGGGATCATCGACTCGCTGGCGGGCGGGCTGGCAGCATTTTTGGTATTGCTGGCATGGTTCGGGACCGGAACATTCATCTCGCGGTTCATTAAACTGCCGCAGGCTGAGGGCCACTCGCATGTACTCGAGTTGGTCCGTGCAATTGCGATCGGAGCCGGAGCTTGGTCTTTGGTCTGGTTCTTTCTGGGTTTAGCCGGACAATATTCACGCCCCGCGGCCGCGGCCTGTGTCATCGCCGGAGTTTTCATGACGGCACTCGGCCTGCGGCGTGTTCGCGAAGCCCGGACGGAAAGCCGCGTGCCGGAAAGCGCCGGGCTATTCGACAAGTTCCTGCTGTTGCTGATCGCCGTGCCGGTGTTGCTCGCACTTATCTCCGCCGCTGCACCGCCGATCGCGAAGGATACGCTGCTCTACCATTTCTCCGTGCCGAAAGCGTATATTGCGCAGGGCAGCAACGCCTATATTCAGGGCAATATCGCAAGCTATCTGTCACTCGGGACCGAGATGCACGTCGTTTGGGCGAGACTTTTGGGCAGCGTTTATACCGAACGTGCTGGCGAGATCGCGGGCAGTGTCGCTATCTGTACCTTTTTTCCGCTGCTGCTTGCGGCCATGTTTGGTTGGGCGCGCGAGGCGGGCATTTCCCGGCGATACGCTCTCATCGCCATCCTGATGGTCGCCGCGATACCGACGGCGTACCACGTCGCATCGAGCGGTTACATTGACGTTTCTCTGGCGCTTTTCGTCACACTGGCGATCTACAGCCTTTCCCGATGGTGGCGTCAACCGTCGGCCCTCGAGGCGATCTGCGTCGCGATATTTTTGGGGGCCGCACTCGGCATCAAGCTGACGACGGTGTTCGTGATCGCGGCGTTTGCGTTGATCATGTTGCTCCGTGCACGTAATGCCGGAGACTCGGGCAAACTGATCGCGTCGGGTTTCGGCGCGTTGATCCTGGCCGGAGCGATCGCCTCGCCGTGGTATTTGCGGACGTGGGCCGCGACCGGGTCACCCGTATTTCCGTTCTATATGAGCATCTGGCCGGGCAAGGCCGACGGATGGGATGTTGAACGCTCGAACCTGTTCCAGGCGATGAATTCGCAATACGGCGGAGCGGATGTCGACAAGACCCGATATTTGACGGCGCCGTTCCTGGTCTCGGTAGCCGCACAGCCTGAGGAACCTGAAAATTACGATGGCGTGCTCGGCGTCGCGTTTTTGATCGGTTTGCCGATCTTGCTGTTCGCACTGTGGAAACTGGACCTGCCGCTCGAAGCAAAGATCGCCGCGGGTGTCGCGGGTGTGATGTTTCTGTTTTGGGTATTCTCGAGCGCGCAATTGCGGTATCTGCTGCCGATAGCGCCGTCGCTCGCTATCGCTATTGCGGCAGCGGCCGCGGCCTCCGGCCGGCAAATACGCGCTGTCGCTCAGTACGCATTAACGGCGGCTGCATTTTTCGCGATCCTGACGACAGCCGCTTGGTTTTGTCAGAAGGCCCCGCTGCGGGTCGCTCTCGGCGGACAGGAAAGAGACGCCTATCTGGCCGCGCACCTCGATTACTTTCCGCTTTATGATTGGATCAACAAGAATACGCCGCCCGATTCGCGTGTATGGCTGATCAATATGCGCAGGGACACATACAACATTGACCGGCCGGTCTTTTCCGATTATCTGTTCGAAGACTGGACGTTCCGAAAGCTGATCTGGGAGTCGCAGGACAAAAATGAGCTGCTTTCGAAAATAACAGCGATGGGAGTCAGGTTCGTTCTTACGCGGCACGATTTTTTACTGGATCCTGAGCGAACCACGATCTTTGACGAGAAAAGGCCAGTTTCAGAGAACGATGCCAAGCTCCGGCTCGCGAAACAGTTTTTACTGGATAAGGATTGCGTTAACAAAGTGGACGCCAAGTTTAGCCTTATCATGGTCGAACCGCACGGATGCGGTAATGGAAGCGGCGATGCCGTCCGTTCAAAAACATCAAATTAATATCAGTTTTTAAGAAATGAGCAGTACGACAGCAGTGAAAGAGACACAATTTACAAAACAGTTTGCCGAATTCAAGACGAGCCTCGGCGGTGATGCATCGGTCGCGGACCGCGAGGCGGCCTTTGCTTTCTTCGAAGCGGCCGGATTTCCGACGGTCCGTGACGAAGATTGGAAATATACCAACGTCGCCCCGCTCGTAAGCGAGGAATGGAAGGTTGTTTCCGGCGGAAGCTCAAGCCCTAACGACGGAGTCGCCGCTTTCAACTTTCGACGCAATGGATTTACCGCGTTGAATATAGCGTTTGCTGACGTTGCGGTCGTCCGCATTCCGCGCGATACGAGCGTTATCGAACCGATCGAATTGAACTTTGCCGCCGAGGACGGTTCTGCGATCTTTCCGCACGTTATCGTCATCGCCGAGGCGGGCAGCAAGGCTACGATCGTCGAGACTTACGCCTCATCCGGGCGAGGATTTACAAACGCGGCGATCAATATCCTCGTCGAGGAGAACGCGAACCTGACGCATTATCGTGTACAGAAGGACTCGGGCGAGTCGCTGAACTACGGCGTGACCGAGGTCGAGGTACGCGGCGGAGCTCACTATGATTCGACCAACATCAATCTCGGGGCGGCGGTCTCGCGACACGATATCGAGGTCAGATTTACCTCCGAGGGCGGCGAGGCATGGGTTGACGGTTTGTATATGCTTAACGGCAGCCAGCATCACGACACGCATTCGATGATCGACCACACGGTGCCGAACTGCACCTCGCACCAAACATACAAAGGCGTTATCAATGACAACTCCCGCGGTGTTTTTAACGGCAAGGTCTTTGTTCGTGAAAATGCTCACGGAACAGACGCTCAGCAGTCGAACAAGAATCTGCTGCTCTCCGATTCGGCGCGTGTCGATACCAAACCTCAGCTCGAGATATTTAATGACGACGTCAAGTGTTCGCACGGTGCGACGGTCGGCCAACTCGAGGACGAAGAATTGTTCTATCTGCTGGCCCGCGGATTGCCGACCGATCTGGCAAAGAATCTGCTTACGTACGGCTTTGCCGAGGAAGTGATCAACAAGATCGGTATCGACGAGATCAAATCCGAACTCGACGCAATGGTAATGAACCGACTGGGAACCGAGATCTAACCGGGCGCTCGACAGCGGCACTGACACTGTCCGGAACATCAGTAATTATATGAGTTGGAACGTAGAAGCAGTTAGAAGGGATTTTCCGATACTCGCGACCGAGGTTAACGGAAAGCCATTAGTATATTTGGACAACGGTGCATCGTCACAGGTGCCGCAGTTGGTCATCGACCGCACGTCACGATACCTCGCCGAGGAGCATTCAAATATTCATCGCGGCGTTCACTACCTGTCTCAAAATGCGACGACCGCCTATGAAGCAGCTCGCGAAAAGGTCAAACGATTTATCAACGCGCCGGACGTTAACTGCTGCATATTTGTCCGCGGCACGACCGAGGGCATCAATCTCGTAGCCCACTCTTACTCAAAGGCATTTATCAACGAGGGCGACGAGATAATCGTGTCGCAGATGGAGCATCACTCCAACATTATTCCGTGGCAGGTCGCCGCGGAAGAGCGCGGTGCGATATTGCGTGTAATTCCGATGAATGAGCGGGGCGAGCTGATCATTGACGAATATGAAAATCTGTTGAATGAGCGGACAAAGATCGTCGCTGTTTCGCATGTCTCGAACAGCCTGGGGACTATCAACCCGATCAAGAAAATGATCGAAACGGCCCACAAATTCGGTGTGCCCGTGTGTGTCGATGCCGCGCAGAGCGTTCCGCATTTTCCGGTCGATGTTCAGGATCTGGACGCGGACTTTTTTGTATTTTCGGGACATAAGATGTTCGGCCCGACCGGCAGCGGCGTGATGTACGGCAAACGCGAATGGCTCGATAAGATGCCTCCGTACCAGACCGGCGGCAGCCAGATCAGAACTGTAAGTTTTGAAAAGACGACTTATGCACCGCTGCCTGCAAAATTTGAGGCCGGAACGCCCGCAATTGCGTCCGGCATAGGTCTCGGGGCGGCGATAGACTATATCAACTCGATCGACTTTGAGGCCGCCGCCGCCTATGAGCACGAACTGCTCGAATACGCGACGCGTCGGTTGTCGGATATTCCCGAGGTTAAGATCATTGGCACCGCGGCTGAAAAGGCGAGCGTGCTCTCGTTCACTATCGATGGCATCCATCCGCACGATATCGGAACGATCCTCGATCAACAGGGCATCGCGATACGTGCCGGACACCATTGTGCTCAGCCGGTCATGGAGTTTTTTGACGTACCTGCGACCGCACGAGCGAGCTTTGCTTTTTACAACACCCGCGAAGATGTCGATAAGCTCGCCGATGCGATCCAAAAAGTTATCGAAGTTTTCGCCTGATATCCGACGCGGTTTTTTGGCGCGGATTGTGAGTTTGGTCACATCGCTTGAATAAAGTTTGAGTGATAATCCCGATATGTATTCAGACCTTTACATCGCACAACACGCCAACCTTCGTCCCGTTTCTGAGATCGCCGAGCAGCTTGGCCTCGGGCCCGATGATTTTGATATCTACGGCAGCCCGTATATCGCCAAACTTCGGCTCGACGTCCTTGACCGCATAAAAGACCGGCCGAACGGCAAGTACATCGACATTTCGGCGATCACACCGACGCCGCTCGGCGAGGGCAAATCGACCACGCTGATCGGACTCGGCGAAGCGATGAAGCATCTGGGCAAACGCTCGGTCGTCAGCCTGCGTCAGCCGTCACAGGGTCCGACATTCGGCATCAAGGGCGGAGCGGCCGGCGGCGGATACGCCCAGGTCGTGCCGATGGAAACGTTCAATCTCAATCTTACCGGCGACATTCACGCCGTCACGGCGGCCAACAATCTGCTCGCCGCGATGATCGACAACAAGCTTCTCCGCGGCAATCCGCTCAATATCAATCCCCACAGCATCACCTGGAAACGCGTCGTCGATACCAATGACCGGGCTCTGAGAAAGATAATTGTCGGACTCGGCGGCCGTATGGAAGGCGGCATACCGCGCGAAACGGGTTTTGATATCACGGTCGCGTCCGAGGTCATGGCGATCCTCGCACTGACAACGTCGCTAAAGGATATGCGCGAGCGGTTTGGCCGGATCGTCGTCGGTTTGACGCACGATAAAAAACCGGTCACCGCCGAGGAGATCGGTGCCGCCGGTGCGATGACCGTACTGATGCGCGATGCCATCCGCCCGACGATAATGCAGACGCTCGAGAATACACCGGCGCTTGTGCACGCCGGGCCGTTTGCCAACGTCGCCCACGGCAACAGCAGTATTTTGGCCGACCTGATCGGAATAAAGACCGCCGATTACCTGATGACCGAATCAGGATTTGGTGCGGACATCGGCGCTGAGAAATTCTTTAATATCAAGTGCCGTTACAGTGGCCTCGTTCCCGACGCCTGTGTGATCGTCGCCACGATCCGAGCGTTGAAATCGCACAGCGGCAAATATAAGATCGTCGCCGGCAAACCGCTGCCGCCGGAAATGCTCGAAAACAATGTCGCCGACGTCGAGGCCGGCGCCGCCAACCTCAGAAAGCAGATCGAGAATGTCCGGCTTCACGGCGTCACGCCGGTTGTCGCCATCAACGCGTTTGCGACTGATCACCCCGACGAGATCGAAGCCGTAAAGCGAATCGCGATCGAATCCGGAGCACTCGGGGCGGCCGTGTCGACCCACTGGGCCGACGGCGGAAAGGGCGCGATGGAACTGGCCGAAATGGTTATCGAGGCAGCCGAACAACCGAGCGAATTCAAGTTCCTGTACGACCTCGACCAGCCCATCAAGGCCAAGATCGAAACGATCGCGAAAAAGATCTACGGCGCCGAGGGTGTCTATTTCGAACCTTTCGCCGATCAGCAGATCGCCTCATATGAAGCGAATGGGTTCGGCGATCTGCCCATCTGTATGGCCAAGACGCACCTTAGCCTGAGTCATGACCCAAAACTGAAGGGTGCTCCGACCGGCTTCACATTACCGATCCGCGAGGTCCGGGCAAGCGTCGGAGCCGGGTTTATTTACCCCATTTGCGGTGATATGCGTACGATGCCCGCTCTGCCCGAACATCCTGCTGCCGAAAAGGTCGATATTGACGCCGACGGCAACATTGTTGGGTTGTTTTAACTAGGCTAAGCGGTTCGGGCGTAATAAAATATAGTTATGTCCGAATTGAGCGACCTGTATCAGGAAGTAATTTTAGAGCACAACAAAAATCCGCGAAATTTTCGCGAGATCGAGAATGCTGACCAAACGGCCGACGGCAAGAACCCGTTATGCGGCGATGCCCTGCGTGTTTATGTCGCGATGGATGGCGACAAGATCGCTGATGTAGCCTTTAAAGGTTCAGGCTGTGCAATCTCTAAGGCGTCAGCGTCGATGATGACCCAGGCCGTTAAAGGCAAGACCCGCGAAGAGGCAGAGGTACTCTTTAACGAGTTTCACGAAATGGTGACCGGCGGCCTCGACGCCGAAACCGACGCGAACAGCCTCGGGAAACTAAAGATCTTCGCCGGCGTTCTCGAGTTTCCCGCCCGTGTTAAGTGCGCCTCCTTAAGCTGGCACACCCTTCATGCCGCGCTTTCGGGTGACGACGCCGTCACCACCGAATGACCGCCGGCGACATAAATTCCCGGCAGGACATTGAACGATTGGTGGATCAATTCTACTCGGTCGCTATGAACGATGCCGTTATCGGACATCATTTCGCAACAATGGACCTCGCGGCTCATGCTCCGGTAATGTGTGATTTTTGGGAAAAAACGATCTTTGGGCGGCCGGTCTATTTTGGCAATCCGCTGATCGTCCACCAGACGCTGGACGCCAACGTTCGAATAGAGCCGGGTCATTTTGTACGGTGGGTCGAGATATTTGTCGAGACCGTCGACGGTTTGTTTTCCGGCGAAAATGCTGAGCGGGCAAAACTTCGGGCCCGAATGGTCGCCGACAGTATCAATCAGCGTCTGAACGAAGAACATCGTTTGACCGAATTAGATATTCACGGGCGAGCGTACTAAACTCGTCGATCTGCCGCCTGACCCATTCATCGTCGAAATCCAATTCCGTGGCCATGATCGCCGCAACGCGGGGTGCCATTTCGATGGCGGCCCGGGCGTCAAGGAACAGTGCCCTTGTTCGTCGGGCAAGTACGTCCTCGACGGATCTCGCCATTTCGGTCCGGACGGCCCGGATCACGTCATCCTCGGTGTAATCCAATCTTTGGTGGAGCCGAGGTCCGCCCGCCGGACCGGCATCAAATTGAATTGCGACACTTTCGGTAACGCATTCGCGCTCTTCCAGGCCGCCGACCTTTATGGCTTTGTTGATCGCGTCCTCGGCCATTCTCCGATACGTCGTCCATTTGCCGCCGGTTACCGTGACAAGTCCCGCGTCATCGACAAAAATATCATGGCTTCGGGAAATTGAAGATGTCTTTTCATCTCCGGTATTTGCGATCAGCGGCCGAATTCCCGCAAAGACGCTCAAGACATCGTCGATGGTCAGCTTGCCGGTCAAATACCGTGAAGCATTTTCGATCAGGAACTCGATCTCGGACTCAAGTGCCCGCGGCTCAAGCTCGGCAGTTTCTACCGGTGTGTCCGTGGTGCCGATCAAAGTGTGTCCGTACCATGGAATGCAGAACAGCAACCTGCCGTCACTGGTTTTCGGTATCATTATCGATGACCGCGAACCCAGAAACCGGCCACCAACGACGATGTGAATACCCTGTGCAAACTTAAGGATCGGCTTGGACGAGGCCTCAGTCATTTTCCTGACCGGATCGGTGAAAACACCGGTGGCGTTGATGACCGTTCGCGCACTGACCGAAACCTCGGCTCCTGTTTCAGTGTCGATGAATGACACGCCGTTTACGCGGCCCGATGGGTCGCGGTTGATGCCGATGACCCTCGCATAATTGAGGAGAACGGCCCCGTGGGCAGCGGCGGTTTGGACAAGCCCGATAAGCAATCTCGTATCGTCAAATCTCCCGTCATAATAGACCACACCGCCCGAGAGGCCCTTCGTGACCGCGGTTGGAACAAGTTCGATCGCCTCGGCCCGCGAAACGATCCGCGATCGCTTCATGGCGTAACGTCCGGACAGCATATCGTACAGCTTCATTCCGACGCCGTAGAACAGTTTGTCCAGAACACCGTAACAAGGGATCAGAAATTCCTGCTCGCTGACCAGATCGGGGGCATTCTTGAGAAGAGCTCCGCGTTCGCGAAGGGCTTCGCGAACAAGCGAAATGTCGCCCTGTCTTAAATATCGGACCCCGCCATGGACGAGCTTTGTGCTTCGGCTTGACGTTCCTTTTCCAAAATCATGCTGTTCGAGCAGCAGGACCGAAAATCCGCGCGTGGCCGCATCGACCGCGCAGCCGACACCGGTGGCACCGCCGCCGATAATGACAACGTCCCACGGGCCGGCATTTTCGCCGATGGCAGCTGTGACCTTTTCTCTTTTCATCTGGCAGGGACCAACCGATAAGAGTTTAGCAGACCGCCGGCGGCTTGGCTCATTTTGGCAACGAACACGCGTACCTTGCCAAGCGGCCAAATTCCCGCGACAATGTGTCGGTATGGATCACGATGGTACATCCGGTTCGGGACTGTGGGCGGATATAAGGGGCGACAAATACGTCGCCGCGGCCTATTTGCTGATCGTAGTTGCGGCCGTAGTGATCCTGCGGTTTCAGGGACGTGTATGGTGGTGTCAGGCCGGTGATATCACCCCGTGGTCATGGAACATCTGGTCAACGCATAACTCCCAGCACATCATCGACCCGTATTCGTTTACGCATGTTCTGCACGGCGTTCTGGAGTTCTGGTTGATCGGGCTCGTCTTCAGGCGGATGCCGCTGGTCTGGCGACTCGCTCTTGCGGTTTTAATCGAAAGCTCGTGGGAGGTCGCTGAAAACTCAGCAGCGGTGATCGAACGATACCGCTCTGCAACGATATCGCTCGATTATTTCGGCGACTCGATCATCAACTCCATTGCCGACATCGCCTGCTGCTCTCTGGGATTTCTGATCGCCTACAAACTGCGGTTTTGGCGCTCGCTGGCGTTATTCGTCATTACCGAGATCCTGTTGATCGTCTACATAAGGGACAGCCTGATCATAAACATCATAATGCTGCTGTTTCCCATCGAAGCGATCAGATCATGGCAAATGGGCCATTAACGCTCGCCTCTGGCCGCCTCTACCTGAGTCTCGAGATCGACCGCCAGTTTGCGCGAACCGGGCTGGTCAAATGTTTCCATCCAACGAAGTGTTTCGTCCAGCACACGCCGCTGATACTCGCTCCAATTGGGTTTACCCGCGACCGAGCCTAGATCACCATGGTAATACGCGGTTCTGGGCGGACGGACCTTATCAGTGATCTTGGGGTCGACAGAAATGTTGATGGTCGGTATACCGCTTTGCTCGATCGCTCGGGCAAGGATGCCAAGTGTCTGATGGCATAGCCGTGACGCGGGGATCAATAATACGGCCTGCACATTGTAGTACTTGATCCGTTCGACCAGATCGGGTGCGAGGACTTTGGCCACGGCGACCGCGTCGGGAATATGACTGCTCACGCTCCACCATGCGCTGTTCAGGCTGCCGAGCACCGAATTTTCCTGATATTCGACCAAACGGTCGATCGGAATCAGCGAATTTCTATCCTCAGTCACCGCCTTCGGATCATAACCCTTCGCCGCATACCGCAGGTCCGAAGCTTCAACCTCGATCGGTATTTCGCGAAACGTGGTGTCACCGCCCTTGGACGAGAGATCAAATGGTTCCGTACCGTCGATGTAGGCGCCGGCTGACGATACCAGTCCGAGATTCAACATCGGCAACGCACGCCTGACCGGAGTAAAGGGGGCATGGACATTCTCGACCCAGGGATAGCCGTTAAGATCGTCATTCGAATTCCACCGGCCGAAGCGTGACGCGAACTCACCCGATTTTTCTATCAGTTCCATATAGTTTATATCTTAAACTCTTTCTGAAAATCATAAACATTGGACTCAGCTGTTTTTACCGGTCCAAATTTCCTGTTGGCGATCACAAAGAACGTGATCAGTGCGGCGATCATGCCGGCAAATAATACCCAAACCGAATATTCGTGAAGGGCGTTGAACTGAATTCGCAACGGATCATCGACCGCGACGTCATCGATCGGGCGGCCGAGTTGCAGCCGGATCGAAGACAGCCAAAAACCAATGACAAATTGACCGATCGCACACGCAGCCGCAAGCACCAGCAGCAAAAACCGCTCGACCCACAACCACAAACGGCTGATACGAGCGGTCGCGATCAATGAGGTCGCGATCATTATCAGCGAGATGGCCAGCCCCGAATAATTTAGTATCGCAAGCGTCCGATTGACCACACTTCCGGCCAATTCACGAGAAGGCAGTACGGCAAAGGCACTTTGGGCGACGCCTATAAAGAAGACGGCGGCACCAAGCCAGATCGCCAAAATCAAAAGCCTAATATCCGAGAAGAACTTCATTGAAAAGAAGTGACCGCAAGCCTGTATTATCTAGCTTTTTGCCCAAAAGGGCAAAGCACGTCGCCCGGCCTATCGATCAAATCGTTTGAGCCCGGTCAACTGGCCGATACAAAGGGCGATAAACCTCGGGTTGAGCACTAAATATCGATACCACAATCGTTTCGGTTCCTGGGTGAGCCGAAACAGCCATTCCAGTCCGAGGCTCCCGAGCCACGGCGGACACTCACGTACATTCCCGGCAAAAAAATCAAACGAAGCGCCAACGCCGAGCATGACGGAGCTGACGCGATCCTTGTGCTCAAACATCCAGTTTTCTTGTTTCGGGCAGCCCAACCCCATGAACAATAGGTCCGGCCGGAGACGGCCAAGCTCATGGACGATCGCTGCGTCCTCTTCTTCTGTCAGAGGTCGAAACGGCGGTGAGTAAGCGTAAACCACATCCAGTCCCCCAAACTCGTCTGCCGCTCGCCGCTTGATCGCATCGATAACCTCCGGTGCGCCGCCGTAAAATCCAACGGTCAGGCCATTTTCCTGCGCATATTTGCACAACGAGATCATCAGGTCGTTTGCCCGCACCCGCGATGCGCCTTTGTTCCCCTGGATACGTTGCATCCATACCAGCGGCATACCGTCGGTCACAATTATGTCCGCGCCGTTCACTTTTTCGCCAAACTCCGGGTTATCGTACGATTCCATGACCATATGTACGGTCGAAAAGCATACATAAGAACCACGGTCACTGCGAACAAGCTGGTCGATCTTCCGGATCAGCGAATCGTGTTCGCAGATGTCCGGGAACAGGCTGACCACCCTTAGTTCGTTTTGTTTTCGTTCGATCGAGTTCATTCTATTTCTTTGCCGCGGCCCGGCTGTAAATCGATTCGAGATCCGCAAAATAGCGGTCGATCGCAAATTTTTCTTCTATCGTTTTTTTCGCGGCGGCAGACACGGCCGGCCACTCATCACGATGTTCGATCACCAAAGCGAGTTTTTCGGCAAGTGCATCGACGTCGCCCGCCGGAACAATGTACCCATTTTTTCCGCTCTCGATAACTGCCGAGATCGAGGCATTGTCTGACGCAATAACGACGCAGCCGCAGGCCATAGCCTCGAGCAGCGCCATCGGCATGCCCTCACCGTAGATCGACGGCAAAACGAAAATGTCGGATGCTGCGAGCGCCGCCCACTTTTCCTTACCTGCAACCACACCGCGATACTCAAATGCTCGGCCCAATAGTTCGTTCATTGTATCAATGAACCGATCCTTTTCGGGGCCGTCGCCGTAACATCGCAAGATGAATTTGCCGCCGGTGCTGTGCAATTTACCGCAGGCATCGGCAAGTTCATGGATCCCCTTTGATTCGTGAAGCCTGCCAAGGAACACCACGACCGGCGTGTCGTTTGTACGACCGATCGCAGGGACATTTACAGTATCGATCGCATTCGGAAGCACCGTGATATCGACATCCGGCCAACGGCGTAAAAGAGATGCTTTTTCGATCTCGCTCAAAACCACTACGGCGGCAGAACGTCGCAGCATGATCCCGATAGCCCGATCAATTAGCCTTCCAGCCGCTTCGTTCATAAGATACTTTCCGCCGTGGATCGCAAGCAAGATCGGGCGGCCCGCGGCAACTCCGATCAACAGCAGGGCCAGATCGCGCCAGATCGAAAGGTCCGTCAACGCGGTATTTATGTGGATCAAATCGGGCCGTGAGCGAATGACGGCCATAAGAAACCTGATCGGCAATGCCAACTGTTTGATCAGCCATCGCGGGCCCTTTCGTTCACGATCGGCACTTCCCGCAATAAAGTGTGTGAACTGCGATGGCCGGCGCTCGATGATCTGCCGAACCACAGTCGAGATGCCGCTGACATTGCGTGATTCTTCAAGATCTGGGGCGATGATGAGAATATTCATTGAGCAATCGAAAGAATATACCAATCGGCTTGATAAGTCAGCAATCGCATGTCCGCGGCATTTGCATACGCGCGGCCAAAAGCTTAAAAAGTAAGTGGCGATCCGACCTCCGCCGATACCGATGTCTAACGCTGCACCGGAAATTCCGAAGAATGTTATGCCGACCTGGGTAATGCCGGTCGTAAAGTTGGGCGCCGTTGCGATCGACGCGATGCTGGCGGCGTTGAGCTTTTTGGCTGCGTTCTACGTACGCGAAGGAAATCCGATACTTGCTCCGGGGTCATGGTCATGGTCGCCGGAGTTTGCACCATATTCAGGAATTCTGATGTTTGCCGTGCCGGCGCGTTTGGTGATGCTTGTCTATCAGCGTGCGTATCGGTTTGACGGTGCGTTCTCATACTCGGCCGAGGCAATACGGTTTTTTAAGGCGGCAACGGTTAGTTCACTGTTGACCGTCGCATGGGCGTTTCTGTTTCGCGGCGGTTTCGCGTACCGCGAGTTCTCGTACTCCCGTAGTATATTTATTGCCGATTTCGTTATTTCGCTGTTTTTGATCGGCGGCTTTCATTTCGCTATCAGGCGGATCCAAGCCTCGCTTCGCGAGTGCGGTATCAACCTTATTCCGACGATGATCGTCGGCACCTCAAATGAAGCGGTTCAGACCGTTCGCGAACTCACCGACCGAAAATATCTCGGGTACAAGGTGATCGGCCTCGTCGCCACCGGCGACGGTCTGTCGTCAACAAACGGGCTCGACGGTGTGATGGACATTCCGGTCGTGGGCCACGTCAACGACCTTAACGAACACATCGTCAAATACAAGACACAAGAGGTCATAATTACCGACGATAGTTTCTCGGGTGACCGGCTGTTTGAGGCAATGATGAAACTCGGCCGGCACCAGCGAGTTGAGTTTCGGTTCGCTCCCAACCTTTTCAACGTCTTGCCGCAAAAGACGAGCGTGGATCAGATCGGCGTATTGCCTATGGTCAGGCTCTTTCGGGAACCGCTGACGGATGTGCAGCGATTTACCAAGCGTCTTTCCGATATCGTTCTGGCGATCGCTGCAGGCATTGTGACGCTGCCGATCTGGTTGGCTGCCGCGATCCTCGTCCGGCTCGACTCAAAAGGGCCGCTCATCTACCGGCAGGAGCGCGTTGGGATGGATGGCCGCGTATTTTTATGTCTCAAGTTTCGCTCAATGAAAATTGACGCCGACGACTCGATACACCGTGAAGCCTATCGCAAGAATATTGTTGGCGACGCCGGCGCAAATGCCGGTGACGAGGCGTCGCCGGTTTACGGCAAAGTAAAAGACGATCCGCGGATCACACGTGTCGGGAGATTTCTGCGGCGTACGAGCATTGACGAACTGCCGCAGCTATTGAACGTGCTCCGCGGCGAAATGAGCATCGTCGGGCCGCGGCCGCCGATCCCATACGAGGTCGAAGAGTACGACATTTGGCACCGTAAGCGGCTGGATATGAAACCCGGCATCACCGGCCTCTGGCAGGTGTCGGGCCGCAATCGACTGACATTTGACGAGATGGTCAAGATCGACCTTTATTATATTGAGAACTGGTCGCTGCTGCTCGACGCCAAAATAATACTACTCACCATACCCGCGGTGTTTCGCGGTGACGGAGCACGATGAACCTTGCCGATGAGCTAGCCGCCGCAGCTGACCGCCTTGAAGCAAGCGGTATATCGGAGCCGCGCCGCGAGGCCTCGTCGCTGATCGCAAACGCGATCGGGCGTGACCGCGTATTCCTTGTCGCACATCCCGAGTATATTTTGACCGAACGAGAAGCCGTTGCGGTTGACGAATTCATCTCTCGCCGCTCGGCTCGCGAACCGTTTCAGTATATCGTCGGCCGACAGGAATTTTACGCTCTCGATTTCTTGGTCAACCCGTCGGTCTTGATCCCGCGGCCCGAGACCGAACTGCTCGTTGAGCGAGCCATCGATCATCTGCGTAAGATCGAAGAACCCCGATTTTGCGAGATCGGTGTGGGTTCGGGCTGCATTTCGATATCCGTGCTCAGCAATGTCCCAAATGCGACAGCGGTAGCGGCGGACATTTCCGAGGCGGCGTTGGCGGTCGCCGCAGCAAACGCACAGAGGCATAATGTGATCGACCGGCTCGAGCTGATACGGTCCGATCTGTTTGATGGTCTGCCTCGCGGCCCCTACCACGCCATTCTTTCAAATCCGCCCTACATACCGTCAAACGAGATTGCGGGCCTGCAGCCGGAAGTTCGCGATTTCGAACCCGTGAACGCCCTCACTGACGGCAGTTCCGGCATTGAAATATTACGAAAGATCATCCACGGAGCGCCGGAGATCCTCCTTGACGGAGGGCTTTTGATACTCGAGATCGGGGCCGGGCAATTTGAGAGCGTCGACAGGATATTTGACCGTTCGATCTGGAGATCGGTGGATGTCATTTTGGATCTGCAGCAAATACCGAGAACGGTTATCGCGATCAAAAAATGATTTCGCCAATTGTTTAATTTTACTTGCCTTTAACAGCGAAGTGGCGTTAAGATGAGGGTGAATTCCACACGACGTTTGACATGGTCCGGGCTGCGTTCGAAGTAGCGAGGTTTTTTGTAGTTATGTCCGATTGCTTGAGCAGTCAAACTTCGAAAGATCCTGCCCTATTTTTTGATCGGAGGTGACGTTTATGCTGAACGGTATTTTGGCGGTTTTATCGGCTGTAATCGCGGGTTTTTCATTCTATCAGTACACAAAGAGTGGAGACAATAAGCTTTATTTAGTGGTGTCGATCATTTTTCTGATCGCGTTTCTCGGACTGGGAGCGATGTTCCTCTCAGGTCGTGTAAACAAGACCGAAGATATCCATATCACTGAATAGCAAATAATTTATCTCCGGCCTTCCTCGATGTTGCCTTCCGGATGATAGTGGGGATGTATTTTGCTTTTGGGGCGGTTTCGATCTTATCGTAAGATCGGCCGCCCTTTTTATTGGACTTTCGATCACGGACAATCGGCGGCTTAATGTTGACAAAATTGTAAGGATTTATCATCCTTATAGTTTAAGCTCCATCGCCGAGCTCCATTTATTCGATGCCAAAGATCGCAGACATACAGGAAACCCCGAACCCCAATGCCGTGAAGTTCATCTTGAAGGAACCGGTCTCTCACGGCACGTCACACTCATTCAAGTCGGCCGAGTCTGCCGCGAATGACAAGTTCGCCAGTTCTATTTTTGATGTTGGGTCGGTAGTTTCTGTATTTTACATGGACAAAATGGTCACGGTCGAAAAGACCGATGACGCCGAGTGGGACGAGATACTGCCCGAGCTTGCGGTCCCGATCCGGGCGGCCGACCCGGTAGCGTCATCCGCAGGTAAAGGTGCGGCGGCCATGGTCGGCGGCGCCATCGCCGCGGCAGCGAGTGACGACCCGAAGCTTGGCGAGATCAACGCACTCCTCGACGACCGTATTCGTCCGTACCTTGCGGGTGACGGAGGATGGCTCGAGGTTCTCGAATTGGAAAACAATATTCTGAAGATCCGTTACGAAGGTGCGTGCGGAAGCTGTCCCAGCTCTCTGACCGGCACCCTGATGGCCATCGAGAATATGATCAAGGAAGAGATCGATCCGGCCATTACCGTCGTGGCGACATAGCCCCGCATAAAATTCCCCGAAATTTCTTATTTTGTTGATTCAAAAGAAATTCTTGACATAATTCTCTCAAATTCGTCATAATTTCAGTGTTGACGGTTTGCGCCCGTCTCCGCTTCGACCACAACATTATTATCTGCTCAGATCTACTGACCTTTAACATCCCGATTTTATAATCGTTGCCAGTTTATGGAGGAAAGACCAAGTGAATAGCGAAGAACTCGAACAAAGTCTGAGGGCCGAATTTGAGAATTATCTCAAACAGGTCGTCGCGGGAATGCGCGAGGACGTAACGGAATTTCAGATCAAGATAGAGACCGAGTTTGAAAAGCATAAATCCCACATTGATGAAGCTTTCAAGGGTTTTTCTGCTCGATTTGACTCCGAACATGCTTTTGACGATGCGTTTCGCGAGTCGGTCGTTGAGCATCTCCGCCTGGCTCGTGATGAGGGAGCCAAGATCACCGCAACGGCGATCGCTGAGGCGGAAGAAATGGAGCGGCTCTCTACTCCGGAATTTAACCTCTCGGACATCAAAGAGGCCGTCAACGACATTAGCAGCAAGGACTCGCAGTCGGCGATCCTGAAATCACTGATCCAGCATGCTGCAACGTACACGCCGCGCGGAGCGTTTTTTATCATTAAGAACGACCATTTCGTCGGCTGGAAAGTTTTTGGTAAAGAGGCCGGTGACGGTGAGACCGCGGTTCGCGATATTCACTTCCCGGTATCGGCCGATTCGATCCTTGGACGTTCAGTCCGCGACCAGTCGATCGCCGAGGGTTCGTTCGGCACATATTCTGAGGACGCGTCGTTCCTTGAGCCGCTCGAGTTTGGTCAGCCGGATCGGATGTACGCTATTCCGCTGGTCGCGCGAGGCCGCGGCGTTGCCGTCCTATACGCCGATTACGGACATGAGGGTGTCGCGGTCAATACCGACGCTCTTGAAATGCTTGTGCGCGTTGCCGGATTGACGGTCGAGATGCTCGCGTCGGCCAAGGCTGCTCGATACGGAACCGATACCGCATCGTCGGGAGAATTGCATGAGGACAGTTCCGTGAGCGAAGCTCTTCGCCATGAAGGCTCATTTGATAATGCTCCGGCGGTCGCATCGTCATTTTCAGAATCATTTGACGCTCAGTATGGTCATTCCGAAAGCCCGCAGGCCGAGGCCGATGGTTCCCCGTTCGGATACGACGTCGAGCCGTACAGACCGTTAGAAACGGTCGATACGCCATCTTTCGAAACGGCGACCGAACCTGAGACGGTTTCTTACGAGAGCCCGTTTGAGCCAGCTGCGGACTTTGCAGCAGATGTCGAGCCCGTTGTTGAAACGCCGGCCGCCGAGACCACCGAAGTCGTCGAAACCGAGACGACTGAATTCCCTGCCGCCGAGCACGTTCAGTTCGAGAGTTTTTCGGCCGTTACTGAAACATACGCTGAATATTCAGATCGATCGCCCATCGAGGCCGGATCTGCGGTGGAAAGTCCGGTTGAGGTCGAAACTGTCGAGGATACTCACGGTTTTGCGTTTTCGGAATCGTCGGCGGATCAGTCGCCGACCCAAGAAACCATGGGCTTTGCCGGAACTGTTGAGCCCGAGGCCGTCGAAGAGGTCGAAGCTTCTTCCGAGGCTGTTACGGCCGATTTTGACACCAACTCCGTGCCCGAGCCCGTTGTTTCATTCAACGATGTTTCGCCGTTCGACAAGCCGGTCGAAAAGTTCGAACCGGCCGCAACCATTGGCGGTATGGCCCCGGTCAATCTCACACCCGTTGTTGAAAAGGTCTCAGTGCCAACCGGAAGCCGCCTCAGTGACCGGAATGTCGATCTGCCGATCGAGGTAGCCGATGACGAACGCCGTCTGCATAATGACGCCCGCCGATTCGCAAGACTGTTGGTTTCGGAGATCAAGCTTTATAACGAAAAGAAAGTTCAGGAGGGCCGCGAAGCTAACGATCTCTACGAAAGGCTTCGCGAAGCGATCGATCGTTCCAGGGAGATGTACGACAAGCGTGTCCAGCCGCCGGTCGCTTCGAAATTTGACTATTTCCACTATGAACTGGTCAATTCGTTGGCCGAGGGTGACATTGGACGTCTTGGCGGAAGCTATCCGGGAGCCACAGCTTAGCTCGATCATCAAATAACAAAAGCCGCGTGGAGTTGACTCCACGCGGCTTTTTTCTTGTCTCAGCTTCTATTGTCGCTCGGTCCGCTCCGACGGGAACACCGGCCGCGAGGCGTCCGGGTTGTCGGGCGAGGTGTGGCGATGAACGATCTTCCAGTCTTTTCCTATCAGCCTGAATACGAGCGTCATTCGCCCGGATGCACTTTCGAGTTTTCCGTCATTTTCCTGTGTTTGCTTCCATTTGCATGAAACATACGCTCCGGTCTTTCCGAGCATCTCGACCCGTACGCCCGTCACTTCGATCGACACGTTCGAAACCTTTGCGTATGCCGATTCGACATTCGATTTGACGTTTTCCCAGCCGATCGTGGCAGAACCGTTGTTGTTAAAGATCAATAGCCGATCGCTCTTTTCATAGGTACCGGCGACCTTTTCGGCATCGACCTGTTTTATCCCGTCGATAAGACGATCGAACGCCTGTCTTACGCCCTTTGTCGGATCGACACTCGCGGCGGGCTTCTTCTGGGCTGACGTATTGATGGCAAGCGCCGTAAAAATTACAATTAGGTAAGCAAATTTATTCATAGTTGACCGTCCTTGATCGTATCTGCAGAACTAGGTTGAGTTTATAATTGAGCAACTTGCGGTTGCAACGTCCGGCGATGATTCGGCGAAGATATGACAGAAACATTTGATTGCGCCTCGTGTTCGGCTCCGCTCGATTTCGAGGGGAAACATGTCCAAAAGTGTAAATTCTGCGGCAGCACGGTCATCGTGCCGCCCGAATTGATCCGTGCTAATGACGCCTATTCGGGCCGAACATCACATGTGGAACTTGACCTCTCAGAGATCCTGCAGCTGATCGCCGGCGGCAATAAGATCTTTGCGATCAAGCTATTTCGAGAGACTTTTGATGTCGGCTTAAAGGAGGCGAAGGATGCGGTCGACTCGATCGAATCCGGCCGCGGCGTGGATCTTTCTTCGATCCAGCACCAAGGCATCCGGACGAGCTCGTCCGGTAACGCTGCTCAAGGTATCGGGAGTCTCGGGCTTTCGATGGCAAAGCCGATCCTCGGCATTATCGGGCTGATCTTTTTGGTGACGGCCGTTTTCGTGGGAATTATCCTGTATTTTACGTTCCGAACGGTGGACCGAGCTTTTGACAATGGGGCAAATACTATTACAAAGCCGGGCACCGATCGGTCCACTGGCGTTTCGGAGGTGCTGAAATTTGGCGGCAGCGGCATTGGCCCCGGCCTTTTCACGGACAATCGGCACATCGGTGTGGACAGCAGCGGCGTCATTTACTGCGCCGAGTATCAGGGCGGACGGATACAGATCTTTGATGCGCCGGGAAAGTTCGTTTCGCAATGGTCCGCGGGTGACAATGCGGTAGTTCGTGATATGGCTGTCAGTCGCGACGGCGTCGTGTACATTCTGGATGTGAAGGGAATATCCGCGTTCGAAGGTTCGACCGGGAAACTGCGGCGAAAGGTCGAAAGGCGCTTTCTTACCGGGCTATCGGTGCTCACCGACGGCCGCGTCCTCGCATCCGGACGCAGCGGGATCGAGATCCTGAGCAATTCGCTTGACACCATTGTCGAACTCAAAGACGCCGCCAAGCTCGCAAATGCGATGAGCGGATTCAGCCTCGTCGCGGCGGACGGCCTCGATAATATTTACGCCGTGGACAACCGCAACGGCGAGATATGCAAGTTTGCTCCCGACGGCCGATTATTGACCCGCATCGCTGCGGGCACATCGTCGCCCAACGACATCGCGATCGACCCCAAAGGACGGATCTTTGTGTCCGACACCAGCAAGATCATCGCTATCGACGCGAAAGGAGTGCCGCTAAAGACATTCCCCGTGACACAGGCATTCGGATTCGTGTTCAACGACGCTGGCGAATTACTGCTCGCATCACGGCCCTACGTCATCAAGTACTCGCTGGCGTTTTGATCCCTGACGCAGTGCACCATTTCGTACCAATAACCCGTCCGATACACGGTTTCGGTAAGTTAATACTCGCCCGCCCGCGGCGGCAGCCCGATTTTACGAGTGTGTGTGCCGCCCATGTTTTTGGGAACGGTATTTGCTTCAATATCGGGTAGGTGCCGATGATTCACTGTAACATCAGACCCCGAAAGAGCTTCAACTTGGAGGGAAAGCATATGCGGTCCATTAAATCTTTATTATTTGCCCTGACCATTGGGCTTATGTCTATTTCGATCGCCGGAGCAAGTTCTCCGATGACGGTCAATTTGCCGGACAGCGAAACTGCGGTTCAATACGACGATAACGTCCCCGAGGTCACCGCAAGGGTCGCCCGGATCAGCTTCATTTCCGGCGACGTTCAGATCCGGCGCACGGATTCGCAGGAATGGGAACAGGCCACGCTGAACCTGCCGATCGTCGAGGGCGACGAGCTGACGACGAGCGGCGATTCGCGGTTTGAGATACAGTTCGACCGTTCGACGCATCTGCGCGTTTCGTATAATTCGTATATCAAGATCAGCCGGCTGAATTATGACGGTGTCGCCCTGAGCTTGCCGCAGGGCTTGGTAAGTCTTCGTGTCAGGGATTTTGATAAGGACAAGACCTATTTCGAGATCGATGCTCCGGGCTCGACCGTGGCCGTTCAGCGCGAAGGTATGTACCGTATCGACGCCGGCCCGCCGGGCGACAGCGAGATAAGACTCGCGGTCACCAACGGCGGCGAGGCGAGGATCTACTCAGAAACGTCGGGCTTTTTGCTCAAAAATGGCCGCAGTGCAAAGGTCTATATCGGCGGCAACACCGTCGGTGAATGGGAGACCGGCGACGCATCACGGTTCGCCGACGAATTTGACACATGGGCGATGGAACGCGATTCCGTCATAGCCCGTTCGCTCCGCAACGCACATTACGACTCGTATTACGATCAGGACATCTACGGCGCCGAGGACCTCGGTGATTACGGCGAATGGGTCTATACACGCAAGTATGGTTACGTTTGGCGTCCGTACCGCTCGTCCATAAGCAGCTACTCTAACTGGTCGCCGTACCGCTACGGCCATTGGCGTTGGATCGCACCGTATGGATGGACGTGGGTCAATGACGAACCGTGGGGTTGGGCGACATATCATCACGGACGCTGGATATATGACGACGGCGGATGGGTCTGGACACCTTATGGAATGTACCGCTCAATGCGGAGTTGGTGGTCGCCGGGCATGGTCGTATTCTCGCTCTATAACGGCAACATCTGCTGGTATCCGCTGCCGTATACCTACGCCTTTTACAATTACAACTACTATTACTACAACGGCGGTTGGGGAGGACACGGCGGCGGGCCGCATCCGACGCCGACACCGCGATCAACGCCAAATCCGGTCGTGACGCCGACCCCGGTGATCGTCGGGCCGCCGCCCAAAGGCCCGAAACTGCCCCCGCTCGGCTCAGTGCCGCCGACCGCTGTGGTCTCGGTGAGCGCCGATCAGTTTGGACGAACGCGTAAGGGTAACATGACGCCGCCGCTCTCGGTCGCGACGACCATCTTGTCGACAACGCCCGATGACGGCCGTAACGGCCCCAAGCTGCCTTCGATCAAGGAGATCAAAGGACCGATCGGCAATGACATCAGGACGGAGAAACCGCGGGTCGTCACCGACAGGGATCCTGTCCGAACAGGTGCTGTCATTCGAACGACGGATAAGCCGCTCGACAATGAACTGCGGACGACGAGGATATTCGGCGGACGGCCGCCGCTTACGACCAAAAATGACGCGCCGCCGGCAAACACCGGCACGCCGACCGTTCGCACACCGCGTGACACCGGTGCGGTAGACCGTCAGCCGCCCGTAAAGCAGGCTCCGCCGGTCGTTTCACCGCCGGTTGACCGGGTCAAACAGCCGCCTGTCTACGTTCCGCCCACGCGGACCGAAACACCGCGGTCAGACCCGCCAACCTCACGGCAGGAACCGCCGCGATACACGCCTCCGCCGCGACAGGACACACCGCGTTATACTCCTCCGCCGCGGCAGGACACACCGCGAAACGATCCGCCGCCCACACGGCAGCCGCCGCGTTCCGATCCGCCGCCGACCAAGTCCGAGCCTAAACCGGACAAGCCGGCTCCTATCGAAAGCAAAGGCAGCCGCAAGCCGGACAATCGCTAATAAGCGAAAAGAGCCGCCCCGAAAGGGCGGCTCTTTTTATCGCGGCTCGACTCCTGATCAATTTCCGAGAAATACCCTGCGGTCGATCGCCTTCGGGTCACCGATGACGACGAACCGCAGATTTTTCATGTATTTATTGGCAACAGCCTTGATCTGCTCGCCCGTGACACCGCGGATCCCGTCGAGAAACTTAAGCGAATTTCGCCATCCGCCGCCTATTAGTTCATAACGGGCGAGTTCGGCTGCCTGCGACGCGTTGGTTTCCTGGTCGACGTAATAAGTTGTCAGAAAATAGCCCGGGACACCGGTCACGTCGTCCTCCGTCACGGCCTCGTTCCGCATTCGCTCGATCTCGGCAAGCATAACGCTGATAGATTGGTTCGCATCGACCGCCGTCACATAGATCTCGCCGGTATTGGCACCCAGATTACCCATTTCCGCATTCGGGGCGTACGAGAGGTTACGCTTGACCCGAACTTCCTGATACACGCGGCTCTGGAGCAATGCGACTGCAACCCGCATCGCGTAATAGTCAGGATCACCGATCGACGGTGCCGCAAAAACCCCCTTGACGTAATTCGTGCTCAGCGCTCGCGGCGTTATGTCGAGCGTCGGTTTTGCAAAGGACAGTTGCGGCAGCGGCGCACTCTTGTAGTCGCCCTTCGGAAGGTCGGCGAACGACGCTGTTACGAGCTTTTTCATCTCGGTGAGATCGACGTCGCCCACCACGACCAGCAGCATCCGCGAGGTCTGCAGCAGGCCGCGGTAATATGTTCGCAGATCCTCGGGTGTAAATCTGGACACGTTTTCGATCGTGCCGATCGGACGATTTGCATACGGATGGCCCGCGTACACTACGCTCTGCTCAAACGCGTCAAGCGAACTGTCGGGGCTCGAAGATTCGTTTCTGAGCCCCGCCAAGATCCCTGAACGGATACGATCGACATCGGCCGCGGCAAATGACGGATCCTTGACAACATCGGTAAAGACACCCCATGAGCGGGCAAAATTCTCGGCCGTAGACGTAAGCGACAAAACGCTGAAATCGTATGTCGAGCCCGCCCCGATGACCGAACCGGTTCGGGACAGTTCCTTGCGGAGGACATCACGGGGAAATCGCTTGCTCGATTCGACGGCCGCGGAAAGCGCGAGATTTTCGATGCCGGCGTCAGAAGGCTTTTGGTTTTGAACGCCTCCACGGACAAACAGGCCGACCGATACCGTTGGTGAACTCGTTCGCCGTTTAAAGATCACTTTGAGGCCGTTAACGTCAAACTCGGAGACCGACGCGGCCGCACCGCCCGACTGCCCGAGGGACGGGACGGAAAATATAACGATAATCAGTAAGAATTTGATCAACTTCATAAAATTTCAGTTGCCGCGGCAGGCTATTTTCCTATCAGGTCGTCTTCGGTCAGTTTCGACGCGTCTTTTGCGGCGGCTGACATCATTGCCACGCCGACGTGCGGCTTTCCGAGTATGTATGTCGTGAGGTATTTGCTGATATCCGGCCGCTTTATGGCCCGCAGATTGTCATAATAGCCGCGATAATACTCGGTGCCCGTCGACGACCACCAGAACCCGAGCGTATGCGAATACTCGCTGAGCTTTTCGCGTGAATACAGATCGCGTGATTCGAGCAGCGTTTTGGCATTAGCAAGTTCTTCGTCGGTAAAATAGCCGGGCGTATTGAACTTGGCGATCTCGGAGTAAAGTTTCGCGATCGCGGCCTTTGCTTTGTCAGGAGTGGTGACCATCGTGACGCGTATCGGCCCGACGTTTCGCTGGGTATAGTAATGGACGTCCGCCGACACCGCCAGGCCGGAATCGATCATTTCACGCTGAAACCGCGAGTCCGGCTGGCCGACGATGAACGAAAACACATCGGCGGCGTAAGTCGACGCGTTGTCTTTGCCGATCGAAGGCCCGTGCCACCCGATCTGGACTATGACATTCTCAACATCCTGCGTGACAAATATGCCCTCGCTTTTTGAGAGCGGCGGATGCTCAACGAGCGGAAATTTGATAAACGGATCCTCGCCCCGTTTCCAAACCCCAAACAGCTTTTCAGCCATGGCAAAAACACGTTCGGGATCGGCGTCGCCGGTGACGAGCAGGGCCGCGTTATTCGGGACATAGTATCGCGACTGGATCAACCGCATTTTGTCGGTCGTCGCGCTGGCGACCGTCTCGCGGGTCCCGCCCGGGCTTTTTCGTGACGGATACTTATAAAAGAGCTTGTCCATCATCGTCCGGTCAAGGTAATAACCGGGCTCGGACTGCTGACGGTCGAGTTCGCCGAGGACGACCTGGATCTCCTGTTCGAATTCTCGTTCGTCAAACGACGGGAAAAGCATCGCGTCGCGCATCGCACGCATAAGCGTTTCGAGATTGGGGCTGGTCGCACTGAAATAGTAGTTTACGTACTCTTCCTGCGTCGTTCCGTTTCGGATATAGCCGCTCTGGTCGAGGTCGTTGATGTATGACGTGTCGCCGATCTGGCTCTTGAGTTTGAGCTGATCACCGCAGTTGGCACCGATAAAATAGTCCATTCGGCCCATGGTCTTGGCATAATCGCAGCGAAATATCCCGACCGCCTTGTTCGTCTTAAAGAACATATGTTCGTAAAGGTGCGACAGGCCGTTGAGCTCGGGCGGCTCGGTAAACGAGCCGTTGCGGACCGCCATCTCGACCGTCACAAGCGGCACGCCTGAGTCAGGATAGACGATCACCTCGAGCCCGTTCGACAAGACCCTGCTGATGTACGGTATCTTTGCAGACGCTTTCGCCGCTGCCGGCGGCGTCGGAGCGGTCCGCGCCGTCTGCCCGAACGAAACGGACGCGGTCACGGCCGACAAGGCCAATATGATCAGAAACTTTTTCACTTTTTTACCCCGAAAACTGTGCCGACTTGTTGCGGCAATTTTTATCTAATAATCTAACACAAGGAGTTAGATAATCTATGGAACGCGACAATTTGATGCACGGAGCCCGCTCAGCGTTGAATCATGATATGGATATCCGGGCCTGGGCCGAGAATTTTCTGAAGGAAAAGACCCGCGGTGAAAATACGTCAATGTCCGACGAAGAGTTTGAAAAATACTGGAAGTATCACAAACCCGAGATAATGCACGCCGGCGCCGCGGAGGCAATGGCCGCATATCGAGAATCAAGACGGGAGACAGGAGACTAGAGACGGGAGCGACGAATCTATAACGGAAAAGGGAGCCATTTATTCGGGTTATTAGACATCGAAACAAGCATTGAAATAATCTCGTCGTATTCAGTGTACAGTTCTTTCGCTGTTTCGCGTTTGACGTATTGGCACTTCACGGCAAGCTCAATCCAAGTTTGGGTTTCAGCCGCCTCGCCTTCGGAATCGTTCAACTTGCTTATAAATGCAGCTTTGTAGCGCCGCTTTCGCCACGCTTCAGCTATATTTGCGGGAACTGACCTTGACGCTCTTCGTATCTGATCGATGAGTGAGTAAGTCTCTTCTTTTGGAAAAGACTTACTCAACTCAAAGACTTTCATAGCGGCGTCAACCGCCTTCTTGTAGACTACGAGATCTTGGTGTCTTAGGATCTTCTCGCCCATTTCTTGACTCCCGTCTCTTGTCTCTCGTCTTCCTCAAACCCCCGGCATCGCCTTCTTGAGCGGTTTAAGTATCGCGAAAAGCACGATCGCCATGAACAAGGCCATACAGGCGAGTACCAGGAAGAAACTCGACTGGAGCCAGATGTCCCAAAAGACGCCGATCTGAGTAAGCTTGTTGCCGATCGCGGTGGCGACGAACCAACCGCCCATCAGCAGGCCGCGCTTGCTCACCGGAGCGACCTTTGACACGAGCGAAAGGCCCATCGGTGATAGCATCAGTTCGCCCAGCGTCACAATTGCGTAAGCCAGGATCAGCCAAAACGGCGAGACACGGAAAAGATAGGCATTTTGGACTATCGCACTCTTATGTTTGTCGCCTTCGCCCGGTGCGACCTTATTCACGGCCGCAATGAGCTGCTGCTCGCCCGAGACCGTCGCTTTGGTCGCCTCGTCGGTCTTGGCGGCAAATTTGACACCGTCGATCAGGTTCTTTCCGTCTTCAGATTTTGCCGCCATGATCTTGTCGACAAGTTCCTTGGGTACGCCCTGAGCCACGAGGTTATTGGCGACACGCTCGTTCACACGAAATGAACCCGCGGAAAGCTGCTCGGCTGATTTTGTCATTCCTTCGCCGATCGTCGCACCGAAGTAAAGTACGAGGAACGACAAGCCGGTCAGGGTCATTCCGATGGCCATCTTGGTCGGCGTCGAGGGTTCCTTTCCACGCTTGTCCAAAAATCCCCAGAACCACACAAGCGGGAATGTCAGTGTCAATACCCAGAATGCGTTGATCGAATTTGAAATCGTTCCGGTCACATTCCAATCGGTGTTATCGTCCGCCCAGTACGTAAGGGTCGAACCATTTTGGTGAAACGCCATCCAGAATACGATCACGATCGCAAAGACCACGATCAGAGCCATGATCCGCTTCCAGTCGGGCACGGATTTCATCATCGCGGCTGAATGGGCACTGCTGCCGACGACCTCGGCCTCACCGTTAGAGTCGGCAGCCGCGGCAGCGGCATCCGACGCAACAGTTTCGGCACTGCGGTCGGCGTGTGCGACCAGGCCCTTAAAGTACCAGAGGATAGCGACCGAAATGACCATTCCGAATGCGGCAACGGCAAATGCCGGGTGAAAGCCGAATTTCTGACGAACCACCTCCATCACGATAGGTGCGATAAACGCTCCGACGTTGATACCCATGTAGAAAATGTTATACGCCCGATCCTTGAGGTGGCTTCCCTCCGGATAAAGGTTGCCGACCATCGTCGAAACGTTCGGCTTGAAAAATCCGTTACCGATCACGAGACAGGTCAGTGCGAGATAGACCGCCCAGAGTGCCGAGATCGACAACAGGCCGTGGCCCGCCATAAAGAAGAAACCGCCGATCATCACGGCCTTTCGATAGCCGGTGATCTTGTCCGCGATCAGGCCGCCGATCAGCGGACTAGCGTAAACAAACGCCAGATAGTTTGAGTAGAGTGCCGTCGCTTCGGCGGCGGTCCATCCAAAACCTTCAGTGCTGTCCCGTAAATACAGCGTAAAGAGGGCCAGCATTGAGTAAAAGCTGAACCGTTCCCACATCTCGGTGGCGAAAAGTACGTAAAGTCCCTTGGGGTGTTTGCCGGATTCGGCACCGAGCATACCGTTGCCTATCGTTTCTGCGTTTGCGCTCATCGAATTTGTTCCTTGACTTGTTTTAATTTACGGAAGAGTTAGGCAAAATATAACAGATAAACCGTTTATCAAAAAGAGGACACATGCGTAAATACTTAACTTTTCTGTTTTTTGCCGCGGCGTTTCTGATGGCTGGAACGGCCACCTCGGTTGCACAGGGAAATCGTGCCAGCGTTTCGGGCGCTGAGGTCACCGGCACGTTTCGAATGAATTTTCAGGGAAAATTCAGACAACAGTCGAATGATCTCAACATCATGGCTCTCGGTCGCGGAAAGTTGCGGATCGCGTTTGATCTGGTATATCCGTATTCGCTGCCGGACGGAGAAATATCCGTCAATATGGGCTCGCTTGACGGCGAGGCCTCGATCACCGGCGACACGGCTGTTTTTTCGTCCGACGAGTTTGGCCCGTGCCGGATAACCATTAAGTTTTTGAGGCCCGGTACCGTCAAGGTCACACAGGACGGCGCCGACTTCGACTGCGGCTTTGGCCATAATGTCATGGCCAGTGGAACTTACCGCAAGATCAGCGGAAAAAAGCCGAAATTTGACGAATAGTCAGCGGCGAACGTCCCGCCTTTGCCGCCGACCTTTGGCGAAACTGAGAGGACAATGGAATGAATGTTTTCAAAGAGATCGGTGATGAGATCGAGGCCGCTTGGCGTCGAAATGACTATGACGAGGCGATATTCCCGACTCTGGCCGCCGATGCTCTCAAGCGGGCAGAGATCCCATCGCGGACGAGTGTCTGGAGTGTGGTCGAATGGTGCCTTGAGCAAATTGAACTGCCGCGGCAACGCGATGTCCATGCCAGTTTCGGCGACCCGCCGGTGACAGTTTATTCCGGGCCGCGATTTCATATCGACATCTACTTCTGGTTCGAAGGCACGACCGCTATCCATCAGCATGGATTTTGCGGGGCGTTTCAGGTGATGCATGGCTCGAGCATCCATAGCTGGTATGAGTTTAAGTTGGGGCGGTCGGTCAACACCTTTGCCGAGGTCGGCGAGATGAGCCTCAAGAACTGTGAACTGCTTCAGGTCGGCGACGTGCAGCAGATCCTTGGCGGGCGGGCCTATATTCACTCGCTGTTCCATCTCGACCAGCCGTCGGCGACGATCGTGGTACGTACCGACCGAAGTCCGCTCGATCTGCCGCAGTACAGCTACTACAAGCCGAATCTGGCCATCGACCCTTTTTTTGAACAGGAAACCATTACCAAAAAGACGCAATTGGCGGCAGCCCTGATCCGAGCCAAAAATCCGGACGCTGACCGCATTATCGGCAACTGGCTGGCCGACTGCGATTTTCAGACGACGTTCAACCTTCTCCAGTCGCTCCGGCACCTGCTCAGATCCAACCAGATCGACGAGCTCTTCAGGTTGACCGAACCTGAATCTCGTTTTGAAAAATATCTTAAGATCGCCGAGGAGCACCACGGCGTCGATGTGTTCCGGCCCGTATTTCGGCATCAGGAAATGCTCGACGATATCCTTAAGCGGCGGGCGTTAGCGACGGAACCCGATCTCAGGTTCTTTCTGGCGTTGCTTTTGAACATCGAAGGCCGTGAACGCATTTTTGACCTCCTGAAACAGCGATTTCCCGGATCCGAGCCGATCGATAAGGTGCTCGACCTCGTTTACGAACTGGCCAATTCGCGGATCGCGGGAACCGAGCGTTCAAATCTCCTGGGCCTGGACGATTTTGGGGACCTCGACCTGTACGTGCTCGAGCAGATCCTACGAGGAAGGTCGGGAAATGAGATCGCCGAAGCATTCCGCCTCGATTTCGGAAGCGACCCGGACACAAGCCAGATCGCTGAAAAGGAGAGCGTTATTCGTTCGGCATTGGTCTTTGCACCACTAATGCGTGACTCCGCCCTTCCGGGTCGAACAGGTTTGCGGGAAAGTTGATAATACTTTAGACTATTGAACTTAGGCCCTTGTAGCTCAACGGTTAGAGCAGCGGACTCATAATCCGTTGGCTGTAGGTTCGAATCCTACCGAGGGCATACCTTTTACCCGATCGATTTAACTTGCGTAGAGTTCACTACGCCCTTCCTTTTAGCCTAAATAATGCAGGGACCGCGTCGGCCGAACAGCCGTTCGGCATGCCGGTGCAGAGTTCAAGAATGAATATCAGATCTACAATTATTCTGCTGGCCATCGTGTCGATTTTCGCATTTGCGTGTTCAAAAAGCGGCGGCGAACCGGCAAAGGACGTTTACAGATCGACCGGCAAGATAACGGCGGTTGACCGTGCGGCGTCGAAGGTAACGATCGACCATAAGGACATTCCGGGCTACATGTCGGCAATGGAAATGACGTTTGCGGTCGCCGGGCCCGAAATGCTCAATGGGATCAAGCCGGGCGACCTCGTGGTGTTTGAGATGGAGCGCAGCGGAAGCGCGACCTCCATAACGAGGATCGATAAGACCGGCGAGGCGGTTTCAGGCAGCGAGATCTATCGAACGAACTGTGCCGTATGTCATGGCGAAAACGGAGCCGGCGAGAAACGCGGCATTCCGCTGATCTCGGGACATGCTCTTGCACACAGTGAAGAAGAATACATTAAGCGGGTCGAAAACGGGTCGCCGGGTAAGATGCTGCCGTTCCGGGACAAGCTCTCACCCGAAGAGATCCGAGCGGTGGTAAAGTACGTCCGCGAAGAAATGCAGAAAGGGATGGATAGAAACGCCGGCCACAAGCACTAGTCAGTGAACCGCATCAAATAAAAAGGCCCCGAACGAGTGTTCGGGGCCTTTTGCATTACTTGTCACACCGGGACTAGATGGCCGGTGCTGTTTTGGCCTGCTTTTGCTTCGAGCAGCGTCCGCATCCGCCCTTTCCGCTCGACGGCGTGGCCGGATCAGATCCGTTCGGGTGCCCTTTCATGGCACCGTCCTTCATCATCGGGCACGACTCTTTGCCGTCCATCATTTTTTGATGATCGGCAGGCATTCCGTCCATTTTCATCTGGTGCCCGGACATAGTGCCGTCCTTCATCATCGGGCACGACTCTTTGCCGTCCATCATTTTCTGATGATCGGCAGACATTCCGTTCATCTTCATCTGGTGGCCCGACATGGCGCCATCCTTCATCATCGGGCACGCCTCGTCGCCGTCCTTGCAGGCACAGTTTTCGTGCCCGGATGACGCGTCGGTCTTTTCGGCGTGTTTGCCCTTCATCGGACACGAATCGCCCTTACAGCAAACGGCCGAGGCCGATGTGCCGCTCGTCTTATTGAGAGCCAGCACTGCGATCGCGAGACCGAGCACCACAAAAGTCGATAAAACAAATATAAGTTTCCGTTTCATAATATCTGGTCGCTCCGAACTATGACATGAGCATAATAATATCAGTCAGATCTGTTATCAAATGCTGCCGGATACGGTCCGGGACCGCAACCGTATACTCAAATCCTACAACAGCATCCTCCCATTCCACAGTGATTTTGGTCACACACGGAAAATTTTCCCGGCCGGCCATCATCGCGACAGTTCATCCTCGATCAGTGCCCGAAGTTCCCCTTCGCCAAATCGGACGAGCATTCGGCCGTTGACAAAGAACTGTGGGGTTTTGCGAACGCCCAAGCCCTGTCCGTCCTTTTTGTCGAGTTCGATCTTTGCGGCATAGCGATTTTCTTTGATCGCGGCGTTCATCTTGTCGATATCCAGACCCAGTTCCATCGCGTACTTCTCGAACAGGGCCTTAATGTCGGGTTTCGGAGCGGTGGCGGGCGCGCCGTGCTTTTCGCCCCACTCCGGCTGCTTCTGGAACAGCAGCTCACGCGCCTGCCAGAACTTTCCCTGCTCACCGGCAGCCTCGGTCAGGTTGGCGGCGTTGAGCGAATTCGGGTGCAGCGGCATATATCGGGCGGCAAATCGGATCTTGCCGTCATAGTCCTTGAGCAGCTTTTTGATCACGGGGCTAAATGCCGCGCACGATTCACACTCAGGATCGTAAAACTCGACAAGCGTGACCTTAGCGTCCGCCGGGCCCAGGATCGGCGTGTCGGGACGAAGTAATTGCCCTGAGGACGCGGCCGGACCGGTCGCATTGGCCGGCTTTCTAACCTCCTGTACCGACGTCCGGTAGTAGCCCGATCCGATGAATGCCGCGGCCACTACCACCAGAATAATTCCACCTAAAATTATAAATTCCTTTTTCATATATCTATTTTTCCTTCGGCCTGTAGGCCAATAAACTAAGCGTCAAAACGACAAATGACAGTAGCCCCATCAGCGGGATGGTAATAAACCCGAGCCATTCGATCTGTATCGCGTTGCAAGGCACGCCGGCGGTGCAGGGCGTTATGCTCTCGGGGATAAAACCGTAATAGAGCAGATTGTGATAGATCGAGATGGCAAGGCCGATCAGTGCGAGCGGGATCGCGTAGATCCGCCAGCCATCGTCGCCGCGGATGATACCGATACCGATGATCACGACCAGCGGGTACATCGCGATCCGCTGATACCAACATAGAGCGCACGGCGGCAGATCCATGACCTCGCTGAAAAACAGGCTTCCGACCATTCCCAATAGAGCGATCGACCAAGCCGCATAAGGTAAAACGCTGTTAATGCCGGACCGCCCGGTATTTGTGGTTTCTAAGTGTTCCATAGCAATGATCCGGCATCCGAATCGCCGCCGCTATTTGCAAGTTTGTTTACTGTTGATCAACGTGCGTGTCCGGAACCTTTTGTCAGGACACATAAATGGGCGCAGAAATAGGTTGGATATCAGGCCTTTGGCGGGAGCCAAACGCAGTTAGGTTCGATCGAGTGATATGAAGTTTTAGACACGAAAGCCTTCGCTGCGGCCGCAACGCGGTTTCGACGTACTTCCCTGGGATATGTCGTGGAATGGGTGATGAGCGTTTCGTCGCAGCACGGGCCTTCGCACGGCAGCAGATCGTCACTCTGTTCCGGTGCCGCATCCGCAGCGGCCGTCAAGGATTGTCGCGAACCATCGTCAGTATCACCGCCATAATTTACTGCCGCCGCCGGAAGCGCGGTCAGCAGCACGAGGCAGACGATAATACTGAAACCAAATACTCTCACGCGATAATTGCCTAATTGTATTTTCGCCTGACACGACGTTTACCGCAAGCGTGCCGCCGCCGGCGACAGCCCTTTAGACGTTAAAGCGAAAATCGACCACATCGCCGTCCTGCATCACATATTCCTTGCCCTCGAGACGCGCGAGGCCCTTTTCGCTGGCCGCCTTTCTGCTGCCGCATGCGACCAGATCGTCATACGAGATGATCTCGGCACGAATGAATCCGCGTTCGATATCGGTATGGATCTCACCGGCTGCCTGCGGCGCCTTGGTGCCGATCGGGATCGTCCAGGCACGGACCTCCTTTTCGCCGGCGGTCAGAAACGACATTAGCCCGAGCATGTGATATGCGGCCTTGATGAGCTTATCGACGCCGCTCGATGTCAGACCGAGGTCACGCAGATATTCGTCGCGTTCCTCAGGGTCGAGGGCGACCAGTTCCGCCTCAAGCTTTGCGCAGATGACCACGACATCCGCATTTTCGGCCTCGGCGTGCTTCATCACCTCGGCGACGTGCGGATTTGACGCCGGGTCGGCGAGCGAACCTTCATCGACATTGGCGGCGTAGATGGTCGGTTTGGTCGAGAGAAAGAACCATGTCTTGAGGATCGCGCGCTCGTCGTCGGTCAGGTCCGCGGCGCGTGCCGGCCGTCCCTCTTCGAGCAGCGGCTGGATCTTGTCCAGGATCTCGATCTCGATCTTTGCGGCCTTGTCCCCCGATGCCTTTATCGCCCGTTGGGCCTTTTCACGACGTTTGGCAGCGGATGCGAGGTCGGCGAGTGCGAGTTCGATCTGGATAGTCTCGATGTCGCGGATCGGGTTGACCGAACCCTCGACGTGGACGATATTGTCATCCTCAAAGCAGCGGACGACCTGTATCACGGCGTCGCATTCGCGGATATTCGCCAAAAACTGGTTGCCGAGGCCCTCGCCCTTTGACGCGCCGCGGACGAGCCCGGCAATGTCCAGAAACTCGACCGTCGCGGGCACCGTCTTTTGCGCGTTATTCAGCTTTTCGAGCACGGCGAGGCGCTCGTCCGGAACGGCGACAACGCCGATATTGGGCTCGATCGTGGCAAACGGGTAATTTGCCGCCAGTGCCGCCTCCTGAGCGGTCAAAGCGTTAAAGAGTGTCGATTTTCCTACGTTGGGCAGTCCAACTATTCCGGCTTGTAACATAAGGTCGTATTCCTGTAAGCGTTCAAAAACTCTTATTTTACAATCGAATGGACGAATTGCGAAATCGCGGCCTACTTGGGTCCGCTCGTTCGGGTACCGCCGCCGGCTTGCCGAAAGATGTTCGCGGGCCGACAAGCGTGATCCGTGCGGCGGCAATTAAGACGCATTTACCCTTTTGTCTGCTCTCGGGTCCGTATTTTCAGGCGTTGTTCGTGCTTCAGCGGCGGGCATAATACATCCCGATGTTCGCGAGCCGCGACGCGTTCGCGGGCGAGAGCCAGGGAAATTCGCGCATGGCCTGCGGCACGATCTCAAATTCGGTGAACTTGCCTTCCATTTCCATTTCGGCGAGGGCGTAGATGCGCGACTCGGCCTTTGAGGCGATCGCGGTAAGTTCGTCGATCTCGGGATCGGTCAGTTCCGGATCCGTGACCCGTATCCGCTCATGAATGGGCTTTCGAAAATTCTCGCCCCACTCGGTCACCAGTTCCAGTGCCCGGTTGAGCAACTCGTCCGAAAACGGCTCGCCCGACCGGTGAGGAGCGATAGCGGCCGTCTCCGCGACGGCGCGCTCATTAACGGGTCGGTATGGGTCGCGGTCTTTACTGGCGGCGAGATCGGCATAGCTGCCGGTAAAGTGCTTTGGGAAAAACTTTATGAACGTTGTTCGGCGAGATTCGTGCTCAGGAAATTCGATCACTGCCTCGTAAAACCCCGGCGGCAGATGACCGATGTGCAGCCGATAGAACGGCCGGCCGTTTTCTTCGCCCGCGGTCGACGCTTCATAGCGGTCAGCTTCGAAATTCTTCACGCGGTCGAGCACCGTGACCGAGCAAATCTCATACTGCCCGTCCGGCAGCGGGATCTCGATCACCTGATAGTGTATCGAACTGTCCACCACGGCTCCGGCAGGAACCCCGCCGTCGATCGACGTGACCGTGACCGGACATTGCCCCGGAGGCACATTCTCGGCAAATGGCGGGACCTCGATCAGCGAGTCCCGCGGTACGGTGACCGCAAGACCGTCGCCGCGATCCGGTATGATGACCGTTTCGCCGGACCCGAGTTCAAACAGTGACCCGTCCGGAAAGCTCGTGTTGCCGCGCAGAAAGAATAACTTGTATTGAGCGTCGGCAGTCATCTTTCCGGTCGGCCTATTGCGGCAGATACGCGTTCTCGACCGGCCGGTCGCCGGTCAATCCGAACTGGACGGCCGTGAATCCCGCCTGACTGCGCAGCATGTACCAAACCGCGTTCGACGGCCTGAAAACCGCCGGGTCGGCTTTGCCGTCGCCGTCAAAATCGCCCGGTGCCGCAACGTCGCCCGTGGTGCCGAAGGGAAACGCGTAGTAGGTCAGATCCTCGCTTCTGAGGATGAACCACTCGCCGGTCGAGGGCCGCCAGAATGCGACGTCCGCCTTGCCATCGCCGGTAAAGTCAACCGGCACAGCCTGGTCGGTCGACACTCCGAACTGCGTCGCGAACACTCCGCCTGAGCTTTTTTGGACCCACCATTCGGTTCCGGTCGCACCGGCCGGCCTGAAAACGGCGATGTCAGCCTTGCCGTCGCCGTCGTAATCAGCCGGGGCCGGTTTGTCGCCGGCCTGGCCGAACTGGACAAATGTGAATGTTCCCTGACTGTCGCTGTTCGCGATATACCAGATGCTGTTCGATGGGCGAAACACAGCCAGATCGGTCTTGCCGTCGTTGTTGTAATCAGCCGCGACCGGCACATCGCCCGGCGACCCAAACGCTCTCGACGTATAAACACCGGCCTTTGTCAGGAGGTGCCAAACCCCGTCAGCCGGCCGAAATACCGCCGTATCGGTCTTACCGTCGCCGTCAAAATCGCCCGGTACCGGAATGTCGCCCGGAGCGCCGAAAGCTACGCCGCCCGCCGAACCGTTGGAACTGTTCAGGTAATACCACAGTCCCGCGTCGGGTCGAAATATACTAACGTCCGACTTGCCGTCGCCGTCAAAATCAGCATTCTTGTTCTTTGCGACCGTCAGGCCCGCAACCGGGCCGTCGGCGATGTCGCCGTCAATATTGAACGTCACCCCGCCCCACGTTTCGTTATGCGGGTTTTGCCACTGCTTGATCCGCTGATGGTTTGCCCACACATTGGTCGGGACGACCGGCGAAGGCGAATTATAGGTCCACACCGACATCACAAGGTCCCAGCGTGCCAACCATACCGCTTCCATGCGGCTCGGCTCGGGGATCCCGATCCAGTCATTAACCGCGTTTGTCGGCGAACCATAGACGCCTGATCTGTAATTGAGTTCCTTGATCCGGTCGGTCCAGCCCTTGAGAAATGCGGTCGTCGCAACGCGGCAACCCGGCGTGTTGACGGTCTCGCTATAACTCTCCATATCGTAGTACAGGATCGAGCCGGCCGTCAGGCCGAGATTTATGGCGGCTGTCACGGCAATGTCCGCTTCGCCGCGGCCCTGCTGTTCGGCGACAGCGGGGTCAAAACTGAGCTTGGCTGTCGTCGTTGACGATGTGCACGGCGATTGATAGCCGACGACCGTCGGTATCAAACCCCATCCCATCGCAGTGACCTGATCGACCCATGATGCCGACAGATTGGGTTGCGCGGCACATGCGCGATTTCGGCCGCTCATGTAGATATTCATATCGAAATACGGCGAGGTGTTCCACCAGATCTGCATTTGCGAAACTGTCGGCGAATCACATTTATCAAATCCGCGGTTGAGGCTTATGCGCGTATTGCCTCCCGGCGGCATCGCCTGATCGTTCGGCCGCATGGCGGCGCGCTGTGCTATTGCCATTTGGGTAGCGGTGAGTCGCCTGATAAATTCGGGCGTGATGTCCGCACCGGTTGCGGTTCTTATGCGGGTTTGCTGAATGCACCCCGATTTGTGACCGAAACATGTGCCTCGCTGGGTCAGGAGCCACGGTAACCGCTCGCCCGCGGTCTTCACAACGGCCTCGTCTGCCGAAAGCCCCGCCGAAACTCTCATTTGTTCTAAACGGGCGGCAAACCTCGTATCTTCGCCTTGGGCAAACTCAGAACGCGACTCGACGAACGTCCATGACCGTCCACCGTCATTCGAGACATATGTCGCCCGGCGATCGAAGTTCGAGCTCGACATAAGTCTGAGCCGGAGTTTCAGCACGCCGTCGGCCGACGTCAATTCGCCGGTCGAGTGATCGGCTTCCTCGAGGTCTTCCGGTCGGATGTCGATCGGCACTTGAGACCACTGCTCACCGCCGTCGCGTATAATCGCGAGTGCAAATCTGCCCGTCATTCGGTTTGAGATCACCAGTCTGATCGTTCCGTCCGCCTCGACATCCGCCCCGGCGATACCGTCTGCCAACCCCAGCGGCAGGTTCAACCGTTTCCACGAAGAACCGCTGATGTCGCCGACAAAAACATCACGTTCGGTAAATACGACGCCGTCTTTTGCCGTACGGACGATGCCCTTGATCAACGCTGCCGAGGGGTCGCCCTCCGAACTTACTTCCGCGGCGGCGTTCACCGGTTCGATGAGCGGTTGCTGCGGAGTCACACTGACTGCGGTCACCATCAGATAGAAAACAAGGGTTGCGATCGGGAAGATCCTGGATTTCATATATTGCCTCTTAACTATGAGCGATCGTTATGGGTTTCGCGTAAAGTATAATCGAATGTAACAGTTTGCGACAAGACCCTTTTCTTCATCTCCGCAGGCGGAATTGCGGCGGGCGAATAGGTTGAGAGTTATCGTTAAGTGGTTATAATGTTTGTGACAAAGAACAATGCCGGGGAGCGACACTATGTATTGCATCAAATGCGGTTCTGAGAACTCGGACAAAGCTCAATTTTGCCGAAAATGCGGAAATTCGATCGACCCCGAGGTTGAAACGAAGGTTGCGGGCCGCCCGGCAGAGCAGCCCGACAGCTCGGATGGGGTCGTGGTCTTTTCGATCGGCCCGACGCTGAAATTCATCAAGATCGGATATGTGCTTGCGGCGATCGGGGCATTGTTGCTGGTCGCGTTGCTTAGCGTTTTCGGCGTAACGGTG
The DNA here is from genome assembly GCA_964592865.1 of uncultured Chloracidobacterium sp. GTDB lineage: Bacteria > Acidobacteriota > Blastocatellia > Pyrinomonadales > Pyrinomonadaceae > OLB17. The sequence continues at coordinate 24,873 of CAZQGN010000018.1, read as the reverse complement.
CTGATCGCGATACCGATGGGCCTGATGATGTTCCTGATACCGGCGTTCTACCATATAAAGGCAAAGCTCGTCCGATATTCGCTGCGTGATACTCAGATCGAGGTCGACGAGGGCCTGATCTCGCGAACGACACGCAATATACCGCTGAGGCGTATCCAGGACGTGACCGTTACGACATCGTTCCTCCAGCGGGTATTGGGGTTTGGCGATCTGGTCATCGACAACGCCAGCGAGGACGGCGGCAAGGTCGCTCTTAAGAACATTGATTCACCTCAGGAATATGCGGAGGTCCTGCTCAAGCACATGCGCCGCCTCGACAGCTAATTTGGCATTGATCGTTGATCTCCTTTTTGTATGAAGACATTTTTTGTTACGGGCGGTGCGGGTTTTATCGGTTCGGCATTTATCAGATCGTTGATCGCTGATGACCCCGAAGTCAGAGTCATCAACTACGACGCTCTGACCTATGCCGGCAACCTCGAGAATCTTGCCGGTATCGACGATACCCGCCATATGTTCGTCAATGGCGACATTTGTGACCGGAACGCGGTGCTGGCAGCCTTGCCGGACGGTGCGGACGCCGTATTCAACTTTGCGGCCGAATCACACGTCGACCGCAGTATAGCCTCGGCCGACGAATTCCTGCGGACCAACATCATCGGGACACAGGTGCTGCTCGACGCCGCCCGGGCGAAGGGCGTGCGGCGATTTGTCCAGGTCTCGACCGATGAGGTGATGGGCAGTTTGCCGGACGAAAGTGACGAGTACTTTACCGAATCGTCGCCACTGCAGCCTAATTCGCCGTACGCCGCATCCAAAGCCTCGGCCGAATTTATCGTTCGGGCCGCGATCGAGACATTTGGCGTCGATGCCGTCATCACCAGATGCGGCAATAACTACGGCCCGCGGCAGTTCCCCGAAAAACTGATCCCGCTGATGATCGCCAACGCGATGAACGACGAACCGCTGCCGGTTTATGGCGACGGCAAGAATGTGCGCGACTGGATATATGTCGATGATCATTGCCGGGCGATCCTCCTGGCGTACGAGAATGGCCGGTCGGGCGAGGCATACAACATCGGGGCCCGCAACGAACAATATAATATCGACGTCGTCCACGCGATACTCGACGCCCTCGGCAAACCGTACAGCCTGATCAGATATGTCACGGACCGTCTCGGGCACGACCGCCGATATGCGATCGATCCGACAAAGGCGGAGACCGAGCTCGGCTGGAAGCCGCTGACCTCGTGGAAGGACGGGCTCGCCGGGACCATCAACTGGTATCAAAACAATCAGCAATGGGTCGATCACGTCCGCAGCGGCGAATACCGCGAATACTATCGGCAGATGTATGGCGACGTATAGTTCCGGAAACGCCGGCATTGGGCATTAGCGAAATTTATGAGAATTTTGGTCACGGGAGCCAACGGGATGGTCGCTCGGGCGACGGCGGAGTACTGCCGCGAGATCGGTGACGATGTTACCGCGCTCGGCCGCGACCAGCTCGACATCTCCGATAGAGATCAGGTATTCGAGGCTGTGATCGATCGCGGCTTTGACGCGATCCTGAACTGCGCCGCGTACACTGACGTGGACGGCGCCGAAACGAATCGGGAAACCTGTTACGCGGCAAATGCCGTCGGCGTCGAGAACCTCGCTCTGGCGGCAAAGCTGAGCCGAGCGGTTTTTGTCACGATATCGACCGACTTTGTTTTCAGCGGTGAGAATCTCGGCTTTTACACCCAACGCGATACGCCCGACCCGCAGTCCGTTTACGGCCGTTCGAAGCTGGAAGGCGAGGAGCGGGCCCGCACGGCAAACGCCGCGTCGGTGATCGTCAGATCGGGCTGGATCTATGGTTCGGGCGGAACAAATTTTTTGAGTGTAATGCATCGCCTGCTGGCCGCGGGAAAGCCGATAAAGGCGATCGGTGATGCGTTTGGGACGCCGACATTCGCCGGTGACCTCGCCCGCCGGCTTCGCGAACTTGCCGAGCTGGACCTACCCGGCACCTTTCACGTGACCAACAGCGGCCCCGGAATGAGTTATTTGGAATTTGCCGAGGCGGTTGCCGAGATCGGCGGATACGATCGCAAACTGATCGAAGCGGTTTCGCGAGAGAGTCTGGATCGCCCGGCACCGCGGCCGGTGAGTTCCAAACTTGCATGCCTTTTTAGTGAGCGGCTTGGGCTCGGCAGTCTGCCGGTATGGAGCGACTCGCTCACCGCATTTTTGAAAAGTGAATCGGGTACCGTTTGACGTCCGGTCGGGTCAGGCTTAATTATCGGCGCTCTGCTTTGACGTGTCTTCCATGATCGGTGTTTCGTCCGCGTCACTGCGCCGATAGTAATCGTAATATCCCGTTCCGTAGTAATCGTATTCCATCGATCCGGATTTGATGCCGTTCAGGACGACCCCGTAGATCCTCGCACCGATATTGCCGAGCCGCTGCTTGAACTGGCGCATCAGGTGGATCGAACTGCGGCCGGCCATCGCGACCAGAACAACACCGTCAACCAGCGTCGACAGGATCGCCGCGTCGGTGAATGAGATCGCCGGCGGCGAATCGACAATTACGTGCTTGAACCTGCCCTTAAGGAACTGGATCAGGTTCTTCATCTCGTTCGAACTCAGCAGTTCGGCCGGGTTCGGCGGTATCGGCCCGCTCGTAATGATCTTTAGCCGCGGCAGGCCGGGAGCCGCTTTAATAAGATTCTCGGTCGATTTTTCGCCGGAAAGGTAGTTTGTCAGCCCCTGACTGTTATCCAGGCCGAAATGGCTGTGAAGTCGCGGCCGACGCAGATCGCAATCGATAATAATGACGTCGACGTCCGCCTGAGCCAGTGTGATCGCGGTATTGATCGCCGTCGTCGTCTTACCTTCAGACGGCTGCGACGAAGTGATCAGGATGGTCTGCGGCGGCTTTCCGGCCGACGAGAACAAAAGCGATGTGCGCAAATGCCGATATGCCTCGGCCGTCGGAGAGTTACGCTCATCGAGCGTGATCAGCGCCGAATGCGCGGGCGACCCGTCATCTCCTCGCGGCACGAGTCCGGGCAACGGCAATCTGCGTTTTTCACTTTGTGAATGATGCGGTATCAGCGCCAGCGTCGGAAGTCCGAGATTTCGGCTGACGTCGTCAGACGACTTGACCGAATCGTCGAGGTAATCAAGCAGGAAAGCAAGGCCGATGCCGGCTGCGAGCGAAACCAAAAGGGCGACGATTATGTTGCGCGTCCGGTTTGGCCCGATCGGACCGCCCGGCGTCACGGCTCGGTTCGAAATTTTGATATTGTTCGGCCGTCCGCCGGCGATCGCCAGTTCCTGCTCTTTCTGCCGCTGCGTGTATGTATCCAGCAAGCTGCGATTGGTTTCGATCTCGCGTTTGCGGGTGATAAGACGCGTTTCTGCCTGGCCTTCGAAATTGGCATCCTCGGCCGCTTTCATATACGCGGCACGAGCCCTGTCCTCACGAAGCCGGGCAGCGTCGTACTGAGCCTTAAGGGTCGCGAGCACCTCGCGCTCGGCGCCTTTTTCGAGCTTCTGGCTTTCGGTCTTGATCTTGGACGCGACCTCGCTGTTTACGCGTCCCTTCTGAGCCTCGAGCTCATTTATCTGCGCGGTCACCTCGATGACGGACGGATGTTCTTCGGTGTATTTCGAGAGCAGTTTCTTGCGGTTCTCTTTCGCTTCGTCGATCTTCTTGTCGATCTCCTCGATGCGCTTTTCGAGGTCGGCCTGGCGTTTCAGGTTCTGGCTGCGGGCGTCCTGCAACGCCTTATTGTCGCCGACGACTGACATGATATCGCCCTTTTGGACAGCATTTACCGCCGCTGAATACAGCGCCTGTATCTTGCCGGTCTCGGACAGCGCGTCGTTGTACTGCGCCTGGAGCGTCGACAGATTGCCGGCCCGCAGATCGCCGCCTTTTTCCTGCAGCGGCAGATCGCTCGAGCGCATTTCCTCGATGTAATCGCTCTCTTGTTTGGCGATCGTATTCTTAAGGTCGTCGATCGACTTGGTCAACTCGTCGTATGCGGTCTGGGCACCCTCGAGCTCACGTTTTGCGTCCTCGTCGATAAATATCTCGGCGAGTTTGTCGGCGACCTTTGCCGCCAGGACCGGATTCTCATTCTGGACCGACACGGTAACGATATTAGTGTCCTCAAGCCGTTCGACCTTGAGACGCGGCCCGGTCAGATTGCCGACGTAGCGTGACGCCAGAGCCTCTTCTTCCGGCGTGAGAATGATCTTTCCTGAGGTGGTTGATGTCGAGTCCGCGATGATCGGGAGTGCCGATTCGGCATCGGCCTTCTTCTGCCCACCGCCTAGCAATGAGCGCAGACCGCTCAAAAATCCACGATTCTCATCGCCCAACAGCTTTGCGTCGCGGTGCAGCCCGAGAGCGATGACGACCTTTTTCATCAGATCGGCATTTTGGAGCAGCTGAAGCTGGGTATTGTAATAGTTCGAATCGTTGCCGAAGTTGATGTTGATCGCCTCTTTCTGCGTCACTTGCGGCTTTCGCGGTTCGATGATCAGTTCAGTACTTGCCTGATAGATCGAGGGCTGTCGAAACGAGTAAAAAGATACCGCGGCCGTAACGATGACGGCGATAGCCAGTATTATCGGCAGACGCTTGTAGACGATGTTAATGTACTGCCGGATCGAGCGTTTGTTGGCAAACGACTCGTCATCATAATACGACGAGTAACTCGGCGGATAGTCGTTTCCGGCCGGCCGCATCTCGACCGATTTTGGTAAGGGTGTCAGCCTTTGATCTTGCTCCATACAGCCGTAAATTCACGTTCGCGGGATCCGAACGTTGCGATCACTCAGCGAACTAGTTTTATACCACATTTAGCCCGAATTATCATTATTTTGGGCCGAACTTTGGCTCTCCCGCGGCGGGGAGTTTTGGATGGCGCCAAAGCCAAGTGGTATATTGTTCATTTAGCTTTACCTGCCGGACGCAGGCTGTATGGACATTACTATGACGGATAACAATTCGATTGGATCGCGTGATTTTGCTCTCGGCGTTCCCGGTTTTAATTATTCAGATCTTTTTGACGCCGGAAGGTTAAAGGACCTTGCCGAGGCATTTTATTCGGAGGTCGCCGATAAGGAACCGGTCCTGCATGACGCCCTGACAAAATACATCTCCAACCGCGGCCGGGGTTTCGAGCGCCGGGTCGTATCAAAGATCCTGACCGATTCGGCCCCGTATCTTTCTGATTTTGTGGCGCGCTTGTTTGGGATCGGCGATGTCCGCACCGCGGTCGAGTCCGACGTACTTGTCCAAAATCCGGTGTGGCAATATAAGTTCTTTGTTCAGCGGCGGGCGACCAAGACATTCAAGGCCGACGCGATCGGCCGGTTCAATGAAAATGAGCTCTGGGAAGCGGTTCGCGAATTGAGAAACAGCGCATTCGACCAGACGATCGTCCATGACGAAGAACTGTCGATCGCGACGATGACGGCACTGCTGGTCAAGGCCGAAGAAGACCTTACAAAGGGCGTCGATCTCGATCCGGCAACCAGGCAGACGATCGAAAAGATACAGTCCGCATACACCAACCTGAGCGAAAAGCCCTTCGGCAAGCTGTTTTCGGAATTTGTGCTTGAGGTCGACAGCACGGGCGACCTTCTGACGGTCAAAGCAGCCCTCCGCCTGATCGAGGCGTGGTCGGCGTCGGCGTTCTTTAACAAGTCAAAGCGTTGGCATAGTTTCAGGACCCCGCATCCGCTCGATTATCAAAATCTGGTCCATCTGATCCATCCCGACCCGGAAATGTCCAACCTCATGCGCGGTGAGGACTCGTTGATGCGAAAGCGCGACGGTTTTAAGCTAACTGACGACCGCGGCACCATGCGCGACGCGCTTTACGAGATCGATTACTGCATGATCTGTCACGAGCGCGAAAAGGACGCGTGCTCGACAGGGCTCCGCGAGGCCGACGGCACCGCAAAGCGCAATCCGCTCGGCATCAAGACCGAAGGTTGCCCGCTCGACGAGCGCATTTCCGAGATGCATATGCTCAAAAAGCAGGGCGATCCGATCGGGTCGCTGGCAATTGTCGCTATCGACAACCCGATGTGCGCGGGAACCGGGCATCGCATATGCAATGACTGTATGAAGGGCTGCATCTTTCAGAAGCAGGAGCCCGTAAATATCCCGCTTGCGGAGACCGCATCCCTCACCGACGTGCTGAAGATGCCGTACGGTTTTGAGATCTACAGCCTGCTGACCCGCTGGAACCCGCTTAACGCAAAGCGACCGTACGCACTTCCCTACAACGGTAAGAACGTGATGGTCGTCGGACTCGGGCCCGCCGGATATACGCTGTCGCATTACCTTCTTAATGAAGGCTTTGGCGTGGTCGGCCTCGACGGATTAAAGATCGAACCGCTGCCGTCCGACTGGACCGGCGATTGCGGCGCGACCGTCCCAAAGGCGATCAAGGATATCGGCGAAGTGACCGAGGAACTCGACGAGCGAATTCTCTCAGGTTTTGGCGGAGTTTCGGAATACGGCATCACGGTCCGCTGGGACAAAAACTTTCTGACGATGATCCAGCTGATGCTGACCCGGCGTAAGCGGTTCCGCGCTTATGGCGGCGTCCGGTTCGGCGGGACGCTGACTATTGAGGACGCGTGGGATTTCGGTTTTGACCATATCGCGATCGCGACCGGGGCCGGCCGCCCGACGATCGTTCCGATGAAGAATAATCTCATCCGCGGTATTCGTCAGGCATCGGACTTCCTGATGGCCCTGCAGCTTACCGGTGCGTTTAAGAAAGATACGCTTTCAAACCTGCAGGTGCGCTTGCCCGCGGTGGTGATCGGCGGCGGGCTCACGGGTATCGACACGGCTACCGAGATATTTGCGTATTACCCGGTCCAGGTCGAAAAAATGCTCGGAAAATACGAGCAGGTTGTCGAGCAGTTTGGTGAGGAAAAGGTCCTTGCGGCGTATGACGCCGAGGAACTCGCCATATTTAATGAATTCATCGAACACGGCCGCGCCGTTCGGGCCGAACGTGCTCGTGCCGCTGCCGCCGGCGAAGAGCCTAATTTCGTGCCGCTCGTTCAAGACTGGGGCGGAGTTTCGCTGGTTTACCGCAAGCGTTTGCAGGATTCGCCGGCCTATCGCCTTAATCACGAAGAGGTGCAGAAAGCTCTCGAAGAGGGCATAAACATAGTCGAGTGTATGAGCCCGACCGAGGCGGTCCCCGACGAGTTCGGCGCCGTCAAGGCACTTATTTTCGAACGCCTGGAATATAACGCGGAGAACGGAAAATTTGAAAAGAGCGGTACGACGCACGAGTTTCCGGCCCGCACGGTTTGCGTCGCCGCCGGAACGTCGCCGAACGTGATCTACGAAAAGGAAAAGCCCGGAACGTTCAAGATGGACGAATGGCGTCAGTTCTTCCAACCCCACAGGGTCGAACGCGGTGCCGACGGAGCTCTGAATACCGTCGAGACCGAAAAGGGAGAAACCGGCTTCTTTACCTCTTACGAACACGACGGCAAGTTCATAAGCTACTACGGCGACAATCATCCGCAGTACGCCGGAAACGTCGTCAAGGCGATGGCCTCGGCCAAGCACGGTTATGAGCGGGTTGCCGAGATCTTTGCGGATGAATTGGCGTCACGCGGCACCCTGCCGCAGCAGGAGCGCGACCGCATCTTTGACGACCTCACCGCCACGCTCGACGAACAGCTCCGCGCATACGTCGTCAAGGTCGAACGCCTGACCCCGACCATCGTCGATGTCGTCGTTAAGGCTCCGCTGCAGGCCCGAAAGTTTGAGCCGGGACAGTTTTACCGCCTGCAGAACTTTGAGACCACCGCTCCCGTCATTGACGGCAAACGCCTGATGATGGAGGGCCTCGCTCTGACCGGTGCGTGGGTCGATGAGGAAAAGGGACTCTTGTCGATGATCGTCCTCGAGATGGGAACGTCGTCGCGAATGTGTCAGCTGCTCAAGGAAGGCGAGGAAGTGCTCGTGATGGGCCCGACCGGCACGCCGACCGAGATCACCGAGAACGAGACCGTTCTGCTTGCGGGCGGCGGCCTCGGTAACGCCGTGCTGTTCTCGATCGCCCGTGCACTGCGTGCGAAGAACAACAAGGTGATCTATTTTGCCGGTTACAAGAACGGAGATGACCTCTTTAAACGCGAAGAGATCGAAGATGCGACCGATCAGGTGATCTGGGCCACCGATTGGGGCACCGAGATCACACCTCAGCGGCCGCAGGATGCGCATTTCCGCGGAAATATCGTCGAGGCGATGATCGCATACGCCGAGGGCAAACTGGGCGAAAAGACCGTCGATCTTAAGGATGTCGACCGTATCATCGCGATCGGCTCAGACCGTATGATGAACGGCGTCCGCGAGGCTCGCCACTCGTCGCTCAAACCTTACTTAAAAGAGCACCATGTCGCGATCGGGTCGATAAACTCGCCCATGCAATGCATGATGAAAGAGGTCTGCGCCCAGTGTCTGCAGCGTCACGTTAATCCGCACACGGGCGAAGAGTTCTTTGTATTCTCATGCTTTAATCAGGACCAGCATCTCGATTTTGTCGATTTCAAGAACCTAAATGATCGGTTAAAGGCGAACAGCATCCAGGAAAAGCTCACAAATATGTGGCTCGACCGGACGTTTGGCCGCGAGGAGTTTAAGGATCGGTTCGGCGTCGTTAACGCGTGACCGCTCAGGCCTGTGCGGCCTTTCTGATGACAAATGCCGGCGTTGCCGAATTGGTCTTCTTTTGCTGCCGCTCGATGCTGAGCCCATGCCGCGGAAGCTCGCGCCGTAGCATCCACTCGGTCTGATATGACTCGTGCAGCGGTTTGAACCGCGGCTGACGACCGAAAACGTGGTAAATGGTACCTGCGGCAATGACCCGTGCGCCGTGGATGATCGGCGACAGACCGCCGCCCTTGAGGCCGCGGACCATCTCGCCGAAATAAAAGAGCGGATGGTGGATCTTTAACAGCAGCGTCCCGCCCGGCCGCAAAACGCGGGCCATCTCGCCGATCGCCGCCGCATTATCCATATACGGCAACGCGAGGCCGCAGTTTAGGACGTCAAAACTCTCGTTTTCGAAGGGCAATGTTTCTGCCATCGAACGTATGAAAGAAATGCGGGCGTCGGGAAATTTCTCGTGATAGATCGCTCGGCCGATCCGCAAACTCTCCTCGCTGACATCGATGCCAACGCCCATGGCTCCGCCCGTGACCGCAAGCGGATGCAGGGCTTGCCCGATGCCGCATCCGACATCGAGAACACTCGTGATCGTCAGATCTCCTAACTCGGCCCGGAGCCCGTCCTCATCAAACGCCGTATCTATTGTCCGCAGAAAATTCGCCTTCGTCGCGGCATAGTACTCTTCGTCTTCTGTCATATTCAGTCATCAACCCGACAGATCGCGGCGCCGGCCCTGGGATCACTTCCCCTTCGGCTTTACCAGCCTGAGGTTCCAGGAGTAAGTTGTTTTGCCGTCGGCAAGCGTTTTTGACCCGGAAAGCGTGTCTCTGTTCTTTGGATCCGTCTTTCCCTCGACCGTAAAGCTCGTAGGGAGCAATTTTCCTTCAGGCATATCCATGGCTTTAATTTCCGGCGTCGGATTGCTGTCGGCGCATGTCGCCTGACTCACGCGAGTCTGAAGACCGCCGACGATCACACCGCCGGGTGCGGCTACGACGATCGTGTAGGTGCCGTCGCTGTCGATCATTATTCCGACGGGCATATTCTCTGTTGCCCGTCCGACCTGTCTCATCGATTCTGAATATTCCTCGCTAAACCCCTTAAAGTAAGGATTCTTACCGGGTTCGCGGCATAGTTGCTCACCGGACGTACTGGACGATTTCGAATAATTGAAAAGCGTGCGGTGGGCGACCCTCGCCATCGGTGAATTTGCAGATCGTGCTGTGCTGCCGGGCGGTGTTGAAATCAGGTTGGCGGTGATCGTCACCTCGAATTTTGAGGTCTGTTTATTAGTCCGCTTAACATTTTTCCGGGCAGCGTGAGCGGCGCCTCCGTCGTTAACGGTCTTTGTTTCGTCCTGCGAATAGACCATTCTGACCGTTCCGACCCAGTGCGGCTTACAATTATCGGCGAGACGCGAGGCGATGTCCTGAACAAGTCCGTCGGCTACCTCCTTTTCGCTGCCCACTCGGCGGCCAACGGCTCGGCCCGAACTCATATCCATCACAAACCCGGAATAAGTGGTCGTACCGCCGGGACCGGGCATTGCCTGAACAACCGCTACCAAATTGGAATTAAGCTTATTGCCGATCGCACGAAGCTGTTCATCACCTTCGCCGCCTTCGAGCATTTCGCGTTCGCGTTCGTCATTGATCGCGTCCCGCAGATCCTGGTCGTCAAACGTCTCGACACACGGCTTTTGCCGTTCCAACTCGGCTTTGAACTCATCCCTTAGGCCCTGAGTTGCCTTTTCGCCGCCGGCCGCCGCGTTGGTCCTGTCATGGATGACGATCGACGAGGACTTTTGACCGCCCTGACAGTCCGCCCGTCCCGCAAACGGAGCAGCGATCAGGAGCAGCGCAATTGCCAGTCCGAGAAAGAACCCTGTTTTACTCTCCGGGCGTTGAAGCAGATCGCGTCGACAGTTTTCAAATATCTTGTTATACATGGCTTTACCACTCCCCGGTAAAGGCGGGAAACCACGATCAAGGAGATCGCAACGCCGAACGGTTTACAACCTTCCTACTACAGTATGAACCTTTTGGAGCTCAATTTCAGCAAAAAACTCGCGGCGGATGTGGGTCAGGCGACGAAATTGTCGGTCGCTGTATTGAGATCAAAACTCGCCGTCGATAACCGCCGATATCCGGCCGACAATATCGCCGCGGCGATTACGCACCGGCATCGGTGCGACGTCCGGCAGGTCGTCAGCGTTCAACAAGCCGAGCTTTCGCAGCAGTTCCACCGCAACGACCGGACGGGACAGATGGTCGTCACCGTCCTCGATCTTGAGGGCTATCGCGAGCCCGCTCGGCCATCTGTCCGACGGCAGCACGCCGCACAGCCAGACACCGTCCGCCCCGACCTTGCAGATCAACTTACCGCGGGCGGCCTCCATGATCATGGTGTCGAGCCGGCCGGTGCCGCCGACGAGATCCGGATGCTCGATCATCGCATTGACGATCCGCTTACAGGCCGCACGTGTTGCCCCGTCGAACGAATCGGGCGGGTTCAACAAGCTGATAAAGCTTCTGGCCATCGCCGCGACCGGCACGGCAAAGTTCGGGGCGGCACATCCGTCAATGCCGATCGCGATATCGCTTACCGGCGATTCGGTAAACTGCGCGATCCGCTCGAGTATCGCCGTTTGGACCGGATTGGACATCAGATCGTAACCGGCCGCGTCAGCCCCGATGTGCCTGGCAAGCGCGAGCATGGCGGCGTGCTTACCCGAACAGTTGTTGTGGAGTTGTGTCGGCTTTTCGCCGGCGGCGATCATCCGCCGGGACTCGGCCTCGTTGAACGGCAGATGCGCACCGCACCGAAGGTCGTGTTCGCCGAAACCGGCTTTGGCGAGCATGCTCGCCGCGATCTCAACGTGGATCCGCTCGCCCGAGTGCGACGCGACCGCGAGTGCTATTTCGTCCTCAGTAAAACCGAAGCGATCCGCCGCACCGCTCGCTATGAACGGTATCGCCTGGATCGATTTACAGGACGAGCGAAAATAGGTGACCGTTGACGGATCGCCGCCGGAACCCAGCGTGTTGCCGTCGCCGTCGATCACCAAATAGTGCCCGCGATGGACCGATTCGACCGTATTGCCGCGAATGACGTTGGCTAAAATGTCAGGGGTCATATCAATTTTGCCCGAGATCAGGCGGCGTCGGCCTGCGGCAATGCCTCGTCTTACCTGCCGAGCATTGCTCTGGCGTTTTCACGGGCCGCGTCAGTGATCTGTTCGCCCGCCAGCATTCTCGCGATCTCCTCGAGACGTTCGCCGTCACCGAGTTCCCTCACAGTGACCGATGTGCTCGTCCCGGCCGTGTCCTTTTCAACTACAAAATGTCTGTCCGCCAGCGATGCGATCTGCGGCTGATGGGTCACGCACATTACCTGCTGCGATCCGGAAAGTTCTTTCAGCTTTCGCCCGACAGCCTCTGCCACGCGGCCGCCGATGCCGACATCTATCTCGTCAAAGACCGCTGCCTTTTCGATCCCGCCCGACCGGATCGTCGTTTTGAGTATCAGCATAAGGCGCGAGGCCTCGCCGCCGGACGCGACCTTTGAAAGCGGTTTTGCCGGTTCACCCGGGTTGGCGGAAAAGTAAAATTCGACGGTATCGAATCCCTTCGGCGTAAACCGGCTGTCGGCGTCCGGCGCGGCCGGGTCAGGCGAATCGATACGCACTTCAAACCTGGCCTTTTCGAGCGCGACGCCTTTCAGGTTTGTTTCGACAGCCTTTTCGAGCGAGCGGGCGGCCGCGGTGCGCTTGACGTGCAGCTTTTCGGCCGCCGCGACGTAGGCAAGCCGCCGGTCGGCGAGTTCTCGCCTCAATTCCTTTTCCCGCAGTTCGGCCGTTTCGATGTTGCTGAGCCGGTGTTCGGACTCGGCCAGGTGCTCGAGGATCGCTTCGACGCTTTCGCCATATTTCCGCTTTAACCGCGAAATCTCGGCCAGCCGGTCCTCGATCTCGTTAAGCCGTTCGGGTGAAAAATCGAGTCCGCGGCGAAAGTCGCGTGCGGCAATTGAAAGTTCCTCGATCACCGCCTGGGCCGATCGCAAACCGTCGTCAAACTCGCGAAAGCTCGCGTCGTACTCGCCGAGCTCGGCGATCTTGCGGGCGGCCCGCTCCAGCGTACTGACGGTCGACTGATCGTTGTCGTAGAGCAGAGCGTACGCCTCATCACTCAGGTTCGACAGCTTTTCGGCGTTACCGACCCGACGCTTTTCTTCTTCGAGCTCGGCGTCTTCGCCGGGGCGAAGGCCGGCCCGTTTTATCTCGTCGACCTGATATCGCAGGATATCGACCAGCTGGAGCTTTTCGGACTCGTCCTTTTCCAGATTCCTGAGTTCTGACCTGACGGCGGCCAGGTCGCGAAACGCCGACTCGGCCGAACGGCCCAGATCCTCGGCGGCCGCAAACTCATCAAGCATTCCGATGTGTGTCTCGACGTGATAGAGTGCGGCTTGCTCGCCCTGTCCGTGGATATCGACCAGATACGCTCCGATGCGTTTTAGAAAGTTCTGCGTAACGCTCTGATCATTGACGAAGATCCGGTTTTTACCCGTCAACGAAAGGTCTCGTCTGATGATGATCTCCGACTCGGGGTCGATCTCGACACCGGACTCTTCGAAGATGGCGTGAAGCGCCGTGTTCGGCTCGACGACAAAATTGCCTTCGATCTGGGCGGATGTTTCACCTTGTTTGATCAGATCGTTTGATAACCGGTCGCCGGTCAGCGCCCCCAGACTGTCCACTATGATCGACTTTCCGGAACCGGTCTCGCCTGTGAGCAGGTTAAGGCCCGGGCCGAACTCGAGTTCGAGCCGGTCGATCAAAGCAATATTTTTGATCTTAAAGAGGGTTAACACGCCAATTTCTACTTTTTAGGCACCAGGCCCGCACCTTTGATAAATCTGCCGGCGGAAAATATCGCGTCGGGCGGATATTTGAAAGCGAGATCGCTGCTCTTCCAATCTACGGTTCGGTCGAGCTTATAAAAATAGAATTCGCCGAGTTCGCCCGGCCGGGCTTTGCCGAAACGCTGATAGACGTAAAAACCCGACGCGTCGTACTCATCAAGGCCCGTGATGCCTTTAAGCGTCCCGACCGCTGATATCTTGGCCGAAACGGAAAAACTCGCCCGCCGCCGTGCGGCGATCACGCCGATGTCACCGACCGTCGTTTCGCCGTTATTTACGATATTGGCACGCCGAAATAGATAATTTACGATCCCGCCCGAACCGTTGCTCGGCAACGAGACATAGGCGGCCGGGTCCTGCGTTTTCTCGCGGCCGGTCACGATCGACTGTAAAGCGGTAACGAACGCGACAAAGTTGAGCTTGACCAAAAACATCTCGTCACGGCCATGCAGGGCTCCGGTCTCGACCAATATCACGGGCGTGCCCCACGCCGAAAAATTGTCGCCAAAGGCCGTCGGTGTCCACTCATCGTCATACCGCCCGATGTGGCCCGGTATGAGCTGCTGCAGGGCCTCGGCCATCGCGGCGGCGATACGCTGATTGCGGGCCTGTCCCTCGTTGAGCGTCTTGGCCTCGTCGCCGAAAACGACCAATAACGAGATAGCGGCCTGTTTCGGCGTCTGCCCGACGGTCGTCAATGCCTGCTGATTGTGAAGATTAAAGCCGATCGCCGGCGACCAATCGTCGCGCAGCTTTTTTAAGAGTCTTGCCTCCGGCGTCCGCAGGTCGCGAGCATCACGATTGATGTCTATACCCTGAAGGTTGCGGCGTTGGTACGCCTCGGCACCGTCGGGGTTGAGCATCGGCACGGCACGGATCGTCACTGTTTCCTCGATCTTTTTGATCCAATCTGTCCGGCGATTTTTTTGAAAATACGCGAGCATGTCGATCAACGCCGACGTCGCCGTCGGTTCGTCGCCGTGCATCTGCGACCACATGAAGATCTTTAGCGGGCCGCGGCCGAATTCGACCTGGTGTATGGATCTGTCGGCATTGCTGCGGCCGACCTCGTCAACCTTGAGTCCGAGTTTGCGGAGGTCCTCGAGATAGGTCAACAGGTCCTTGTGTCGCACATCGGACGGAAACAACCTCGAAATATGTTCTTTTTCCCAGATCTCGGCCAGTTCTTTCGGCGACTGCGCAAAGGACATAGATGAATACAATAGTACCACCAGGAGGAAAAGAAGGTTGATCTTCATAGACTAAAAGATAAACCGCAAGCGGCCGTTACATCAACCATTCCGGTCAATTTGTTTATGACCGCGTCAGGCCGCTGTTCGGCCTATTTGTCGGACCCGCTGATCCCTCTAGCGAAGGATACGGAGCAGTTCGCCGACGCTCCATGCCTGAGCAAAGCAGCCGCGAGGGGTAAATGGACGCTCGGCGTCAAATATCTCTGAGACCTGCCCGATGCCGGCTTCGGAAAGGTGGCTGACCAACCCGCCGGTGAACCGTTCGACGTGGTCGTCGCTTTCCGGATACGCCCGAGCGTAAGCGTCAACAAAAGCCCCGATCAACCATGCCCAGACCGTTCCTTGATGATATGCCGAGTCGCGTTCAAGCGGACTGCCGAGATACGCGGCGCAATAGCTCTTGTCCTTTGGCGATAACGACCTCAATCCGACCGGGGTTAGAAGTTCGGCCTCGATCTTGTCGACAACGGCCCGCAGCCGGTCCGGCGCCAACATCGTATGCGTCAGGCCGGCGGCAAATATCTGGTTCGGCCGCACCGAAGCGTCGCGTTCATTACGGTCGACCACGTCGAAGAGACATTGCTCGTCGTCATTCCAAAAGACGGCGTTGAAACTCTGTTCGCACATTTCCGCCATCGAATCGAACTTTCGATGTTCCGGCTTTCGGCCAAAGTGCAGCGACAGATCAGACATTATCCGCAGGGCGTTGTACCAGAGAGCCTGTATCTCGACGGGTTTGCCGGTCCGCGGCGTGATGACCAGATCGCCGATCTTGGCGTCCATCCATGTAAGCTGCGTCCCCTTTTCGCCCGCGATCAGGAGGCCGTCCGTATCGACCCGAATGCCGTACCGCGTCCCGCGAAGATGCCATCTGATGATATCGACCAGTTTGTCGAACAGAAACTCGGCGACAAACTCGCGGTCGCCGGTCGAATCGACGTACGCCCTGATCGCCTCAAAATACCAAAGTGTCGCGTCAACCGTATTGTAATCGGTCGTCTCACCGGCATCGGGAAAGCGGTTCGGGATCATCCCTTCGGAAATGTGATTTGAAAATTCGAGCAGTATCGCTCTCGCGATGTCCGGTCTCCCGGTCGACAGCGTCAGCCCCGGCAGGGCGATCATCGTGTCGCGTCCCCAGTCAGAGAACCACGGATATCCGGCAATGATCGAGTGTCCGTCGCCGCGTTTTACTACAAACTGATCCGCCGCCAGCACAAGCGTGCTTTCGATCTCGTCTTCGGTTCCGGACGCCGATATCAGGTCGATCTGCCGGGCCAATTCGGCGGCCTTGAGCGCGGCCGTGTCGTCACCCGCCGGTCCGTCGGTCGACGCGACCGCAAATGCGGGTTCCGCCATGTCGTACACGAGTACGAACGGCTGAAATAGATCCTCGTGAAAATCGAATCCGCGTTCCTGCTCGATAGAGTATTCAAAATTCCTGTACCAAAAGCCGGACGCCTCGACCGCGGCCGCGTTATGGGCTAACGAGAGGGTCGGCTTGTTCGCGTAAGGGCTGATCGAGATATGTCCCGCCTCGATCGTGAGGTCCGCGTTAAACCCGGCGTCCTCGTGCTGCAAGTGGTGATAATCGACAAAAGACAGTAGCGGCCGGACCTCGAGCTGGACTTTTTCGCCCGTGCCGCCTGAGATCGCCCATTCGCAAACGGCCGTATTGCTGCCGTGCACCATAACGAGCGTTTTGACGAGTTCGAGCCCGCCGACCGAGTACGTCCACGTCGGTATCGGGCCGGCTTCGAACGATCGCAACAGCCGAAATCCCTGTGGGTGGACAACCCCCGGAAAGCGGTTCGCCGACAATTCGTGCCGGACGCCGTTTACGACCAGAGTTTCTTCGTACTTTGAAATGACGGTGAGCCGGCCGAGCGGCGGTTCGAGGGCCGAGGTCAGGATGCCGTGATAACGGCGGGTCGATGCGCCCGAGATCGTGCCGCAGGCAAAGCCCCCGATCCCGTTCGTCAAAAGCCACTCACGGCTGGTCGCCGCTTCAAAGTCGCAACAGATATCCGGACCGAATGAGATCATTTTGTGACGAGCAGAAAACTATCCATTGCTATGATCGATCGCTGCCGCGGGCTTTGTCAGTGCCGGCCGTCACATCGAGATACAGTTTTTCTGTCAGATCGACCATTCGCTTGAGCGAAAACCTCTCGGCCGCGATCTCCCGCAGTTTCTCGCCAGTGACACGGGCCAGGCCGCTGTCGTCTAAAAATGCCATGATCGCCCTCGACAGCTCCAGCGGGTCAGCGATCGGCGTGATCTTGCCGACTTTGCCGAGCAGTTCCTGTGCGCCGTCGGTCGCGGTCGCAACGACGGCCTTTCCGCGTGTCATCGCCTCAAGCAGTGCGAGCCCGAAGCTCTCCGAGTGCGACGGCGATACAAAAACGTCCAACGCGGCAAAAAACGGCGACGTGTCCTCAAGCCAGTCGAGCCATAAGAATCGCTTCTCGAGGCCAAAGACCTTGACCAGCCGCCGCAGCTCGCGCCGGAACCGCCTGTCAGCGGTGTTGTCCTTGCCGGCGACAACAAAGAACGCCTTGTCGTCGGTCTTGGCGATCTCATTCGCGGCAAGCACCAGATCCCGTTGCCCTTTTAGTGGTTTGAGTTCGCCGATGGTCCCGACGACCTTTGCGTCGGGCGGGATGTTGTGAAAAGCGCGAAATTCACGGCCCAGGCGGTCGCTGTCGGCGATGTCGGGGATGTTCAGCCCGTTGTTGATCACCACGACCTTTTCCGCGGGAAAGATCTTCTCTAGTTGGCCGCGTACGGCGGGCGAGACCGCGATCGCCGCATCGACATTATTCAGTGCGAATTTATGAAACGGTTTGAGCGGGAACATCACGTGCCGCGTCAGGACAAACCGTGTTTCTTTCGATATTCGGCACGCCACACTGGCCGCCAGATAATCACGGGCTACGTGGGCGTGGATGATATCGATGTTGTTTTCCCTCAAAAACCGGCCGATACGCTTTGCGCTGAACATTCCAAACGAATTGCGGATCGACACATGCAGAAAATTCTCCTGCGGGACAAAATCGAGCCGGCTCTCCCATTCGTTTGTCGGCCGAAGCGCGACAAAGACCTCATGTCCGCGGTCCTGCAATCCGCGGCAGAGCTCGAGCATATGACGCTCGCCGCCCCCGAATGTCTTTGCGGATGAGATCTGCAGGATTCGCACCATCAAAAGATTACACGGATGTGCCGAATAAAAAAAGGCACGCTTGCGAACAAGCGTGCCTCAAGTTCCGCGTTAGCGGAAAACTAGAATTGGAATCTGGCACCAAGCTGCATCTGGAATACCTGCTGGCCCGGATTCAATCCTGACAGATTCAGCTTGCCGGCGTTGGTGGCCGACGAGTTCTGCTGGATCAGGTTCAGGAAGTTAGTGTTGGTCACGCCGCTCAAGCCGCAGACGTTGTTTGACGTAGCACAATAGTTCGTCGTAGCCGATCCTGAGAACTGGCTGTCCGAACGATTCATCACGTTAAAGAACTCTGCCGTGAGCAAAAGCTTACGTGTTTCCGTAAATTTGAAGCCCTTCTGAACGCGAAGATCGACGTTGAAGATCGGACGATTCGTAAAGAAGTTACGTCTCAATTCCAATCCCGGTGCCGTCATCGGGCGTTCATTGTTGTTTCCGTCGCCGTTCAGGTCGGTACCGACAAGCGAGTTGACCGGTGATCCCGAACGCAGGCGGATCGCACTCGAAAGCTCAAATCCCCAAGGCAGGAAGAAGATCGGGTTTGCCACAAACTGGTGACGGCGATCGAGGCGCGAGTTGTACATTTCGCTTCTGAGATCGTACGGGTTGTCGTACAGCACACCACCGGCGTCGCGTTCGTTATCGTCATCCGACATCGAACGTGAAAGCGTGTAGAACGCGTTGATGCGTCCCCAGCTGCGGTTCATGTTCATACGGAGCGTCAACGCACGGTAGACCGAGCGTGCCGACGAATCGCGGATCTGAAGCGTTCCGATATTGGTCAGCGGACGTGATGCACGGTTAACCAGAATGCGGCCCGAAACAGCATCGATACCCGTCGGAGCGGGAAGGTTGATGTCGCGGTTACGCTGCAGGTGGATCGTGTTCACTTCTGAATAGTCAGCACCGATCGTGATGCCCTGGGCCAGCTGATGCTCGACACCGCCGCCCCACTGGAACGATTCCGGGTTCTTAAAGTCGGGGTTGATGCCGACAAAGTTAGCACCCTGGAATGCACCGAGGTTAGCCGGCGGATTCGTGGTCGCATTGAGCATCGCGGTCTGGATGGTCGCGATCTGAGCCGATGTAAGGACCGGCAGCGAGCTGAGCGAGATCGTGTTCAGATCGATGCCCAGGATCGCAAACTGGCGATAAACGGTGTTCGGTGCAAAACCGGTGCCGCCCATGATGGCGACGTACTGCGGGTTCTGCGCTTCAAATGTCGCCTGGTTGAAACCGGTCGACGTGAACGCCGGCGAACCGAGCGTTACCGAAAGGTCGCCCGCCGGATTGCGGAAGTTGTTGAACGGTGCCGCCAAAACGATCAGCGGCGTACGTGCATAGTACTGTCCGGCAAATCCGCGGATGACGGTCTTGCCGTTGCCCTTCGGATCATATGCAAATCCGATGCGCGGGCCCCACTGATTCTGGCTGTCCGGGATGATCGACGGATCAAGCGTACGGTTGCCGAAGATCGGCCACGGCGTATTGCGGATCAGGTTAAGTACGGTCGAGTTGTTTGCCTCGGCCGACGGATTGTACTGCTTTTCGAAACGCAGGCCGGCGTTGATCGTCAACTTCTGATTTACACGCCACGAATCCTGAACAAAGAACGAAAGTTCCTTGATGCCGTATGCGGCCGACAGGTTTCCGATCTGCTTGTTGTAGCGAGCGGTGGTCGTATCGAAACGGCCGCGGACGGTCGCCGTACGATTGGTGCTCATAGCGTCAAGGAGGCCGGTCGTCGAGGTCAGGCCCGAGAAGGTGTAAACACCCGTCTGGTTAAATCCGAACGTCTGATCGGCAAAGATGTCGCTGTACTCACCGCCGAATTTGATCGTGTGGGCGCCGGTGATATAGGTCATGGCGTCGCCGATCTGGATGCGGCGGTCAAACTGGGTCGTGGGCAGGAAGTTACGCGTTCCGTAAACACCGATCGCCGTGTTGATGTTAGCCAACAGGTCATTCGGCGTGCGGGGACGCGTTTCACGAGCGTACTGGCCGCGAACTTCGTTGATGAGGTTGGCCGAGAACGTCGTGATCATCTGGCCAACGACGATGTGGTTGCGGTCTTCTTCAGTACCGTTGGTCGAGAGCGAGCTCGTCGTGGTCGGGTCGAGGGCCGTTTCACCGGTCGACACACCGTTGAGCGCCTTGTTGGCGGCAAAATTGTAACGGATGTTGAAGCGATTTGAGTCGTTCACGTTCCAGTCGATCTTGCCGAGTGCGGCATAGGCGTCGTTGGTCGCCTGATACTGCACCTCGTTGCCGCGGTAGAAGTTATAAACGGCAGCCTGTCCGGCATCACCCGGCGTGGCGACTCCGACCAGATTCTGGAACAGAACCTGACGCGGAGCACGAAAACGCTGCTGCTCGTATGACGCAAAGTAGAACAATTTGTCCTTCTTGATCGGGCCGCCGATCGAACCGCCGAACTGATGTTGGGTCGGTGCGAGTGTCGCCTGGACACCGAGAGCGTTCAAACGCTGATCAGCCAGGGCCTTGGCAAACTTGTTGCCGACGGCGAGCTGCTCGGGGCGCAGAAGGTAGAACAGCGTTCCGCGAACTTCGTTCGAACCTGACTTGGTAACGGCGTTGACGATACCGCCCGAACTACGGCCGAACTCAGCCGAGTAGCCTGCGGCAACGACCTGGAATTCACGAACCGATTCCTGCGGGATCGTGAAAGCCGAGTTTGAACGTTCGCCGCCGCGGACACCGCCGAAGAACGGCTGGTTGTAGTCGACGCCGTCAACGTTGATGTTGCTGTTGATACCACGCTGTCCCGAAAGCGAGATCTGACCGCGTGACGGATCGACCTGTGCGGTCGGCGTCAGCGTGACAAAATCCTGAAAGCGGCGGCCGTTGATCGGCAGATTCTGGATCGCCGTTTCGTTCTGGACCGCGTCAAAGTTGTTCGTCGTCGTCTGGACACCTTCAGCGGTGACCTCGACAACGGCCGAAACGCCGCTGGCTCCGAGGGTCACGTTCGCATCGGTGATACGTCCGACCTGTACTTCGACCTCGAGTGCGACCTCGCCGAAGTTTGCCGCGGTCGTCTTGACCGAGTATTTGCCCGGCTGCAGCAGAACGAAGCGGTACGTACCGTCGCCGCTCGTCGTCGCTGTTCTCGTTTCATTGGTCGATTTGCTGGTCAGTGTCACCGTGGCGTTCGGAACAACGGCTCCGTTCGAATCGGTGACTACGCCTGTGATCTGTCCGGAACCCGCCTGAGCCTGGCCAAACGATTGGCCGACGCCGATGAGCACCAACAAGATCATCGCTGATAGTGTTTTGCTTGAAAAAATTTTAGTCATCTTAGTTTTATTGACCTCTTTCGGTTGAAATTCCCGGTGCATTATTGCCGCATTGAAAATTGGGAATTCCCGCCTTTTCTTTTGATTTTTGGATTTTTATTTTGCTTTTCGGATTTTGGACCTCTTTAAGGACGGTTCACAGTCGCGAAACGCAATCATATTTTCGTCAAACCCTTCCGTTAAACCTATAAGTGACATACCTTTAGCGGTTAGTCACCCGAGTTGCCGCTGGTCTTGCCCAAAGGCGGCCGAGCCGACGTTTTTAATACGCGTTCGATAAGGCAATTTGAGTACCGAAGCGGCAAATGACAAGCCTTACGCGTCAGGCAAAAATCGAGGTTAACGCCGTGTTAAATCTTTGTTATCTTTTACGCCGCCGCCCGGAACGCCAAAAATAATCGCCGCCGCCATGCAACCTTTTGGCCCGCAGTTGCGTTCTAACGGTGCTGGACGACACTATTTCGGGGCTTGGTGTTCCGGCATTTGTAATTTTTACCGTTACAAATTAGAATGGTTTCGGAATTTTTGAAAAGCCTTTTAATTAAAGGGTTTCGCATAATATGCAAAACTTGACTTTTTTGTAAAAATGTCTTAAGTTTGTGTCGACTTTTGCTGAATCCGATAATTCACGGCAGGCGAAATACGATTCTTAAAGGAGGAAAAATGTCACAGGTAGAATACGCAACGTCATCATACAAAACGCCGATGCATCATCGGATCCTGGCTAACATGCCCGTTCAAGCGAGTTGGGTCGACGCGGTCAGCGGTGAAACCGTTACGATCGAGGGTCTGACCGAAAACGTCGGTGAATCGAGCACTCTGGTCAATCTTGAAACGCTTCCGCCGGTCGGCAGCGAGGTTCGTCTTAAACTCATGGAAGAGGATAAGGCGATCATCGAGGTTTCGACTCAGGTCATCCGTGTCGAACGCGACCCGAGCAAACCGCTTGCCGCTCTTACGGTTCTGGATAACTTCAAGAAGTGGAAGAATATCGCCGTGACCGCAGCCCAGGCTTGGGTAACGCGTCACTGGCAGCTTAACTACGAAGAAGAATGGGTTAACTAGTCATTTTTATCTTCATTCGTCATTATACTAGAGCGGGGATCCTCACTTTATCGGAGATCCCCGCTTTACTGTTTGCCCCGCCCGCCGCGGACGCCTGCCGGCGAACGCCAAACGCACCGCGGGCATCAATATCAGAGATGAGAACTGTTTTCGCGATCATTGTTTTTCTGGCATTTTCGGTTTCCGTTTTCGGCCAGGCCGCACCGCTGACGCAGGCGGAGTACGTCAAGCTGTTGTACTCGCTGCAAAAGGACCCCAAGATCAAACCCGAGATCGTCGACGCGCTACGCAGACGCGGCATCGGCTTTCCGTTGACCGATGGCGTCCGCGGCCTGACGCGGTCCAAGAGCAGCGGCGATGAGGAACTCCAGCGTTCGCTCGAGGAGGCCGAACGGCGGCGGCAAAATCCGGTCGGGGCCCAGCTGCCGACGCCCAAAGACGCCGCTGCGGTACTTGAACAGGCCCGCAAAAACACGCTCGAGGCGGTCGAAGAGATGCCCGATTTTGTCGTCAAACAGCAGATCCAGCGGTCATGGGCGTTTGGCGGGACCAATAACTTTAAGAATCTCGACCGTCTGGTCGTCGCGGTCAGCTATCGGTCGACCGGCGAAGAAGATTACCGCGTACTCTCGACCAACGGGATCCTCAACAACGACCCCAAGCCGAAAGGCAGCTATGAGGAGGTCGGCGGCACAAGCTCGACCGGCGAATTCGTCACGATGCTCGCCACGGTTTTCAAGCCCGAGAGCGAGACCAAATTTGAGGTCGTCGATACCGATGTCATTCGTCTGAGAAAGGCGCTTGTTTTCGATTTCGCGGTGACCAAGGAAAAGGCCAAACAGCTGATCACGTCGTCGGGCCAGGTAACGACCGACTCGACCGTTTCGGGTATGAAGGGCCGCGTCTGGATCGATCGCGAACTCGGGCGCGTGCTGCGGATCGAGAGCGAGGCGACCGAGATACCGGACAATTTTCCTGTCCGTTCGGCCAGGCGCGTCATCGATTACGACTGGGTCAATATCAGCGACGGCAAATACCTGCTGCCGCTGCTCTCGGACGTGCGTCTGACCAGCCGCGAAAGCTCAAAGCTGATCGAGACCCGAAATGTCATTCGATTTAAGGATTATCAGAAATACGGAACGGATGTTGTGATCAAGGACGACGACGTTGAGCCGGAACCGGCGGTCAAGAAACCCTAGGCGTCGCCGATCCGGCATTTAGTGCCGGTCAATTGAAGGAGTAATATGCTCCGACCGCCAGGAGGCCAAGCCACAGCAGGCCCTTGCCGAGAAAGAACAGAAACGCGATGATGCCCGCGCGTTTTGTCCACTTTCGGGCGGGACACGTCATCTTGTTCGGCTCGTCGGTCATCTATATCTGAAAATAGCGTTTCCGATTATTTTTTTCAATTCCGCAGGGAGAATGTTCCGTTTATGCCGCTTCATCAGAGATCGCGATTTACGATGATCCTGTTTTGGCTTATCCTGTCGGTTGGCGCGTTTGCCCAGAGCGGCCCGCCGATCGAAGAAAACAAACGAGGGGCCGATTTGATCGAACTCACCAAACTCAGCAGATCCATCAAGCTCGATATCCGGTACGCGACGGGCGATAATTTTGTCGGCAGGCCCGTCTACACCGAGGCCCGGGCCTTTATGCAGCGGCCGGCGGCCGAGGCACTTGTCCGCGTTCATAAACTGTTGAAAAAAGAGGGCCTTGGCCTTGTGATATTTGACGGCTACCGACCATGGGCCGTCACCAAACTGTTTTGGGAGGTCACGCCTGAGGACAAACGCAAGTACGTCGCCGATCCGCGTCGCGGCTCAAAACATAACCGCGGCTGCGCGGTCGACCTGAGCATTTATGACCTGAAGACCGGTCGCCCGCTCCCGATGCCGTCGGAGTTTGACGATTTTTCCGAAAAAGCCTCGCCCGACTATCCCGGCGGCACCGCCGAAGAACGCTCGAACCGCGACAAACTTCGCCGCCTGATGGAATCGGAGGGGTTTAAGGTAAATTCAGAGGAATGGTGGCACTTTGACCACAAGGACTGGAGCGAATACGCCATCTACAACATCCCTTTTACCGAGATCGGCAAACGCACCGGTAAATAAAAAGGGCCGGGGATCTTGCTCTGCACTCATCCCTTGGCACTCAGACGACTCCTCAAACTCGCGTGACTCGAAAGACTCGCCAGACTCAACCGACTCGACAGACTCTCAGAGCAAACGACTTCCCGATTCTCTCTTCCGTCCGCGTCCTTTGCGTACTCTGCGTTAAACCTGCCCCGCATTACTATTCGTGATCCGGCACGCCGGGCCTAGCGCACAAACGCATTCGGCAGCGGCACGTCGCCCGGCTGCCCGAACTGCTGGA
>CAZQGN010000017.1:0-75004 GCA_964592865.1 uncultured Chloracidobacterium sp. | reverse complement strand
ATGACGGCCTGACCGGTGAACAGTTCGAGCAGAAGGTGACCGTCGGTTACATTTATATGCTCAAACTCTCGCACCTGGTCGACGACAAGATCCACGCCCGCTCGATCGGACCGTACTCGCTGATCACGCAGCAGCCGCTCGGCGGTAAGGCCCAGTTCGGCGGACAGCGTTTCGGCGAAATGGAAGTGTGGGCACTCGAGGCTTATGGTGCGGCTCATATCCTGCAGGAATTGCTGACGTGTAAGTCGGACGATGTCGCGGGACGTTCGAAGATCTACGAGACGATCGTCAAGGGCGTTTCGAACTTCGAACCGGGAATTCCCGAGTCGTTCAACGTGCTCGTCCGCGAGCTGCAGTCGCTCTGCCTCGATGTCGAGCTCATCCAGGAAGATGAGATCGACCCCGAGGAAGTGGTCGCCGGTCTTGACGCAATTGTAGGTGTTGATTAGTTTCCGAGTTCCAAGTTCCGGGTCCCAAGTCGGTGCACCCGGAACATTAGAATCAACAGAAACTTGGAACCTGAAACTTTGAAATAGGAACTCTAAAAACATGTTTCGATTTAATAGCGAAAACAAAACGCAGTTAACCGCAAATTACGAGGCGATCAGGATCAGTCTGGCATCGCCGGACAAGATCCGTTCGTGGTCGCACGGCGAGGTCACCAAGCCGGAGACGATCAATTACCGAACCTTCAAGCCGGAGCGTGACGGGCTATTCTGTGCACGCATCTTCGGCCCGGTGTCGGATTGGGAATGTCTCTGCGGTAAGTACAAGCGAATGAAGCACCGCGGAGTCATCTGCGACAAGTGCGGCGTCGAAGTGACGCAGTCAAAAGTTCGCCGTGAACGCCTCGGCCACATCGAGCTCGCCAGCCCGTGCTCGCACGTTTGGTTCTTCAAGGGCCTGCCGTCGCGTATCGGCCACCTGCTCGACATTACCTTACGCGATCTCGAAAAGATCCTTTATTTCGAGACGTATATCGTCGTTGACGAAGGCGACGTTCCGGACCTCAAGCAAAAAGACCTTTTGACCGACGAGCGGTTCCGCGAACTTTCGCGTGACTACCCGAATCAGTTCATCGCCAAAATGGGCGCCGAGGCGATCAAGGACCTTCTGCAGAAGATCGACATTGCCGAGCTCGTCGAAGAGCTCCGTGCAAAGATGCGCGAAGAGACGTCGCAGCAGAAAAAGCTCAAGTACTCCAAGCGACTGAAGGTCTCAAATTCGTTCCTGCGTTCGGGCAATCACCCCGACTGGATGATCCTCGACGTGATCCCGGTCATTCCGCCCGAACTTCGCCCGCTCGTGCCTCTCGACGGCGGCCGTTTCGCGACGTCGGATCTCAACGATCTGTATCGCCGCGTGATCAACCGCAACAACCGTTTGAAGAAGCTCATCGAGCTGCGTGCCCCCGAGGTCATCGTCCGCAACGAAAAGCGTATGCTCCAGGAGGCGGTCGACGCCCTCTTTGACAACGGACGCCGCGGCCGCGTTTTGCGCGGAGCCAATAATCGCCCGCTCAAATCGCTTTCGGGTACGCTCAAGGGCAAACAGGGCCGTTTCCGTCAGAATCTGCTCGGAAAGCGTGTCGACTACTCAGGCCGTTCGGTCATCGTGGTCGGCCCCGAGCTCAAGCTGCATCAGTGCGGCCTGCCGAAGAAAATGGCGCTCGAGCTGTTCAAGCCGTTCATCTACAACAAGCTTGAAAAGGACGCTCACGCCGCGACGATCAAGCAGGCCCGCGAAATGGTCGAGCGTCAGGAGCCGATCGTCTGGGACATTCTCGAAGAGGTCATTCGCGAGCATCCGGTTCTGCTGAACCGTGCTCCGACGCTTCACCGTCTCGGTATCCAGGCCTTTGAGCCGGTCCTCGTCGAGGGCAAAGCCATCAAGATCCATCCGCTCGTTTGTACGGCATTCAACGCCGACTTCGACGGTGACCAGATGGCCGTTCACATCCCGCTGTCGCCTGAGGCACAGATCGAAGCAAGCGTTTTGATGCTTGCGTCGAACAATCTTCTCAGCCCGGCCAGCGGCCAGCCGATCACCGTTCCTTCACAGGACATCGTTCTCGGCTGTTACTACCTGACCCTCGGCCGCGAAGGGCTCAAGGGTGAGAACAAGGCTTTCAACTCGATCGAGGACGCCCTGCTCGCACTCGACGCCGGTGTCATCGAGACCCAGACCAAGATCCGCCTGCGGTGGCGCGGTGATCTGATGGATCTGTCGCTCGAGCACAACAATCAGGACGTTATGCGTGCCAACGTTCGCGAGAACGTCGATATGGTCATCGAAACGACGGCCGGCCGCGTTATCTTCAACGAACGCCTGACGCGTGACGGACTGCCGTTCGTCAACGGTACGCTCAAGAAGAAAGGCCTGCAGGCACTGGTCACTTTCTGCCATCTGCGGCTCGGACACGACCAGACGGTCGCCCTGCTCGACGATCTCAAGACGATGGGCTTCCTTTATGCGACGCGGGCCGGCGTATCGATCGGTATCGACGATATGGTCACGCCCTCGACCAAGAAGGGGATCATCGACAAGGCTCTCAAAGAGGTCGAAAAGCTTCGCAAGCAGTACGAAGACGCGACGATGACCGATCTGGAACGTACCAATAAGGTGACGGCCATCTGGTCAGACGTTACGGACCATGTCGCCAAAGAGATGTTCAAGGCGATGCATACCCGCGAAAATGAGAGAAAGGAACTCAATCCGATCCTCGTGATGGCCGATTCCGGAGCCCGAGGCTCCGAGGCCCAGATCCGTCAGCTCGCCGGAATGCGCGGCCTTATGGCCAAGCCGTCGGGCGAGATCATCGAGAATCCGATCCTTGCCAACTTCCGCGAGGGTCTCGACGTTCTGCAGTACTTTATCTCGACGCACGGTGCCCGAAAGGGCCTCGCCGATACGGCACTTAAGACCGCCGACTCAGGTTACCTGACACGCCGACTGGTCGACGTCGCACAGGACGTTATCGTCTCCGAACAGGATTGCGGTACGCTTCGCGGCGTTTGGGCCGAGGCGATCATCCGCAACGGCGAAGAGGTCGAATCGCTTCGTGACCGCATCGTCGGCTGCACGTCGCTTGACGACATCATCGATCCGGTTGACGGTTCGGTCATCGTCGAGGCAAACACCGAGATCGACGAGGACCTCGGCGGAGCCGTTCAGTTGTCGGGCCTGCAAAAGGTCCGCATCCGCTCGGCACTGACCTGCGAATCGCGTCGCGGTATCTGCGTCAAGTGCTATGGCCGCAACCTCGCGACCGGCAACACGGTCGAGATCGGCGAAGCGGTCGGCGTTATCGCCGCTCAATCGATCGGCGAACCGGGCACACAGCTTACGATGCGTACGTTCCACGTCGGTGGTACGGCCCGCCTCGAGCAGGAGACCAAGCACGTCGCCGCCATGGACGGTACCGTCAGGTATCTCGGCGATATGAAGGTCATTAAGAACCGCGACGGCGAATTTGTCTCGCTCAAGCGGCAGTCCGAGATCGCCCTTGTCGATGACCGCGGCCGTGAGGTCGCCCATTACAAGGTCGTTTACGGTGCTCAGATCCACGTCAAGGACGGTCAAAAGGTCAAGGAAGACGACATTCTCGTCACCTGGGACCCGTTCACCTTCGCCATCCTGTCCGAGGTCGACGGTACGATCAAGTATCAGGACCTCCGCGAGGGCAAGACCGTCGAGGAAGAGATCGATAAGGTCACCGGGCAGAAACGTCTGGTCGTTAAGGACTCGGATGAGAAAAATCAACCGCGTCTCGAGATCCGCGGCGGCAACAAGGTGCTGAAAACGTACCAGATGCCGATCCGGGCCAACCTCCACGTCGAAGACGGCGATGTCGTCCAGGCCGGCGACATTATCGCAAAGATCCCGCGTGAAACGACCAAGACCAAGGACATCGTCGGCGGTCTGCCCCGCGTCGTTGAGCTTTTCGAAGCTCGACGTCCGGGCGAAACGGCCGTTATGTCAGAGATCAACGGACACATCGAGTTTGGCCCGATCTCAAAGGGTAAACGCAAACTCATCGTGACCGGCGACGACGGCAGCCAGCGTGAATACGACATCCCGCGTGGTACGCACATCAACGTGCAGGAGGGCGATCACGTCCGTGCCGGCGAACCGCTGATGGACGGCCCGCTCAACCCGCACGACATCCTGCGTGTCCTCGGTATGGAGGCGCTGCAGAACTATCTGGTCAATGAGATCCAGGAGGTCTATCGTCTGCAGGGCGTTAACATCAACGATAAGCACATCGAGGTGATCGTTCGTCAGATGCTCCGCTGGGTCAAGATCAAGGAGGTCGGCGATACCGAATTCCTGCTTGAGGAACAGGTTGACCGTTTCCGCTACGAGGACGAGAACCGCCGTGTCCAGGACGAAGGCGGACAGACCGCGGTCGGAGAACCGCTGCTGCTCGGCATCACCAAGGCATCGCTCTCGACCGACTCGTTCATCTCGGCGGCCAGCTTCCAGGAGACGACCCGCGTGTTGACCGAGGCGGCCATCTCAGGCCGTGTCGATTACCTTCGCGGGCTGAAGGAAAACGTCATCATGGGACGCCTGATCCCGGCCGGTACCGGTATGAAATATTACCGCAACGTCAAGGTCGCCTATGACCCGACCGAGAATCAGAAACAGCAGGATGAGTTCGACGAACTTGCCGACATCCGCGGCGGCATCGAGATACCGATGCCGATCGACATCCCGGGCATCGAACCCGAGGATTTCGACGAGGATGACGCGATCGGGATGGACGATATCGACGCCGAGACCGAAGAGGTTTTTGACATCGACGAAGCCATGAAGATCGACCTCGACGCCGACGACGAGATCTAGTCTGTCTATCAACGGGAGCGATCCCGGGTTTATCGGAAAGGGCGTTGCTCACAGCACTGTGCGTAACGCCCTTTTTGCGTTTCTGACCGCAAACAGCGATCGCTCCGGCCGACACCGCCGGAGGCCGACTGAACGCCGCGGTCAACCAGCAACAGATCCAAACCCATTTTCTCAAAACCCAGTAAATACCGACTGTCCAGCGTGTCCCGGCTGTCCTGACTGTCCTGCGTGTCCTGGCTGTCCTGCGTGTCCTGACACTCTTGACTCACCAGACTCAATAGACTCGATAGACTCACAAGACTCTCTCGACTCACCCGACTCGATAGACTCACCCGACTCGATAGACTCGCCAGACTCGCTAGACTCGCCAGACTGACCCGACTCGCCATCGTGCTTTATGTATTTTCAAAGATCTGATCAAACCTTTAGTCTAACATATATTGCAGAGATACAGCAAGATTTCATGTCTGCAACGATCACACGTGAATGGTGAATCGTGGATCGTGGATCGTAAATGGTTTGTAGTGCTCGAAACTCATTTTCTTGACCTGCGAGCTTTCGCATATACAATTCCGGAACGCTCTTTCCCGTCACTTGTCTCTTGTCACCCGTCACTTGTCTCCTGTCACGCTTCACCCGTCACCCAAATGAGTATTGACACAAACCCGCAACAGGCAGAAACTGGCTCTGGATGGGGATCGCCGAACTGGCCGGAAAGGCCTTGTCCAACGACAGCGGACGTTGCTTTGCCGCTACGACATCGCCCGGCGAAAAATGGAGAATGATCTCGATATGAAAACGGCCTGTGAGATGTCAGCGAAAATTACCGATGGGGGATCGGTCGAGAATCGCATGATCGCACGTCTGACCCCGATCGTCTAAATAGATAATGAAAATCGATTTCTTCCCTAACTCTCTTGACTCTAACTGAATGTGAGGTAATTTATGAAAGGACTACTCTTAATTGGTTTGATCCATTTATTCCTGACTGGTGGCTGCTTGAAAACAAATACAATTGAGACAAATAGTCCCTTTCCTAATGCCATCGTCGCCGCGCCAACCCCAACGGAAAAGATCAATGAATATAATGCCTTCGTGATCAATTCGGTGGTTCTCTCCTCGCTTAGACATAACTACATTTTCGGGAACACTGTAGTTGACGAGCTCGATGCCGGCGATTTGTTAGTTTACCGAAACGAGACGATTGCACCGCGAGGCCTTGAGCAAGTCAAAGGTGAGCCTGGGATTTCTTCCGAGCTGATCGCCAATTTTGTTGACGCGAATAATAAACAAAATGATCTGGAGAAGGACTATCATATTTTGGACTCGACGATATCTAGATCAGGCCCAAACGACGCGAGGATATTTTTCTCAATTGAAAAGGCGCAGTATCCTAAGACTAAAGCAGTCGCAATGCTGTCCAATATCGGTATTGATCTGGAAAAGCGACTCGCGTTGGTATACGTCGAGTACTTCGGCGAGATTCGAGGCTTCCAAAGATTCTATTTGCTTCTAGAGCTGGAACGCTTTTTGCCGGAGAAAGAAACCTTCAAAATCTCTGGGGTTAAAGTTGTGAACGTGGTGTTTGTTCAATGAGTTATGTTCATAAGATTTAATGAAACTCGAATACAAATACGACACCAACTCGACGAGCTACGACAACAACGGTTCGATGCGAGAGCAAAAGGTAACTGTCCCGACCGCTAACGGAACCGCCGGTTTCACGGCGACGCAGACCTATTCGTATGACGCTCTAAATCGGCTTGGTTCGGCGGAAGAGACGATCGCAGGCAGTACGACATTGAAACAGACCTTCGAGATCGATCGATACGGCAACCGGCGTTTCGACACCTCGACGAGCGGTCTGACGACCACTTTGGGAAGCTGCGCGACGATGTGCAACCCGACGTTTGATGCAACGAACAACAGGATCACTTCGTCGGGATTTTCATACGATTCATCGGGCAACACCACCCGCGACGCCGCCGACAGAAAATTCACATACGACGCCGAAAATAAGCAAACAAAAGCCGAAACGCTTAGTGCCGGGACGAATACCGTAACAGGAACGATCGGCGAATACTCGTACGACGGCGATGGTCGCCGCGTTAAGAAATATGTTCCGAGCACCGGAGAAACAACGATCTTCGTATACGATGCGGCCGGCAAACAGATCGCGGAATATTCGACGGTTGTGGCTTCGGCAAATGATGCAAAAGTCGCGTACCTAACCAACGATCATCTCGGCTCACCTCGCATCAACACTGATGTCGCCGGTACCGTAACCGCCCGCCACGACTACCACCCCTTCGGCGAAGAGATCGCCACTTCCCAACGCACTTCCGGCCTCGGATACGCGGCCGACACAGTTAGGAAACAGTTCACCGGCTATGAGCGCGACGGTGAGACAGATCTCGATTTTGCACAGGCTCGTTACATGGCCTCCACGTTGGGAAGATTCTCAAGTCCGGATCCCCAAAAAATTGTCGTTGATGTGCAATTGGAAAAAGATTCGGATAAGGCAAAGCGTTTACTTGAGAATTATCTATCGAAACCCGGGCAATGGAATAGATATGTTTATGCGATAAATAATCCACTTAAATATACTGATCCTGATGGCAGAGAGATTCGGCTTTCTAAGGATCTAACTGAAGCGGAAAGGAACCAAATCCTATACTATTTGTCCAGAAACACACGAGACAAATTGAATTGGAAGACCGACAAGGACGGAAATATTGTTGTTACCGTAACGGAAGTTAAAGGTGGTGGTCAGAACGACGGAACCCGTTTGATCAGGAGACTTTCGAAGTATGAGAAAGTGACTACGATCCGGCTCGGAGCCGGCGGAAATGCAACCGGCGTTGATAACGACACGAATGCATCGAATGGTGTTGGCTCCGACTCGACCGTCACTTTCAATCCCAATTCTAACCCGTTAATTACCACTTTAGATCCTAAAACTGGAAATGGCCGCGACCAAATAAGGCCCAGTCATATCGGTCTAATTCATGAGCTAATTCACGCCGACCATGCTGCTAGAGGGACTATCCTAACCGGCGATGCGTCCTATTTATACCGGGATAGTAATGGAACTATACAGGCTCAATCGTATAGACGCGAGGAATTTTCAACAGTTGGACTTGGTGGTCTCAACAATAAGATGGACATAACTGAGAACAATATTCGAAGGGAACAAGGCTTAAATCTAAGGGCTGCGTACTAATATGTTAACAATAAGAATATCATTGATCCTACTGATCGCTGTCGCCGGCTGTAATATTGAACCTGCCATGAAATCTAATTTTCCGAACACCGAGTCGATTAATCCTCGCCAATTGCCCGTGTCGGACAAATTGTCCAAGGATATTGTCGTATTTATTGGACGAGGCGGCTGTTGCTACGGGCATGTCATATGGATCAACCGAGAAGGTAACTTAAATTACTGGGTTGGAACATATCATCTATCAGATACAATGACCGGTAAATCGTCAGGTGTTTTGCCGGAAATACTTGAATTAAATTCGATTGATGTAGATCAAAAATACAAAAAAAAACAACAAGTAATATCGATTGAAAAGATGAAAGAGTTACTGCCATTGGTGGAAAGCGAAGAACGACTTCGCTTCGAGGACAAAGGCTTAGTTTTCGACGACTATGTCTATCAAGTATATTTCGATAATAAGAGAATCGCGTACGGTTATTCCTCACATTTAGATCGATTCCCGCTTGAACTTCGCGAACTTATCAAGCTAGTTGTTGGTCTCGTCGAATTGCATAAATTGCCCGGCATGGCGTAATGCTCTAAGTTGCCCCCAATCCATGTTCACATTTGACCGTTACGGTAATCGACGGTTTGACGAGGCGAATACTACGATGCCCACGTCATTCTCAAACCAGGCTTTGACGAATCCGACTATTTCGACGAGCAATAATCGTCTGACTTCGACGGGTTGGGCTTATGATTCGGCGGGAAATACTACTGGCGATCCTGACGGCCGTAGTTTCATTTACGACGCTGAGAATAAGCAAATCGAAGTCAAGAACTCAAGCAATGCCAGCATCGGAACATACTTCTTTGACGGAGACGGAAAACGTGTGAAGAAAGTAGTGCCTTCGACAGGCGAAACAACCATTTTCGTTTACGATGCGGCCGGCAAACAGATCGCGGAATATTCGACGGTCGTGGCTTCGGCAAATGATGCAAAAGTCGCGTACCTGACCGCCGACCACCTTGGAAGTCCCCGAATAAACACGGACGTAAACGGACAAGTTACCGCCCGCCACGACTACCACCCCTTCGGCGAAGAGATCGCCACCGCCCAACGAACAACCGCCCTCGGATACGCTGACGACACGGTCAGAAAACAATTCACCGGCTACGAACGCGACACAGAAACCGACCTCGACTTCGCCCAGGCTCGGATGTATGCCAGCAGTTTTGGGAGATTTATGAGTCCAGATTCTTTCACAAACGCAACCAAGGTTTCCGATCCGCCAAGTTGGAATCTATATTTATACGTAACAAATAAACCCATGAATCTAGTAGATCCATCTGGAAAAAAAGGTGAGATAAGCTGGTATACCGACAATGATGGGGTTATCCAAGTCAACGTGAAAGCAAGTTTCGCTGTGTATGGAGCTGCCGGCCAAAATGTATCAAAAGCGGATCTTAAAATTTACAAAGATGCATTAGTTAAAGGTATAAGAGAATTGCTCACCAGAAGCGGTGAAATTGATGGCAAAAGCGTTCAGTTAACAACCAACATTTCTGCAAAAATTTACTCGAGCGAGGAATCGGCGATTCACTCTGGTCGAGACAACGTTGTTGCTATCGGATATGACGCAATACAGGACGATGACGGGAGAAAGGCCGTGGGAATAACGTTTGGAATTGCAGGCGAGAAATTCGACAGAATGGCAGTAAGTGTTGCTCATGACCCTAATGGTGGTGGGCTTGCCCCAGCCGGTGGTTGGGTCGAAGTGGCAAAAAACATCTTCGGGCATGAGTTTGGGTCTCATGGACTTGGTGGCACACATAATGATAATCCTGGAGAAGAAGCGAGCTTATTTAGCCCCGATGGAGGTAATGGAGCGATCTTTCAAAGTGATTTAAAACAGATCGTTTTCGGTTATAATGACCAGACGTTCATTGACGCTCCGCCTGCTCGCGGTCAAAAGTATGTACCAGTTGCTCCGTCATATAATCTTTCGGCTACCGGAAATAGTTCGAGACGTGCAAATGCTATATACAGAAACTCAACAAACCCTGCGGACGTCTATCACTGGGTTTCAAGTGTCAAACATTGAGGTTCATATGTTGAAAATAGCGTTAGTGGCAAGCTTATTGTTTATCGTTCCTGTTTATGCTCAACAAGAAAATGGACGTTCAATTGAATCAGTAAGCGGGGAGAAGCGTGGTCGGAAGGTCGATTATAACGATCTCAAAGAAGTTGATCTCGGCTTCATTAAGATCTCTATTCCTTCGGCACTTCACAAGCAGGAAAAGAGGTGCATTGAAGGCGGATGTTGGAAATTTGCCGATGACGAGATCGTTGTAAGCGTCGATTGGAATATCGATGCATGGCGACCAACGTTTCAGCGTCAATACCCGAGCTATGCCGAAGAACTGATACTTGTTGATAACGTCAGAGCCAGATTTTGGTCATTTCAAGATAAGTCGCAATTCAAATTTATATCGGGTGCTAATTACGCCACAGAAAAAGATCATCGGATCGGCCTTGGGATATATTTGTCGTCAGTCGACGTGGACACCAGAGAATTGGCGAAGAAGGTCTTTTCCACGGTAAAATTTACGTCGTTATGTCGTGACAGCAATGGCAGATGTTAGATATAGGAGCTCTGGAAATGAAAATACTTAGATCTATAATGCTCTTGTTGATGGTCTCTTTTTTTGGTGCGAGCATAAGGGCTCAGACCGGGTTGGAATTTCGTGTTACCAATTTTTATGCTATCGAAAGGCGCCCGGTAATGTTGAGATACGTCGATTGGGAAGTAGAATTTTCTATTATCAACAACACAAAGACGATCGTGACCGTTTTTGGTGCAGATGCCGGCAATGGTTTGATCGTTCCGGCTAGATACTATTTGAATTTCAATGAGAAAACCGGTAAATGGGAATATCCAAATCGAAAAAAATGCGCCGGTTCCATGGAAATTAGAGTCTGGGGCCTATAAGCATAAACAAATTCTAAAGCCCGGCGAATCAATTTCTTTTGTTCGTCAATTTTCACGCGAATTACAGTGTACGAGTCGCGTTATGTTTACCGCGCAAGTCGCGATTGGTAAGACGAGGCGTACCCGAGAGATCCGATCGGAGGAGTACCGAATCCCGTGCATGGACTTGAAGCAGTAAAAGAACGATCCGATCCGGGCCTGCTTTCCTGCGATTCTCGTCTTGAAAAATGTATACACATCGTTCGACATTTTAGGAAGAGTCACGCGATCGGGATCAGAGGAAAAAAAGAAGAGGCTGCCGTAACGGGCAGCCTCTCAGTCAATATGGGCCGATGGGCCGGTTGCCTACCAGATCAGGCAGGCGTCCGGGCGGACCATTTTTTGCGGGGCCTTGCAGCCAAATGCCTTGGCGAACTCGGGCATGTTCGACATCGGGCCGTTGACGCGCCAGCGGGGCAGCGAGTGGGGATTGCCGGCGACCTGTTGGCGTTCGGCCTCGGGCGTGTACTTGCCGGCCCAAACCTGAGCCCAGCCGAGGAAGAATCGCTGTTCCGGTGTAAACCCGTCGATATTGGCCGGACGCGGTTTGCCCTCGAGCGATCGCTGAAACGCGTAGTACGAGACCGTGAGGCCGGCAAAATCGCCAATGTTTTCGCCCAAGGTCAGCTTGCCGTTGATGAACAGTCCGGGCTGGACCTCATAACCGTCAAACTGCTTGACGACACAGGCGGCACGTTCTTCGAACTGTTTGCGGTCGCTGTCGGTCCACCACATCTTCAGGTTGCCGTCGGCGTCAAAGCGGCTGCCCTGATCGTCAAATCCGTGCGTGATCTCGTGGCCGATGACGCCGCCGATCGCTCCGTAATTGATGGCGTCGTCGGCGTCAAAATTAAAGAACGGCGGCTGGAGAATGCCGGCCGGGAACGTGATGTCATTATTCTGCGGGCTGTACGACGCATTGACCGTCGGCGGCGTCATTCCCATCCGCGTACGGTCACGCGGTTTGCCGATGTCCGCCATATTGCGCTTGATCTGAAACTGGTTTGAGCGGATCAGGTTGCCGGCGAACGAGTCACGCTTGACCTCGAGGCCCTTGTAGCCGCGGAGCACGTCCGGATAACCGATCTTGCGTTTGAAGGTCGCGAGCTTGGCCTGTGCCTGTTTTTTGGTCTCGGAGCTCATCCAGTCGAGGCCGTCGATGCGGCCTTTCATCGACACCATCAGGTTGTCGATCAGCGTGTTCATGCGGGCCTTGGCCGCCGGCGTAAAGGCACGCTTGGCAAACTCCATCCCGAGAGCCTCGCCGAGGGCACCGTCAACCGTCTGGGTGCACGTTTTCCAACGCGGCTGACGTTCCTTCTGGCCGCTCAGGTGCTTGCCGAAAAACGCGAAATTCTCGTCGGCAAACGCTTTGGGCAGCGAGTTTGCGGCCGAATTTACGACCATCCAGCGAAGATAGGTCTTCCAGTCGGCGATCGAAACGTCGGCCATCATCGCATTGACCTCTTTGAAGAACTTGGCCGGTGCCACGTTAAAGCCGCCGGCCGCGGGTACGCCGCGGGCCGCAAAATAGCCGGCCCACGAGAAGTTCGGCGTCAGCGTCTCGGCGTCGGCGACGGTGATCTTGTTGTAGTTGTTGTCCGGGTTGCGCCGCTCGACCGGCGTCAGCGAAGCCTTTGCCAGACGTGTCTGGATATCGAGCACCTTAGCGGCGTCGGCCGCGGCCGCAGCCTCCTTGTCGCCGAGCAGCTTGAACATATTCGTCATATAGGTGACGAACTTTGCACGCGTCTCGACCGACTTGGCGTCGGTCTGGGTGTAATAGTCGCGGTTCGGCAGCGTGATGCCGCCCTGGCCGGCGTTGACGATGACGTCGTTCGAAGATTTGAGGTCGGGGCCGGCACCGAATGAGAATACGGCCGGGAAACCGAGATCGTGCAGAGCGGCGATCTGACGCTGCAGGTCGGCCGTGGTCTTGACTTTATCTATCGCCTTCAGATATTGATCGATGGGTTTGGTCCCCGCCTTTTCGATCGCGGCTTCGTCGATGCAGGTCGCGTACATATCGCCGATCATCTGGGTATCGCTGCCCTTGGCCGCCTTGGTCTTAACGGCGTTTTCGAGTATCTCCTTGAGGATCGCGTTGTTGCGGTCGCCGAGAATGTTGAATGTCCCCCACCGCGACTCGGTCGGCGGGATCTGGGTCGTTTTCAGCCACGACCCGTTGGCATATTCAAAAAAGTCCTCACAGGCATCGACGCTTTTGTCCATTCTGGAAGTGTCGAAGCCCGAGCTTTGGGCAAGGACGGAAAATGTCATCGACGTCAGCACTGCCAGCGTCGTTATCGATCGGAAAAGGTTTGTTCTCATTTGGTGCTCCTGGTTAGATCAGTCGGTTATACGGAGAAAATTTCAAAAAAGTTACGCGGCGTCCGGCCTCAAATGACCGGGATGAATCTTTCGGACACCTTTTGCCGCAGCTCGGCGGCGAGTGCCTTGCGGTCACGGTTCGTGATCGGCCCTTCGCCAAAACTGACGACGGCCGTGTAGCCCGGCAGTTTGAAGAGCCGCCACATATGTGCAAAAAAGCTTATGTCCTCCCACCAGCAGACATATGTGCTGGCCGCCGGCCCGCCGTCGGGCGTCCGGTAGGTGAGTGCCGCGTACGAGACCGGCACGTCCGACTCGGCGGCAAACTGGAGGAACGACGAATTGAACGGCAAGATCTCCTCGCCTTTTGACGTGGTGCCTTCGGGAAATACGATGATGCCCTCGCCGGCGTCGAGGCGTTCGATGATCTGTCGTCCGGCCCGCGGAATATCGCGGCGGTTTGCCCGGTCGATAAAAACGGTGCCCATCGACCGGATGATCGAACCGGCCACGGGCCAGGTGAGTATCTCGGCCTTGGCCACAAAAACACCGGTCGCCGCCTGCCGCAGGGCGGCCATATCGGCGTAACTCAGATGATTGCAGACCAGAAAGAACGGCGGCGTGGGCGGTGTGCCGATGATCTCAAGCTTCATGCCCGATATCTTAGTAAATGACCACGTCCATTTATCGAAGATGACCTGCCGCCAATAAATCTTATTAGGAATGACCAGGCTGCCGAGAAACCAGACGGCATAAAGCCCAAGTGTCGATGCGGCAAACAGGAGGGTTCGGATCGATGCTCTGATTGTCTTCATTTACGGCGGCGGCCCGCTTTCGCGAAAGCTTTTCCAGAATTGTATCGCACGAAAACAGGCATCGGCAACGCCGTCACGCGTAGCTTCGCCGCCGGCCACTGAGATCGACCCCTCGTCAGGCTCCGTGATAGATCGCGGCGACGTCCGCCTTGAGCTCCGCCGGAAAGCAAATGCGGTGGATACGAAGTCCCTGCTGAAGACCGCGGACGGCCGAACTGACCTCCGATATCTCGCGGACGGCGGGCCTGGCAAATCCGTCCTCGACGAAAATGAGGTTTTTGGCGTCGGCGGTATCGGTCGTATAAAAGTTGTATGCCGCGTCGCCGGTCTCGTCCTCGCTGACATAGTAACGTATGTCAAAACCGCGTGCCGCCGCGAGCGTCTCGACCTCATTGACGAACGGGCCGACCTCGGCGGACGGCATATCGAGGTCAAAGGCGGCGAAAAGACGGCGATCGAGAAATCTGGCGGCGAGGTCCGAAAGCACCGGATCGGCTGATGACTGCCACTGCTTGATATGAAAGAAAACGTCCGAGTCGTCGAGCGACAGGTGTTCGGACAACGTTAACTGCTGTTTCTGAAGGATCCGCTCGAACGCCGAACCGGTGCGGTGCCACGCGTCGCCGCCGGCGGCGTAAACATCGATCGCCCGCTTGAGCAGCGACCTGAGGACGGTCTCGGCCGCTCTCAGAGTTCGATGAAAATAGACCTGACGAAACATATAATAACGTGCCTGCAGGTAATCCTCGACAGCGTAGATGCCCGGGGCGGCGACATAGAGCCGGTCATTTTCCTCGTCGATCTCGATCGACTTTATGATCCACTCGAGATCATATATACCGTATTTGGCTCCGCTCATCAGCGAATCGCGGAGCAGATAGTCCATCCGGTCGACATCCAGTTGCGACGAGACGAGCTGCGAAAGGGCGAGCGGGCGAAAGTTGCCCCTGATGATAGCGGCCACATTCGCGGCCAGTTCGCGTGAGTGGCCCGCGAGTACGCGGCCGACGTCCGTCGCGTCGCTCAGGATAGCGTCGATCGAGAACTGTTCGTGGTGAAACCCGAGGATCGACTCGATCACGTGCGAGAAAGCACCGTGCCCGATATCGTGGAGCAGGGCGGCGATACGAACGGCCGTCTGCTGTTCGTAAGTGATCGAATAGCGTGAGTTGAGCCGCTCGAGGATGCGGGTCGCCAGATGAAATGCCCCCAGCGAATGCGTGAAACGCGAGTGTTCGGCGCTCTGATATGCAAAATACGCGAGCCCAAGTTGGCGGACGCGGCGAAGGCGTTGGAACTCGACCGTATCGATCAGGGATTCGATCAATTTACCTTCGGCTGAGCTGTTGTCCAACCGAATGATGTTGTGCACCGCGTCGCGGTAATTTCTTTCTGACAATTCACACTCCCTGCCGCCGAAAAACGCCCGCTGCGGGCCTCTGCCGCCGTTATCGCAACCCTGTTTTGTTACAACGGTTCATTATATTGCAAAAAATTCAAAATATTGGAAACCGACCGACATTATTTATGGTACGAGCGGCGCAGACCGTATGTAAGATGTGGTTGTAAGTGTTGTAAGTAAATAAGTTAACGTAACGGCCCGGATTTTGAAAATGTTTGGCTTTGAAATTGCATCAGTATTGGTGAAATTGTCCCATTTTGGGCCTTTGACTCTTCGCAGGAAGACTATTTTTAGGAGCGAAAAATGAGAAAAAACTTTAAATTTATCACTTTGATGCTCGCCCTCACCCTCAGTCTCGTAACGGCAGCGTTCGGACAGAGAACGACAGGCGACATCGAAGGAACCATCACAGATCCGACGGGTGCAGTTGTGCCCAACGTTTCTGTTACCGTGTCAAGCACGGGTGATTCGGGATTTAAGAGAACGGTTCAGGCTAACGCCGACGGTTTCTTCCGAGTCCAGCAGATCCCGCCGGGAATGTATTCGGTTTCGACCGGTGCTATCTCCGGTTTTGGAGCTACCGAGCGTAAGGTCAGCGTAGCGGTCGACGCTACCGCAGCGGTCAACATCACGTTGGCTGTCGGCGGCGGCAACACCGTTGTTGACGTTACGGGCGGTGACTCAGCCCCGATCGACGTCGGCGGCAGCAAGGTCTCGTCGACGATCTCGTCGGCTAAGATCGACCTTCTTCCGAAAGGCGTTGACTTTACGTCGGTTCTGAAGACCGTTCCGGGAACTCGCCCTGAGGGCCTCTCGGGTGGTATCTCGGTCGACGGTGCTTCGGGTTCGGAAAATGCCTTCTACATCGACGGTCAGGAAGTTTCGAACTTCCGTACCGGTACGCTGAACGGCAACAACGCGATCCCGGTCCAGTTCGTTCAGGAAGTTCAGGTCAAATCGAGCGGCTTTGAAGCCGAGTTTGGCGGAGCGACCGGCGGTGTTATCAGCGTCGTCACCAAGGGTGGCGGTAATGATTTCCGCGGCGAATTCGGCGTCCAGTTCTCGAATCCGCGTTTCAACGGCGACAACCGTCCTTCGTTGCTTCGCTTTACGTCGGGTTCAGGTGCAACGTTCCTTCAGCCGACGGAATATCTGACGGCTCCGAAGTCACGTGGAACCAACTTCTTCCCGACCGCAAACATCAGCGGCCCGATCGTCAAAGACAAACTTTGGTTCTTCGGCAGCTACACCCCGCAGGTCTTCGATACGATCGTTGATGCCAAGTATTACAGCAATGCTCCGGCAGCGACCCGTGTCCTGACCGCGGAACAGCGTTACAGACTCAAGAGAACATATGAATATGCTTTCATGCGTCTTGATGCTTCGCCGACCGAGAAGATCCGTCTTTCGGGTACCTATACCTGGAACCCGATCATCGACGAAGGTGCTACTCCGGTTGGAACGGTCTCGATCGGTGGTGCTCCGCCGGTTGTTAACTTTGGCGGTTCGATCGGTACCCTTACGGGCAACCAGTTGACCGACCGTCAGGGCGGACGCCAGAACTCGAACAACCTTACGGGTCAGGTCGTCTGGACCCCGACCAGCAAGCTCGTGATCAGCTCGCGCTATTCACGCGGTTTCCTTAACGAAAAGCTTGGTTCGTACATGGTTCCGACCGGCACGCGTTTCCGCTGCCAGGTTGGCAGCCCGTCGATCGGCTGCTCGAGCGGTTTCGCAGATGCCGCTAACTCGGGCGTTGACAAAGACGCTTCGATCCGTACCAACTGGGAAGCTGATGCTACCTACATGGTCAACAACTTTGGCGGACGTCACGAATTCAAGGGCGGCTACCAGCGTTTCAAGATCACGAACGATGTTGATCGTGGTTACAAATTCAAGGGTATCGTAGACCTTTACTATGGCTACACCATCCAGGACCTCGGCGCACCTGTGTCGATCACCCCGGGTGCTGTCGGCGCCGGCGAACTCATTCGCTTTGGTACCGTTGGTAAGGCTTCGAACCTCAACCAGTCGCTTTACATCCAGGATAGATGGCAGCCGGTCAAGAATCTTACCTTGAACCTTGGTGTCCGTATGGAGAAGGAAGACCTTCCTTCGTTCAACGGTCTGGCCCCGCCGATCAACTTTGGATTTGGTGACAAGATCTCGCCCCGTCTCGGCTTTGCATGGGACATCATGGGCAATGGCAAAACGAAAGCATTTGCCAGCTTTGGCCGATTCTTCGATCGTCTGAAGTTTGAACTTCCGCGTGGTTCGTTTGGTGGTGACTTCTACCGCATCGATTTCTTTGAGATCTTCGCAGCAGACACCAACTTCCGTTCGTTCACCCTGCCGCGTATCGTTGGTAACTTCAACGACGCTCCGGGCGGACGCTGCCCCGCAACCGGCTTTATCGGAAGCGGCATCAGCCGTTGCCAGTTTGACTATCGTATCGCGTCGAATGACCCGAATGCGACGATCTTTACCGGCAAAGTTGATCCGAACCTGAAGCCTTTCCGTCAGACGGAATTCACGGGCGGTCTTGAGCATCAGCTCAGCAACAACTACGTGCTGAAGGGTCGCTACACCTACAAGAACGTTGACAGTGCCATCGAAGATGCTGGTATCATCAACGCTGAAGGCAGCGAAGCTTACATCATCGGCAACCCGGGAACGGGACTTCACCTCGAGCTCCTCAACCAGCTTGGATACCAGAAGTCAACTACCCCGGAACGTAAGTACAATGCGTTTGAGCTGTCGCTCGATAAGCGTCTCTCGAACAACTTCTACTTCAACGTAAACTACACCTGGAGCCGCTTGTTCGGTAACTATTCAGGTTTGGCTAGCTCGGACGAAGCAGGCCGTACGTCACCTGGCGTCAACCGCTTCTTCGACTTGCCGTTCATCGGCTTTACCGCAGCAGGCCAGAAGGATAACGGACTGCTTGCTACGGACCGTACGCACGTTTTCAACGCATACGGTGCATACATCTTCGATTGGAAGGGCAGCAAGACGAACTCGACCGAGCTTTCGTTC
Organism: uncultured Chloracidobacterium sp.; assembly: GCA_964592865.1. Classification (GTDB taxonomy): domain Bacteria; phylum Acidobacteriota; class Blastocatellia; order Pyrinomonadales; family Pyrinomonadaceae; genus OLB17. Next base: position 56,338 of record CAZQGN010000017.1, on the reverse strand, counting down.
TTCACGACCGCCCAGTCGGGAACCCCGTTGACCTCGACGGTTGCCTTCATCACCACGACGATCTTTACGAAGCGTGGCGATCTGGGCCGTTCGCCGATGTTCACGCAGACTGACTTTGCGGTTTCGCACAAGTACAAGTTTGGCCGTGACAACCGGTACACGCTCGTCGGCGATGTTAACTTCCTGAACGTGTTTGACGAAGACAACGTTCTCGGTGTTTACACGCTGAAGTCAGCGGTTACGATGAGCCCGAATACTTTCGGCTACGTCAACCCGGATGGTTCGACCAACTATGTTGGCGCGATCAACGCTTGGAACTCGGGAGCTCTCTTGACCCCGATTAACACCTACCTTGCAGGAACCCCGACGGCACTTAACCGTACGGATTCACGCTATGGTCAGGCAAACTCGTTCCAGGGACCGCGTTCTGTCCGCTTTGGTGTCCGCTTCCTCTTCTAATTGAAGTTGAAGTCAACACTCTTGGCCCGCTTGAGTTTACTCAAGCGGGCCTTTTCTATTATCCGAAAGGTTATCGGCGGTTCGATCGGGTCGCCGCGGGCTGCAGGTTCTGCCGCAGCCGGCGTCCGAACGGGTCTTATCGCAGCCGTCGAGGGTTATCTGCCATCGCCTGATCGCGTTGAGCGCATTACCTCACGGCGGCCAGCGGAGCGAGTATCTACCCGCTGAGTACATATCTCAGAACCTTGCCGCCGTTTGTTTTCGGGGATCTGACTTGTTGATCGTGGCGGCAATGGGCAAATCAGACGGCCCGGCCGCGGCTTACGTTTAAGGCTGCGTGCCAAAGACGACGGTGATCAGTTATCAGTGGTGAATACCCAACGGGAAGATGCGGAAGTTGGGAGAAACTTCGCGTAGATCGGCCGGGCGAAATATCAGTGGAGAAAGGCCGTGAACACGGGCGGCCCTATTTCGCGGCCGCCTTTTGTCTGAAATCAGCGATCAGCTTTTTAACGCTCTCCTTTTTGGCGTCGTCTGTCGAAACCTTTAGGTACGATTCGAGCTCATCGGCGGCGTCCTTGTAACGCTTCATATCGTTGGCGTAGAGCAGGGCGAGATTCCAAAAAACGTCGGCATTTTGCCCGTTAGCAAGTTTCTTGGCCTGCATGAACGCCTTTTCAGATTCGGAAAAGACCTTTGCCTGACGGTTTGCAAGGCCCAGGATAAGGTACGCGTCAACTGACGACGAATCGAGCTCGACGGCCTTTAACGCCGCGGGAACGCCGTATTTTGTATCCTTAAGGGCATAGGCGGCATAGCTGAGCCCGTACCAGCCGTTAAAACTGCGGTCGTTTACAGACACGGTCTTGAGGAACGCGGCACGCGCGAAATCGAACTTCTGCTGGGCGACATATTCTCGGCCGAGCCGCTCAAGAGCCAGATAGTAATCGGGAAATATCTTGACCGCCTGCAGCAGCAGTTCCATGCCCTGGACGGGGCGGTTATTTTCGAGTTCGGAAACACCGCGTTCGTACGCCTTTTTGGCCTCTTCGGGTATCTCCTGAGCGAACAGCGTTCCGGTGATCGACTTCGATTCCGGATTGCGGCGACGCGACCGCAGGTAAAAATCCTTCTGCGCACTGTCGGAGGTCGAACTGCCCTGACGGACGAAATTTACGATCTCAACGTCGGCAGCCTGTTCTTCAAAGTCCGTTCCGAACGGAAGTACGCGGATCGTAAACCTGCCCGACGACAGGCCGCCGAAAAAGTATCGTCCGGAACCGTCTGTCTTGGTGCGCCCGAGTACCTGACCGACCTCATTGGTGATCTCGACCGGTATCTGCGTTATGGGAGTGCGCTGGGAGTCGAACACAAAACCGTTGACGGTGTTGCGGTAACTCTGCTGTGCAGACGCCGAAAGTGCGGCGAAAGCGGTGATCGAGACCATGCAGACGGCACTCAACGCGGCCGTCCGGAGTGCGGTTCGAGAAATACAAAAAACTCTCATTACGGTTACTAACTCCTTCTCCCTGATTTCTTAGTCAAATTCCAACAGATGCCCCAATTTTTCTTTCTTGGTCCGCATATAATGTGCCGCCGGCGTTTCGGACCTGACCTCGATCGGGATCCGCTCGACCACCCGAAGTCCGGCCGCCTCGAGCGCCTTTAGTTTGTCGGGGTTGTTCGATATGACGCGGACCTTGCACAACCCGAGGTCAAACAGTATCTCGGCGCACTGCTGATAATCGCGGGCGTCAACCTCGAAGCCAAGGCGTTCGTTCGCCTCGACGGTATCCGCGCCTTCGTCCTGGAGTGCATAGGCCCTGATCTTGTTGATGATCCCGATCCCGCGGCCTTCCTGCTGCTGATAGACGATGGCACCGCGGCCCTCGGCCTCGATCATCTCCATCGCGCGATGCAGTTGAGGGCCGCAATCACACTTGATCGAGCCGAAAACGTCGCCGGTCAGGCACTGTGAGTGGATACGGACGAGAGTCGGGGTTTCGCGGTCCATCTCGCCCTTATAAAGCACAACAAATTCTTCGCTGCTGTTCAGCGATCGGTAGCCTGCGATCTTGAACGATCCACGCTTTGTCGGGAGGTCTGCTGTCGCCACCCTTTCGACGGTCAGATCGGGTGTCATCCTGCAACGATCTGTGACGGTTGCGGGCGGAATATTATTCTGTAACATTTCTGTGCTAATAGCTGATTATAAAACTTCCGGCGTGTAAAAGCTACATTTTCTTTGTTGTAAAAACGCTCCGGACCAGCAAAAAGACCGCCTGCATTATCGCCGGCGGCCTTTCATCTTATAGTCTGTCGGACAGCTACTTTTTCTCTTTTTCCTCGTCCGTCGCCGGGGCCTCGTCGGCCGGTTTTTCCTCATGAGCCATCACCGCGGCATCACCGCTGCCGAACAAGCGGGAAAGGATGCCTTCGATAACATCGGCGGCCTTTGCCGGTGCGGTCTGAGGTATCGAAGCGGGAATTTCGGTCTCAGCGAACGCGAGGTCGAGCCTGACGAGCTCAGCGGTCTTATGACGGCAAAAACCGCAATCCGCAAGGTGTCTGATGACCGGTGTCGCCTCGCGCATCGTCATATTGCCCTCAATAAAAGCGGCAAACGTGTCTTCGTCGAGGTGGTGATCGGAATCGGACGCCTTATCGCCGGCCGAGCGAACACGCAAAAACCGCTCCAACAGGCCCTGAAACCTGGCATCGCCGACATTGATGTTTTCCGTGTTTCCCATTTTATGTAGAACCTCCCCGAAATATGACGCAAAGTCCGGTCCGGTTTTGCGTAATTTCTTTTACGAGGCTCGATCTTTTATTCGGCACCGGGTACGATCAGGCATTTCCGGTCAGATTCCGATAGATATCGCCGCCCGCAAGGTCCTGCGTCGCAAGGCCCATACAGGTCTCGATCTCGGCGTCCGACAGCCCGTGAACGCTCTTTAGTTCGTCCCGGAACAACTGCAGGACGCGGGCATAACTCTTTTCCAACCAACGCATTACCGTTGACTCGTGGGTCCTCGCATTCGGGTCCTTTTCCCTCGACTGCGACCTTCGCTGAAACCAGCCTCTGAGCGGCGAGGCCTCGTTCTCGACCAATCTGGATATTTCACGAAGTTTCAGGTTGTCGACGTGATAATACATCAGCAGCAGCCGCTCGTGGGCCTCGAGCGAGGCAAAGGCGTTTGACAGCGATGTCACGGTCGCCTTGCGGTAACGGTCGCGGGTGATGCCCTCGATCATTACGTCTTCGCCGCCCGCCGGGGGCGCCGCGAAGTTTGCGTGTGCCGCACCCTCGCCGACATTTTCGGTCATTTCATCGAGCGATACCTCGTCGTGGCTCGCCCGGTGCATATCCACAAGCGAATGCCAGATAACGGTCCGCAGCCAACCCCGCATCGATCCGCGGCCGCTGTAGGTGGCAAACTTGGACACACGCTCGCCGTCGACAACACGGGTCCCGTACAGTTCGCCGTAAACCCAATCGACTACCTCTTCGGCGTCGGCCTCGGTCTTGGCCAGGTGTCGGGCCACGCGCTCCATATACGAGCGGTTGTTGTGGTCAAACTCCCACCAGGCACGTTCATTGCCGTCCGCGCACGCCAGTGCCAGGAACAGGTCGTCGGCCTGGATCATTTCGATAAATTCGCGCACGTCAGACTCGGTGGCCGGTTCGTCGTCGGCGTCGATCAGATATTTTCGCGTGGTCTTTTCCAGCGAGGCTCGAAACCGCTCGATCGTCACGCCGAAATTCGGGGCGTTTTCGCGGCAACGCTCGAACAGCTCGGAGGTGACGAGATCGAAGACTTGTTGGAGGACGTCGTTCATTGCGGAAAAACAACCGAGAGAATTACCCCGTTATTATAAACAAACACAAGCGTTAGACCTAACAATATTTGACCGGCGGGCACAACTCGACCGCGGCCGGTTCAAGCTGCAGACGGCTCGGCGGAGAAATGGATGAGCTTCTCCTCAGAGTACTGCAACTGATATAGACGCCAATAGAGCCCCCGATTTGCCAACAATTCGTTATGCGTGCCGATCTCACGCAGTTCGCCGTGATGCAGCACAATGATGCGGTCGCACTTTTGAATGGTCGAAAGCCGGTGGGCGACCACGAGCGATGTTCGGCCGTCCATAACGCGTTCGACGGCGTTCTGGATCAGCTGTTCGGTCTCAGTGTCGATCGAACTGGTCGCTTCGTCGAGGATCAGGATCTTGGGGTCGAACGCAAGCGCACGGGCAAAGGAAATGAGCTGTTTTTGCCCGACCGAGAGGCCCGCACCGCGTTCCTTTACCTCGGCCTCATAACCGCCGTCGATGTTGCGGATAAACTCGTCGGCACGGACCTCGCCGGCCGCCCATTTGACCCGTTCGCGTCCGATCTCGGCATTGCCGAGCCGGATGTTGTTTTCGATCGATCCGCTAAAGAGGAAAACGTCCTGAAGCACGACCGCAAAATTTGCGCGTAGGTCGTGCAGATCCCATTCGCGGATATCGACGCCGTCGAGCAGGATGCGGCCCTTCTGTACGTCGTAAAATCTCATCAGCAGATTGGTGATCGTCGTTTTGCCCGAACCGGTATGGCCGACAAGAGCGATGCTCTCGCCCGGATCCACCGCAAATGACACGTCCTTGAGCACCCAATCCTCGCCTTTGTAGGCAAACCAGACGTTCTCAAACTCGATGCGGCCCGCGGTCTTGCCGCGACGAGCCGGTTCGGCCGGGGTTTCGATCATGACCTCGCGGTCCAGCAGGATAAAGATCCGGTGCGATGCGACGATCGCCGCCTGTAGAACGTTGAACTTGTCTGAAAGGTCCCTGATCGGCTGGAACAACTGCAGCGAATATTGAATGAACGACGCCAAAATGCCGACCGTGAGGGCCGTGCCGGCGGCGGAAAGGCCGCTGAGCGTCTCAAAACCGAAGGCAAAAATCACGACCGCGATACCGACGGCACCGATAAAATCGACGAGCGGATAAAAGATCGCGTAATAGTAGATGGTCTCGATATTTGCCTTGCGATAGTCGTCGTTGATCTCGCGAAAACGGCTCTGGGCCTTGGCTTCGGCGTTAAAAAGCTGGACCGTCTGGGCGCCGGAGATGTATTCCTGCAGAAATGCGTTCAGTTTGGCGTTGCGGGTACGCACCTTGTCAAAGCCGGTGCGAGCGTGTTTGCGAAACCAGTTCGTCGCGGTGAAGAGCAGCGGGACCGTAACGAGCGACACGAGGGCCAGTTTCCAGTCCATCCAGAACATTATCCCGACGATCGCGATGATGATGACCAGATCGCCGAGCACGTCGATCACGCCCGACGTGAAAAGTTCGTTAAGGGCGTCGACGTCGCCCGTCAGACGGGTCATGGTGCGGCCGACCGGATATTGGTCGTAATACGCGACTTCCTGCTTTTGCAGCTTGGCGTACAACTCGCTTCGCAGGTCGAACATCACCTTTTGCCCGACATTATTCAGCAATATCTCCTGAACATAGGAGAAGATAAAGCGAAAAAGGAACACGCCGAAGAACGCCAACGCGAAAAGCCAGATGCCGTCAGTCCGGCCGGGCCCGATAAAATCGTCCACAGCCATCTTGGTGAAATATGGCTGGGTACTGATCAGAATGTTGGTCAAAAGGGTCAGCGTCAGGGCCGCGGCCGCCAGTTTCCAGTACGGCCGGAGATATCTGAGCAAACGGCGGGCGACACGGAGGTCATAGGTTTTGCCGATCTCGTCCTCTTCGTGATATTTCTTGACGGCGTCTGACATAGGGTAAGGTTCGATTTTAGATTTGGGACTTGCGAATGGCAATACGCCGTCGCATAATTCGCCAAAGGCAATGAATCGTTTTTTGGACGACAACAAGAATAACTGGCAGCGGCTCGAGGACCTTTTGGCGATGATGCACGGAAGCGGGCTCAGGGGGCTGTCGCGGGTTGAGGTCCGTGAGTTTGGCGAGTTGTACCGAAGGGCGGCCGCCGACCTCGCCATTGCCCGGGCCGAGACGCGCGACCCGAAGCTGATCAATTATCTGAATAGTCTCGTGATCCGCGCACACGGCCGAATTTACCGGTCAGAAAGCGACGGCATCGGGCTCATCTGGCGTTTTTTCGCGCATGAGTTTCCCGAGGCGTTCCGGGCCAACTGGAAGTACATGGCAATCGCTTTCGGCGTATTTGCCGCGTTCGCCGTGTTCGGTTTTATAGCGACGTGGCTTGACGTCGATTTTACCCACTTTGTCGCATTATCTGGCATCACCGACGAGATCAGAGCAAATAATCACTGGTGGGAGTCGCTGAACAACGCCAATCAGGTCGGCGCCAGCCACATAATGTCCAACAACATCATCGTTACGTTCCGGGTCTTTGCTTTCGGAGCGTTCTTTGGCGTCGGGGCGTTTTATGACCTAGCGTTTGAGGGCGCGCGTCTGGGCAGCGTCTTTGCGGCCTGCTATCAGATCGATCCGGCGTTTGGAAATTCGCTCGCGAGCTTTGTCGTCGGCCACGGCGTGATCGAGCTTTCGTGTATCTTCTTTTGCGGCGGGGCGGGAATGATGATCGGTTACGCGATGATCGATCCGGGCGACCTGACCCGTGCCCAGGCACTAAAGAAAAAGGGGATCGAGGCAGCCAAGATCGTCATCGGCTGTGCGTGTCTTCTTGTCGTGGCCGGCACGATCGAGGGCTTTCTATCGCCGTCAGCACTGCCGGCCGGCGTCAAGATCGCGACCGGCGTCTTTTCGGGCGTGGTGATGTACAGTTATCTGGTCCTCGTCGGCCGTCAGCAGGCCGAAGCCGGATCGCCGGAAACGGCAGTCTGAAAACCGTTCTAGCATTTGTTTCCCGGTTTCGGTTTCTTTACCCTCGTAAATCTCACAAAACTCTTTGTCTCGGGATCAGTGATCGTCAGAGTCCCGCGTTCGAATGTAAAATTGTCGGAATCGCGGAGGACGTCGTAGTACGTTCGCTCAAACGACATTAGCGGTTCGTCGCACGCCATCATCGTCGAAAATATGTCGCTGATGGCCAGTTTGCCGTCCTCGAATGAGTAGCTGCCGCCATAGACATTACATCCTGAGCGTCCGCCGATCTTGCCGTCCGGGTCGATATTGAGTGTTATCAGCGTGTCGCTGATCGGATAAGCGATCTTTTGGCGAAAGTTGTAAGCGGTCAGTTTCCAGTTGCCCGCCGGGAGAGTCTGGGCCGATGCCCCGAAAGCCGAAACGCCGATAAATATCGCAAAAAATAATGCCGAAAAAATACTGTTCTTCATATTCGTTCCTCAACGGGCGAAGTATCGCCCGTTACAACTGAAGTACGAAAAACGCATCACCGGCTTGCAGCGGATCAGATGGAGATGGCGGCGATCTCGGCGATCGTGACGCCAAACGCCATTGCCGCCGATGTTTTCATCGACGCGGCATCGCCCGTCGTCAGAAATACATCACCGCCCGTGTGCGGCAGCCGCCAACGGCGAATGATCTCGATCATCTCGGACGCCGGATCGACAAACTGCGTTTCGGCCGAGACCAGTTCCTGCAAAACTCCTTTGACGGCCGGGTAATGAGTGCACGCGAGCAGAATGTGGGAACAGTTGCGAAGCGGCCCGAGTATCTTTCCGGCCGCCGAACGCAGATCTTCGGAATCGACATCGCCGCTTTCGATCAATGCTGACAAGGGTTGCGCGATACGCTGTTTGACCGTGATCCCGCGGGCCGAAAACCCTTTGCGGTAGGCTCCTGAGGTGATGGTCCGACGCCCGCCGATCACCCCGAGGCGAGCCGGCGAAAGTCCGGCCGTCAGTCTGATCGCCGGCTCGATCACGCCTTCGATGGGTATCTCGTGATCCGAAAGGTCAGGGATCGCGGTGCTCGCCGCGTTGCAGCCGATGACCACGTGGGTGACGCCGCCGCGGGTCAGATAGCGGATCACGTCATCGAGGCGTTCGGCGAGTTCGCGGCGCGGCAATTTGCCATAGGGCGTCGCCCCGGTATCCGAAAAATATGTGACCGGAACGTCACCGATCCGCTCTTTTACGAGCCGATAAATGCTGACGCCGCCGATGCCCCAATCAATGATCCCTAATCTGCCGGCCATCGTGATTCGTTTAAGGATAAGTAAGTTTGGCGTCGATCGCGTTTTCGACCGGGCCGCTGTCAAACGCCACGATACGCGAGTGCCAGGCCATGTTCAGGATCTCCATCTTTTGGCCGGGAAAGCGGCTTTCGAGATACCATTTCATCTCATGTTCCGACCGGATCGGGTTGTACTCGAGCATCTTTTTCCAATCCGGATGCGAAACAAGCTGCTGCAAAGCGGCGTCGAACCGGGCGTTGGCCTTTTGATTTTTCATCGTCCGCAACTTGTCGCCGATCAGGCGCGGATACTCGCCGACCGCGACCGGCACGGTCACCATATCGATGATCAAAAACTTGCCGCCGGGCCGCATCACGCGTTTTATCTCGGCCAAAAGCGGGTCCCAGTCGAGATAGCGAAATGACATCAGCGACGTGACGACATCAAACGAGTTATCCGGGAACGGCAGCACCGGGCCGTCGATCTTTTGGAATGAAATGTGCTTATTCTCGGCATTTTTCAGGCGAGCCCGCTCGATGATGCCGCCCGATTCGTCGACACCGATGCCGCTATTGATCCGGTCGCGAAGCGCGTATAACAGTGCTCCGTTGCCGCAGCCGATGTCGAGCATATCGACCGCACCTTCGGGCAAATGTTCGTTGAGCCATTTCCACTCGTCCTGCCGAACGCGAATGTCCTGAAACGCCGCGTCGTACAATTCGGCGACGTGGTCATACGACGTGTCGCCGTCAGGCGGACGCGGCTCGAACCGCTTCATTTCCTCGGCGGGCATAAACCCCAATCGCTTTTGGGCCGATGCCAGAAAGCCGTGCGATTTGCGGCCCTTGCAGCCGATCGTGTAGAGTTTGCCGTCGGTCCGGTCGCCGGCCGCAACATACTTTTCCTTGCTTCGCGAAAACGTGGTGTACCAAAAGAAGCCGTAAGCCGGGATATTGAACGTCCGTGCAAAGAACGGTGCGAACCAACGGGCCGAACGGCAGCAGAAGAAGTAGGCTGAGCCATCCTCGGCAAACGGGATATCCATTTGTTCCCACTCATAAGGCGAGAATTGTTCCGGAAACGCGACCGTGCCGTACATCGGCCCGTACATTCCCGAATGCCCGACAAAGTGAAATTCTTTAATGACTTTGCCCGCGTCTCTGATCTCGGCGATCGCCTGCAGGACGTCGCGCTTGCTCTCAACGGCGCGTGTTATCACCTCGCCGCCGAAACCGGCTTCGGCCCTTTCGTCGGCAATAGTTCGGGCGACCACCGGAAACTGATGGCCGCCGAGGCGGTACTTGGTGGTATAGATCACCAAAATTACTTGTTCGATGGACATTGTGGACTTATTTGTTCTGGAATTTGAACTCCGTCAGGAACTTACCCTTGTCGGAAGACTTATTGGTCGTTGCGGCCACGACCGCGACCGAGTATATCCGGTCGCTCGTCTTGTATATCAGACACTCGATCAACGCGTCGATCTCGCCGAGTTTGGCTCCGGCGGTGAGCCGACGACCGGGGACCGATCCGAGCGTGATCGCACTCTCGGTCAACAGTTTTCCGCCAAAGCCCTCGAGCATGCCTTTTTGAAACGCTATCAGCAGGTCGCTATCCGTGACCGCACTTTTGGCGATATCGTTGACGGAGATGTTGTAATATACGCCGTCCGCCGAACATTCGTAAAAGGTCTGGACCTGCGGAGCCTCGGCGGTACCGACGTTTTCCTTGGATGTCGCGATCTCACAGGGCACCTGCGTACTGAACTGGTGGCCGGCCGACTTATATTCCTTCCACTGGCCCTGACCGCTTGCCGAAACGGCAAACGATACGACGATCGACAACAACAGCAATAATTTGTAATTCATAAAGTTCAATTTTACCCGGAACGGCACTAAACGGCCTCGCCGCGGCTGACTCGTTCGATGCGATGGACCTTTTCGAGGTAGCTCTTTGCCGATTCCGATCGAAACATCTCGCGATCCTCTTCGTGGTCAGTGACAGGCTCAAGCGCGGTGTCCATATAGGCTAACCGGTCAGGGTCCTTGCGGACCCGCATATAGATCAGCCTCATCCGGACATACAGCGATATCCAGCGAAACTGTCTGCGGAGTGTGCCGAAAAAGTACTTCGGGTAAAACACCAGCGGGCTCTCGATCTTCATTCCCGAACGCCGGTTCCGCCGCGACTTGATCCGCAGGAAACCGCCTTCGAGCGGATGAACGCCTTCGATATTGATGCAGCCTTTGAACCAAACGATAAAGAACATCGTTTTGCCGGGGCTGGTCCCGGTAGCGATACAGCGGCGCAGCACGGTCTCGACGTGTTCGTCGGTGTAATAGGTTTCCCAGGCCTTGCGGTACGTTTCACGCCATTCGTCCCGCGACATCGTCGGGTGGTCAGTGACGTCGTGGTTGAGGTCGTATTTATTCAGGTCCTCATCCATCGCGATCCCCGATTCGTGCAGCCGCTTGTGATCCTCAGAGCCGGGAAGCGGCGTCAGGTAGAAAAACTCGAGCATATCGACCGGCAGCTCGCGTTTGATGATCTCGATATCGTTGATGATCGACTCGGGCGTGTCCCCCGGAAAGCCGAGAATGTAGCCGCAATAGGTGACGATGCCGGCATGTTTCCAGGCCAGCAGCATCTGTCGGTAATCGGTGATCTTGTTTTGGCGTTTCTTGGCCCCGAGCAGGCTGTCGGGATTGATATTCTCAAGCCCGATGAAAACACGCTTGACGCCCGCGCGTTTTGCCTTTTCGATAAAGTTCGGCAGCTTATGACACAGCGTATCGACCTGGATGATAAAACTGATATTCAGTTTTTCGGCCTCGCGAAGGTTGATCAGTTTGTCGAGGATGACCTCCCAGTCCTTGTTTCGGGCAAAATTGTCATCAGTTATAAAGAACGAATGCAGGCCCTGAGCGACGTTGGCGCGGACGATCTTTTCAATGTCCTCGGGCGAACGCCGGCGTGATTTGCGTCCCTGGACATTGATGATGGTGCAAAACGAACAAGTGAACGGACATCCGCGGCCGGCGTCAAAGCTGGTCGTCGCTCCGGCGGTCAAATGCACGCGTTCGGCAGGCAGCAGCGGCGACGCGACGCCTTCGATATTCGGAAGGTCGTCCATGAAATTATAGACCGGCCGCAGTTCGTCATTGAACGCGTCGATCAGTACCTGGCCGAGACGGCCCTCGGCCTCGCCGGCAAACAGTGAAACACCGATGTCCAACGCCTTTTGGACGTACGTGTCACGCTCCTTGAGCATCGCCATGGTACCGGAAACGTGAAAGCCGCCGATCCCGACCTTAATGCCGCGTTCGCGGAGCGGCCGGGCAAGGTCGAGTGCCCGCGGAAACTGGTTGGACTGAACGCCGACGAGCATCACCATGCCGTTATCGGCAGCCTCGATGAGCGACGCCATCCGGTCGATGTGGATGACGGTGTTGGTTTCGTCAAAGGCGTGGATGTCGAGATCAATGCCCTCGCCGAGTACCTTATCGCCGGCACATTCGAGCGACAGGCCGTAAAGAGCGGCAAGCGAATTAGACGGTATCGCAGAACGATACCATTGGATCACATAGCCGTCGTCGTCATAGTGCGACGGCTTGATCAAAACTAGGCTAAATCGCTTATTCATTAGTACCGAAATATTATAATGGCTTCACCCGCAAAACAAACTATCCGGCTTCAAAGCAGGCCTCGCTCTTTGACCCTCAGATAGCTTTCGAGCAGCCGCGGGGCCAGCGTCCGGGAGGTTACATCCAGGGCCAGCCCGCCGAGTGTCTCGACCATCCGAAGAGCCGTTTCGCGTTGGTGAATGATCTCCTCGGCGGCGGACTGCGTGAAAACATCTTTGATGTCGCCGGGTACCTGGCTGACCGCGGCAGAGAGGTCGCGGTCGCCGAGCGTGGCGACAAGCGGCAGGTGCCTCGGCCGCAAAAGCCGCAGTGAATGGATCAGATCTTTTGAACTGTCCTTGTCGACGACGTCGGTCAGTATCACGACGAACGCACGCTTTTTCAAATTCGACGCAATGTACTGAAATCCACGGGCGTACGAGGGCTCGATCAGGTCCGGTTCCAGATCGTAGAGCGACTCGAGCACGCTGTCGATATGCTCGAGGCCGCGTTTGGGCGGGACAAAGCGTCGGACGCGTCGGCCGAACACAACGAGGCCGCAATTGTCGCCGGCCCGGTTGCACGCCGACATCAACGCCAGGCTGGCGTGGACCGCGGTGTCAAACTTGGTCTCGTCGTTGATGCGGCCGGTCATTAGACGGCCGGCATCGATGGCGATCATCACGGTCTGGTCACGCTCGATCTGGTATTGCCGCGTGGTCAGCCTTGAACGCCGGGCGGTCGCGGTCCAGGAGATATGCCGCAGTTCGTCCCCCCGAACATAGTCCCGCATCGACTCAAATTCGCGGCCTTCGCCCCGCCGAACGGCACGCCGCTGGATCGCCAGGAACGAGCGTGCCCCGAGGGCTTTGAGCTCCATTTCACGGGCACGGCGCATATTCGGATAGACCTTTACGATCTGCGGAGACCCAAGCTCGGCCTGACACCAGACAAGCCCAAGGCGTGACAGATATCGGACCGCTGTCCGGCCGAACTCATAGCTGCCGCGTTTTGGGGGTGTCACGTGGTAATAGAACTCGACGTCAGATTGCGGCGGCACCGAAAATTCGGCCTCGCGGCCCTCCTCGAGAGCCATATCGGCGGGGTACTCGTCCTTGACCTTGATGTAAAAGCTCCGCGACGCTAAATTCTGGACGATCAATCTCACCTTAACGGCGTCACCGATCGCAAAGCGGGCTGAAAATTCGCGGCGGATCGAGAATTCATCAGGCAGCTTTCGACTCAGCACGTAATCGGCCACCGCTGCGGCGATAAGCAGCGCATCAAACGCAAAGACCGCCGTCCGCAGCTCCGGGATCTTCCACGAGAGCGACAGTGGTACGATGCCGAGGGCAAGCAGGATATATGCTCTTCGGGTGAAGATAAATCGCATAGGGACACGCGATTATAGCATTGTCCGCGTTTTTGCGGCCGGCGTGAAGCAACTTTTCGGGAGCGGCGCGGTTCTAAGCCAACAGACGCGGTTTTTGGAGGAGTATCGGTGAAGACCCTAATTTTCGGCCTGATCTTACTTGCGGCAAATATCGCGGCGTTCGGACAGAGTGCCGCCGCCGTTGATGAGGTATATTTGGCCCGCGACGACGGCAGCGGTAAGGCCGGCGAGGCGGTTTCGACCTTCTTTACGACCGATATCCCGATCTACTGCGTTGTCCAACTCGATACCGCCGAGCCCGTGACCGTCAAAATGAACTTCGTCGCGGTGGCCGTGCCGGGCGTCAAACCCGAGACCAAGGTCGTGACGACCAGCTATACGACAAAACAAGGGCAAAGCCGCGTGAACTTTACCGGCAAGCCGTACGATAAATGGAACGCCGGGAAATATAAGGTCGAGGTTTTTGTTGAAGGCAAGTTCGCCAAGGATGTCGTATTTGAGATCCGGCCGTCGTCGGGGAGTCCGGACGGTGCGGCCTCGTTTCAATCCGGGACACGGCCGCCGGCCGGCCCGAGACCAAAAACTGCCGTAAGGCCTAAGCGGAATTAGTTGCAGCCTGAGTTCTGACGCAAAAAAAGGCTGTCCGGATCCAACCGGACAGCCTTTTTCTATCGGATCTGTGCCGAAACTACCAGCGATTCGAACCGCCGCCGTAGTTGCCGCCGCCGCCGTAGCCGCCGCCACCGCCGCGGTTGCCGCCGCGACCACCGCCGCCGCCGTAACCACCACGGCCGCCGCCGCCGCCGTAACCGCCGCGATCTTCACGGGGCTTGGCTTCGTTGACCTTGATCTCGCGGCCGCTGACTTCCTTACCGTTAAATTCGGCAATAGCCTTTTCACCGTCTTCCTGTGACGCCATTTCGACAAAGCCGAAACCGCGCGAACGTCCGGTTTCACGGTCTTCGACAACGGTGGCCGACTCAACGGTACCGACGGTCGCAAACAATTCTTCCAACTCGAAGCTCGAGGTCTGGAATGAGAGATTTCCTACATAAAGTTTCATTGACATGTAAATATTTACCTTTTCCCACTGGGGGGAAGTTCACTAGAAGTTTCGATTTCGGATGTAGTGCCTTGGGGGTTACGGTCAGCCCCCCGAAGAGATCGCGCCTCGGATGCTCGTCATCGAGCTACTTCTATTACCTTAAAACAACCAACCCTCGAACTATCCTAAACGCCGTCGAACAAGACCTATGTAGTATCGGGGCGCATCACCGTTGATGCGCGAGAGCAGGGCTAACGAAGATTATGATGCACGACCGCGCAGACGGTTGCAAGCGACAAAACGTAAATAATTGAGATCTTATTGGGTTAAAGCGATGATCTCGTCGATCGAGGCGGCGGCCGCGGCCTCGCCAAGGGCGATAAATTCGTCCCGTTTGCCGAGCTGATCGGGACGCAGATGGGCGATCTGCGGGACGATCACTGCATCCGCGACACTAGCCTGGCTGCCTGACGCGGTTCGGATCAGCGTGAGAGCCGAGCGGACGCCGATCGAAACTACATTGCGGGGTTTTCGCGGATAGACCCCGCCGCATGCGATCAGATCGACGGCGATCACGATATCGGCGCCCATCTCACGCATGACATCGACCGGCATTACTGATGTCACGCCGCCATCGACCAGCACCCGGCCCTCGCTGTCATTGACCGGGGCGAAAAGCAGCGGTACCGAGCAGCTGGCACGAATGGCGTGGATCATGTCGCCGCTGCCGGAGAAGACCACTTCGCGGCCGGCGGCCAGATCAAAGGCCACGGCGGCAAATGGCACGGGGAGGTCCTCGAACCGGGTGACGGGCAGTTCGCGGGCGAGAAATCTGCCGATCGGAGCGGTCGATAAAAGGCCGCGGAACGGCAATGTCGGCCTGATCGTGTTCAGCCAACCGATACGTCGAGCCATCGCCTCGATCTCGGCGGCGTTCATCCCGGAGGCGAGGGCCCCGCCGACGATCGACCCGGCCGATGTCCCGGCGATCAAGTCAAAACGGATCCCGTGCTGCTCGAGCACCTTGAGCACGCCGACGTGGGCAAATCCGCGGGCCCCGCCGCCCGAGAGCACGAGGCCGATCTTTTTGTTTGAGCTTGTCGACATATTCCGGTTTTAGACTCCCGCAGCGGGGCGCCGCGGACTGGTCCTGCAAATTGATTTTAACCGCACGTTATGAAAAACTTGAAACCGTCACAATGCCCCTGCAACGCATATCTCAAGTCGTTATTCCCGGTACGGTCGCCGATTTTGCCGCGGGCGATCACGCCTGCCCGGTTTGTGCCCGCGAGGGCCGCGACGAATTTGTCCTCCTGGACACGCTCGACGCCGATGTCGAACGCCTGATCAGAGCCAACGCACCCGACACGGGCGATTTCAGCTCGGTTTGCGCCCGTTGCGTGCGGATTTTTGAGCGAGCCAAGGAGAACATAATCGCGGATGCGGCGATGCAGAAAGACGGTTCGCATGTGCTCTCGACACCGCTGCGGCTCGACGCCGACGAACGCTTTACCGGACGCGGCGTGACCATCGCCTTTCTCGACTCGGGGTTTTATCCGCACGTCGATCTGACGACGCCGAGCAACCGGATCGTCGCCTACCGCAATCTGCCCGACGCTGATGGCGACCTTGCCTCGCTTTTTCAGCCGGACGTCGCGAGTTGGCACGGTATGATGACCTCGGTCGTGGCGGCGGGCAATGGTTCGCTCTCAAACGGTTTTTATCGCGGTATCGCTTCTGAGGCGGATGTTGTGCTGGTCAAACTCGCAAGGACCGGCCGCATTACCGACGATAATATCCGCGAGGGCCTCGAGTGGGTGCTCGAAAACCGCGAAAAGTACGGAATTCGGATCGTCAATATTTCGGCCGGCGGCGACGAGGAGGCCAGCTACCTGACCGACCCGCTGTCGCAGACGGTCGAGGCATGTTCGACGGCAGGAATAACCGTCGTCTGTGCGGTCGGCAACGCCGGGCACGCACCCGATCATCCGGTCGTGCCGCCGGCGAGTGCCCCGTCCTGCATTGCGGTCGGCGGGCTTGACGACAACAACTCGATCAACCGCGCCCGTCGGGGTATGTACCGTTCGTCATACGGCCCGACGATCGACGGCCTGCAAAAACCTGAGGTCATCGCATCGTCGATCTGGGTGCCGGCCCCGATCCTGCCGAATACGCCGACCTCACAGCAGGCCCGTTTGCTGTCGATGCTCGACAAGGCCGCGGACGACGAACTGCACGACCTGATCGACGCCAATCCCGGGATCGACCCCGAGATCGACGCCGCCGCCGACCGCGAGATTCACAGCATACGTCAGCTGATAACGCTCAAGATCCGCCGCGAAAACGTGATCACCCAGCACTACAAATACGTTGACGGCACCTCATTTGCCGCGCCGATCGTCTCGTCGGTCATCGCTCAGATGATCGAGGCAAACCCGCGTCTGACGCCTTCGGCGATCAAACGCATCCTGATCTCGACCGCCGAACGCCTGCCGCAGTACGAGACCGACCGTCAGGGCTGGGGCGTGATAGACGCCCGACGGGCCGTCGAGCGAGCCCTCAATTGACCCCGTTACAATTTAGCCATTCCGGATAATATCGGTCGAGATGATTTCGATGCGTTTCGCCGAGCCTGGCGAATCACCGGCGATCACACTGTGTGGACGAGAAATTCCGGAGTGACGATGACCGGTGAGAAAAAACCGGCCGAGGTGTTAAAGAGGCGGAGCCTTGCTTGCTTTCGGACGTTTGCGATATGCCCAAAATTCCACGTAACGAGATAGTCGATCTTGTGAAACGACGCGAGCGCGACGTGGAGGGCATCGGCGATGAATTTTCGGTGAAAAATGCCACGTTCGATATAGCCCTCGGCGAGGATCGCCACCTCTTCGTTGATGTCGAGTCGTTCGAGCGGCCTGATGAGGCTCAGATAACCTGACCGGTGAGGTTCGGCGATACGCTCGAACTCGCGTTGGACGAGCATTGAACTGTAAACCTGATATTCGGCGAGTTCGTGTTCCCACCAGCGGATCGTCAGATCGCGGCGAAACGGGTCGCCATTGTCGAGATAGGCGCCGGGAACCGACGTTTCGAGATAGAGGCTGATCTTCATCGTTAGAGCGTTGGCTAGTTCTCGGGGTTGATCGATTTGAAAATGACCTTGGAATTACGAAAATCAAAGGTCATACGATAGTTCTTGAGGAAATTGCCGCCAAGTATGCCGGCCTGCTCGAATCCCGATGCCTCGTTGATGATATCAAGGTCGAGAGCGATCGCCACGATCTGTTTTCGGGAATGCGGCCCAAACGTCACTTTCGGCAGCATAAAACTTTGAACGTCGTCGGTCACACCGGCCGCCCCGATGACCTTTAGCTTTTCATCGCTGGCAAAGGGCACGATGCTCCGGTTATTGGCGACGCGGTCCGATATCACCGAGACACTCGCTCCGGTATCAACGATAAAATTGAGCGGCGAATCGATACCCTCAAGTGTTACCTCGCCGCTGAGGAACCCGCTCGATGTAAGGCGGAGCGGCAACGAGAGTTCGCCGCTGTCGGTAAATTCACGCCGGTCGTCGTCGCGTTTCGAGAGCATGAACCGCTTGCTGCCGTAGTCGACCGTGGTCAGGAATTTGGAGATCAGCGAGAGCCCTAAATAGCCGTCGATCACCTGATTAGAGTTGTGGAAGGGACGTATGTAAACCGGTACGTTCCGCATCGCGACCGAACCGATGCCGAGCTTTTGCAAAAAGCCGTAAACGACCTCAAATTTGCCGTCGCCGCCGATGCCCTTGGCATATCCGCCGCGGGTCACGGGCTTGAGCTTGAGTGCGGCAGCTGTCTTGTCGGAGATAACCGTTATCCCCGAGCCGGTATCGAGTACGAACCTGAACGGCCGCTCCTGTTCATTGACGCGAACCTCGATCACCGGGCGGTTGCCTTCGAGTTCAAAGCCGATATCGGTCGACTCGCTCCCGACACTCTGGTACAAACTCGTCCGCTGGCCAAGAAACCGTAGAAAATTGATCAGGCTGACGATGCGTGCTCGCCGGTCCTTGTCGTTGATGGACGAGACGTTCAGGAACTTGCGGTAGGCGTCGGCGGCCTCGGTGTAAAGTTCGGCCCGGGCCGAGACCTGTGCCAGTGCAAACAGATGATCGGGCTCGTCAGGGGCGTGAAATGTGGCTTCGTTGAGGTTTGCGAGACTCTCGCTGATACGGTTCTCGTAAAAATCGAGCAGACCATAGCCGGCCCACGCCAGATGCTGCCGGCGGTCGATCCTGATCGCATTGAAAAATATAGCGCGTGCTTCCTTGAACCGGCCGCCGATCAAGAGGACGTTGCCGAGTACGGAAAACGCTCGGGCATTGGTCGGCTCGGCCTCGGCGACCGGGAATACGAGGTTATACGCGTCGGTCAAACGCCGCTGTTTGGTCAGGAGGAACGCGAGCTCGACCTTTGCGGCGGAGTTTGCAGGGGCGACCTCAAGTACACGCCTGAGAAGTGCCTCCGCCTCGGCCAGCGACTCGTTACGAGTGAGCTTGACGGCCTTTCGGATCATCCTGCGGATCTCGGCCGGGCCTGGATCAGCGCTTTGCGGTTCCGCGTAAGTAAATGATACCAAGAGAGTTAAAGCCAGGATCACGGCCGCGGCGATACTAAGCCATCGCGGCGGACATGATGCGAACTTAACTGTGATCTCGGATCTCATTCCGGTTACTGCAAACTCACCTATCGAGCAAACCCTATTTTAAGATGACCCCGGTTTTCATCGACCAGAGTACCAGATCGAGCTCGTCAAAATCGATGTCTAATTCGGCGGTCAGTTGTTTCAACTTTTCTTCGACCATTAGATACTTCGAACGGGTATTTGGTGGCTTTGGGTCGTCAAATATTTTTAGCTCGGCCAGGCTGTTCAGAACGTGTTTGTCGAGGATCGCGTATCCGCGAAAGCCGATATTCCGCAGGAAATGGCTTGCCTCCTTATAGCCGAGCCCCTTAATGCCCTTTTCACGCACCAGCCAGTCGCGACGATCAAGATCGCAGTCAAAGCTCCATAACTTTGTACGCAGGCGCATACCGCAATGTTCCTCAAGGAAAGACCGCGATTCGACGATGTATCGTGAGCGGGCGTTGGGGTAGCGGTGCGACCCGACAAGGGCATTGGCCAGCGATGGCTGATCGCCGGTCATCAAGAGGTGACGGACCGCATCGAGCGACCGCATCCCCATTCGGGCCGAGCATCCGCCGGTGAAGAAGCAAAACACCATCTCGGCCCAGAGTTCCTCGTCAGAGGCATTTTTGCCGATCGCCGCAAATTCAGCCAGTCGGGCCGCAATTTCGGGCCTTCGGGCGGCATGGGCGGCGCGGATCGAATCGAATGTCAGGGGTTCTCTTTCGCGGGTCACAGCTATGTAAATAATGATAGAAAGCCGGGCCACGGGGTGTCAATCAAGAAGAGAGCACGCTTTACTATTTTGAAACACCGCCGATAAGCGAGAACGACGCCCAGTAATAGGGCGAAGCATATCGGCCGCCGTTTGATGCGGCGAGGTCCAACTGTGCCCGGCGCAACGCGTCGGCGTTTGACAGGCCGCCGGAACGCCGCAGTTTGTGAAAATCCTTCATCAGTATCGCCGTCGCCTCGGAATCGACGGGCCATTGGCTTGCGACGACCGAGGGAACGCCCGCCGCGAGGAAAGTCCGCGTTATCCCGACCATTCCCTCGCCGTCGAGGTACTTGTCGATACCGGTTTGACACGCCGACAGCACGACCAGGCCAAGGTTGCCGAGATCCTGTTGGGCGAGTTCGGCGTTTGTCAGGATGTCGGAGCCGGCCGATGCGTCAGAGTCCGGCCCTTTGGCAAGCAGCAGGAATGACGAGTCCGGTTCGCGGTCAACGACCACATAATGGCCGGCAAAATGCAGGACATCGGCATGGCGGATCGATCTCAGAAGCTCACTTTTGACCGCATTGGGGCCGAGGAGGGAACTGCCCGAGGTGTACTGGGCCCGAACGGCCGCCGCCTCGTCAGACGCAGCCGGAAGGACACTCAGATCGGGAAACGAGTTCCGGTCGAACGACGGGTCGCCGACAGCGACGACAGATTCGCTCGCCTTGGCCGCCCTTGACGCCCTATCTGAACAGATCACAAAAACTGACGCACTCGGCGAAAACGACAGCGGGTGTGCGGCGATCAGCGGTTCATTTCGCTCGTTCATCAGCGACGCGAACGGCAGGTAGAACAGGAACTTGTTTGGAACGATGGCGAGGTCAAGATCGGGATCGAGCTTTTCGCTCACGGGAGCGATCAGTGTGCCGTAAAGCTCACGTGAAAGCTCCCGGACAAGCCCTAGATCGGCGTCCGGCCTGCTGAGGGCCGAATTGTACCGCTCGACGCGGGCCCGCAGGTCGTCGGACGATATTTCGACCGGTGTCAGCGACACGTCACGCTTTGATATGACCCAGACCAGCGTTCGGTCCTTGACGACCGAAAATTTGAGGATCTGGGTGCGTGCCGGCATCTTTTCGCGGATCTCGTCGATCGTCAACGGCCGGGGTGCGGCACCATTATGGGCCGCAAGCCGCTGATACAAGGTTCGCGAAACGGATAACTC
The DNA here is from genome assembly GCA_964592865.1 of uncultured Chloracidobacterium sp. Lineage (GTDB taxonomy): Bacteria > Acidobacteriota > Blastocatellia > Pyrinomonadales > Pyrinomonadaceae > OLB17. The sequence goes on along the minus strand of CAZQGN010000017.1, from coordinate 35,118 downwards.
ACTGAAATCAAACGCTTTGGCGAGATCACCCTTTTCAAATTCGCGTTCGAGCGCGAGGTCGTAGATCGTGATACCGTCATCGAGAAATGAGGCCCGTTCGGCCTCCTCCGAGATCTTTTCCTGATAGTCTTCGGCCAGCTTTATCGTCGACGGCAGCAGGCGATCCAGTTCGGCGTTATCGCCAAGTTCCTTGAGTCCGCTCAAGACGCCCTTTTCTGAAACGTACCGGTAAAACGGCATCGACAACGAGTCATAAAGCTCGTCCGCCCGACGGTAAAGTTCGGTCGAACCCGCAACGTCACCGCCGGACCGGGCGAGCCCCGCCATCTGGAGATACGATAGGGCGGACATCTTATTTCGGGAGGTTTCGTCGGAGAATGATTGCGCGTCGGAGAGAGCGGCGTCGAAATATCGCCTTGCGGTCGCCGGATCTCCGGCTTGCAGATACGCCGCTCCGGCCTTGTTTCGCGAAATAACGGCCAACATCTTATCATTCACGCTTCCGGCCAGTGCCACGGCGTCCTCAGCGGCGTTTCGTGCCGACGCCAAATGCCCCGCTGCGAGGAAAACGTCCGATGCCCCAATGCTGAGCCGGCATCGCTGCCGCAGGCTGGAATTTCCGGCGTTCGACACCTCAAGGGCTCGATAAATACCATCGAGAGCCGTCGTATGCTGTCCAAGAAAAGAACCGTCCTGTGCGAGGTCCAGAAGGTTGCGCTGCAGGCCGTAACGGTCGCCGATCTTCTCGGCGATCGCGATCGCCCGCAGAAATGTGAGTTTTGAGACCGAATGTTGACGAAGGTTCCGATTTGAGCCCGCGAGCCAGTAGAGCGCGGTCATCTCGAGCCACGCATAATTTTCCGTCCGGGCAAACCTTACGACCTTTTCGATGGTCTCGAGGCCGGCACGGGCGTTTCCCACGTTGATCAGGCAATATCCCTCAAAGTACCGGCTGAGATTGCTCTCCCACACATCACCCTGAGCGTCAAAGATCCGTCGGGCGCTTGAAAACTCGGCAAGGGCAAGTGCGTAATCTCCGCTGAGGCAAAGGGCGTAGCCTCGCTGGACCGCCGCCTGAGCTTCGCGAAGTGCGTCGATCGAGCGGCCGTTTAGCCTGCGATAGTACGCGGCGATCCGGGCGGCAAAATTGTCCCCGATCCGTTCCGATTCGAGCCTGCCCGCGAGGTCCATTGCATTCAGAAGCTCGGGGCGGTCGGCATCGGCGGCGTTAACGACGGACATCGCAAGCCTCTGGGGAACGTATTTTTTGGAAATGAGCTCTCGATTGCCGGACAGAATGGAAAATGCCTGAGCGTCGTCACCGGCGGCCGCCGCCCGTAAAAAACCGGCCAGGACTTCGTCGGCCGGTAACTCATTCGAACTTGTTGCATTCAGCTTTTCAAGATGATGTCTGGCCTCATCCGCCCAAGGCGAGGAGCTGTCATACGACAGGTACTCGAGCCAGGCGGCCTTTGCCTGTTCGTTGAGCATCATTTGCTGCAGACACAGGGCACGGTTAAATCGTGCGTCGAGAAGCGTCGGCATCAATTTTATGGCCGTTTCGAGATGTGCGAGGCTCGCGTCAAAATTCTCGAGGCCCTCGGCCTTTTCGCCGGCTGAGACCTTGATCCTTGCTAATTCGAGCAGCGACGCTCCCCAATCGGCATGGATCCGGGCATCATTCGGTGCGGCCGCGGCGGCCTTGGCGAAAAGTTCGTTCGCCTGCTCAAACTTTCGCTGCGTAAGGTAGAACTTACCGAGTGCGGCCTGCGATCGGGCGTCATCTGACTCGCCGGCGGCCAGGGTAAGCAGCTTTTCTGCCCGATCACGGGCGGCTTTTTCCTTATCGTCGCCGACGCCGCGGGTAGTTCTGAAAGGCGAATACGACAGATCCGTGATGCGGGACTCGACGGGACGCTCGCCGGCGTACGCTTCGCGAAGCTGAGCAAGCCCGAGATCGATGTTTGAGCGATAGATCGCGAACCGCCAGAATCCGATGCCGATGACCGCGATCAGAACGACGGCAAAACCATACCTGACGAACGGATTGGCGAAGAGCATCCCCAACAACGATCGCTTGTCGGCCTCGCCGCCGGACGCCGTTTGGACACCGGGCGTTGATCGCCCCGCGGCCCTTAACGCCCGGATAACCTCCAGTTGATGCCGGCGGTCTTCGTTTACGAGGAAATGAGTTTCAAACGCGTTACGCTGCAGGTCGGAGAGGTCTCCGTCGAGATATTGCTCGTACAACTCGTCCATTTCGCCGGCGACCCTCGCGGCAAAATCGTCGTCGGTCAAATACCGCTTTTCGAGCGCGTCGAGATGCTCCGGGTCATCCAGGATGCCCAGCAGATAATCTCGAATGTTTAATCCCTCGGCCATAAAACGCGCTTCTATAATGTATATGTCATTTTCGCGGCATTCCTTTCAAATTCGTTCAATTATTTAGGCAATTCCTTACACAATCACCGACGGCACGCCGCACGCGAAACGCCCGGACCTGTAACGCGCTCTGCGACAGGCCCATACGTTCGGCGAGGGTTACCCGGTGCACGGCCTTTACCGAACTATCGTCGTAATTGTAATAGTTGATGAGCAATTCACGGTTATGCTCCGAAATCTCGTCGAGGCAAGAGGTCAGACACTCTTGCATAGCATCGGGAAAGCCCGGATCAAAACGCGGCGGCGGAGCCGGCGGCATCGACTGCCTTGACCGCTTTCGCCGCCATTCGAGCAGTACCAGCTTGGCCACGCCGTAAAAATAAAGTGCCGGGTCGCCGACGTAACTTGCTGAAATTTCGGGCATCTTGGCGATCACCCGGTCAAATGTGGCGTTTGCCAGCGATTCGGCCTCAAAGCACCCTCGAAATTGTAGTATGTCGATGAGGCGCTTGCGGATCTTTTCGTATTTGCGCGCGGCCGCATCCTCATCCGGATCCAGCCATTCCAGAAGCAGCTTGAAATTCTGAGGGGTTATATCGCTGTCTTTCGGCATACGGGAGATACACAAAAGGGGTCTGAAATACCCGGGAGCACGCCGTTTTCGGCATTCACATACCGAATTTATTTAGTGAAACGCCGTGGCCTATCGGGTAGTGTTGAGGCCCTAAATCCCAACCGCGTCTTAAAAATCAACACAATCTTAGACAAGCGATCCGACCGCGTCAAGGCGGCAAAAATGAGCGGGTTGAGATCGTGAAGCTCACCGCGGCGGCCGATAAGGCCGAGGCTACGGAGCGAGCGAGGTATCCAACTCTTTGCCGATCGCCTCGAGGTGCTTGACGACCTTGTCGATCAGCCATTTCGGCGTCGAAGCTCCCGCGGTAACGCCGACACGCTCAACACCGATCAGGTCTTTGGGGTCGATCTCGGCTTCGGTCTCGATCAAAAAGCTCTTTTTGCACTGCTCAAGGCAAACGCCGAGCAGCTTGACGCTGTTTGACGAATGGCGGCCGCCGATTATGTAAAAAGCATCGACCATGCCCGCCAGGGCCCGAGCCGCGTCCTGTCGGTCGCGTGTTGCGGAACAGATCGTATTGATGATCTGCACTTCGTCAGACGTCTTGGTTTTTACGGCTTCGGCGGCGTCAAAGAACGTCTTTGATTTGATCGTCGTCTGTGAGACGACCATCGGCCGTCTCAATTCCGGCAGCAGTCCGACCTCAGACTCATCGCGGATGATAAAGGCGTGGTCAGGGGCATATCCGCGGACGCCGATCATTTCGGGGTGGTCGGGGCTGCCGACAATCACGACGTGGCGATCCTCGGCGGCGGCACGGGCGGCCAACTTCTGTACGCGCGTCACAAACGGACAAGTCGCATCGACGACCTTGGCGGCCTTTGCCTCAAGTTCCCGTTGGACCTCGGGAGTGACGCCGTGGGCCCGGATGACGGCTGTTTCGTTACGCTGGATCTGGACCGGTTCGCTGATGGTGGTGACACCCTCGTGTGCGAGCCGCTGCATTTCCTGTTCGTTATGAATGAGCGGGCCGAGGGCCCGTACGGTATCGCCCTCGTGGATGGCCTCTTCGACCATCTCGACGGCACGCTCGACCCCAAAACAGAATCCGTATTCATTTGCCAGCAAAACTTCCATACTTTAAAAATCTTACCAAATCGACGTGTTTTCTGAAACCATTATCGATCTGACCGAGTTGTCACTCAGGCGGCGGGCGTTTTAGCGGATCGGCTCCCGAAGGACGATCTCTGAGGCTTCGCGGGCAACCGCGGCGGCTTTCGGGTTGGTCGAGACAAGTCCGGTGATCTGCCTCAGAGCTTCGCCCGTGCGTGACAATAGGCGGACTAGATCGCCCTCTTCGGCCTTGGTCCTGGCCGTAAACTCGTCCCAGGACGGGCCTTTTGTCCAACGCTCAGCGGCGGCCGCCGCGGAATAGTTGAGTTCCTCGACGGGCTCGATGCGGTTGCTCCATTCGACCCTCGACACGTCATAGATCACATCTTCGAAATTGCCCATGACGTAGGCCAAGCTGCCTGAGACACGACCCGCGCCAAAATCACGGTCGGCGTCGGCCGCGATCGAAGCGACGAGTCCGGCAATGTCGGACGGCCTTAGTTCGTCGAGCATGCCGCGGCGAAAAGCCTCGCCGATCAGCAACGGCCGGTCCACACGCAGATCCGCCAGCCATTTACCGCTCTCGGTCACAGACTCGGACTCAATATCCAAATATCCAAAATGGCTGAGGACGCGTGATCGCCGTTCGAACGGTTGCCAGATGCGTTCGGCCAGATCCGCGTTTTGCCCGCTGCCGCGAAAGGCAAAGCTCTTCAGGGCGATATCGCGAACCTGCGCAAAATTCTTGAACGCGTCGAGCAGGTTAAGCAGGCTGGTGTATGTCGCCTTAAACTGGCTCTCGAGCGGGTCAGGCTTGGCACGGAGCAGTTCGGCGATCTTTCTGGGATTTTGAAACTGGCCGGGAGCAAGCACGACAAAGCCGACATTGTCGCGGCCGCGCCGTCCGGCCCGGCCCGTCATCTGCTGCAATTCGCTCGCCGAGAGCGGCCGCCAACCGTCGTTGCCGCGAGTGTCGGCATTGCTGAGGACCACGGTGCGGGCAGGGAAATCGACGCCGGCGGCGACCGTCGAAGTGGCAAAGATGGCGTTCAGCAATCCGGCGGACATCATCTTTTCGACCAACAACTTCCAGATCGGGATATGACCTGCGTGATGAGCGGCGACACCGCTATTGATGAGGATCTTTCGGTGTTTGTGGCCGCGTATCTCAGGATTTTCGGCGGCATATTCGTTAAACATCCGCTGACGTATCTCCTGCCGCTCGGGATCCTGCGGTTGAGAACGGTCAAAAGAAACCTCGGCCGCCGCCTCGTCACAGCCGCGCCGCGTGGGAACGAAAACGATCGCCGGCAAGAGGTTGAATCGACGCAGCGAGGCGATCAGTTTGGGCGGTGAAATATTCTGCCTCGGGTCGTTCATTACCTTGATTATAGCCGAGGTCGGGTTGAAGTGCCGTTTCGGTGATCAAATGAGCAATTCATTTGCTATAATTTTCGTCAATCGAACCCTCAGTCCACTATGCTCAACGGGAAAAAGATCATCGTCGTTATGCCCGCGTATAACGCGGCCAAGACACTCGCCAAGACCGTTTCCGAGATCCCTCGGGGCGTGGTGGATGAGATCTTGCTGGTCGATGACGCAAGCTCGGACGATACGGTAAAGCTGGCGAACGAGCTTGGCCTGACGGTCTTTTTACACGACGCCAACTTCGGATACGGCAGAAATCAAAAGACGTGTTACGCCGAAGCACTGATGCACCACGCGGACATAGTCGTGATGCTGCATCCGGATTATCAATATTCGCCCAATCTGATCGTCCCGATGGCGTCAATGATCGCCTACGGCGAATATGACGTCGTGATCGGCTCGCGGATACTCGGGAAAGGTGCCCTCGCGGGCGGGATGCCGCGGTATAAGTTCATCGCGAACCGGCTGCTGACACTGGTGCAGAACATTCTAATGAACTACAAACTGTCCGAATATCACACCGGTTTTCGGGCGTTTCGCCGCGAGGTGATCGAGGCATTGCCGATCGGGACAAATTCGGATGATTTTGTCTTTGATAATCAGATGCTGGCCCAGATCATCTTCAGGGGATTCAGGGTCGGCGAGTTGTCGTGCCCGACCCGTTATTTTGCCGACGCTTCGTCGATCAATTTTTCAAGAAGTGTGAAATACGGGCTCGGTGTCCTTTCGACCTCGATCCGCTATCGTCTGCACAAGATGGGAGTGTCCAGGTCAAAATTGTTTGAGGACGCTGATGCCGATCGGCTCCGAGGATACTATGCTGAGGTTGACGGCGGGCAAATGAAGGTAATAGGGGACAGCGTCGATAAATGAAGAGCCACGCTCAGATCTCGGAAAATCGATCCTTTGACAACATTGTCCTCGCGGCTCTGGCCGCGGCGGTCCTGGTCATCTATTGGCAAACGGTCGGGTTTGAGTACATCAATCTCGACGATAATATTTACGTTTATCAAAATCAGGCGGTGCTTTCCGGGCTAAACGCGGCGTCATTGAAGTGGGCTTTAACCACCTTCGACGCGGCAAACTGGCATCCGTTGATGTGGCTGTCGCTGATGGCCGACATACAGATCTTTGGCTTAAATCCCGGTGCGTCGCACGCGGTCAATGTACTCATACATCTGATCAACTCGGTGCTCGCATACTTTGTTTTTCGCGAATTGACCGGCAGCGTTTGGAAGTCGGCAGCGGCGGCGATGCTGTTCGCGATCCATCCGATGCACGTCGAGTCGGTCGCGTGGATCAGTGAGCGAAAGGACGTCTTGAGCACGGCATTTGCACTAGCCTCGATGCTGGCGTACGTCCGATTTGCGGGTTCAAAGGGCGGGACGGCAACGCGCTACTACGCAGCCGCGATCATTTTGTTCGCATTGGGGTTGATGGCCAAGCCGATGATCGTTACGCTGCCGTTCGTTTTTCTGCTGATCGATCACTGGCCGCTTCGGCGGATCGCGTCCGCAGTTGACGCGCGAAAAGCGTTGATCGAGAAAGTGCCTTTCTTCGCCCTTTCGGCCGCTTCATGCGTGATCACCGTCATCGCGGCCCGTGCCGGCGGTGCGGCCCAGTCGTTTGAGACGCTGCCTGTCGGCCTGCGTTTGATCAACGCGATAACGGCGTACGGCAATTATGTGTATTCGGCGATCGTCCCGGTCGATCTGTCGGTCTCGTACCCGTACGAGACGTCGATCGCCTGGTGGCAGGTAGCGGCGTCGGCCGTATTCCTGTCGATCTGGGCCGTTGCCGCGATCCGTATGCGGGCGACGAGGCCTTATGTGCTGATAGGGCTGCTTTGGTTCGCAGGCACTCTTGTCCCGGTTATCGGGCTGGTTCAGGTCGGGCTGCAGTCGCGAGCCGACCGTTATACCTATTTCCCTTACTTCGGGCTGTTTTTGATCGTTGTATATGCGGCGGCTGAGGCCATCGAGCGTTTCCGGCTGGCGAGAACGGCCGCGATCTCGTTAGCACTCGTTCCGCTGGCGGTTTACGGGTATCTCGCGTTCGTGCAGACGTCGCGGTGGCGCGATAACGAGACGCTTTACCGTCACTCTTTGTCGGTCACAAAGCAAAACTTTATGATCGAACAAAACCTCTGCCACGCACTAATGCTGAAGGATCGGCTCGACGAGGCCGAGCCTTTATGCCGGGCATCGGTCGCGAATCGTCCGGATTATTTTGAAGCTCTGAACACACTCGGGATCGTCCTTTTCAAGCGAGGCGATATGCCCGGGGCAGAGATGAATTTCAGATCGGCTCTCTCGTTAAACCCGGGTTACGCAATGGTTTACGCAAATCTCGCCCAGGCCCAGATCATGCAGGATCGCCCCGAAGAGGGTGAGGCGAATCTCAAGAAAGCAGTCGAAATGAGCGGCAGCGGGGCAGATCCGGCGGTCTTCAGGGCGGCTCTGAGCAGTCTTGTCGATGCCTACATCCGCTCGGGAAACCACCAAAAGGCGATCGAGAATCTAAAACGGCTGATCTATCTTCAACCCTCCGATCTGGAATTGAGGGCCAAGTTCGCCGATGAACTGGTCAAGGCCGGACAATTTCAAGACGCGGAGACCGTATTGCAGGGTATCCTGGCGGCGGATCAAAGCAACGCCGGAGCATGGAACAAACTCGGCAAGGTCTATGTCGAACTTAAGAAGACGGATGAAGCCCTTAAGGCATTTCGAAAGGCGATCGAGCTGCGGCCCGACCTGACCGAGGCCCGGGAAGAGCTCAAACGGGCGACATCCAAATAGAGCGGCCTTTTACTCAAATGGCGAAAAAGAAACGATCGAACCTACAACAGGCCGGCACCGACGAAACGCCGGCCGCTAATGGGACAAGCGCGGCGACAACTGACCGGCGATACATTGCGGCAGTTGCCTGCATTCTTACACTCTGTTTGGTCGTGTATTTCCGAACCGTCTTTGCCGATTTCATCAACTTTGACGACGACGCGTACGTTTACGAAAACCCGAATGTGCTCGGGGGCTTGAGCCTGAAGGGAATTTATTGGGCACTGACCGCCGTTCATTCGTCAAATTGGCACCCTCTGACATGGATCTCGCACCAATTGGACATTTCGCTTTTCGGGCCGAATGCGGCCGGCCACCATGCCGTAAATGTCCTGCTGCACAGTGCTAACAGCGTCATCCTTTTCTTTTTCCTCAGGCAAATTACGGGAGCGTTTTGGCGTAGTGCCGTGGTGGCGGCGATATTTGCTGTTCATCCGGTCCATGTCGAGTCGGTCGCCTGGATCTCAGAGAGAAAGGACGTACTTTCGACACTATTTTGGCTGCTGTCGTCAATTTTCTATGTTCGTTGGGCGAAAGGTGCCGGAGGTTCGGCGGGCCGCCGGGACTACCTCATCACTCTCGTGCTATTTGTCGCGGGCCTGGCGGCAAAGCCGATGGTGGTGACACTGCCGTTCGTGTTCCTGCTGCTTGATATCTGGCCGCTGGGGCGTATCGAAACGGTCTCGCCGCCGGCCATTTGGAAACTGGTTCGTGAAAAGGTGCCGTTCTTCGCATTTTCGGCGGCGTCCGCGGTGATAACAGTCATCGCACAGGGAAGTTCCGGGGCAATACAGTCAACAAACATCATCCCGCTTACGGACAGGTTCGCCAACGCGATTGTGGCATACGTCAAGTATGTCGTGGTGATGTTCAACCCGACAGGGTTGGGCGTTTGGTACCCGTTCGAGAGCGGCTTGGGACTGCCGATAGTGGCGGGCAGTGCCGTCGTGCTGATCGCGATCACGGCCGCGGCGGTACATCAATGGCGGGTGCGGCCGTACCTTTTCACCGGGTGGTTTTGGTTTGTCGGAACGCTCGTGCCGGTGATCGGAATTCTGCAGGTGGGCCGCCAGTCGATGGCTGACCGGTACACCTACATCCCGCACATCGGCCTCTCGATCGCCCTTGTCTGGCTCGGGAGCGAACTTTTGACAAAGGCCCGAATCGACAAACGGATCTCGGCCGCGGTGATCGCCGCCGTTGTGATCGCACTGACGATCGTCGCATTCATCCAGGTCTCGTACTGGCAAAACAGCGAGACGATCTATCAGCGGACGCTGTCGATCGCTCCGAAAAACTACCTGATCAAGAATAACTACTGCAATTATCTGGAGAGGAAAAATCGCTTTGACGAGGCTGCCGCACAGTGCCTTGCAGCGATCGCTGACGACGGCTCGATCCCGGACGCCTATAACAATCTCGGCACCGTGCGTCTCAAGCAAAACAGACTTGAAGAGGCCCGATCCGCACTCCTGAGTGCGGTGGAGCGAAAACCTGACTTTGTCTACGCTCTCACCAATCTTGCGTCGGTTTCGGCGAATCTCGGCGATATCGACGCGGCGGCAGAAGCGTTGGAAAAGGCGGTGCGGTTCGATACCGGCGTATTTTTTGACAATGCCCGCATACAGGAAACCTACTTCAATCTCGGTGCCGCGGCGATGAAGCAAAAGCGTTACGACCGTGCGGCTGAGGCTTTTCGAAAGGTGATCGAGGCGGTCCCGACGAACATCGATGCCAAGCGTAATCTCGGCCTTTCGCTGCATATGCAGGGACGGTCGGCCGAGGGCATCCGTGAACTTGAAGAGACGATCCGCAAGTACCCTAATTCGGCCGAATCGTACAATACGCTCGGGCTGATCTACGCCGATCGCGGTCAAAAGCAGGAAGCGGCGGCAAATTTTCAAAAGGCATTGTCGATAAACCCCAATTTTGTTCAGGCTCAGGCAAATTTGCGGAAACTTAACGAGTAAGCGGATAAATGGAGAGAAAATGAACAGACGAGACTTTTTGGGTATTACGGCCTTGGGTAGTGTCGGGATCCTCGCCGCCGGAACGAGAAATGCATATGCCGGGAACGCGGCGATCGAGATCGAAGAAGCTACGATCACGACGCTGCAATCCGCAATGCGCTCGGGCCGCCTCACATCGGAGGCGATCACAACATGGTATTTGGCCCGGATCAAGGCCGTCGATCCGAAGATCAATTCGGTGATCGAGCTAGATCCGGACGCTATCGCGAACGCCCGGAAGAGTGACCGGGCGAGGCTCAGCAAGCGGGTCCTGGGGCCGCTGCACGGCATCCCGGTTCTGCTCAAAGATAATATTGACACGGCCGACAGGATGAAGACCACGGCCGGGAGTTTGGCTCTTGCAGACGCACCGACGCCGGCCAGCGACGCATTCATCGTATCTCGTCTGCGAGCGGCCGGGGCGATCATACTCGGGAAGACAAATCTTAGTGAATGGGCCAATTTCCGGGCTAACCCCTCGATCAGCGGTTGGTCGGGCCGAGGCGGCCAGACGCGCAATCCATATGTACTTGATCGCAATCCCTGCGGATCATCGTCCGGTTCCGGGGCGGCGATCGCCGCAAATCTGGCGGCGATCGCCATCGGGACAGAGACTGACGGTTCGATCGTTTGCCCGTCGTCGATCTGCGGCATTGTCGGACTAAAACCGACGATCGGGCTGGTATCGCGCAGCGGGATAGTTCCGATCGCGATCTCACAGGATACGGCCGGGCCCATGACGCGGTCGGTCGCGGACGCGGCGGCGGTGCTGACCGCTATTTGCGGGTTCGATCCGGCCGATCCCGCGATGCGGGACAAACGCGAAGCGACCGATTACACGGCATTTCTCAATGCCGACGGATTGCGCGGTGCGCGGATCGGTGTCGCCCGCGACCTTTGGGGAAAGCGTGCTGACGTCGATCAGATCACCGACGGGGCACTAGATGTATTAAAAAGGGCGGGCGCCGAATTGATAGACGTGAGGTTCCCGGACGCGGGAAAACTCGGCGAAGCGGAGTTTACGGTCTTGCAGTACGAGTTTAAGGACGGGCTCGAAAGGTACCTCAAACAACGCGGCTCCCGGCACAAAACGCTTGACGACCTTGTCCGGTTCAATAATGAGAACCGTGACCGCGAATTACGCTATTTTGGCCAAAATATCCTTGAGGACTCTGCCAAAAAGGGGCCGCTGACCGACAAAGCGTATATCGAAGCTCGCGAAATATGCCGAAAATATTCTCAGGCCGAGGGCATCGATAAGGTGATGGATGAAAACAAACTCGACGCGATCTTTGCCCCTGCAAACTCGCCCACGTGGATGATCGATACAGTGAACGGGGATTGCTTCGGTGCGGACGTCAGCAGTTCGACGCTTCCGGCGGTGGCCGGCTATCCGAATATCACCGTTCCGGCCGGCTTTGTAAAAGAACTGCCGGTAGGGATATCGTTTTTCGGCCGGGCTTGGTCCGAGGGCACACTTATCAAATTTGCCTATGCGTTTGAACAGTTGACCAAGGCTCGCCGCAAACCGAGATTTCTCGCGACATATCGTTAAACGCTGCGGCGGGTAACGATAAATGTGAAACCGAACGAGCTTTCCAAACGTCCACTACTGGTAAGCTCTACTTATTTCACGTCAAATCGAGGAACAATCAAAATGAAATCGGCCTGCCTTTCGGTGATATTGATCGGGTATATCTTCGCGTTTTCCGCGGTTCATTCTTCAGGACAGATCACGCTGAAGATCCCAAAGGTGGGTCAGCCAAAGCCCACACCGTCACCGGTTTCCGCTCCGCCGTCATCGCCCGGCACTACCCCGACCGGCTCGATCTCAAACGCCGGTCCGGGTACGGTCCAGCCGCCGGCGGCAAGCGATACGCCCGTGCTATTAAAAACCACTCTCGATATTCGCTGCGATACCGAAGCCCGATATTGGAAATTGCCGTCTGAGTCGAACTACACAAGCTGGATCCCGATGGTCAAGTTCAAGGTGCTCTACAGCGGAGCCGCAAAACTGAGACTGATCGCCGATTACACGACTCCCGACGGCAAGCCGTGGTTCAGCGAAACGCTGAAGCCCAATACCTCAAACGCCGCTGAAAAGACGACCGAAATTATCACGGATCGCGTTTCGGGCCGATTTGAGGGCAAATCGACGATCGCGACCGGTTTGTTTGGCGTAAAGATCACGGACAGCCGGGACGGCAGCGTGTTGTTCCAGGGTAAATTCAAGGTCGGAAAATTCAAATACGGCCCGGCGATCCCGATGTTTAAGAACCAGTTTGATTTCTTTGTCGATCAGGACTGGAATCTGCCGTTTGGATACGTTTGGCTGGATTGGGCCCGGGATCGAAATGCCCCGCCGCCGACCGTGAGCGTTTGGATCAAGGGCGAAACCCGCCTGGACGATCTCGAGGCTCGACTATTTTTCAACGGACAGCAAATACTAACTACCGACGACATGGGTGGCGTTACCTCGGTCCAGAGCCGGTATCCGAACAGCCTCGAAAACAAAGATACGCATCGCTGGGAGCTATTCAATTTCGAATGGTACAAATTCAAGTATGCGGCCACGCCGCAGGGACGGAAGATGTTTCCACAGGCGCGGTTCGTTAACGAGTCCGACGGCGCATATCAAGTGAAGATCTATCACAAGGGCCAGCAGATCCGTGAGTTATCATTCAACGTCTCGGGCGGAAAATTTGCCGATAACGGGATCGCAGGCAGTAATGAGTTTGCCGAGGGCAAGGTGATCGTGCCCGTCCGTGTGATGGGTGATAAAGACAAATGGTCGTCCACGACCTGGAAGGCGGACGCGTTTTACGGTAACCCGGTCAACGGATTCAATTGGCCGTAAGCGGCCTGGAATGAAGCAGCTGAAGTCCGTCCAACAGTAGGTCGCCGTCGACGATGTCGATCAGATCGATGTACGGCGCAATGGCATCGGCGGTTCCGCCAGTGGCAATCACCTTTGGCGAACCGCCCATTTCGGCCCTTATCTGCCGTATCAGGCCCTCGGCCATTCCCAGATAGCCGTGAAAGATCCCCGAACTGATCGAGCCGACCGTCGTGTTTTGTATCACATTATCGGTTCGTTCAGGTTCCACCTCAGGCAGGCGAGACGCCATTTCGTACAACGATCGGGCCATCGCTTTCATGCCCGGGGCAATGACGCCGCCGAGCAAATTGCGATCAGCATCAACCGCGTCGATCGTTAAAGCCGTCCCAAAACTACAGACCACACAGGGCAAGCCATAGGTCTCGACCGCGGAAAACGCGTTGACCAGCCGGTCTGCCCCGACCGCCTCGAGCGGCGTGTAGTTGATGGTCAAACCAAAATCGAGATCATTGGAGACAAACCTGGGTTCAACCGCAAAGGCGGAACGCAAATAACCGTCCATCGCGGCCTCGGTTTCCGGAACGACGGAACAGACGATCGCGCCGGTGATGTTTGAAGGTATTCGTGAACTGAGAACGGCCGCAAGGCCCTCGGGCGTTACTTCGCGAATGGTCGGAATAGATATCTTGGAAACGAGGCGGTCACCGTCAAAGGTCCCGAATTTTGTTGATGTATTGCCGATGTCAACCGCGAGGAGCATAAGGATCGTCAATAGGGAACTATCGCCATGGCGATAGCGGACCGAGGTGATCTTAGCAGGCGAACGGACTAGCCCTGCAGCGGCAATCCGTCGTAGATCACGCTCCAACCGTTCTTTCGGCTGGTTCTCAAACTGCGGGTGAACCACTCGACAGCGGCGTTCGCATCGTCGTAGATCTGGACCGCCGGACGGTCTTCGCGGGGATCCACACGGCAGATCGCCGCACCGGCCGAAGCCGTCTTGATGCACAGGAGCGCGATCATGTCATTCTTCTGCATGACGGCAGTTCGGACGGCGACATCCTCGAGCTCGTCGTCAAACTCATCAAACTCCGCGAGTTCTTCGTCAAAGTCGTCGTCGAGGTCAAAATCGCCTTGTATATCAAAATCTTCACTCATATGCCGTTATTACAAACTACACTCTCCGTCATCAAAGTTCAATTCATATTTTACTTCGGCGTGATTCTTGACAAGCATTTCTTCGGAAACGCGGTTGCCGGTCCGGCGGTCGATCAGCTCCCGCCAGATCTCATTTTCGCGAAAGTTCTTGCCATCTTCCCGTATAAATCGGTGGCCCTTTTCAAAAACGTGATATGAGAACTGCGGCTCGCGGTCGGCATAAACGGCTCCTTTCAAGTGGTCATCTGTCAGCCAGACGCGGAGCTGGAACGTAAGGTCGGTGGGATTAAAAAAACGAAGGTCGATGTAATTAAAGAACACGCCGGCACCGCTGCCGAACGGCAGGACACGGTTCTCATCAGGAAATGGGTCAAAGCTGTGGTGGTGACGCTCGACCACCTCGAGGGGCGTGTGCAATGCCATCCAATACAGCAGATTGGCGAGCTGGCACAGGCCGCCGCCGACCCCGCGAACCACTTCGCCGCGGGACAACTGCATCCCTTCGTGATATCCCTTGTCGGCTGTTGCTTCGCCCAACTGACGCCAAAACGAAAATGTCTGTCCCGGTTTGATCAGTATCCCGTCGATCGTCGGACACGCGATCTTGAGGTTTTCGACCTTGTTCTCCTGCAGTTCAGGGTCAGAATTGCCCAATCGCCGACGCAGCAGCGACTGATGCCGCTTGCAGGTAAACTCAAGGTCATCCGTGATCTTTTCTGATGCGAATCGACCGGCGAGCGGCAGGTCTGCCAATCGACGGAAAAGCCGCTTTTGCTTGATCCTCGCTTTGTAAACGATCGGATGGATTTCGGCGAGTCTGCGTTTCATCTTAGTCTGACGGTAAAAGGCCGTTGAGGTTATGCTGTCGGTCTGAGCAGTTCGACGTCGCCGGCCTGAATGATTTTAACCGACCCGTCCGGTGTTTTCACTCGCAGTGCGCCGTTTTCTTCGAGGCCGGCGGTCTCGCCCTCGACGGCGCCGTTTGCAAGGCGGACCCGAACAAGCTTGCCCGAGTAGTACGAAGATCTCCGCCGCCAATGCGAGATCGTCTCGCCGGGGCCGTCGGCGGACATCAGGATATCGTAAAAATAACTTATGTATCGGGTCAATGGCTCGGCGATCTCGTCGGCGGTATGGCGTTTGCCCGTGACCGCCTCGATCGACGTGGCCGTGTCGGCTATCTCGTCCGGAAAGTTTCTCGACGTCAGGTTTATGCCGATCCCGACGACCACGGCGAGGCCCAGCGGCGTTTCGATCGCTTCGGCCAGTATGCCGCAGATCTTGCGGCCGTCGACGAGGAGATCGTTCACCCATTTAATGTCAGCCTTGACGCCAAACTCGACCAGGGTGTCACAGACCGCGACGCCGGTCATCAGTGTTATCAGCGGTACTGACTCGACCGCAAACCTGGGCCTCAGGACGATGCTGAAATATAATCCCGATCCGGCCTCCGAAACCCACGTTCGTCCGTTACGGCCGCGTCCGGCGGTTTGCGCGTCCGCCATGATGCAGACGCCTTCGGCGGCACCACGCCGGGCTTGTTCAGCCGCCTCGCTATTGGTCGAACCGATGGTGTCGTATCGTTGAATATTAAAATTCATCGCAGCTGCCAGAGTGAGTCGCAGAAGTACAGGTCACTGTCAAAAAAGTTTCGCTTGATGCCAAATCCGCCCTCGGCCGCAAGATCCTCGATCATCTTCATTGAGTATTTCTGCGATATCTCCATAAATATCGCCTCCCATTGGTCAAAGTCGAATGTCCTGCCGAGTGCCCTGATCTCGACGCTCTGTTTTTCGCGGCTGATCAGGTATGAGCGGGCCGATCCGTCGATCGGGCTGTAATTTGCGTAATGACTAAATTTTTCGGGGTCAAAGTCAGCGTCCAATTCGCGGTTGATACGCGCCAGCAGATTCAGGTTGAACCGAGCCGTGATCCCCGCCGAGTCGTCATACGCCCGGAGTATCGTCCCGGGGTCCTTTTGCAGGTCGAATCCGACCAAAAGCAGATCACCGGCATTCATCGAACCGCGCAATCCCCGAAAAAACTCGATAGCACGGTCACGGCAAAAGTTGCCGATATTCGAACCCAGAAAGAGAATCACCTTTCGACGGCCCTTAGCGGTGCTCAGAGACGAGAGTATCTCAAAATAGTCACCGACGTACGAATCTACCCGCAACTGCGGGAACCGGACCTTGAACTTTCCAGACAATGTATCGACGGCCTCCTGAGAAATATCGATCGGCGAGTATGTCAGATCAGTATTTTTCCGGAGAAATGTTTCGATCAGGATAGCAGTCTTTGTGCCGTCACCGGCCCCGAGTTCGATGATATCGAAACCGCTGCTCCCGTTGACGAGTTCGTCGTGGATCTCGTCTGAGCGGGTCGTAAAGATCTCGGTCTCGCAATTTGTGAGGTAGTATTCCGGAAGGCGCATTATCTCCTGGAACAGCCGTGAGCCCTCGTCATCATAAAAATACTTGGATGAGAGTGATCTTGGCGATGATGACAAGCCGGACAGGACATCGGCGGCAAATTGAGATAGCTCTTTCATATGTGAGGTTTCTGATCCGATCGAATTAATAGGTGACACATCAGGCCGCGACATCGCCGATCACTTTGCGAGCCTGATGCCCGTAAATTGCCATCTCAAGTGAGGATGAAAGAAATTTCGGTACGTGTGTCGGCTATGGCCGGCCGGCGTCGCGATCGACGCACCCCGCAGCACCATCTGATTGATCATAAACTTGCCGTTATATTCGCCTACCGCACCGGCCGCTTTGCGGTAACCGGGATAGGGCAGATACGCGGAATTGGTCCATTCCCAGCGCTGGCCCCAGTCGAATCGGCCGCTCGCCGCTTCCCATTCAAACTCGGTCGGCAGCCGACAACCTTTCCATTCCGCAAAAGCCGATGCTTCGTAAAACGAAATATGACAAACCGGGGCATCCGGCGCCAGCGGCTTAGATCCGCCGAGTGTGAAATGGTGACGGACGCCCTCGTGCAGATGCCAGTACAGCGGCGAGCCGATATTGTTGGACGTGACCCAGTCCCAACCCTCGGCGTGCCAGAGCTCATGATCGCGATAGCCGCCGGCGTCCACAAATTCGGCAAACTCGAAATTGGTCACCAGCCTGTCCGAGATCGAAAAGTCGTTCAGGAAAACGGTATGGCGTGCTAATTCGTTGTCGAACGCAAATCCGTCGCCGGCGTGTCCGATTTCAACCATGCCGCCGGGGACCGCGATAAAATTACCCGAACCCTTTGCAATGTCATTCTCCGGAACGGTCTCGGGCCGATACGCCGGCATTAGCGGATTTACGCCGAAAGTGTATTTAAGATCAGTCAGGAAAAGCTCCTGGTGCTGCTGTTCGTGGTTAAGGCCGAGCAGGACCAATTCGTGCACTTCGCCAGACACATCTCGCGAGAGCAATGCCGACATTTGTTCATCGACGTAACGGCGGTATTCGAAGATAGTTCGGACGGTGGGACGGCTCAGGTCACCCCGCCGGTCGCGTACGGTGCGTTCGCCGATCGTGTTGTAATAGCTGTTGAACAAAAAAGCGAATTGCTCGTCAAAAACGCGGTAACCTTCAACGAAGTTCTTGAGGATCATCTCCTCAAAGAACCAGGTCGTATGAGCGATATTCCACTTGGCCGGCGAGACGTCAACGATAGGTTGCGGGATGTAGTCCTCGGTCTCGAGCGGTTCACAGAGCGTTTCGGTGTACCGTCGCGTGTCGAGATACTGACGGCGCAGGGCAAGATCCCTTGGCTGGCTATTCACGCTCGGCTGCATAGCTCTAATTAGAACAAAATTTGTATCAGGTGAAAAGAAATTATCGGACGATCCGTATCTTTAGCAGAGCCTCTCTGCATATTTCGGCGAGATAATCGTCCTGACTTGACGTATTAGCGCGCAGAAATCCAAGTGCCGCCGGATCGCCGATAGCACCGAGAGCAAATGCGATCTCGCGTCGCGTGTCGTCGGATTCGCGGCGGTCGGCCGAAGCCTTGAGCAAAAGCCTGAGAACCTCGGAAAAGGCTGGTAAAGCCGATTCCGGATCGGCGGTTGCGACGGGCCGTTTATATTTCTGCGGCAGGAAATTTGTCGGGGTGGTTTGAGTCAGGCTGACTGCGTCGGGGCCGAAGCGGATCATTTCGGCAATTTCCCCGATCGAATGTGCGGCGACGCGCCGTAAATACTCATTTCCCGAGCCCGGCCTTTTTCGGATCACTGCCGCCAAGGCACCAAGGCCGCTCTCGCTGCCGATCTTTCCCAACGCGTTCGCAGCAGCTGCACGGACGATCGCGGCACGGTCATTTTTGACGGTGTTGCTGAGTGGAACGACGGCGTCGACAGATCGGGCTTTTCCGAGTGCGAATGCCGACTCGCGGCGAATGAACTCGGCCTTATCAGACAATAGCGGCACCAGCAGAGCCGCCACTTCCGACGCCGGCAGCCTGCCGATCGCTCCGATCGCGGCCGCCCGAACAAGTTCATCAGCGTCGGACAATGCCGCGGCGGCAATTCTCGATGACGCTTCGGAATCCTGCAGGCGAAGCTGAGCCAGGGCGTCGCGCTTCTGCTCGCTGTTTCCGCTCGCAAGTATCGCGGCAAACCGGCCGTCATCCTGTGCTCGCACGGCAGAAGCCGAAGCAGCGAAGATCAATCCGGCAAAAACAAAAGATATGACGATCCGGGAAACACCGCCGCTAAACGGCAGATGCCGGGCCGTCGGACCTACGCCGCACGCCGCATCGACTGTCGCCGCAACATTTCCCATTCGCTTACCTGACGAGCACGTTTGTTCTCATGAGCATCGATCAGCGACAGAAGTACATCGTCGCTGTTGGCTTGAGACAACGCAGAATAATTGGCCGGCAAGGCGGTCCGCCGGTTTGATCTATCGTTTTCGTTCTTTATTTTGGTGCGGTTCGGGGCACGAACTTCGTCTCGGTTGACCATCTCGACACCTCCCATTTTTTGAGGCAGACGGCCCGACCGAGAACGAAATGTCTCAGGTCTTAGCGGTCTGCGGAACGTATTTATCTATCATCAATTCTCTTGATTGCGAAACTCAATGAGCCTAAGAGCAATAGTCAGAATATCACGGTAAAAATCCAAATCAAAGAAAAAAATAACAGCCGGCCAGTCGTACGCATCGGTCAGTTACGACCGGCAAGCGTCCCAACTTCGGCACGAATTTCAGTTTGCTGCCGCTATCGGTGGATACACCGAACTTTATCCGCTAACATAGTATTCTTGCCGTATTGCGGCGGTTGAGTTCAGGATCAGGTCACTTGTATGGACGAGAAATATTTTGCAAAAAAGATCGAGCAAAAATGGCAGCGAATATGGGCTGAGCGGGCGGCATTTAAGGCCGTAGTCGAGGACGGCCGGCCGAAATTTTACGCGCTCGAGATGCTGCCGTATCCGTCGGGCAATCTCCACATGGGCCACGTACGGAATTATTCAGCCGGCGACGCCCTTGCATGGTACAAACGCCTGCGCGGTTTTAACGTGCTCCACCCGATCGGTTGGGATTCGTTTGGCCAACCGGCTGAGGACGCCGCGGTAAAGCGAGGCGTGAATCCGAGGAAATGGACCGAAGACAACATCGAGGTGATGCGAGGCCAGCTTCAGCGATTGGGCCTCAGCTATGACTGGGACCGGCAGATGTATGCCCATCGTCCGGAGTACTACAAGTTCGATCAGTGGTTCTTTCTGAAAATGTATGAAAAAGGCCTCGCGTACAAACGGCTGACGCAGGTCAACTGGTGCGAGACCGATCAGGCGACGCTCTCGAACGAACAGGCGAGCGGCGGCCTCTGCTGGCGATGCGGCAATCCGGTAACCAAAAAGGATCTGGAGCAATGGTTCCTTAAGACGTCAGCCTACACGGATCAGCTCCTTGACGATATGGCCGAGATCGAAGCCGGCTGGCCGCAGCACGTACTAAAGCGGCAGCAGGACTGGATCGGCCGGTCGGAGGGTGCATACGTTGATTTCAAGGTGCGAATCGCAACCGGGGCTCTCGGCAATATCCCGAAGGATGCGCCGGGGTCGATTCGTGTATTTACGACCCGCATCGACACCATTTACGGGGCAAACGCCGTGGTGGTCGCTGCCGAGCATCCCGTAATAGGTGCCCATCGGGCGACGTTGCCGGCGAACGTTACGGCCAAGATCGATCAGATCATCGAAGATAATCTGAAACCCAGGGACCGCGAGGCCGAGATCGAAAAGGACGGCATCGATACGGGCCTCAAGGTGTTGAATCCGTTCAGCGGCCAGGCATTGCCCGTGTGGGTCGGAAATTACGTAATGATGGACTATGGGACCGGAGCGGTGATGAGCGTCCCGGCCCATGACGAGCGCGATTTTGAGTTCGCAAAAAAATTCGATCTGCCGATCCGTCAGGTCGTTTCCGAACCGCATCTGGTGCACGAACATCACACGATGCAGGCTCTGGCTCTCGCCCGGCCGTTTACAGAATACGGGGTTTTGGTCCACTCCGATTATTGGAACGGAAAGACCAGTGAGCAGGCCAAAAAGGAAATGGCCGACTGGGCCCAGAAGCACGGTTTCGGCGAAACGGCAACGACCTACCGCCTGCGGGACTGGGGTATATCGCGGCAACGATTTTGGGGCTCGCCGATCCCGGTCATCTATTGTGACAAATGCGGGGTCGTGACCGAAAAATATGAGAACCTGCCGGTTCGATTGCCCGAAAACGCGCCGATCACGGGCACAGGTGAATCGCCGCTGGCAAAGGTGCCGGAGTTTTATAAGACAAATTGTCCGAACTGCGGCGGCCCGGCGAAACGCGAGACCGATACGATGGATACGTTTGTAGATTCGTCGTGGTACTTTTTCCGGTATACGGATCCGACGAATGAAACTCTCCCGTTCGATCCGGCCGCGGCGGCATACTGGACACCGGTCGATCAATACATCGGCGGTGACGATCACGCCGTGATGCACCTGATCTACGCCAGATTCTGGTCAAAAGTGATGCGCGATCTCGGGCTGGTCAATTTTAATGAACCCGTGAAGCGGCTGCTCACGCAGGGAATGGTGGTCGGCGAGACGTTTTACGACGATGAGTCGGGCAAGCGGATCTATCACCCGCCGGCGACGGTCACGGTCGAACGCGACAGCAAGGGCAAGATGACGCGTGCCGTTTCGGCAGACGGCAAGGCTCTGAAATTTGCGATCGAGCGAATGTCGAAATCGAAAGGCAATGGTGTCGATCCTGACGAGATGGTCGAGATCTATGGTGCTGACGCCTCGAGGCTATTTGTTATGTTTGCCGCACCGATAGACAACGAACTCGTCTGGAACGAGACCGGGATCGAGGGAGCGGTCAGATTTATTCAGCGTGTATGGCGTCTCATCTACAAATGGCGTGACCACATCGACGTTACTGCCGAGCCGCAAAGCGCAAGTGCCGCCGCCGGCAAACTGCGTCAAAAGACCCATCAGACGATCAAGCGGGTTTCCGACAGTTTCGAGAGCCTGCAGTTCAATACGCCGGTCGCGGCACTGATGGAACTCTCGAACGCGATCGCCGACATCGGCGTCGAACCTGACCAGTCGGGTGAAGACGAGCGATTTGCGGTCCGTGAAGCTCTGTCAGCACTCGTTTTGATGCTGACCCCGTTTGCTCCGCATACGTCCGAAGAGCTGTACTCCGTCATCGTCGGCAACGAAAACGGAATGCTCGCGAACGGGGCGGTTTTCCCCGAATACAGGCCCGATCTGGCCAAGGCGAGCGAGATCGAGATACCTGTCCAGGTCAACGGTAAGCTGCGATCGCGATTGATGGCGTCGCCTGACACGGCCAACGATGAACTCGAACGATTGGCACTTCTGGACGAAAAGGTTCGCGAGTTCACCGACGGCAAGGAGATCGTCAAGGTCGTTGTCGTTCCGAAACGATTGGTGAATATCGTGGTCAAGGGCTGACGAACTAGCGAGCTTTTACCTTGCTTGCGGTTGGCAAAGTCTTTAGAATCGTTGCATGCCGGGCGTGACGGGAGCGAAACGTTTGTTCTCAAGATAGAAAGTCCGAAAACCGGCGGCCGAGTTTTAGCATCATAAATTTTCGATGAGAGAGTGTCAGCTCTGTAAACATTGCTTTTCGGACGAAGTCGTCACGTGTCCGACGGACGGCATGCCGACCGCGCATACCATCGCGGGCGAACCGGTGCTCGAGGGAAAATACCACCTCGAACTGCGGCTCGGCCAGGGCGGTATGGGCGTCGTTTACAAGGCTCGCCACGCATATCTGAAAACGCTGCTCGCGATCAAGATCATTTTGCCGGATCTCGTCGGGAACGACCCTGAACTGGTAACGCGATTTCGTCAGGAAGCACTCGCCGCAGCCGCGATCCGCCATACTAATGTCGTTGCCGTGACCGATTATGGCGTGGTAAACGGCTCGTTACCGTTTCTTGTAATGGAGTATGTCGAGGGCGAATCACTTCATGATCTGCTCGCCCGCGAAAAGAAGCTTTCGCCCGATCGTGCCCTCGAATTAATGACGCCGATCTGTGCCGGGGTCGGAGCCGCTCATCATCAGGGGATCGTACACCGCGATCTCAAGCCGCTGAACGTCATGATCTGCAACGACAAGCCGAGCCTGTCGCAAGCGGTCAAAATACTCGATTTCGGGCTGGCGAAGATCAAATCCGGCGAGTTGTTGGGTTCATTCATTCAGGCCCAGACAACAGGGCTGATGGGTTCGCCGTATTATATGGCGCCGGAGCAATGGGCGGACGAGGACCCTGATTCGCGGGCCGATATATACAGTCTCGGCGTAATGCTGTATCAGATGCTCGCCGGCGATGTTCCTTTTAAGGGATCGTCGATACCGGCGATCATGAAAAAACATATCAGCGACCCTCCGCCGCGTTTTGCCGAACTCGGCACGTCAGTGTCGCCGGAACTCGAGCGGGCAGTTTTTCATACCCTTGAAAAAGACCCGATGAAACGGACCGCCTCGGTCGAGCAATTGGTCGAAGAACTCAGGCAGGCGATCTATCCCGGCCAGGCGTCGATCCATGCGACGGCATCGCAGACGCTGCCAGTGTCGTCACTGCGGATCAGGACAAAACCGCCGGCATCGAAAGTATTCGTCGACAATGTTTCGGTAGGTGAGACTACCGACAACGGTTTATTGCTGCTGGACGGCATTCAAAGCGGTAATCACCTGCTGCGTGTCAGCAAAGACGGCTTTCAGGATTGGGTCGGTGACGTGGTTTGCGACGGAAAGCCGGTCGAGGTCGTCGCCGAACTAAGGGGTAATATCCCGGATCCGATGGCGATACCGCGCCCGATGGATGCCGATCTGCCGACGGCCGTATCGCGAGCCGAGGCCGAGACCATTCCTTACCGTCCGTCCAAACCTGCGGTCCCGATCGTCGAAGCGACGATGATGCAGGAGCGCCAGAATACCGGGCCGACAGCCGTCGGGTCGGTGACCGTTCCACCCAAAAAATCGCTGCTATCGCCGATTATTTTGGGAATTGCGGGAATATTAGGTCTCTCTGTAATCGGAATTGCAGGATTAGGTGCCGCGTATTATTTTGGTGTTTTTGGCGGGTCGGGCGGTGGCGTTTCAAACGTGAACACCAGTTCGAAGACGCCGACACCGGGAAGTTCGCCGGTAATGGCGCCGAAAGTTGAAATGGCGATGATCCCGGGCGGATCTTTCCGAATGGGCCGAAATGACGGCCGAAATGAGGAGCGGCCTGAGCATCCGGTGACGGTGAACCAGTTTTGGATGGACAAGACCGAGGTCACCAATGCCGAGTATTACGCATTTGTTTCGGCAACCGGTTACAAGCCGGTGCCGGCCGACTGGGTCAACGAAAAGCCGATCTCGGGACAGGAGACATGGCCGGTCAGGTTTGTAAATGTCGCGGATGTCAAAGCGTTTGCCGCCTGGCGTTCGAAAAACGACGGAAAGACCTACAGATTGCCGACCGAGGCCGAGTGGGAATACGCGGCTCGAAACGGGTCAAAGAACGATATCTATCCGTGGGGATCGGTATTTAAGCCCGAGTGTGCGGTATTGGATCAGTCCAACACCGAACCCAAACCGGTCGGCTCACGGTCCTGCCCTAATGATTGGGGGGTCGTGGACCTTATCGGCAACGTTTTTGAATGGACCGAGACGCCCGTCAGCCTGTATCCGGGCAGCAAGGGCGAGATAAAGCCGACGACCGAGCCGCGAAATATGATCCGCGGCGGGGCCGGGTTAAACAAATCGTCCGGAGATTTTGGCATTACTTCGACATTTCGCGCGGATGTCGATGTCAGCAAACGCGATAAGGAACTTGGATTTCGCCTGGTACGAGTTGAGTGAAATGCACTGTTCCTGAGGTTTTTATGGGAAAGGTATTTCAGCTTGTCATTTTATCGGTAGCGATCGCGGCCTTTGGGCAGATCTCCTCAGCTCAGGACCTGGGAAGCAGCAACAAACTCTTTGGCGGAACGCCGAGCGGAAAACCCACCACCGCAAAAGGAACCTCAACCAAGACCAAGGCCAAACCTAAAAAAGCGGCGCCTAAGTCCGCTCAACCGCGAAAAGACTCGGCACGAAAGCCCGCCGTTAAGATCCGGACAGGAAAGGACGTGCCTGAGACAAATGCGGGCATTGCACCGATCCCGAAAAATAGACCGGCCGACCCGGCCGTCGAGAAAGCCTTTAACAAGTTGATCGCCGACGGCAACAAAGCCCGCGCTGACCGCGAATACGCACGAGCCGAGGCTGAATATCGCCGGGCGGTGACGTACATGCCCGGCGACTATCGCGGCCATTACGGACTAGGCAGCATTTACGCGGACCAACTGCGATGGAGTGCCGCCGAAACCGAATACCGCAAGGCCCAACAGATCAATCCGAACCTGGCGATGACGAACATCGCCTTGAGCTATGTTTTGGCCCAACCGTTGGTCACGAGCGATATTGCTGGCCGCTATGAGGAAGCAGAGAAGTTTGCCCTTAAGGCACTGTCACTTGAGCCGCGGGACGCATTGGCATTTGATCGGCTGGGAGTCGCACGCGAGCTTCGCGGACTGCTGGATCAAACTACTGAAAACGCCTATCGCCGGGCTATCGAAGAGTCGCCGGACTTTGCCCCCGCATACGCCCACCTCGGCCGATTTTTGCGTCGGAAGGGGAAGATGAGCGAGTCGGCCGCCGCATTTGAAAAAGCTATCAAGAAAGCCGTCTACCCGGCATCGATGATCCTGGTTGCACAAGCTCTCCAGTCCGACCAGCGGTTTGCTGATTCGGTCACGGTGTTGAAAAAGGTGGCGGCTCAGGATCCTAAAAATCCGACAGCCTTGCTCCTGCTGGGCCGGGGCTTTACGAGCGTCGGAGCATACACCGACGCCGAGGTCGTTTTGAGGAAGGCGTCGATGATCGCGCCCGGAGGTGTCAGTGCGTGGACCGGCCTTGCCGAGTTGTACCTTCGCGTCAAAAAGCCGGAGGCGGCCGAAGACGTCCTGCAGCGTGCCGCCCGAAATGCCGAAGGCCCTGACAAATACGAACTCGCGCGGCTGTTCGAAGCGGTCGGTGACGAATTTGCGCGAACCGGCGGCCGGGCGTCTGCCGAAACGGCCTACCGAAAGGCAAAGGAACTCAATCCGGAATTGGCGTCGATCGCCGCAAAGATCGCTCGTGTAAAAGGAAAGAATTGACGCCTCAACGGCGAGGCTCAAAACGGCCGCGGCCGATCTGACCGGATTTTATTGAAATCCGGGTCCGATTGACCGTATCTGCCAGATGAGGATACGCAACTTGTTGAATAGCGCACATTGGGTGCGTTCCGACGTTTGGTCGATCCGATATCATTAATGCACTGTCCTAAATGTGGAAATAAGTACCCTGACGGCTCGCAGCGTTTTTGCGACGCGGACGGCGAGCGCCTGGTGCCGCTCGGCCATGAGGCTTCGCGAGGCGGCAGGCAGACCGTTTTTGCCGCGGTTTTGTCGAGTCCTGAGGTGGTACAGGCCGAAGCACCGCCGATCGAGTTCGTCATCGACAAAGAGGACGAGAGAATAACGGACGAGTTAATGTCCGAGCTATTTTTCGAAACCGAGGACGACGACAACGGCTTCTGGGACGAGGTCGAGCCGGAAAGCGGCGTACTTGCCGGGCACGTGAATACGGCAGAGGTTTCAGAGGTAACTTATATCGCGGAGCCGGAAGTTCCGACGGTCTTTCCGCGAAAGGTCGACCCGGCTGACATTCCCGCCGGTCACATCGAGGTCGATGACGAGGGCGATCGCGAACATCCGTCGATCCGGTCGATGGCATTCGACCCGGAAGATCCCAATGACCTTGTCGGACGCATCGTCAAGGGCCGATACAGGGTCACCGAACTGCTGCGCGAGGACGATACCGGCTATTCATATTTGGCGGATGATGGCCTCGCCAACGACAGGCGTGTCGTCGTCAGGATCCTGGCGAACGAAGAACTCGACGAGATGACTGAGAGCATCCTTGCCGAAGAACGTATATCGCTATCGCACATAAACCATCCGAACGTACTGCGGCTGATCGATTCGGGGCAGTTCGCTAATGGGATCAACTATCTGATCTGTGAGCACAGCGACGCATTGACGGCGCTCGATATCCTGGATATTCACGGACCGCTTTCGCCGACGCGGGTTGCCAAACTGATCCGTCAGGCGGCCGAGGCTCTCAGTGAGGTGCATCACGAAGGGATCTTGCACCGTGATATTAGACCCGAAGCGATCCTGGTCACGCTCGCCGAGAATGATACCGAATTGGTGAAAATTGCCGATTTTGGCGTGTCCTCAGGCGAACCGAATTCGGAGAACATCTATTATAAATCGCCTGAAACGCTTGACGGGCGGATCGCGACGGTCGCCGGCGATGTCTATTCGCTGGGTGTTGTCGCGTACCAGCTTCTGACCGGCAAATTGCCGTTCACCGGCGAAACCGAACGCTCTTTTCTCAAGGCGCAGAGATCAGGGCTGGAGACACTGCCGTCCGATCTTAGGCATGACCTCTCGACAGATGTGGACGAGGTGATTGAAAAAGCGCTGTCTCGCGACCCGCTTGAACGATACCCGACCGCACGCGATTTTGGCGAAGATCTGTTTGCCGCACTGAACGCCGCTCCGGATCCGTTGATGGATGACGAGCACGTCACGGTACTGGATGAGCCGGGCGATACGGTCAAGGAAGGGGCGATCGTCCGGGGCTCGCAAAGGATCACGATCCCTGCCGCGGTCGCAAAAGAGCACTCGACCGCCGTTGATGAGCTAGCCTGGACCCCCAGGTCACCTGAACCACCGGCAAAGCCGGATTCGAACTGGACGCGGATCGCCGTGATCGGATCATTAGGCCTATTGGTGATAGCGATAGGTATCTGGTACTACGTCCTGGTCCGTCAGGCCGAAACAGACCTTCACATCCCGGCTGACCAGCTGGCCGCAATTCCGGCAAATGCTCAGGGGCCGGCCCCGCTTTCGCCCGAGCAGAGAGCTGAGGACATCGAGGTTCCGCCCTTGGCACGGACGATCGCACAGCCGCCTAATACCGACTTTTTCCAAACATCAAGACAGGGGTTAAAGGGAGACCTGGTTCGTAACTTTGTCGGGTTTGCGCTCTATTACCCGCAAAATTGGAAAGTTAACGGACCAAAAGAAAGTGCGGACGGCAAGACACGAGGAAAGTTCCTCGATATCGCCAATATCACGCCCGAAGGGAAGCTGAAAGAGCAGATGCTGGTCAGTTACTACGTCAGCAACGGCACCTTCAAGGAAGATACCGCAAAGTTTCCACAACTGGTGAAAGAGACGGTCGAAACACTCAAAAAACTGATCCCGAATTTTCAAATGGTCTCCGAGGGCAACACGGTCGTCAATGGCGGGTGGAATGCTTACGAGGTTAAGTTTCAAGGCAGCGGCTCCGGCGAAAATGGTGAAAGACTGCTGGTCTGGGGCCGGCGATTATTCGTTCCGGCTGCTCGTCCGGGAGTGCGGGCCGGGTTTGAGATAACTATGCTCGCTACGTCATACGCGGAGGACGTTCGGAGCGTTGACGACGTCGGCGTAAGGGGCGATCTCGGAGCGATTCTTTACACATTCGAGCCAAGCCAGAATTTCTAGCCACAGCGATCAAAGCCTGACGATATGATGCGTCGGTCGAGCCGCGTGATACCGTTTTGCACTTTGACGCATCTGCCGATCGACAAAAAAATATCGGTGCGATCCTTACAAGAAGCGAGGACCGCACCGATCTTAAGATTGCGAAAGTCAGATCGCGGGCCTAGCCCTTTCCTCCGACGATCTTCATCTCGTTCAGGATCCAACCTGATCCGCCGAATTTCTCAACGACGAACAGAACGTAACGAATATCCACCGAGATCGTGCGGTTGACCGCCGGATCGTAGTAAAAATCGTTACCCAGGCCCTCGAAATTACCGTCGAAACAAAGGCCGACCTGCTCACCGTTACCATTGAGGATCGGGCTGCCGCTATTGCCGCCGATGATGTCCGTGGTCGAAAGGAAGTTGACCGCGACCGTATCACCGCTGCCCCAACGGCCAAAATCCTTGGCATTGTTGAGATCCTTTAACTTCTGCGGCACGTCGAACGGATTTTCGCCGGTCTCTTTCTCGAACATACCCTTCATCGTTGTGAAAGGCGAACGATACTCGGCTTCGCGCGAAGCATATCCTTTGACGTTACCGTACGAAAAACGAAGCGTCGAGTTGGCGTCCGGATATGCCGTCATGCCCTTCATCTCGACCATCGCCTGCATATACATCAACCGAAGCCGGTCGATTCCGGCCGCGAATTTGGCCGAGCGGGCGGCCAACGCCTGACGTTCCTCGGCAACGCCACGGGCGAACGTAAGTATCTTTTCGCGTTCGGCGTTAAACTCCATGGTTCGCGGACCGTAGAGTCCGGCCATTTTCTCAGCCGACGTGTACTCGCCGTTAGCGATCGTCGCGGCAAATGCCGCCTCGGCGTCGCGTCGGGCCTTGCCCTTCAGCGAACCGAACAGATCTTCGGCAGCCTTGAACTTCTGCCCGGCAGGCAGTTCGTCAAAGGACTTGAGGAAAAACTTGAGCATATAGAGTTCGTGGTCGGCTTCGCGGCCCTCATACGCTTTCTCGATGTCCTTTTTCTTGGCTGCACGCTCGGCGTCGTTCAGCATCTTGCCCTGCATCTGGGTGGTGACAACGGCGGATACGATCTGGCCGAAAACACTCATCGAATTCGGATCAGGGAAACGCCTCATCACGGCATCGCGCATCATTGCCGCATTTGACTCGGCCGACAACGCCTTGATCTCGCTCAGGAGCGTTCCGTATTTCTTTTGCCGGTCCGGGTTTGCAGCGATCCATGTCGCAAGGCGGGCTTCTTCGGCCTGGCGGGCCTGTACGACGCCTGCCTTTCGCAGACGAAGGTAGCCGCCGCCGAATGCCTTGCGCGAATTGTCAAAGCTGGCGATGTCCGACTGAAAAGCGATACGCTTTTCCTCGTCGCCGGCCCCGATCTGCCTCAGCGAGGTGCTGAGAGCGTTGAGCCATTTCTCAAGGAACGGGAAATTGGCGTCACGGGCATATTCGATCGACTGGCTCTCACGGTAACGCGTGGTCGACCCGGGATAGCCGAGCACGAACACGAAATCGTTGTCCTTGAGGCCGCCGATGTTCAGAGCCAGAAACTTTTTCGTTTTCATCGGCACGTTATTGGCCGAGTATTCCGCTGATGAACCGTCCGGGGCCGTATAGGCACGCAGGAACGTGAAATCACCGGTGTGGCGGGTCCATTCGAAATTGTCCGGGTCACCGCCGAAGACGCCGATATTTCGCGGCGGAGCATAAACGACGCGAACGTCTTTGATCTGCTGGGTCTGGAAAAGGTAGTAGAAATAGCCGCTGTTCATCATCTGAATGCGGACGGTCGAGCCGGCCGGGGCCTTAGCCTGTTCGGCGGCCTGAAGAGCATCGACATTCTTTTTGATCGCGGCGGCAAGGGCGTCACCGCTCAGTCCGTCGGTCCCGGCCTTTACCTTGGCCGTGACGTCTTCGCTGCGTTGGGTAACAAAGATCGAGTAGCCCTTGGCAGGTATCTCACCCGAGCGTCCGTCGGTCTTAAATCCGGTTTCGACAAGGTCCTTTTCCGGGGTCGAGGCCGATACCAAAGCGTCAAATCCGCAATGATGGTTCGTCAAAATGAGGCCTTCGGGCGATACGAACTCGGCAGTGCAGCCGATACTCAGCCGGATGACCGCGTCCGTCAGGCCGCCGCCGGCCGGATTATAAATATCGGTCGGCTTGATCTTCAGGCCGAGCTTTTTGAGCGGGAGCTTGGCGATCTGATCCGGCATGAACATCCCTTCATCAAACGCAAATGCCGTCGACATTGATGAAAGTAAGATCGCGATCGTCAGTAAAGAGGTCAGTAATTTGTTTCTTTTCATAATGTTAAATTCCGATCCTTGGATGTGAAATAAAAACGCTCTAATATCGCGATTATATCGGCTTTTGAATGCGAATACCAACGAAACAAAAAGCGGGACGCCCTCATGGCGTCCCGCTCTCATTTCAAACTTATATGCCGATCAAGGCGACCGGTCTATTTGACCTCGGTCGGTTCGGGCGGAAGAAACCGCCGCGGGTTGATCGGTTTGTCATTGAGCCGCAGTTCGTAGTGAAGATGCGGGCCGGTCGAGCGGCCGGTCGAACCGACCAACGCGATCAGCTGACCGCGGGTGACGGTGTCGCCCTCGTTAACCTCAAGCTTGGAAAGGTGGCCATAGCGGGTCGTCAGGCCGGGAGCATGTTCGATCTCGATCATGTTACCGTAACCGCCGGACCACGACGCCTTGACGACGGTTCCGTTAGCCGGAGCAACGACAAGGTCGCCGCGTTCGCCGTCGATGTCCATACCGGCGTGAAACTCGTACGAGCGTCCGCCGAACGGATTGCGTCTAAAACCAAACTCGTTGTTGATCTTGCCCAGATGTGCCCACATTGTAGGCAAATAGGCGGCGTTTACTTTGGAAGTGATCTCGCGAAGTTGAGCGTCGATAGCCTCGTCTTCCGGATCGTTGTTCTCGGCCTGTTCGGGGCCGCCGCTGTTAAACGACAAATTGTCGTACTGCGACGGGCGTGAGTAGTCGATGTCCTTGTCGTCGGCCGCCGGCGTTTCGACACGGGCCATCTGGGCCGTCACCGGAACATTGTCCAGCGATTTTGCCAGGACCGTACTGCGGACAACGCCGCTAACTCCAACACCCAAAACCGAAAGTCCGATAAAAAGAAATATTCCAACCGATCCAAAATGCAATAACTGCTTCGAAATCTCTACTCTGCGAATATAAATGCGATCTTTTTTATTTTGCGATAAAAGAAAAGTATAAAACTTGTCGTTTTTCTGCATCGTGCCTTAAAGCTCCTTTTGATGATCTCGTACCGCACGCACGGGCGTTTCGATACGCGGAATCACGCAGGTTCAGCCGCAAGCGACTAACGCGAAACCTAAAACAAGAGTCAAATAAACAGGGAAATAAACTCTCGTTATTGTGGGAATGATAACAATAACGTTTCCAATTAAAATAATCGGAACTAATATAACAACATAAAACGCCCTCGAAGGCAAGCTGGAAGCGAGCCTGCAAGGGCGCCCAATGTCGCGAAGGGATTATTAAGTCACTACTTACGGCTGCTGCCGTTTGTCGCTCCACGCCTTGAAAGCGAGGAATCCGACCCCGCCGATAACGGCGATGAACACAAGGACGATCAGAATCTTGATCGCAAATGAGATAAATCCGACAAATCCGATCAGGGCCTTTAGCAATGCGATGACCAGCGCGATCACCACCAAGATACTGCCGCCGACCGACGCTGCTTTCATCCAAACGGGCATAAGAATACTGCTCCTACAAAAATAATACCAAGGACCTTAACGGTCACGCCAACTGCCGAACCGCGAACGTGAACCAAAATCAGCTTCGCGGTCATACTCGGCATTAGGGCCGAGATTAGGCTGACTTAGGGCGAAACTCGTGGTTCCCGCGGCATTCTGCGGCCCCGAAAATCTAATGTCATCGGCCTTGGGCTTGAAGATATAATCCCTCAAAATGTAAAACCCGAGCCCGATCAACAACAGCGGCAAGATGCCCCGCATCAAAAATCCGAGATTGAAAAATCGCTGAAAGACAAACGCCGCTCCCAAAACCGTCAGCACCACGCCCCACAGTTTCGGGTTTCCTGAGAATCGTTTGACCAGAATATCTTCGGCATTGTCGGGCGTGACACCCGAGCGGATCATCTGTGCCGTCCGCCATGAGTCGAGTGCGGCAAACAGCCACATTCCCATAAAGCCAAAAACGAAGAGCGGTGCACTCGTGAGGATCGCCATTTGAAACAGCCCGACAAAGACCGCGAAATGTACGAGCGCCTTGGTCGTCTGTCCATTGTAAGCCGCACCTAGCCCCGGGCAGATGCCCGAGAGGAGCGTGGCGGCAACGGGCGATGTTCGCTTTTTGACGAACGGGGCGTGATCGGTCCGATTGTGCTGTCTCAGCAGATCGACACCCATGACGATACAGTCCTGGCAAAAGGGAAATCCCTTTATGCGGTGATCGCAGGCCGGACACAGCGGTTTGCCGCATCCGTTGCAATTCACGACCGCTCCGTTTTGGGTGTGATATGCACAATTCATTATTTCTTTTCCTCGTTATCGACAAAGGTCGTGCCGGTCACGGGCTCGGCCTTCGGGCTAGCGGGCGGTGTTCCGCCGCCATTCCAAGCCTCGGCACTCTGCTTGTAGGTTTCCTCAGCGAGCTCAACACTCTTTTGATAAACGCTCGTAAACGAACCGTCCGCCGAAACCGTCTGGCTAAAGAACATGAACGCGAACAGCAGGATCATCGCAACCGAGGCGAACTGCGGTATCGGCAGCGGGAAACTCAATCCGCGTACCCATTCGGCGATCTGGGCTCCCCAGGCGGCTTTGACCTTTTCGGCCTGCGCCGTTCCGATGGTCGACTGCAAAATTCGGTCGTGCAGTCCGGCGGGCACGGCCAACTCGTCGGATTTGTATGTGTACAACGCGGCGATCGAACGAACCACCATTCCTGGCAGATCCTCGCACGTCGTGCAGAGGGTCGCGTGCCGTTCCCAGCGATGAAAGACGGCCGCGGGTAAAAATCCGTCGAGATAATCGGTCAGATAGCCTTCAAAATCCTCGCAGGTCATTGCCGTTTCGGGCATCGTCATCGCCAGAACGCGGGCTTCGAGCCGGGTCATCGGCATTTTCGGGGCAGAGATCGAATGACAGACGTCGAGCGATTCGCGGACGTCATTGAGCAGCGAATGACAAAGCGGGCAGGCGATCGCATGTTCGGCGACCGACTTATGGACCGAAGGCTCGAGAGCCTTGTCCAAATAATCGGTAAGCAGCTCTTCGAACTGCGAACAATTAATGGTTGTCTTCTGCTCCTTTATCATAAATTCTGCACCCCTTGGCCTAAATACGCTTAAATTCCATCGATCAATCCGCCGAGCAACTCGCCGGCAGCCCCGAGAGCTTCGTCTGCAACACCCAATGAAAGATCGGCGAGCGTTGAAAACGTCACGTCCGACGCGACATCGAGGGCGACACCGGTGGCGACATCTGCCGCGAGCGAAGTGCCGTCGCCGGCGATCCCGGCGATATTTTCGAGCGTTGATGAACCCTGCTCGGCCTGAGCCTGTTTGTTCATTTTCTCGATCTGCTCGTTCAAATCGTTCATATCGTCACAACCCGCATTCGCCGCAGGATCTTCGCGAGTTCGATCCGTCCGCGATTGATCCGCGATTTGACCGTTCCCTCGGGTATCTTCAGAACGTCAACTATCTCCTGATAGGTCAGCTCCTCGATGTCGCGGAGTATCACGCACGTCCTGAGATCTTCGGGCAGCTTATCGATCCCCTCCTGGACCTGACCGGCCAACTCCTTTCGCTCGATCTCCTTCTGAGCCGACGTTCCTACCGCCCGAAGGTGGTAGCTATGATCATCGACGGCGTCAGCCATCGAATTTTGCGGATTACGCTGCCGATGGCGGTAATCGTCAATTATCAAATTGCGGGCCAGTCTCATCAACCAATTGGAGAGGTCGCCCTGTTTTGCATCGTACTGGTCGAGCGTACGGTAGATGCGTATGAAAACCTCCTGCGTGAGATCTTCGGCGGCGTCGGGGCTCGAGGTGAAACGGTATGCGAGATTGAAGATCCGCCGCGAATACGCGGTGACTATCTCCTCCCAAGCCGTTCCGTCGCCCGAGCGAGCACGCCTGACGAGTTCCGCACCATTAATTTCGGCCGCAGCCTTTAATGCTTCCAACGCTTTGATCTCCCGAGAACGATCGCATCTACCAACCGCCACAAAGCACGAAACTCAGCTCTGTCAATGATTGGTTACGAGCTTAAAAAACCAAAAGTTCCAAGAAAAAGATATATCCAAATCGTGTGATTGACCAGTATGCCGGTCGAGATCGCACGCGGGCCGTCATTAATCGACACCATTGCCGTGACGATATGTTGCGGATACTTGACAGTCCAATACTGCTTTCGTAATATAACGGTTCGCTCAATTTTGGAAATTGAGTCTTGTTCTTTTGAAAAATTAGTCGGGCACACGTGCAATAATAAGATTTGAAAAGTTTTTCGGGCACGTACGTCAATTGGTAGACAGCCTCCCTTACAAGGAGGAAGTTAGGGGTTCGAGTC
>CAZQGN010000016.1:0-75414 GCA_964592865.1 uncultured Chloracidobacterium sp. | reverse complement strand
CATCGAAACGCTCGAACCGACATTCGGCGTCCGTCCGCTGCCGGCGATCGGCACGTTCGGCGTCGCAAATTGGCCGCCGATGAGCGGTGCGGCGGCGAGCTGGTGCCCAAAACGCGAGGTAAAGGTCTTGCCCCAGACCCAGCCGGCGGGATCGCTGCCGTATGCCTTGGACACGGCGAGGTTTGCGCGGACGCTCGCGTCGCACGCCTTGTAGAGTTCGCCGTATGACTTGTACGCCGCCGGCAGCCAGCGGGCGAGCTGGTCGCGGACGGCGAGGTCGAATATCCTCGCCTGGATCAGCCCCGCGGGAACGGGCTTATTGTCGTCCGCCATCTTGTTGCCGACACAGTTGCGGATCTCGTTAGCGAGTACCGCACCGCGGCTGTCGGGCGTCATCTTGCCGTCCCAGTCCTTGAGGACGGCCAGCGTCTCGGCCGAGGCGAAACCGCCCGTAACGATCGTTTTGGCAAACTGAGCCAGCGGCCAGTTGTAAACGTCGTGCTGAATGTCGCGCGAATCGTCCATCGTCAATCCCTGCTTTTTGGCAGATAGCAGGTCAAAGATCCGGCGCGCACGGTCCGAACCGTAAACGCGCGTCATCTGCTGATATTTGTAATCGGTGCCGGCGATACGTTGGTTGGCGGTCACGATAAAGCCCGACGGCGGGTTGTAAAGGTGCGGCAGTTCCTCGAACGGGATCATTCCCATCCAGTCGCCGTCGGTCGTCGAACCGTCGTACGGCATCGAACCGTCGCCCTTTCGGCGGATCGGTATCTGGCCCGAGGCGTACCAGCCGATGTTGCCCTTGATATCGGCATAAACGAAATTCTGCGTTGATCCGCCAAAGCCTTTGATCGCGTTTTGAAACTCCTGCCAGTTCCCTGCACGATTCAGCTTATGAAAGGTCGCAAGTTCGAGACTTTTAGGGTCGAGAGCGGTCCATTTGAGCGAGTAGCTCTTGCCGCCCTCGGTCAGCACGATGGGCCCGTTGCGGGTCTCGTAAACGTCGAGGCTGACGGGCGACACGTCGGGCTTCATCAAATTGCCGCGGACGTTGATCGACTCTTTGCGGGTCTTTAGCGGTTCGAAACCGGTCGGCGTTTTGACCCTGGCGTTGCCGCCGGCCATATCGCCGTCGATCGTTTCGAGATAGATGTCCTGCACGTCGGGGCCGACATTGGTCATTCCCCAGGCGATCTTTTCGTTATGGCCGATGATGACCGCCGGAATTCCGGGCACGGTCACGCCGGCGGCATGGACCGTCGGGCTCTGAAGCGACGCAAGATACCAGATGCCCGGTGCTGACGGTGCAAGGTGCGGGTCGTTTGCCAGCATGGCCTTGCCGTCAGCGGTGCGCTTGCCGGCGACGACCCAGTTATTGCTGGCCGCAAGCCCCTCGGCGTACAGGCCGACCATTTCGAGCGACGCTTTTCTAAGCTGATAGTCACGCTCGGCGGATGCGACGGTGTCCGCGGAAATACGGCCGGCGGGCGGCGTGCCAACGGCACTGCCGCTCGGGTTCCCGCCCTTGTCCTTGCCAAACAGCACGACGTCGTAGGGCGTGACCGGGTTGGTCAGGTCGGCAAACTTATCTTTTGGGATCACCGAAAGCTGCTGCCGCAAAAGGTCCTGCTGCCAGGTATTGCTGAGGGCGTCGGCGAGCACGGCCCCGATGACGAGCGAATCGGCGACCGTCCATGCCCGCGGTTTGTATTGAAGTATCTTGAATTCGACCGGCAGAGTCTTGTCATCGAGCGTCGCAATAAAGGCATTCACGCCGTTTGCGTATGCTTCCATCGCCGTGCGCATCTCGCCCGTTATGCCGGCCGCGGCCTTTTCGGAAAGTGCGGCAAAACCGAACCGCCGCCAACGCTTATCGCCCTCGAGCGCCGCCTGGCCGAACAGTTCGGCTGTCTCGCCGCGGGCGACGCGCCGCATCAGGTCCATTTGCCAAAGCCGGTCGCCGGCCGTCGCATAACCCTGAGCAAAATACAGATCGGCGTCATTCGCGGCCTCGATGTACGGTATCCCGCGGCCGTCGCGGCGGATGGATACATCGGACCGAAGCCCGGCAACCGACGCGGCCGCCGGCGGCGTCTGGGCAAATGCTGAAATGACGGTGATCGCGGCGATCGCGGCAAGCGAAAAGATACGCAGTTTCATATTCTTGAACGGACGAATTGGTGTAAATTACGACCTTAAGTTAAACTTTTCCCCAATCGT
Source organism: uncultured Chloracidobacterium sp. (assembly GCA_964592865.1). GTDB lineage: Bacteria > Acidobacteriota > Blastocatellia > Pyrinomonadales > Pyrinomonadaceae > OLB17. The sequence continues at coordinate 73,191 of CAZQGN010000016.1, read as the reverse complement.
AATCAAACGAAACGGAGATCTATTTTATGAATAAATTGAAAATCACGATCATCGCGGCCGCGCTTGCGGTTTTTGCGGCCGCCTGCGGCCAGACCGCCGCTCCGACTGCCAATGCGCCGAAGAATGACAATAAGACGGCGGCAGCGTCGCCCGCCCCGACCGCCGCGGCACCGACACCGGTCGATGAGGCCGCATTGGGCCTCAAACTTTACACGACCAACTGCATGACCTGTCACAGGGACAGCGGCAAGGGCGGCAAGACGACCGTCGACGGCAAGGAGATCGATCCGGACGACATCACGACCGCCAAACAGAAGGCGAAACCGGACGAAAAGATCTACGGCTATATCGCTGACGGTTTTCCGGACGACGGGATGCCTGCCTTCAAGGACAAGCTCAGGCCGGAGGAGATCAAGGCCATCGTCAAGCACGTCCGTACACTCCAGCAGTAGTTAGCGTGGGCCGTTTGCAAAATGCGGCCCGCAAATCTAGAATCTTTACTTCGAGCACCCGTAGCTCAGCTGGATAGAGTATCTGACTTCGAATCAGAGGGTCGCATGTTCGAATCATGCCGGGTGTACCACATTTAATTCGGTCGAAAAGACATCGTTCGCGGTGTCTTTTTTTATTTGCTGAATCCGCCGGCACCGCTCCGCCGAAACCATCCTTTCGAGTGATGAAGGGCGTCAAGAAGCACCATTTACCGACCAAGACCTGTGAGGCGTGCTCACGGCCCTTTGCCTGGCGCCGCAAATGGGAGCGCGACTGGGAACAGGTCAGATACTGCAGCGACGCCTGCAGGTCGGGTAAAAAGGGGAAAACAAAGTGAATAAGAGATTTGCGATCATCGGAGCCAGCAAGGGCATCGGTCTGGAACTGGCAAAGCAGCTTTCGACAAGCGGCGACGAGGTTCTGGCCTTCAACCGCACGGCGGGCGAACCGAGCGGTCTGGAAAATGTTACGACACACGCATTTGACGCTGAAAACGCCGACGCTCTGCCGCCGATCGAGGGCGCGATCGACGGCGTGGTGTACTGCCCCGGCACGATCAACCTCAAGCCGTTTCACCGGCTAACGGAAGCTGACTTTCTCAACGATCTGCGGGTCAATCTGTTGGGAGCTATCGCCGTTATACAGAAACTGCTGCCCAATCTAAAGCAGGCCGAAACGTCGTCGATCGTGCTCTTTAGCACCGTCGCCGTGCAGACCGGCATGGGATTTCACGCCTCGATCGCGGCGTCAAAAGGCGCGGTCGAGGGCCTGACGCGGTCGCTCGCGTCGGAATTTGCCCCGAAGATCAGGGTAAATTGCATCGCTCCTTCGCTGACCGATACACCTCTCGCCGAAAGGCTCCTCAGTTCGCCCGAAAAGCGCGAAGCCTCGGCCGCACGGCACCCGCTGAAGGCGATCGGCAACCCGGCTGACATTGCCTCGGCGGCAGCATTTCTGCTTTCGGACTCGGCATCGTGGATGACCGGCCAGATACTGCACATCGACGGCGGAATGAGTTCGGTCCGATAGGCAGCCGAGGGTTTCGCCGGGCGAAAAAAATCTGTGGACATCGGAACAGGTCTGGTCTATAATCCGTTCACCAAAATTAGAGTCCGCAGAATCAAACTTATGAAAAGAGTATTGCTGGGCGTGATCGCCCTCGCCGCCCTTGGCCTGCTTTTCGGCCTCAGTCAGTTTATTACGCCCTCGAACGCCCAATCCGGCAATTTCAATGGCCCGGTAAACGCCAGGCCGGCCTCGACACCGGCAAAGCCGGCCACGCCGGCGAAACATCCGCTCGATAAAGGCGATTTCAAGGTCGGATTTTCGCCCGTGTCCAGGGCCCAGCAGCCCAAAAAGGCAATGCCGAAGGACGAGGTGGCGGTACTTCAGGAGATCGCTGACGGCCTCAACAAGCTTCTTGCTCTGCCCCGCGACGTATATCTGAATTTTGACAGGTGCGGCGAGGCGAATGCGTTTTACAGCTCCGACACCACCGAGGTTACCATCTGTTACGAGCTCGAGGAGCAGTTTCAAGAGGAATTCAAAACTATCACCAAGGATCAGGCAAAGATCGACGACATGGTCGCCGACACGATCATGCAGGCGTTCTTTCACGAACTCGGCCACTGCCTGATCGACGTGCTCGATCTGCCGGCAACCGGCCGCGAAGAGGACGCGGTCGACCAACTCGCTACCATCCTGATACTGGACGGATCGCCAGAGGGCCGCCGAAGCGCGATCAACGCGGCACTCGAATTTGACATCGCCAGCCGCGACACCGATCCCAACGATATGGCGTACTGGGACGAACACTCGTTCAGTAAGACACGTTTTTACGATATGCTTTGCCTCGTTTATGGCAGCGACCCTAAAAACATGCGGACGATAGTCGGCCCTGACGGACTGCCCGAAGAAAGAGCGGTCAGATGTACGAGCGAGTACGCACGAGCGGAAAGGGCCTGGTTACGCCTGCTCGAACCTTACATAATCAAATAGAAAGATCCGAATGGGTTAAGACGGCGGCTTTCGGGCCGTCGTTTTGCATTTATGCGGTGGAACACGCAGCACGAACCGGTTCGGGCGGCGGTTCCGCGTATATTCACACACGCCCGGCGAAATAAATCACATATTTATCGCATTTTCGGGCGGCTCGACCGAAAAGATCGGAGTTAGGTCGCTATTATGCTGGTACGGCGGTTGCGTTCGAATATTGGAGGACGGAACAATGCAAGACCACCAATTCGGATCAGGGCGACGATCTGCTCTTATCGCTTTTTTCGAGGCGGTTCTTATCACCGCTTTGCTGAGCTACGCGGCCTTTTCGCAAACACCCAAAACAGCCGAGGAATATGTCGCGGCCGGTAATGCACTGGTCCAGGTCGGTCATCTCGATAATGCGATCGCGTTCTATACCAAGGCGATCGAACTCAAGCCGGACCTGGCCGATGCGTACAATAACCGTGGGTTCGTCTATCAAAAGCAGAATAAGACGCAGATGGCCATCGAGGATTTTACCAAGGCGATTCAGCTCCAGCCTCAAAATGCCCTTTACTATAAAAATCGCGGGAATGCTTACAGTTCGTTAAACGCCGGACTCGCGATAGCAGACTATCAGCGTGCTCTCAAGCTTGACCCAAATGACGCCTACATCTGGCTGCGGCTGGGTATCTTAGAGAACGAAATGGGAAGCATCGTTGAAATCGATAATGCCGCGGCACATTACACCGAAGCCATCAGGCTAAAGCCGGACCTCGTCGAGGCGTACCTTAAGCGCGGGGCCTTGTATGAAAAGAGGTATTTGTACGACAAGGCATTGGCGGACATTAACAAGGTCATCCAGATCGACCCCGATCGCGCCGATGCCTATGCGCAACGGGCGAGCGTTTATCGTTGGCAGAATAAGTACGAATTGGCGATAAACGACTCGACAACCGCGATCCGGCTTAAACCCGGATCGGCCGTGTACTATTACAATCGAGGATATCTATATCTGAGACAGCAAGGCGTGAATACGATCAGCGATATTAAAAAGGCCCCGAAGATCGATAGTTCCGTGATCCGATCGGCGATCGCGGACCTTACAAAGGCAATTGAGCTTGACCCGGCGGGCACTCAGCAGCATATTCGCCGAGCGACCGCATATTGCGCGTTGGGCGAATCAGCCCTGGCAGCCGCCGACCTTGCCAAAGCAGCTGAATTAGGCGCGAAAAATCTGCCTAAGTGCCCCTAGAGATCGCCGCATCGACATTAGAGATTCGGAACCCAGAAAGTACGGCCCGAGTTTGTGACCGGCTTGAGGCCGAGGCCCGGCAGTTCTTCCTCCGACACCCCGAGATACGTGAAATGCGGCAGATCCGAGCTTACGGTCTGAAACCAACCGTGACGGGCCAGGATCGCACGAACGCGTGGATTCTCGTTCTGCTGGACGTCGAGGGCGAGCATCGACAGGTGCTGGGACGTTCCGGGAGGCGCGACCGAGTATATGATCGATTTTGAAAGGTCCTTGGCGAAATAAATGCCGCTCTGCTCTAACCGCAGGATCTCAGGCACCTGCTGAAACGGCGACATCGCCTTGATACGCGACGCTTCGGCCTGCGTGACGCGGCCCTTGCCGACCCAGAATACAAAACCGGGATTGACCCGGCTTGCCCAAAGGGTGACGGTCTGCTGATATCCGCGTTTGGCCGAATCGGCCCCACGCGGCCCGATCGCCAGGCCTGCCGCACGAGCCTCGGCAATGGCTTCCTTGAGGGCGTTCATTGCGGGTGTCTGCAGCGTCAGAGAAATGCCGCCGACGGTCTCGGTCGATTGCGGCGCGGACGACTGAAAGGCCCGCACGTCGGCCTCGTCCTTAAAGACCACCTTTTTCGGGGCCACGACACCGTTGCCGGCAACGAAGACCGAGCCGTACTCACGCAGCAGAAGTTTGCCCGCGTCGTCGGTCGGCTGTTCAAAATCCGCCGGCAGCTGTTCCATAAAGCCGCCGCTCTTTTTTTGTTGTGACATGGTCGGCATGGTAACGAGTGTCGGTGAAACCCGCGGCGTCGGCGTCGCGACCGGACGTTCGGACTGTGTTTCGGTCCGGTTGTTGCCGGCCTTTGAGTCGATCGACCAACAGCCCGCGAAAACAAGAATTGCCAAAAACGCCAGGAATCTGATTGAACGCATAATCTCCTAATTTGCCAATTGGTGGCCGGCGACGACCTCGCATGCCGCGTCGATGTGCGGCTTCATATATTCGTCTTTTTCGATAAAGGGTATCCGGCTTCGCAGCGAATCGTAGAGCGGCCTCGTACCCTTGCCAAGCTGCCGGCCGCCGCCGAGCACCTTTTTACGAAGATCGATACCCTGCGCGGCACAAAAAGCCTCGAGCCCGAGTATCGTCTCGAGATTCTTTCCTACGACGCGAAGTTTCAACGCCGACGTTGCCCCCATTGAAACATGATCTTCGACATTTGCCGAACTTGGGATCGTATCGACGCTCGCCGGATGGGCAAGAACCTTATTTTCGGTGCAAAGAGCGGCAGCGGTGTACTGCACGATCATAAAGCCCGAATTGATGCCGCCGTGTTCGGTCAAAAATGCCGGTAGGACGTGAGCGTTGGAAGATTCGTCCGTGAGGCGCATGATCCGCCGCTCGGAGATATTGCCGAGTTCCGAGAGGGCGATCGTCAGATAATCAAAGGCGAGCGCGAGCGGTTCGCCGTGAAAATTACCTCCGCTGACGACGTCGATCCGGCCGCTCTCGTCGTCGATGAAGATCAGCGGGTTGTCGGTGACGGCGTTCAGCTCGATCTTGATCAGCCACTCGGCATAGGCGACAGCGTCGCGGCACGCACCGTGGACCTGCGGCATACACCGCAGTGTATATGCGTCCTGGACGTTTGCCGGGTCAAAATCACGCACGAACTCGCTTTCCTCGAGCAATGCCCTGAGGTTCCTGGCACATTCGATCTGCCGCGGATGCGGCCGCAGGGCGTGGATGCGTTCGTCAAACGCCGACAGCGTGCCGTGCAGGGCCTCGAGACTCAGGCAGCCCGCAACATCGGCCATTGCCGCAAGGTGTTTTGCCTTGTGCGTTTCAAGCAGGCCGACCGCGGTCATGACCGTTGTCCCATTGGTCAACGCCAGCCCCTCTTTAGCCGCCAGAACGACCGGTTCGAGCCCGGCACGGGCAAGCGCCTCGCCGCCCGAAACAAATTCGCCGCCGATCTCCGCTACGCCCTCGCCGATCAGCACGCACGCGAAATGGGCCAGCGGTGCAAGGTCGCCGCTTGCTCCCAGACTTCCCTTTTCGGGTATCTGCGGATGCACGCCGCGATTGAGGCAATCGAGGATGAGTTCGAGCGTCGAGAGCCGAATACCCGAAAAGCCGCGCGCCAGCGTATTGGCCCGGATCAGCATGATCGCCCGAACCGCCGCCGTGTCAAAGCACTCGCCGACGCCGACAGCGTGGCTGACGACGATATTTCGCTGAAGCGTCTCGACCTCTTCGCGGCTGATGATCTTGTCCTTGAACGCTCCGAAACCGGTCGTGATGCCGTAAGCGATCTCGCCGCGATCAAGCAGCGTCTGAACGGCCGCGGCACTGCGGGCCACATTTGCCCTGGCGCTGTCGGACAATACCACATGCGGTTCGCCCGGACGCCCGTAAGCGACCGCAACGACCTGTTCGAAGGTCAGGCTTTCGCCGTCAATAACTATCGGTCCTTTGTTTTCCAAAATTCTTCCCAACTCACACCGGCCCGGTACTGGTACTCGCGCCACTCAACGATCTTGTCGTCGCCGAGCCCGATCCAAACGGTGCCGTGATATGTGAAACTCCCCGAATAAGTATATTCCGCGCAGCCCATTTGCCGCGACTCATCAAAGATAATGTTGTGAAACCGGCACGACTGAGGCAGCCCGCCGTCGTCCCGAAAAAACGCCAGCAGTGACGCCCTGTCACCAAAACCGTAATTGACGCCGTCGGTATAGACGAGTGTTTCGGCAAAATTGGCGGCGGCGCGGTCATAGTCGCGGCAGGTCCAACCGGTCGCCATGTCGGCGAGCATTTTAATAAATTCCTCGCCGGTCAATAGCAGACAGCTCCGTTCTTGATGACATTTCTGACCTGATCTCCGCCAAATTCGTACGCGAGTTGCCTGTAATCGGTAAAATCACATATGAGCATATCTGCGTGTTTACCAACCTCAATCGAGCCTTGCGTTTCACCGAGGCCGATCGAGAATGCCGCGTTGATAGTCGCGGCGTTGAGCACCTCGGCCGGCAGCAGCTTCTGATAACGGCAGGCGATCGCCATCGCCATCGGCTGTGACGGGCACGGCGCCGAACCCGGATTGTAATCTGTCGACAGCGCGATCGCACAGCCGGCGTCGATCATCTTGCGCGCATTGGCGAACTGAGTCTTGCCGCCGTTAAAATTTTCGGTCGGTATGACGACGCCGATCGTCTCAGAATCAGCGAGTTCGGCGACCTCACTGTCCGAGATCGCGTCGAGATGGTCGATCGACGCCGCTCCCGAAGCGATCGCCAGCCGGCTGCCGCCGAGATTAGTAAACTGGTCGACGTGCGCCTTGATCCCAAACCCGAGTTCACGGGCCCTCTCGATGATCCGGCGTGACTGTTCCAGCGAATACGCTCCGAACTCGCAAAATACGTCGCAAAAGAAAGGCACCCGGCCAAAGAAATGCGACCCCTCGAACCACTCCCAGGCCGCCGCCAGCATCGTGCCGCAGATCTCGTCAACATAGACATCGGGGTCGCCTTTATGTTCGGGCGGAACAGCGTGGGCGGCGAGAAAGGTCGGCACGATGTCGATCGCGTGGCTCTTGTCCAGTTCAGCGATGACATCGAGCATTTTAAGTTCGGCAGCCGCGTCGAGACCGTAACCTGTTTTGATCTCGCAGGCCGTCGTGCCGCAGGCGAGCATCTTGTCGAGCCGCGCAAGGCCCTGTTCGATCAGCTCGTCCGCCGACGCGGCCCGCGTCTTTTTGACGGTCGAGATTATACCGCCGCCGCCGGTCAATATCTCGAGATAGTCCGCTCCGCGGATCTTCATCTCAAACTCGTCCAGGCGGTCGCCGGCGTAAACGATATGCGTGTGCGGGTCGACAAACCCGGGGCAGACCACGCGGCCTTCGGCATTGATGACCCTGTCAGCCTCAAACGCGGGCAGAATCGCGGCCGTTTCGCCGACACCGACTATCCTGCCGTCAGCGATGGCAACCGCACCGTCCTTGATCGTGCCAAGTTCACGCATTGCCGCGCCGCGTTTTGGTTTGCCGTCCGAGGCACAGGTCACCAACTCAGCGGCGTGAATAATGATCAGATCGCAGTCTTGCATCAGGGTTTTTGCTTCGCTATCCGCTTATGGGTCTCGCTGACGCCCATCAGTGCGGCGGTGCCGTACCAAGGCGTCGCCTCGACGATAAAGACGCCGGCCTTAACAGCCGGGTCGGTCGCGGCCAGTTTCAATGCCTCGTCGACGCTGGTAACGTTGAAAATGAACAAACCGCGATATGTACGGTCATTTGTACCAAATGGGCCGGCAAGTGCCAGCGTGCCCTCGTCGGCGAGACGGTTGATATTTGCCATGTGGCCGGCAAAAATAGCATCGCGGTCCTTTCCCTTGATCGAGGCGTCCTTGGGCCCGGTCTTGAGAATGACGAGCACATAACTCTTCATCCCGTTGTCGTCGCCGCCGAACCGTTTTGCCAACTCTTCGTCATACGCCGGCTTTTCGTCCGCGCGTACCCCCATCACCTGTGCCGACGCAGCCGAACATGCTCCGATGACGCAGAGCGCAATGAAAAAGGTCCTCAGGATCATAAATAAACGCCTCCGGTAAAGTATTTCCGCCCAACAAGCATAATGAATACTTAGCCGCGGCTCAAGTTTTTGCGGCCAAATGCCTTCGGCCGGCGTCAAACTAACAAGTCAACTTGTAAACGGAGACGGGTATGCGCAGATCTATTACGGGATTGTTCCTGATTTTGGCGGCCGCCGCCGCGTCGGTCTTGGCCCAGGACGACAAGAGCGAGACGATCCGGATCGATACGTCGCTGGTGAATATACCGGTGATAGTCAGCGACCGCAACGATCGGTACATGCCGGGACTGGCGAAGGCGAACTTTCGTGTTTATCAGGACGGCGTCGAACAGACGATCGAGCTTTTTAACAACGACGCCGCCCCGATGAATGTCGTTCTCGCCCTCGATACGAGCCGGAGTACGGCCGGCGTGCTCGGAAAGATCAAAAAGGCGGCACGAAAATTTATCAAAGATCTCGGCCCCGAGGACCGCTGTATGGTCGTCACTTTTGACAACGATCTCGAGATCCTAAGCGAACTCACCTCCGACAAACGTGCGCTTTCGGCGGCGATCGAAGACGCGGCGATCGGCGCGGACTTTGGCACCGTTTTGCAGGATGCGGTCTATGACGCCGTCCAGCGTCGGCTGCGGAACATAAAGGGCCGAAAGGCTCTGATATTGCTGACGGACGGAGCGGACTATGGCAGCCGGATCACCAAAACGCAGCTATACGAGCGGCTGAATGAATCGGACACCGTGGTCTATCCCATCTTTTACGAAAGCGAAATGCGTGTCCGTGACGTCTTTCCCAGGCGATTTCCCGATCAGGTCGGAATGGGCCGCATGGGCCGGCGGGGCGGCATCGGGCGCTTTCCGGGCGGTAATTTTCCCGACCGGTTCCCGAACCGGCGCAACGGCCGAATGGATCCGCGACGCGGCGGCAACCGGCCGAACATCGACGCTCAACAGCAGGTTTCGATCGCCTTTCTCGAACGTCTGGCAGACATCACCGGCGGACGCTTTTTCAAGGAGAAAAAGGCCGATCTCGATGACGCTTTTCGCCAGATCACGGACGAAATGAAGCGGCAATACGTACTCGGATTTTACCCGACGGAAGATGCGGCTCCAGGCACCGAACATAAGATCAAGGTGCAGATCGACCGGCCCGGAACCGTCGTCCGGTCGAAAGGCAGCTATCGTACACAGGCGAAATAGTCTCGATCGCCCGCAATGAGACCGTCACTGCGGCCGACGTCCGTCAGGCCCGCGGCGTGCTCCTACGATTCTAATTTCTAATATGGTAAATTGTTGGAAATACTATTTTTTCACGGCAATTTATCGAAAATGAGCAGAATTATCCACGCACCGACCGGAACCGAACTTTCCTGCAAAAACTGGCTGATCGAGGCCGCTTACCGAATGATCCAGAACAATCTGGACCCGGATGTCGCCTTTGACCCCGACAATCTGATCGTTTACGGCGGACGCGGACGGGCGGCGCGCAATTGGGAGTGTTACGACGCGATCCTCAAGAGCCTGCGTGAGCTTAACGAAGACGAAACGCTGCTCGTGCAATCGGGCAAGCCGGTCGGCGTTTTTCGCTCGCACAAGGACGCTCCGCGTGTACTGCTCGCTAATTCGAACATCGTCCCGCACTGGGCAACGCAGGAGCAATTTGACCAGTATGAACGCGACGGCCTTATGATGTACGGCCAGATGACCGCCGGTTCGTGGATCTACATCGGCACGCAGGGCATCCTGCAGGGCACGTATGAGACATTCGGCTCGCTCGCAAGGCAGCACGGCTGGGGCACGCTCGCCGGAAAGCTCGTTTTGACGGCGGGCTTGGGCGAAATGGGCGGTGCTCAGGCACAGGCGATCACCTTCAACGGCGGCGTCGGTATCCTTGTCGATGTCGATCCGTGGCGGATCGAACGCCGCTTGCAGCTCAGGCAGGTCGATGTCGCCGCCGCCGACCTCGACGACGCGATCCGGATGGCGAATGAGGCCGTCGCGAATAAAGAGGCCCGTTCGATCGCGCTGTGCGGCAACGCGGCCGAGGTACATTGGCAATTGCTCGAACGCAGGATCGTCCCGGACGTCGTGACCGACCAAACATCGGCCCACGACGTGCTTTACGGCTATATTCCGGCCGGTCTTTCGCTTGACGAGGCCGCGGACTTACGCAAGAGCGACCAGACAACTTACGAAGAACGGGCGATGGCGTCGATGGCACGCCACGTCGAAGCCATGCTCGAATTTCAGCATCGCGGGGCGATCGTCTTCGATTACGGCAACAACCTTCGCCAGCGGGCAAAAGACCATGGCGTCGCCAACGCCTTTGATTATCCCGGATTCGTGCCGGCGTACATCAGGCCGCTTTTCTGTGAGGGTAAAGGCCCGTTTCGCTGGGTCGCCCTGTCGGGTGATAAAGAGGACATCTATAAGACGGACGAGGCGATAATGAACCTTTTCCCCGAGGACGACCACCTCGCCCGTTGGCTGACCATGGCGCAGGAACAGGTCGAATTTCAGGGTCTGCCGGCACGCATCTGCTGGCTCGGCTACGGGGCCCGGGCAAAAGCCGGGCTGAAACTAAATGAAATGGTCGCCAGCGGCGAGTTGAAGGCTCCCATCGTCATCGGCCGCGACCATCTCGACTGCGGCAGCGTCGCCTCTCCAAACCGCGAGACCGAGTCAATGAAGGACGGCTCAGACGCCATCGCTGACTGGGTCTATCTGAACGCCATGATCAATGTCGCCGGCGGCGCCACCTGGGTTTCGCTGCACCACGGCGGCGGCGTAGGCATCGGCTATTCGCTGCACGCCGGCCAGGTGATCGTCGCCGACGGCACACCCGAAGCCGCGGCACGCATTGAACGTGTGCTGACCACCGACCCCGGAATGGGCGTGATCCGCCACGCCGACGCGGGTTATGACGAGGCAATCGAATTTGCAGAAAAGAATGGCGTAAAGGTACCAATGCGTTAATACCGCGAAAGGATGCGGTAACTTGTTTCAAATTTCAAGGGGTAACTTAGATATAACTTATGAAGACGTTTTTTATTACGACTCTAACGATGTTTTGCGCTCTGGCGTTCTCGTCATTCGCGTCGGCGCAGGCTGTTGGAGGCAGTCGGATCGCAGTCATCGACTCGCAAGCATTCCGCGAGACGGCAACGGGCATCACGAAATACGTCACGGCGGTGAAGACGGTCGAGAACGAATTTGCACCGTCCGTGAAAGAACTGGATGCCCTCGCGGTGAGACTTGCAACATTGGAAAAGGAGGTCAGGTCGCTCCGCCAGAGCGGCACCGCGTCCGACCAAGCTACGGCCCTGAGAAAAGCGGACGAATATGAAAGGCTCAAACGCGATCAAACGTTTAAGCGGGAAGATGTCAAGGCTCGTTATGAACGCCGCTTCAAGGCCGTTATCGATCCGTTGAATAAAGTGATCGGAAATGCCCTAAACGACTACGGAAAACAAAAGGGCTTTGCTCTCATCTTTGACCTCTCACGAGACACCGACGGCCTGATCGCAGCGATCCCCGACGAAAAGACCGATATCACAAAGGAATTCATCGCATTTTTCAACGCCAAGCCCTAGCATTGGCCAAAGCGTTTAGTTGTCACAAAACAACTCGTCGCGGTGTTTTCCTTCTATACCGTCTGAAGCTGTCTTGGTCGACGTTAACAGGAAAGAGGGGAATACTATGCGAATTGATCTGAACCGATACATTTGCCGGATGCTCTGTATCCATTTGATGATCGCCGCCTTTGTGTCAATGACGTTCGCCCAGTCGACCCCGCTAAAGATCGGCCCCGCTACGACCTCCCGAATCGAATCGTATCTCGATGGTATTGAAAAGGCGGGTTTCACGGGGACTGTGCTGGTCGAACACGATGGCAAGATCGTCGTTTCCAGGGCTTTCGGGATGCGTGATCTCGAGCGTAATATCAGGAACGATGAAAACAGCGTGTTCGACATCGGTTCGCTCACGAAACAGTTCACGGCCGCGGCGATCCTGAAGCTCGAAATGCTTGGGAAACTCAGCACCGACGACAAGATCACAAAGTATTTTGACAATGTGCCCGCGGACAAGGCTGAGATCACGATACATCACCTTTTACGCCACATCTCGGGCCTGACCGGCGACGTCGGCGGCGATTATGAAAAGATCACCCGCGAGGAATTTCTGGCAAAACTGATGGCGTCACCGCTCGAATCAAAACCCGGCGAGCTGTTCGGTTATTCAAACATCGGCTACAGCCTCCTGGCGATGATAATTGAGAAATTGTCGGGCGGCAATTATGAGGATTACCTGTATGCGGATCTCTTCCACCCGGCGGGAATGGAGTCGACCGGTTATTCGCGGCCTCGGTTCGATCCGGATTCAATAGCCGTGGGCTATCGCTGGGACGGGCAAGTCTGGGGTAAGCCGACTGATAAGCAATGGGACGGCGACGCTCCATTTTGGCACCTCAAAGGCAACGGCGGAATACTGACGACCGCTTCAGATATGGCAAAATGGGCCATCGCATTACGCGGCGATACCGTACTCTCGACTGCCGCAAAGCAAAAGATGCACGCCCCGAAACTGCGTCCGAATGAAAATGAGAATCCGTTTTACGGCTATGGCTGGGATATCTTCAGGACCGGCCGCAACACGATCGTCGCGACCCATAACGGCACCAACAACATCTTTTACGCCGAGATGCACCGGTTTCTCGACGAAAAGCTGACGATATTTCACATGGTGAACAAAGGGATACCGTCATTCGTCGACCTAAACCGCCAGATCACGCGAATAATATTCGAGCCCGCATACGTCCCGACCGTCCCGCCCGCCGAAAGTGCCGACAATCAGCGGTTTACCGACGAGATCATCAAGATCGCCCTCGAAAAAGGCCTCGGCCCCGCTGTCAACGCTTTCAACGTCCGCAAGCCCGGCCTCGGGCTCATCCGGAGATTCATCAACCGCAAGGGCTATGATCTGCTCCGCGAAAAGAAGTTTGAGCACGCGATAGAGATATTTCGGCTCAATACGATCGCATTTCCACGGTCATCGAACGTGTATGACAGCCTCGGCGAAGCTTATATGGAGTCAGGCGACAAAAAGCTCGCTCTCAAAAATTACCGAAAGAGCCTGCAGCTCGACCCTGAGAACGGCAACGCCGCGCAGATGATCAAGACGCTGAGCAAAAAGCCGGAATGACCGCTATTCCTGATTTTCTTTTATATATTTTTCGAATTTCTTCTTGTCCGGATGGTTTGGCACCTTCGTGAGGAAGGCCTTGTATTCCGCCGCGGCGAGAGCCCTGGCACCAGCCAGGTCGTAAAGTCGGGCTTTTAGAAGATGACACTCAGCCATCCCGACCGGATCCAGCCGCAGGGCTTCGTCGAGTGCCGCGAGGCCGTCATTTCCCCGCCGTGCCTGAAGGTATGCCTCGCCCAACAGCCGATACGCCCTCGCGTATGACGAGTCGGCGACCACGGCCCGCTCAAAAAAATCGATCGCGGCTGCGACATCACCCTTCAGCGCGCTGACGATGCCGAGATTCAGGATCGCCGGAGTGTAATCGTTTCTGAGGGCGAATGAACGCTTGAACGCCGTTTCCGCCTCAGTGAGGTCCTGCTCGCCGATGTACAGCGAGCCGAGCTTTGACCAGGCGATAAAATCCTCAGGATCGGCCGCGACGATGGCTTTAACGAACCCGATTGCCGCGTTGGTGTCATTCGCCTGTTCGGCTTCGGAGGTCTTGCGATAGAGGTCAGCGGTCTTTTCGTTGGGCGGCCGGGCGAATTTGGCATTTACCACGCCCGGCTGAGCTCCGGCCGGCGTGCCCGGCGGAAAAATGTCAAAATCCTCTCGTTGACGCGTGTTTGTGGCGTCGAAAACTGACTTTCGGGCGACCTCGATGCCGTCGACCTCGATCACGAGCGTTCCGCCGGTGCCGCGTTTTTGAAAGCAGTAATTTCCCGTTCGGCCGATCACCTGTCTGGTCGCCGGTTGAAGGCTGTCGGAATAGATCGCGGTGATCCGTGGAGGCTTGCCCTCGGGCCGGGCGCCTTTGAGCACGACGCGGCCGTAAACAAAAGGTACGAGCCGATTATCGCGGCCCGATTCGCGGGACGGCGTTTCGCCAAACTCGCGGCACATATCATCAGCCTGCGCACGGATCGCCACGCCGCAGAGCAGCACCGCGGCCGAAAGCGATATCACCCCAAAAATGTGCCTCACCCTTCGCCTCCCACCAACAAAGCCTAATTGATCTATACAAGTACGTTGGGCCAATTGCACGGGCAATGTCAAGAGATTTTTTTGATCGCGCAGTTCGCCGTTGGCTGGAAAATTACTGATCGCGCGCCCGCGATCAATCCGCCAGCCATTTGTGCATCACCGGGAAAGGATCTACGCCGAGTTCGGCCGCACGCAGCGGCGAGTACGCCATACCGTGTTGGGAAAGGCCCGGCAAGCCCAGTATATTGCCGATCGCGATATTGAAAAGGATCGATTCTGACCTGCCATGGTAACCGTCTTTGTGGAACACGACCGCCGGATCGATCCCCAGGAATACGGCCGCGGCATACGACCACGCGATCGCCTGAACCTCGACCACGGCCGCGTTGACGCCCGGCAGCACGACCTCGCCCGAGATGGTCGGGCGGATGGCGGCAGGAGCGAAAGCCAGATGTCCGGCTTCGTGCAATAGGTCACCGGGATACAGCAATTTCGCTTCGTCGATCACCAGGCCGCCGTCCTTTACCAGAATGCCGGGCAGAAAGGTGTCGTCGGCGACCTCACCGAACGAGATCGTGAGCCCGATATCGCGGAGAAAACCGGCGATCGATCGGCTGCGGCTGTCATTTTCGGAAACGGTCACGGCTGGCTCCTTGGATCGAATTCTTACCGGTTAATTCTACCGATTGTTGCAACGATTAACTAGGTGGTGATTGACTTAGGCATAAGTTTGGAAAATACTTCAAGTAGGCATTATGTCAAATATTTTCGAACTTACGACACGTCCCGATGCAAAGCTGTTCTTTTCCCGCGGCGATAAAAATGACCCGCGTGTGGGCGAGATCGTTCATTCGGATCCGGCCCACTACGCGTCATCGGACATCGTCATTCTCGGCTGCCCGCAGGACGACGGAGTGACCCGCAATTTCGGGCGAAAGGGCCCGGCCGAGGCACCCGACGCGATCCGCGACCAGTTTTACCGCCTGACGACGTTTAATATCAGAAAACGCATATTCGACCTCGGGAATACCGTCATCGGCCCGACGCTGGAGGAAACACACGATACCCACGCCGAGATCGTCGAGCAGGTGCTCCGTGACGGCAAACGCCTGATCGTGCTCGGCGGCGGCAATGATATTTCGTATCCGGACGGCGTCGCGATGGCCAAGGTCTTTGGGCCCGAGTGGTGGATCGGCGTCAATGTCGATTCGCACCTCGATGTGAGGCTCGCCGACGAGCGAAACAGCGGAACGCAGTTCAGACAATTGCTGGACGGCGGCCACCTGCTGCCGACATATTTCTACGAGGTCGGGTTTCAGACGCACTTTTGTTCGCCGGTGTGTTACGAGTTTATCCGCGACCAAAAGATCCACCGCATCAGCCTCGAACTGCTGCGGTCGCGGGCCGAGGCCGATGTCGAACTAAAGGATATGATCCGCGACAAGTTCATCGGCCACAGTGCGAGCCTGAATACGTTCTTCAGCTTTGATATGGACGCGGTCCGCTCGGCCGACGCGCCGGGAACGTCGGCTCCGTCCCCGCTCGGTTTGCGGGCTGGCGAGTTCATCACGCTCGTCAAATATGCCGCATCGCTGGCAAATACGCGTATCATTGAGTTTAGCGAGGTAAATCCGTCGTTTGACGTCGATCACCGTACGACACGCCTGGTGGCGATCGGTATGCATCGTATTTGTACGGCCGCCGGTTAGAGCGGCCGCTGCCGTAAACTGCCGAGCGATCGGCTTTCGGAGCCGTCGCCACTTGACAGTTTTGTCAGTTTTTGGCATTCTTAAGGTTCGCTTTTCGTAAGAAATACGCGAGGTGTAGTCTCTTAGCTCAGTGGTAGAGCACTACCTTGACACGGTAGGGGTCAGCAGTTCAAGTCTGCTAGAGACTACCATTTATATTTTTCGATAAGATGCTTACTAAGAACTTTGCTGTTTTTATCACTACTACGACACGCTTCTAATGGCGTGACCGTCGAACCCGGCTTAAACGGGTTCGACATTTGCAAAGTCGCTTTTATCGGATCAGATCTTGAATAGTAGTAGGTTGTTAATCGCTAGTTATCCAGCGTTGATCGATAAAAGCCAGACGCAATGTCGGGCCTGTGCGGCGTAATGCCGGTCTTTTGGCGGACGATAATTATCTTTTAACAAGAATATGAGCGAAATTAACGTAAAATACGGTGATAACCTGCGGCCTTTCCCTGCGCCTGCGACGGTCCTGGACGCCTTTAAGGCAATCGACCGCGATGTGCTGAAGCGCACCCTGGCCGCCAAGGTAAACGGCGAACAGGTCGATCTCGGCAGCAACTTGCCCGAGACCGGCGACACTGTCGTCATCGAGCCGATCACGTCCGATTCGGACGACGGCCTGGAATTGATCCGCCATTCGACCGCTCACCTGCTCGCGGCCGCCATCCTCGACCTTTTTCCGGGCACAAAGCTCGGCGTCGGCCCGGCGCTGATGGAAGACCCGCGTTACGGCTACTATTACGACATTATCGCTCCGCGGCAGTTGACCGAAGCAGACCTGCCGGTGATCGAAAAGAAAATGAAGGCGATGGCGAAGCAAAACCTGCCCTATCGCCGCGAGATCGTCGAAAAGGCCAGGATCCTCGACATTTTTGAGGGCCGCGAAGAGCCGCTCAAATGCGAGCTGATCTCGGACAAGGTCACCGATACGGCCAGCATCTATTATATCGACAATTCGCCGTTCATCGATTTTTGCCTCGGGCCGCACGTGCCGCACACGGGCAAACTCGGAGCTTTCAAATTGCTTGCACTTTCGGGTGCGTACTGGAAGGGCGACGCGACGCGCGAGCAGATGCAGCGAATTTACGGGACCGCATTTGCCCGTCAGGAGGAACTCGACGCCTGGCTCAAACAGCGCGAGGAGGCCGAAAAACGCGATCACCGCAAGCTCGGACGCGAATTGGACCTGTTCTCGATCTCGGACGATTACGGCCAGGGCCTAATTCTCTGGCATCCGAAGGGCGGCATCGTCCGGATGGAGATGGAACGGCTGCTCCGTGAGGAACTCGAGCAGCGTGGCTACAGCTTTGTCTTCACGCCGCATATCGCCAAGCGTGCGTTGTGGGTGACGAGCGGACACGAAGGAAACTATTCAGACTCGATGTACGCTCCGACCAGCATTGAGGAAGAAGAGTACCGCCTGAAGCCGATGAACTGCCCGTTTCATATCGGCATTTATAAATCCAGCCCGCGGTCGTACCGCGACCTGCCGCAGCGATATTCGGAAATGGGCACGGTATATCGTGCCGAGCTTTCGGGAACGCTGCACGGACTGATGCGTGTACGCGGCTTTTCGGTCGATGACGCTCATCTGTTCGTCCGCCCGGACCAGGTCCACGCCGAGGTCGCCGACTGTTTGGATTTTGCCATCAAGGTCTTTGATACCTACGGTTTCGACAAGGTCAAATTCGAGCTTTCGGTTCGCGGCGGTGCCGAGAACAAAGGTTATCTCGGGTCTGACGAGGACTGGAACGCCGCCGAAGAGCAGCTCGCAAGTGCCCTCAAGGAACGCGGCATCTCGTACGAGCGCATTGAGGGTGAAGCGGCGTTTTACGGACCGAAGATCGACATCAAGATCGAGGACGCCATCGGACGCGTCTGGCAGCTGGGTACGATCCAACTCGACTTCAACCTGCCTGAGCGGTTCGATCTGGAATTTACCGGCGACGACAACCTCAAGCACCGCCCGTTCATGATCCATCGGGCACTGTTCGGGTCGATCGAGCGGTTCTTCGGGGTTTTGATCGAGCACTATGCCGGTGCATTTCCGCTGTGGCTCGCCCCGGTACAGGTGACGGTGCTGCCGATCACCGACCGCATCAACGATTACGCGGAGCAGGTCGCCGACGAACTTCGCCGGGCCGGTTTCAGGGTCGAATCGAATACACGCTCCGACAAGATCGGTGCCAAGATCCGCGACGCCCAAATGCAGAAGATACCGTATATGCTGGTCCTCGGCGACCAGGAATTGGAGAACAAGCAGGTCGCGGTTCGCGAACGTAAACAGGGAGATATCGGTGCGATGTCTCTGAATGAGTTCAAGGAGATGATCACGCTTCAAAAGGAAAAGCGTAGTCTCTAAGATCGCCTATTAACAAAGGAGGCACTTATCGCTAGAAGATTTGGTGGAAATAGATTTAAGCCGCGGTTTCGTGAGCCGCTTCACCGCACGAACGAAAGGATCAGGGTCCCTTCGGTCAGAGTAGTGACAGAAGACGGCGAAACGCTCGGCGTGATGGACACGCGGGACGCGATCCAGGAAGCGAGAAATCGGGGTATCGACCTCGTTGAGATCGCCCCGAACGCAAAACCGCCGGTTTGCAAGATCATCGATTACGGCAAATTCCTTTACGAGCAGAAAAAGAAGGCTCACGAAGCGAAAAAGAAACAGGTCACCGTGCAGGTCAAGGAGATCAAGTTTCGCCCGGGAACGGATGATCACGATTACGACTATCGTAAAGAGAACGCCCGAAAATGGCTTAATGACGGCGATAAAGTACGAGCCGCGATCGCATTCCGCGGACGTGAGATGACGCACCGCGAACTCGGTGCCAAGATCCTTAAAAAGTTGACCGAGGATCTGACGGACGTAGCCGATGTCGAGGTTTATCCGAAGATGGAAGGCTATCAGATGTTCACCATCTTCGTTCCTAAAAAGACGAAGGTAGCCGAAAAGAAACCGGCACCTGCCGTCGAGGACAAGAAAGCGGAAAAGGCCGAAAAAGCGGCTAAAAAGCCGGCGGCAAAGCCCGCAGCGGTCGAAAAGGACGACGACGAAATATTTTAGAGAGCACTTTAAGTAGCTCTACCTAAGTTATACAAAGGAGAGAGGTTATGCCTAAACTAAAAACACACAAGGGCGCGGCAAAGCGTTTTCGCTCGACCGCCAGCGGCAAGTTCAAACGCGGACACTCGCACGCTCGCCATATTTTGACGAAAAAGACCGCCAAACGTAAACGCAATCTCGATATCGACGTGTTGGTATCAGAAGGCGATCAGAAGCGCGTGGAGAAGATGCTGCCGTATGGCCGCGACTAAATAAGGGATATTGAATTACGAATATCGAACATTCTCGAGCCGGTTCTTAACATTCGAGATTCGATATTCCATATCGGAGGAATTATGCCAAGAGCAAAACGTGGAAATAAGCGTCTAGAGAAACGCAAAAAAATATTAGCCTTAGCAAAAGGCTATCGTGGGACAAAGTCGAAGCTTTACCGCTCGGCAAAGGAGTCGGTCGAGCGTGCATTAAACTTTGCATACACCGGCCGCAAGCTGAAGAAGCGTGATTTTCGTAAACTGTGGATCGTTCGTATCAATGCGGCCTGCCGTTTGAACGACATCAAGTATTCGCAGTTCATCCATGGCCTCAGCCTCGCCGGCATCGAGCTCGACCGCAAGGTTCTCGCTGACATGGCCGTCAAACAGCCCGAGGCGTTCACGGTTGTCGCCAACCAGGCGAAAGACGCCCTGAGCAATCAGTCGAAAGCTGCTGCATAAGTTGGCACTAGCGTCTGCTAGTGGTGTGATCAAACATAAGTCAAAGGCTTTAGCCGAACGAACCGTTCGGCTAAAGCCTTTCTGCATAAAACAATGCTTTTCCACTAGCTAAAGCTAGTGGCAACTCATCATATCCCGACCTCGGCCTTTGCTTCCGCGAACATCGCTATTGCAAATTCCAGGTCTTCCTTTGAATGTGCGGCCGAAACCTGTGTTCTGATACGAGCCTTCCCTTTCGGGACGACCGGGAACGAGAACGGTATGACGTACACGCCCTTGGCCAGCAGCGATTCGGCCATTTTCACGGCCGGCATCGCCTCGCCGAACATTATGGGGACGATCGGGTGCTCACCTGGGACGACCGTAAGGCCGATGGACGCGATCTTTTCACGAAAATAGCTTGTATTATCGGCAAGTTTGTCGCGAAGATCGGTCGACTGCGAGAGCATATCGATCGCTGCGATGGCTGCGGTCACGATCGGCGGAGCGACTGAGTTAGAGAACAGATACGGTCGTGACCGCTGACGCAGCAGTTCGATGACCTCTTTCTTTCCGCTGGTGTAGCCGCCGCTGGCGCCGCCGAGGGCTTTGCCCAGGGTTCCGGTAATGACGTCAACGCGGCCCATAACGCCGCAGTGTTCGTGCGTGCCGCGGCCCGTAGCCCCGACGAAGCCGACCGCGTGCGAATCATCGACCATCACCATCGCGTCGTACTTATCGGCGAGGTCGCAGATCGCCTTGAGCGGGGCAATGTAGCCGTCCATCGAAAAAACGCCGTCGGTCGCGATCATCTTAAATCTCGCGCCGCTTGCCTCCTGCAGTTTGGCTTCGAGATCGGCCATGTCACAGTTCTTGTAGCGAAAACGCTGGGCCTTTGAAAGACGAATACCGTCGATCACGCTCGCGTGATTCAGTTCGTCGGAGATGATCGCGTCCTCTTCGCCCAGGATCGTTTCGAAAAGGCCGCCGTTCGCGTCGAAACAGCTCGTGTAAAGTATCGTATCTTCGGTGCCCAAAAAATGGCTGATCTTTTGCTCAAGCTGTTTGTGGATCGTCTGCGTTCCGCAGATAAATCGCACCGACGAGAGGCCGAAACCCCATTCGTCGAGCCCCTTATGGGCCGCGGCGACGATCGCCGGGTGGTCGCTCAGCCCCAAATAGTTATTGGCGCACATGTTCAAAACCTCACGCCCGCCTACCTCGATCCGCGCTTCCTGCGGCGTCTCGATCACACGCTCGGACTTATACAACCCTGCCTCGCGGATCTCGCCGATCGTATTTTCTAATTGTTGTTTGATTTTGCCGTACATCGTTAGACCTCACTCCAATCAAGAATGACCTTGCCCGAATTTCCTTCCTTCATTACCTCAAAGCCCTTTTGGAAATCTTTGTACGAAAAGCGGTGCGTGATGACCGGCGAAATGTCGAGGCCGCCCTCGAGAAGCACGGACATTTGGTACCAGGTTTCGTACATTTCGCGGCCGTAGATGCCCTTGATCGTCAGCATGTTAAAAATGACGGTCTTCCAATTGATGGCGAATTCGTCTGACGGAATGCCGAGAAACGCGATGTTGCCGCCGTGCGTCATGTTCGCGAGCATGTCGCGGAACGCCTGCGGATTGCCCGACATTTCCATGCCGACGTCGAAGCCTTCTTTCATGCCGAGCTCTTTCTGATAGTCCGCGATCGAGGTTTTGGTTACGTCAACGACGTGTTCGATGCCGTTTGCACGGGCGAGTTCGAGGCGTTTCGGATTAACATCGGTGATCACGATGTGCCGCGCACCGGCGTGTTTGGCGACAGCGGCTGACATAATACCGATCGGGCCGGCACCGGTGATGAGCACGTCTTCGCCAAAGACTTCGAACGCCAAAGCGGTGTGGACGGCGTTGCCGAAAGGATCGAAAATCGCGGCGACATCGAGATCAACGCCGGGCTTGTGCTTCCAGATATTCGTGTACGGAACGGCCATGTATTCGGCAAATCCGCCGTCGGTGTTCACGCCATAACCAAGCGTGTGAGCACATTTGAATCGGCGTCCGGCGAGGCAGTTACGACAGCGTCCGCAGACCAGATGGCCCTCGACGCTGACGATGTCGCCGACGTAGAAGTCGTTGACGTTAGAGCCGACCTCGACGATCTCGCCGACGAGTTCGTGGCCGAGGATCGTCGGCACTTTGATCGTGCTTCGCGCCCAGGCGTCCCAGTTATAGATATGGACGTCGGTGCCGCAAATACCGGTCTTTAACATCTTGATCAGCACGTCATTGATGCCGATGGTCGGTTCCGCCACGTCCTCAAGCCAAAGTCCTTCTTCAGCCCTGCTTTTTACGATCGCTTTCATGATCTCAAGCTCCCAATAGTTTTGATAAATGCCGCTAATGCAATAATAACAGAGCCGTTGTTCCGCGTACACAGCGGCTGCCCGATGGTGCGGCCGCCCCGAAGGGCCAATTAACAATATTGTTTTACGTGAACGAATAAGCCTGATAAAATCAAGGTTTATGTTTCTGTCGGTCAGAGACTTTTTTTGTTAGAGCAATAAGATATGTCTGAAGAAAGAGAAAAGGTCGAAGAGGTCCGAACCGCGTTTCTCAGCGAGTTTGGCCGCTTTCGCGATCTGGATCTGAGCAATGCGACGCTCGCGTCGGCCGAGGAACTGTCTCGCGAACTCGCCGACCTCAAGGTCCGCCACACCGGCAAGCGATCAGCCATCGCCGGCACGATGAAACTCATCGGCCGTGTCGCGGCGGAGGAACGCAGTGCGTTTGGCCAGTTGGTGCAATCGGTCGAAAAAGACATCGTTTCGATGATCGAGTCCGCCGAGGCTGCACTCGGCAGTTTTATCGTCAACGCCCGCATCGAGAGCGAACGCCTCGACGTGACGCTGCCCGGACGGCGGCCGCGGACAGGACATCTGCACCTGATAACCATACTCAGACAGCGGATCGAGGACATATTTGTCTCGATGGGCTATCACATCGAGGACGACCGCGAGATCGAGACCGACCATTACAACTTTGACGCTCTGAATATCCCCGAGGGCCACCCGGCGCGCGAATCACAGGACACCTTTTACACTAGCGATGGATTTGCTCTGCGTTCGCAGACGTCAACCGTGCAGATCCGCGCGATGGAGCGCCGCGGCGTGCCGATCCGGATCATCGCACCGGGCAAGGTATTTCGCCGGGATACGCCCGATATGACCCACGTGCCGATGTTCCATCAGATCGAAGGCCTGTGCGTCGACAAAGACATAACGATGGCTCATCTCAAGGGAACGGTGACCGAATGGCTGCAGCGGCTCTTCGGCAGCGAGACGGTGACGCGTTTTCGGCCGTCGTACTTCCCTTTTACCGAACCATCGGCGGAGTTTGATTTCTCGTGCTTCAAATGCCGCGGTACCGGCAAATTTGAAAATGACCGATGCCGTCCGTGCAAAGGCTCGGGCTGGATCGAACTCGGCGGCTCCGGCATGGTCCATCCGAATGTTCTGAGGGCGGTCGGGGTCGACCCCGAGGTCTATTCGGGCTTTGCATTCGGATTCGGCCTCGAACGGATGTGCGCGATGATGTACTCACTTGACGATATCAGACTGATGTTCGACAACGATGTCAGATTTTTGGAGCAATTTAGATGAACATCAGCTTTAACTGGCTAAAAGACCTGATCGATCTGGATGGCAATGCGGACGAAACGGCGACGGCGTTGACGCGTGTCGGATTGGCGGTCGAGGGCGTGCACCCGCACGGCGACGATCACGTACTGGATATCGACCTTACGTCAAATCGGCCGGACTGCCTTTCGCATTTGGGTGTCGCACGCGAACTGTCGGTTTACACGGGCAAACCCGTCAAGGTGGTTGGCGGCGGTGATCCTAACGTGCCGATGCCCGCGGTGCTCGCCGGCGATGTCGTCAGGATCGACGCACCTGATATTTGCCACCGTTTTACGGCTCGGATCATCCGAAACGTCAAGATCGGGCCTTCGCCGCAATGGCTGGTCGATCGGCTCGAGGCGATCGGTGAGCGTTCGATCAATAACGTCGCCGACATTACCAACTATGTAATGCACGAACTCGGCCAGCCGATGCACGCGTTTGACCTCGACAAACTCGCGGGCGGACGTATCGTCGTGCGCCGAGCCGCCGCAGGCGAGGTGATACGGACGCTTGATGAGGTAGAACGCCGGCTCGACGAGTCGATGCTGATGATCTGCGACGCCGAAAAGCCGGCGGCGATCGGCGGCATTATGGGCGGGCTCGATTCGAGCATTACCGACGAAACAGTTAATGTTCTGCTTGAGGTCGCGTTCTTCAAACGCGAGAGTATCCGCTCGACATCACGCAGGCTAAACCTTGCGGCTGAAGCTAGTTACCGGTTTGAACGCGGCGTCGATATCGACAACCTGATCCGCGCGTCCGATCGGGCGGCTCAACTGATCTGCGAACTCACGGGCGGTACCGCCGACGACCTTATAGACATCTATCCGGCGGTTCAGCGTGCGGGCCGTGTCGCCTCAAAGGACATCTCGGCCGCCGTCAGGCGGCTCACCGGCCTAAATGTGAGCACTGACGAATGCGACCGCATACTCGGCTCGCTGGGCATTACCGCCGAGACCTCCGACGACGGCCAAAAGTCTTATCTTTCGCCGACATGGCGTCATGACATCGCGATCGAAGAGGATCTGGTCGAAGAGGTTGCCCGGCACGCAGGATACGAGAATATCGGCGTCGAATTGCCGCCGGCGTACGGTGCGGGCGAATATCAGCACAACGAACCCCGCGAAAAGCGGCTCCGGCAGTCATTGGTCGACCTGGGTTTTGACGAGGCGATCTCGTATAGCTTCATCGACACGCGTTTTGACGATCTGATCGAACCGGTTCCGGGCCTTTTGGTGCGTGAGGGCGACGCTCGCTTTGTGACGCTCAATGATTCGGTCATCGAGGGGGCGGTCCGGATGCGGCACTCGATATTGCCGGGGCTTTTGGACGCAATTCGCCTGAACCTTAACTTTCAACGCCGCGATGTGCGGCTGTTTGAACTCGGCAAAGCCTTCGCCGCGGTTGGCGACGGCGAGCCGCCAAATGAACAGGAGCTTTTCGCTTTGGCCGTGATTGGCGGTGAGGTGCAGCAGGATCGTGCGATGACGACCCGCGAACTCGATTTTTACGATGCGAAGGGCTCCGTCGAGGCGGCGTTTGCCGCGCTTGGCGTTGCCGACGTTACATTTTCGGCGGCGGACGTCGCACACCTCAGGCGAGGACAATCGGCATCGATCGCGGTTGCCGGCGAGATCGTCGGGTCGATCGGCCGCCTGAGTGACGAGATCGCCGCGGGATATAAGTTCAAACAGTCCGTATTTGTTGCAGAAATAAACCTTCAGACGGTACTTGGACGACCGCTGAAAACGGCTGTTTACCGGCCTTTGCCAAAATTCCCGGGCATCACGCGTGACGTTTCGTTCGTCGCCGGGCGTGACACTGCCTATTTATCGATGCGCGAGGCGATCCTCGGCCAGGGCTCCGAATTGATAAAGTCGGTCGATTTTGTCGATGTTTACGAAGGCAAGGGACTGAATGAGGGCGAACGATCGGTCACGATCCGTATCGAGTACCGCGGTGACGACCGGACACTGGTCGATTCTGAGATCGACGGGCTGCATTTACAGGTGCTCTCCGAGGTCGAACGCAAAACAGGAGCGAGGCCGCGTTTTTGACCCAAACGTTAAACTTTTACTTGAAGTTTTGCGGAAATGTGCCCATAATCACAGTCTAAACGTTTACTACCCAGATTTGGAGAGCAACAGATGAACGGCCTTACCGGAATGGAGAAGTTCTCGCACCTCGAGGACAAGATCTACTTGACGATCGAATTCGTAAAGAAACTCCGCGAAGAAAAAGAGAGCGTTGTCGGCAAGTTTGACGACCTGCGGGCCGAACTCGCACAGGCACAGGACCGGAATCAACAGCTTGAGACGCAACTTGAGGTAATGCTTGCAGAACGTGACGCTATCCAACTGAAAGTAGAGGCGATGCTGGAGGCGATGACCGTCATCGATCCTGAGGTCGCGAGGGCGATCGGGAGGTAATCCGTATGACCGAAGAAAAATCGCTGAGAGTCGAGATCTATAACCAGACCTACAGCATCCGCTCGGACGGCGACAATCAGTACATCCTGAATCTCGCGGATTATGTTGATAAAAAGATGCGGGATATTTCGTCCGGCACGCTGACGGTCGATTCACTAAAAGTCGCCATACTCGCCGCCCTGCATATCGCCGACGAATATCACCAACTGCTCGCCGCACAGTCGCAAATGGACTCGCAATTGGGCATTCGCAGCTCGGAATGCAGTGAAATGCTTGACCGAATTCTGAAGCACCGCGAGCCGATCCCGCTCGATTTCGAACCCCAGCAACAATGATCACGAGCCCCTTGCAAAAGGCTGTCCGCACTGTGATATAGTTCTCTTAGGCGAAGGAAGTTTTCTGCGTTGTTCGTCCCCGAACGCACAAACAATTGAGCCAACATATGAATGCCGGGAGGCTAATGCCGCTGTCAGTGCGAACTCCTACGGGAGAATCGCCATAGCCAACGGCTCTGATGCTCGAAAGGGCAAAAGGCCACCCACCTGTCCAATACAGGTTCAATTCATACGTTCGAACGGCAACGTGGTTTCCGCTCGCCGAAGTCATTAAAAGAAAAGCCGCGGTCACAGGATCGCGGCTTTTCTCGCTATTGGCCTTCTTTTTCGAGTTCGGCCCTGATCTCTTCGGCCATTTTCGCCTCTTCGAGGGCGAGCGGCAGTTCGGTCGCACGGGCCGAGAGCTTTTTCAGGATCAATTCAGAATCAGCTACGGCAGAGCCCCGCACCGATGCGGCCTCGACCATCTGCAGGCGGGTTTCGGCCTCGGCCAGCATGACCTTGGCTTCCTCATTGATCGAATCGATCTTGGCGATATCGCGGGCGAGCGTCTCCTGAAAATCCTTTGAGCTCTGGGTGCCGAGTTGTTTGAGTTTCTGCTGCCGACGCTGCATAAGCTGCAGTTCCCTTTTCGAGGACTTGATGATCCGTGTCGCCGTCAGCCTCGTCGCCAGTGTGTCGCGATAAGCGTCGGCGAGCAGAGCGTCGCGGGCCGAGATCTCCTTGAGCGAACGCCGCTCATTCGAACGCAGCTCATTCTTAAACCACTCGATCTCCTCGGCGCGGATGCCGTCGGCGGCAATTCGTTCGCGCATTTCAGCCGTCCAGTTTGCCCGGCGGTAGCCGAGATAGCCCGAGAGCCCGAGCCCGATCACAAACCCGACCGCTCCCGCAATAAGGCCGAAAAAGAGAAACGCCGCGGCCGCCGGAGGCGTCGCACCGAAAATGAACATCAGCGTGAGAAATATGATCAGCGGCAGCCCGCCCAATACGAGCGGGGCCGCGACGGCGCCGATCAGCAGATTGCGGCCCTTGGCCAGATCGCGGCGCGTCACATCATATCTAAGCGAAATTTCGTTCATCTTAACGTTGTACTTTACAAACACTGTCAACGCAGTTCAAATTTACGTCATCACAAAGTTTATTATTTGCGTCAAAATGTATTATCATTTCAACACTTTCAGGCGTTCGAGTGAATTATGAGACCTTTTTCGGCAAAGCGGCTGACATTGATGCTCCTGACGTTGATCACGGCGGCAATTCCCTCTTTTGGCCAGGAGCCGAAGCCGATCGACAAGCAAAAGGTCCGCACTGTGACGGTACCGATCTCGATCTTCACCAAAAAGGAGCTCAAGACCGACCAGGCCGAGGAGTTTATTCAGGCAGACAGGCTGATCGTCAAGGAAGACAAGGAAGAACAGACCATCCTCTCGATCCGAAGCGTCACCAACACGCCGCTCGCCCTGCAGGTGCTCATACAGGACGACCTGACCGGCAATATCAACCTGCAGTTGGCTGAGATCGCGGCCTTCATTCGCGGCTTGCCGCGAGGATCGCGCGTGATGGTCGCCTACATTCGCGGCGGTTCACTGCTGGTCAGATGCAAATTTACCGAGGATCTCGAAAAGGCCGCCAGATCGCTGCGTGTGATCGCCGGAAGTGCGACATCGTCAGGAAACGGGCCGTACGGCGGCGTTTCGGACGCTGTCGGGCGTTTTGACGGGTTACCGGCCGGCCGGCGGGCGGTTTTCCTCGTTTCGGACGGACTGGACGCTTCGCAGGGCCTTACGGGCTTCGGTTCGCTTCAGTCGATAGAGCTCGAACAGGCCATTATCAGATCACAACGCCGCGGAATAGCGATCTACTCGATCTACTCGCCGACCTCGCTGACGCAGTCCGGCAATAGCAGTACGGTCGCTTCGGCCCAGGCGGCACTCGGTAAATTGTCGGACGAGACGGGCGGCCGAGCGTTCTTTTCGGGAAGCCTCGGCCCGGTGAGCTTTGAACCTTTCTTCAAGGACATGTCGCTGCTGCTGAGCCGACAGTTCGCCCTGACATATCTCTCAACACATATGAAAAAGGGCTATCACAAGCTGGAGATCACGAGCACCAATCCCGAGGTCAAGATCGAGCATCCGAAGGGTTATTTTTATCGGTAACCGCCCGGGCACTAACCGACTTTCATATTACAGCCCGGACAGATCCTGACATCTTCCTTGATCAGCAGGCCGATCCAAAAAAGCGGAAAAAAGAAAACGAGCAGGACAGCGAACGTTATCCAGCCGGCGGTGGATATTCGGCGTTCGATCTTGGGCAGAAACTGGCTCATGCAGTGCGGACACCGGTAAGGCTGGCTGAACTGTTGTCCGCCCTGATGCATCAGTGTTTGCGGCTGATAGCCCGCGATGGGCGTCGTGTTGCCAATCTGGCCGATCGGAGCGGTGCCGTCGATGGTCTTTCGAGCCTCGGTGCTTGTGGTAAATTCGTCGGTCTTCCACGCGTACGGACGCGGTGCCGAGTAGTCAAACGGAGCAGGCGGCGGCGATTGCTGCCTCTGGGGCGGCGGCGGAGCGACGCCGAACTTGGAACCGCAAAACCGGCAAAAATGGCTTTCCGGGCTATTCAGATTTCCGCAATTTCCGCATTTGATCATAAGGATCGTCCCACAGGGTCAAAATCTAACACGCTCGCCCGTCCGTATCGATGCATAAACCGACTCGACCAGTTCGACCGATTTGAAACCGTCGAGTGCCGACACCGGCGGCGGTGCGCCGGTCAGGATCGAGTCGATAAAGGCCCGATCCTCCTGAACATAGCCCCAACGCTCTTCCTTTTCGGTCATATGGAAGGTGATGGTCTCGAAATTTGCGTCCATTCCGCGCGAATCCAGTATTCGCTCCATTTCCTCGGTCATGATCGTCCGGTGATGGGCAAAAACCTCGATCCGCTCGAACGGAAAGTGCCAACTCGCGTCCGACGACGATGCGAAAGTGCAGTGAAAACCGCTCTTGAACTTGAAGATTATCGAAAATTCGTCAATTTCCGGATATTCGTGCTGCGACCCGTAGGCGATCAGTTCTTCGATCTCGCCGAACTGAAAACGCATCATATCGAACAGGTGGATCGTCGTTTCGTACAAAAAACCGCCGGTCACGTTGACGTCGCCGGTCCAGACCGGATTCTTCAGTTCACCGCGGTTCATCTTGATGTGTGCTGAGTGGGCCCGGTCGTCACCGAGAAATTCCTTCAGTTTGGCGTAAACCGGGGCAAAACGGCGATTGTGGCCGACCTGGAAAACACCGCTGCCGCCATCGGCGATCTCAAGCAGTTTTCGGGCTTCGTCGATGCCGATCGAGAACGGCTTTTCACAAAAAACGTGCTTGCCGGCCGCGACCGCCGCCGAGGCGATCTCGGTGTGGGTCTTGTTCGGCGTACAAACGAGAACGGCGTCGCAGTTGTCGAGCAACTCCTCGCGTGAACCACAAACCTTGCCGCCGATCGACCGTGCGGTACGCTCGGCACGCTCGGGCACGATATCGTAAAGGGCCGAGACCACGGCACGTTCCTCGCGGGAGTAGATCCGCCCGTGAACATTACCGATGAAACCGGTACCGACAATTCCGATCCTAACCTTGTCCATAAAAAAACAGATCGCCGAAGCGAAAAACTACCAACTGCCTCCGGCGGCGTATTGCCCGAGCCCCAAAACTTCCTCTGTTGCCGCCTTGGCCCGGCGGGCGACATCAAACGGGTCTTCGGCCCAGTATTCCGGCCGAAATATCTCGATGCTTACCATCCGATTGTAGCCGATGCGGTCAAACCGCTCTTTGATCTCGGCGATCGGCAGGATGCCCATTCCGGGATATAGCCTCTGAGCATCGGTGAGTTGATCCTTGGGCAGGTCCTCAGCGTCATTGATGTGAAAAATGAACAGCTTTTCCGGATCGAGGCCGTCGATCGCGTCGAAGGTCGAATTTCCGGCGTAAAAATGAAATGTATCGATCACCAGGCCGATGTTCGGGCGGTTGACGATCTCGATTATCTCCCTGGCCAGATCGAGCGTCTGAACGCTGCAGTCCGTCTGCCCGAGAAACTCAAAGGCAAGCCCGACGCCGTGATGATGGGCGATATCGCCGAGTTCGTTGAGGACGGCGACAGATTCGTCGATGATCTGCTGTTTGGTCGCACCTTCAGGCAATTTTCCGGGCACCACCACGATATACGGGCAATTCAATTCACCCGCGATCTCCGAAAGCCTTTCGCATTCCTCGACGATCGCCGCGTGATCCTCTGGCGTCCGAAACGTGATGTGCTCGATCGAATTGATCGACCACGGCTCAAGTGCGGCTTCGTCGAGCAAACGGATCAGGTCATGAACCGAGTTGTCCTGCAGATAATCGAGCAATTTCGATTTCCAGAGTTCGATAAGGTCAAAGCCGGCTTCGTGTGCGGCCTTGATATCGGTAACGAGGTCGGCGTGCATCGTAGTGGCGCCGTTTAGTGCTATTTTCATCGCTGTGTGGTGCCGGTCTCGGCAATTAATCGAGAATTTTAGCACGAATATTTGGTAATATGTAGGTTCAGACACCCGAATATTTCCCGCCGTACGAAGGCGGCGATCGGCGTGCAACGTTCCGGGCCGGCCGGCCGTCATAACAGGAGTTCGGAGATATGATCGATCAAAGCAGTCTCCGCCGATACATAATGAAAAAACTCTTTGCCGCGTTCATTCTTGCGATGTGTCTTTGCTTTTCGGCTTCGACCCAGACCTCAAACGATTCGTCCCTGCGGGGCGTGACCGCACTCGACGAAAAGGATCGGGATGCCAATGGCAAACTCCTGACCCTGCCGGCGGCCGAGCACATTTCGCGGGGATTCGTTTACCTCGACAATCGTCATTTTCCGGAAGCACAGGCACATTTTCAGCGTTTTCTCGACGTTTACCCGAACGACCCACTATTACCGCGGGCGCTGTTCGGTATGGGCCGCTCGCTGATGTGGGAACGCAAGTACATCTCGGCGATACCGTTCTTCGGCCGCGTGTCGTCCGAATTCCCTGCTACCAAGGACGGGCGCGAATCGCTTGCCTTTATGGGTGCGTGCCATGTCCGCCTCGGCAAGAACGAAGAAGCCGCAAAGATCTACGAACGCTATACGACGATGTATCCGACCGGCGAGAGGATCGATTCGGCATATTTGAACATCATCGACGCATGGCGCGAGGCCGGGAAATACGCGGACGCTCTGGCGTGGGTCGAAAAGGCGAAAACGCGATTTGTTGACACTCCGACCGCCGTCAACGCGATGCAGGCCCGCGTACGTTTGGAGATCAACCGAAAGAACTGGATGGACGCCGTCGCCGCCGCAGATGAACTGTTAAAGGTCAAAACATTTACCGGCTCGATGGCGACCGAGGGCGAGATCAAGTATCTCAAGGGCCTCGCACTCGAAAGTGCGGGCAAGCGTGCCGAGGCGATGGCGGTTTACTCGTCGATCCCCGACGTCAACGGTTCATATTTCGGCGGGCTCGCCTCGGACAAGCTGAATACCGGCAATCGGATCAAACGTATCGCTCAGGTTTCGCCGACGGCGGCGACCGACTTTCCGGTGATGTTTCGCAGCGAACTGATGCAATACGCCAAGCCGAAAGGTATCGACCCGCGATTCCTGCTCGCCATCATGAAGCAGGAAAGCAGTTTTCGGCCCAACGCTAAATCGCCGGCGGCGGCCCGCGGCCTGCTTCAGCTCGTCTATGATACGGCGACAAAATACAATGAGCGGGCCGGAATACCGGTCTTTGTTCCCGATGACCTCTATCGGCCGTCGGTGAACATCGCCATCGGGACCGAGTACGTCGCCGAACTCAACAAGCAATTTGGCGGGCTGTACGAGGCGATCGCGGCAAGCTATAACGGCGGCGAGGACAATGCCGCCCGGTGGCTGAATCGGTCAAATCCCCGTGAGCCGGGCGTTTTCACATCCGAGATCGGCTTTGCCGAGACTAAGAATTACGTGTTCAAAGTGATGACGAACTATCGCGTTTACAAGGCCCTGTACGACGAAAATCTGATCAAACGCAACTAGATCGCAGCAAAAACAGCAAAAGGCTCGCCGGTCCGCAGAGGCCGACGAGCCTTTTCTGATCTGGTGCCGATCAAAAGCTCTGCAGGTACCAGCGGCCCTTGACGAGCTTCAATTCAAACTCCTCGTTCTTGCTGCCATCGGCCCCGAACTTGAATTTGACCTTTGCCGTATCGCCGCTTATGACAGGTGCTCCGACGATCTTTCCGGTGCGAAATTCCTTTCGAAACTCGCTCAGCTTCTCGTCGGTGGCGGTTCCCATCCCGCAGATGTCCTTTGTGTCCTTATCGCCCGAACCATCGGGGTTGCACAATGCCGGAAGGCTTGCCATTCGGCCGGCCTTAGCGGCATAAAATAAGTCCTCGACGACCTTTTCGGGTTTGTCGTAAACGCCGCCGCTCGGTGCAGCGTCGGGTATCGACGGGTCAGGAACGCCGCGTCCCGGCGTCGGTGCCGGTGTCGCCGCAGTATTGGGCGGCGGGACGGCCGCGGTATTCGCCGGTTTGGGGTCGGCGGGCTTGGGCGTATTGTTTGCGGCGTTGCCGCCGCATGCCGCCAACGCGGTACAAAACAAACTCAAAATAACGACACGATACATATTCATAAACGGTTAAAAAAATTATGGATCTTAGTAAACCAATACAAACGTTTTATTGCTCAGCCCAGTCGCCCTGGCCCTGGCGGTCGAGCTGATAGCCCTTTTCCTGCAGCGAGAGTTGGACCTCGCGGGCATGATGCTCATCACGCACCTCGAGGATCATTTCGATGCCGACGGTGCCGAGCGGTGCGAGCCAGATCGCCCTTTGATGATAGACCTCGACCACATTGGCACCGGTCTCAGCGACGCTGTTGAGCAACGCTGCGAGCATTCCCGGCCGATCGATGACCAACACGCGAAAGATCACATATCGGCCCTTGCGAACCAGGACCTGTTCGAGGATGCGGGCGAGCAGATTGCCGTCGATGTTGCCGCCGCAAAGGACGGCGCAGACATGGTCTTCGGGTGTGACCTTGATCTTGCCGGCGAGCAGAGCTCCGACGCCGGCCGCACCCGCACCCTCGACGACGAGCCGGCTATTCGATACACAGTGATAGATACCGCGGGCGATCTCCTCCTCGCTGACCTCGACGACGTCGTCAACGTACTCCTTGATCAGCGGCAGCGTCAATTCGCCGGGCCGCTTGACCGCGATGCCGTCGGCGATCGTCGGTTTGGCGTCAAACGTAACGGGTTTGCCAGCCTGCAAAGACTGCCGGACGGCACCGACATTCTCGGCCTGGACGCCGATCACACGGACGTTCGGCAACAGAGCCTTGACCGCGATCGCGATACCGGAAATGATACCGCCGCCGCCGATCGGCACGACCACGACCGTGGTCTCAGGTGCGTCCTCGGCGATCTCGAGTCCGATCGTGCCCTGTCCGGCGATAACCTTTTCGTCATCAAACGCGTGCACGTAGATGTAGCCGTGCTCCTCCTGCAGACGCCGTGAATTTGCGACGGCTTCGTCAAAGCTCGTCCCCATCAGCAGCACCTCGGCTCCGTACGACCGCGTCGCGAGGATCTTGGTCAAAGGTGCGAATTCGGGCACGACGATCGTCGCGGCGATGCCGTGAAGTTTTGCCGCGAGTGCCACGCCCTGTGCGTGATTGCCGGCAGACGCGGCGATCACACCGCGCTTCTTTTCGTCCTCGGTGAGGCTCGAAATGCGGTTGTACGCCCCGCGGATCTTGAACGAACCGGCCCGCTGCAGGCACTCGCCCTTGAGCGATGCCGACGCCCCGATCTCGGCAGAAAGCTGTTCGTCGGCAAGTATCGGCGTCGAATTGATTATGCCCTTGAGGGTCGCACGGGCGGCTTCGATATCACTTAATTTGACGGTCATAACTGGCGAGAATTATAGCAAACAAGTTTGAAATAGAGTATATTTGGACTATTACAAATTTGCGGAGGACATTATGGAATTATTCGGTCTCGGTGCGGTATTTCTTGTGTTTTTGGGCATTGCCCTGCTGACAGTCGCATGGAAAACGATCAAGATCGTTCCTCAGTCGAGCGTGCTGCTGATCGAGCGTCTCGGACGATTTCATCGGGTCGCAAACAGCGGCCTGAACATCATCGTCCCGTTCTTTGAGGCCCCGCGGGCCGTTTATTGGTCGGGCACGCGTCCCGGCACGACATCGATCGACCTCCGCGAACAGTTCATCGATATGCCGCCGCAGCCGGTGATCACCCGCGATAATGTGACGATAAACGTCGATTCGGTCGTGTATTGGCAGATCACCGAACCGACCAAATCGGTTTACGAGGTCGCCGACCTTGTCGGTGCGATCGTCCAGCTCACGATCACCGGTATGCGGTCGGTGATGGGCGATATGGACCTCGACCACACTCTTTCGAACCGCGACCAGATCAACGGCAAACTGCGGCTGATCCTTGACGAAGCGACCGACAAATGGGGCGTTAAGGTGACCCGCGTGGACGTCAAGAACATCAACCCGCCCGAAGATGTGCGGATCACAATGGAAAAACAGATGACTGCCGAGCGAAACCGCCGCGCATTGATCCTCCAGGCCGAGGGCGACAAGCAGGCCGCGATCACGCGTGCCGAGGGCGAAAAGCAGGCTGCAGTTACCCGATCCGAGGGCAACAAACAATCAGCCATTCTCGATGCCGAGGGTGCCGCTCAGGCCCGACTCGTTTCGGCGACGGCCGAGGCACAGGCGATCGCTCAGATCGCCGGGGCGATCGGCGACCGCGGCCAGACGGCTCAGTACCTGATAACGGCGCGCTATGTCGATTCGATGCGAGACATGGCCCGAACGCAAAACTCGAAGGTAATTTTTATGCCGACCGAAACGAGCGGCGTGCTTTCGAGCGTCGGTGCATTTAAGGAAGTTTTTGCCGCGACCGGTGAGGCCGCCCCGGAACTGCCGAAGGCTCCCCGCAGCCCTCGTGAACTGGAGAAATAATTGATGTTAAAGATCATTGGCGTAGTTTTGGTCCTGATCGTCGGTGCCGGTGTCGGCGCCGCTTACAAGTTCGGATTTTTCCTCAATCCGTCGCCCGCCGAGCCGCCGCCGGAAAATTCGATCTATGAATTCACGATGCGGAACATCGACGGCGAAAACGTCAAACTTGACGCGTATAAGGGTAAGGTGATCCTGATCGTAAACGTTGCCAGCAAATGCGGTTACACGCCCCAATATGAGGGCCTCGAGGCACTCTATCAGAAACATAAGGACAGCGGCTTCGTCATTCTCGGTTTTCCGGCAAATAACTTCCTGAGCCAGGAACCCGGGACCGAGGCCGAGATCAAGGAGTTTTGCTCGACGAAGTACAAGGTCACTTTCCCGATGTTCGCCAAGATATCGGTCAAGGGCGAGGACCAGCATCCGCTGTACACGTATTTGACCAATAAACGGTCAAATCCCGATTTTGCCGGTGATATCTCGTGGAACTTTAACAAGTTTCTCATCGATCGCCAGGGCAAGGTCGTCGCCCGTTTCGGATCGAAGGACACGCCCGAGGGCGAGGCGATAACCTCGGCGGTAACAAAGTATCTGGCGGCTAAATAGTATCCGCTGCTGTTTATGGGCGGCACATCTGATTTGATCCACGAATTTTGCCGGCGGTGAGGTTCGTGGATGTTTTATTGGTCAATATGAAGATCGTTAGTCTTGTTTTTGGTGTCCTGGCGGCCGCGGTGCTCGCGGTCTGCGGTTTCAGCTATTGGATATACAGTTCTGTCCGACATGCGCAGCCGCATACAAAGGCCGATCAGTACATTAAGATCGAAAAGGGTTCGACCCCGAAAGAGATCGTCGCCAAACTGGCCGCCGAGGGCATTATCAGCAGCGAATCGGCGACTATGCTCTACCTGCGTTTTGTCGGTGACGGCAGCAAACTGCAGGCCGGCGAGTACCAGTTCCCTTCGCCGATAACGACGCTCCAGGTGCTCAAACAGCTGGAAAAAGGCGAAGAACGAACGATCAAACTGACCATTCCCGAGGGTTTTACGCGCTTTGACATCGCCAAGCGCATTGCCGAAAAGTTCCCGCAAACGCCCGCGGTCGACGAGAAAGCGATCCTTGCGATGATGGACGACGTCTCGCTGATCCGCGACATTTCACCGAATGCCCCGAACCTCGAAGGTTATATGTACCCGAGCACATACAATGTGCCCAGGGACGCCAAACCGCAGGATGTCATTAAGATGACGGTCGAGCAATTCAGAAAGTTTTGGAAGCCCGAGTGGGCCGACGCTGCGAGGCGGATAGGGCGAACACCGCACGAGATCGTGACCATCGCCTCGCTCATTGAGACCGAAACTAAGATCGAGGCGGAGCGGCCGATCGTCGCCGGTATCATCAACAATCGTTTGGCAAAGAATATCCCGCTCGGCATCGATCAAACCAACGTTTATATCGCTAAAATGCTGGGTAAATGGGACGGCACGATCCACAAAAGCGACCTCGAGGTCGATTCGCCGTACAACACCCGCATCAAGTCCGGTATTCCGCCCGGCCCGATATCGTCGGTGACTGAAAGTTCGATCAGGGCCGCTCTCGAGCCGCAGCCGAACGACTATATCTTTTACGTCAGAAACGTCGATGCCAACGACGGCAGCCATTGGTTCTACGCGTCGGCGGCCGAGTTTGAAAAAGGCAAGGCAAAGTACCAGCAATGGCTGGAAAAGGAACGGCAGGAAAAGCGTGCAGCAGAGTCTCAATGATTAAACTCCTCGCCCTCGACCTCGACGGCACGACATTGAATTCGGAGGGAAAGGTCCCGGACGTCAATCGCGTGGCGATCGCGGCGGCCGAAGCTGCGGGTGTGCTCGTGACCATCGCGACCGGACGGCGGTTTCGCGATGCCCGGCCCGTGGGCCTCGATCTTGGGCTCAACGCACCGATGATCACCCATAACGGAGCTCTCCTGAAATTTGCCGGTTCCGGCGATACGGTCGATTATTCCCTTCTGTCCGAGTCAACAAGTCTCGAGATCGTACGTGTCGGCAAACGGCTCGGCGGCGACGCCCTGGTGAGTGCAGACCCGCACGGATCGGGCGCACTTTTGTACGACCGCATTTCCGAGCGTAACCGGCCTTTAATGAAATACATCGCGTGGTCACGAACGCTGCACGGTGACGAGGCCGACTTATCGATCGTCCACGTGCCGCAGCTCGAAGACGTTATCCAGGGCCACGACGTCGTCCACATCTCGTTTTCGGGCGGATGTTCGGCAATGTCGGAGCTCGAACGCGACCTGAACGAGGAATTCGGCACGGACATTACGATACTTGCGACGATCTACGAGCAACTGGACTTCACCCTGCTCGATATCCTGCCGCCGGACGCGTCGAAGGGCCACGGCGTCGCCCGTCTGGCTGAACTAAACGGGCTGGGGCCCGAAAACGTCATGGCGATCGGCGATAATTACAACGACCTGCACATGCTCGAATTTGCGGGCACACCGGTCGTGATGGGAAACGCCGACCCCAAGTTGCACCTGCAAGGGGAATTTTATACAACATTAACTAACGACGAAGGCGGCGTTGCCGCGGCTATCGAACGATTTATCTTGAATTAGGAGAATAATTAGTGACAAACCGAATTGCAGTTATAGAAACCAATAAAGGCACCATCAAATTTGAATTACTCGAGGCCGACGCCCCGAAAACGACGGAGAATTTCCGTCTGCTTGCCGGCAAGAATTATTACGACGGCGTGATCTTTCACCGCGTGATCCCCAATTTTATGATCCAGGGCGGCGACCCGCTTGGCGAAGGCTACGGCGGCGAATCGGCGTGGGGCGGCAAGTTTAACGACGAGATCGACCGTTCATCGGCTCTCTATGCCGGGTCGTATGAAAAAGGCACCGTCGCGATGGCCAATTCGGGCCCGAATACGAACGGATCGCAGTTTTTCATAATGCACATCGACTATCCGCTGCCGCCGAGCTACACCAAATTTGGCAAAGTGATCGAAGGGCAGGACGTCGTCAATGCGATCGCGACCGTTCCGCGCAATCACAACGATAAGCCGCATGAACCGGTTGTGATGAACCGCGTGTACATCGAGGAAGCGGCCTAAGAAGTGAGAGCCGTCGTTCAGCGTGTTTCTCGGGCAATGGTCACGGTCGGCGAGGTGATCGCCGGCGAGATCGGCCGCGGCCTGCTCGTCCTGCTAGGCGTCACGCACAATGACGGCAAGGCAGACGCTGATTATCTGGTCGACAAGGTCATCAATCTACGCATTTTTGACGATGCCGACGGAAAGATGAACCTTTCGCTCGCCGATATCGGCGGCGGATTGTTGGTGGTTTCACAGTTCACGCTGTACGGCGATACTCGCCGCGGCCGGCGTCCGTCATTCATCGACGCGGCACCGGGCCCGGCGGCGGAGGCGATGTACGAGTATTTCGTCCAAAGGTCCCGCACGATGGTCGATAAGGTACAAACCGGAGCCTTTGGCGCGATGATGGACGTCGAACTCGTCAATGACGGGCCCGTGACGATAATGCTGGACAGCGAAAAGTCTTTTTAAATAAAGAATATGAAAAATTACCTGATAATTTTGCTCCTTCTGATATCAGTCGGAATCAGCGGCTGCGGCGGCGATAAAAAGACCGCTAACAACTCGGCCCCGAACGTCAGGAAGGGCGTCGAACCGGTCGCCGATGCCGAAATAGCCGTGATTGAGATGGAAAATTCGGCCGCCTACGGCACCATCAAGATCGAGCTGTACTCGAACATCGCACCGAAGATGGTCGCCCGATTCAAGGAACTCGCCAAGGAAGGCGTGTATAACGGCACCACCTTTCACCGCATAAATCAGTCCGTCATTCAGGGCGGCGACCCCTTGTCAAAGGACGCGGACCCGACCAATGACGGAACCGGCAAATCCGGCAAGCCGAACGTCCCTGCCGAGTTTTCGGACATCAAATATGACACCGGCATCGTCGGCGCGGCCCGCGGGCAGGATTTTGACTCGGCCAATTCGCAATTTTTTATCACACTCAAGCGCGAATCGGGCTTTGATAATCGCTACACCATCTTTGGCAAGGTAATCGACGGAATGCAGAATGTCCGTACCATCTCGGGCGTGCAGCCTAAGGACGGCGAACGTCCCGTCGAACCCGTCAAGATCAAAAGCGTGACCATTGTCCCGCGATAGACCGATTTGGTATTATTAAGACGGTTCTTATGCTCGCGTAGCTCAGTGGATAGAGTGCTTCCCTCCGAAGGAAGAAGTCGCAGGTTCAAATCCCGCCGCGAGTATTCAATTCAACAAAAAGGGCGTGCCGTCGGCACGCCCTTTTTCTGTTAGGTTGATGGTGTTCACTGCCTGACCTTGAGCATCGGGTCGCCGAGCAAAACCCACGAGTAGCGTACGTCGCTGCCGCCAGGGATCTGAGCTTTGGCATCGCGGACGAGGTCGCCCATTCGCTTGATATTGCCGAGGGCGAGCTGCTCATAAAACCTCGTCGCCATGATCATCTGAATGTCAGGCGTCGTCTTACCGGTCGATGCCCAACTCATAACCGAACCGCCGTTCTGCGCGTTATGGAGCTTTTCGGCGAGGCTGTCAGCATACGGGCTAACAAAATAGCCGTTTAGGCAGGTCAGCATCGTAAACAACGAGAGGCGGTTCGCATTCGTCAGTTGAGGCACGCTGTTGACGCCGAAGAAACTCGACGCGGCCCAGACGCCGGTAGAACCGTGGCCCGAGTAATTGACGATATAGCGGCCCAAATTGATCTCGTTGATCAGCGTGGTCGCCGAATTAGTGTCACCGCGGCCGATGTAGATCTTCGGCACCGAGGCCGGAAGCAGGTCGCCTAGTGATCTGCTGCTTGCCTCGAAATTCCACCCGATCGGCAGATCATACGCGAATATCGCTCCGCGATCTAGATCCTGCATCGCGGGCGTCTCGAACGCCATCACCTTTGCAAGCGCATTGGTGACATCCTGCGGCGTTTTTGCCGGGATCCTGCCGATCGCAAGATCAGACAGGCCATCGTGATTAAAATCGGCGAGTGCCTCGTCGCTGCCCGTCTCCTCGTAAAGCGTCTCGATGATCTTGGTCGGAACGAGGTTAGTGTTGCCCATTCCGCTGAAGTTCTTGGGGTCGTACGAAGCGTCGCCGAGCAGCAGGACATAATCCGGTGGTGTCTGCCAGTTGTTGTGGGCATAAGTGATAAATGACAGGATCGAGTCCGCACTCGATTTGCCGTAGTTAAATTCATCAAATATATCGGCGACATCCACGACCATCACCGGAAAGTCGCGTGTCACGCGGTACTGCTGCCAGGCGGACGCCTGCTGACGGAATCCGCCGTAAGTGATGATGACAAGTTTGGCTGCCTGATAGTTCGAAGCAAGTTCGGACGGCGCATTGTACCTGACAAACTCGGCCTGGCAAATGCCCGGCGATGCGACAGCGTACATTACACGGCCGCGGGCGGCTGCGAGTTTGGCATCGAACGCGGCCCCGTTCGGAATGACCGGAAAATCGGTGACCTGAACCGGCTGCCCGTCCTGTGTGATATCAAAGACACGAATATCCGACGCCGAAAATCCGGTCAGAACCGTGCTCTTATAGTTGGTGGTGTAAAAATCGAGGCGATTTTGGTCGGCCGCGAACTTACGCGAATAATTTACAGTCACCCGGTCAAACAGCGTGTAGTCGCCCGATGCCGGCGCCGTCATCTGAAGCGTGTTCGTGCCCTCTAACAAGACGCTCGCGGGCACCGTGAAGGTTCCCGACATCGGCGTCTGGCCGCTTCCGATCTGAGTGCCGATGCTCGTGCCGTTGACCGAAATATTGATCGTGTGCGGCGTCGTTGAAAATCCCTGAAACTTGATATCAAATGTGGCTGTAGCGGCAACGGTGTCGACGCCCGTCAGGGTAAAGGTAAAATTCATCGGGCTCGAACTGATCAGATTACCCCAATAGTTTTCAGCATCGCCGTTTAGTATGTCCCAGACGTAATTTACCCTTTCCTTTTTGTCATAGACCGAGCGATAGTTTACCGCATTGACC
Organism: uncultured Chloracidobacterium sp.; assembly: GCA_964592865.1. GTDB lineage: Bacteria > Acidobacteriota > Blastocatellia > Pyrinomonadales > Pyrinomonadaceae > OLB17. Next base: position 31,551 of record CAZQGN010000016.1, on the reverse strand, counting down.
GACACGCCGCCGGGCCGCGAAACCGATGTCGCCATTCGTTTGCCGTTGCCCGCACCGACGACCAGATAATAGGCGTTGACATCAGACTCGTTGGTCTCGTCTGCCTTGCCAAAAAACTCGATATAATCGCCGTTAGGTCCGACGAGTATCGCTTGTTCGACACCGTTGGCGAATAACTGCCATTTGGCAGGATCGGAGTTCACATCAAACTGGGCAGCCTGCAGTTCGGCCTTGGTCACGCGGTAAAATCCCTTGACCTTAACGCCGATCGTTGCACCGCCCTGAGCGGCAACGGCTATCTGGCTTACGCGGTCAGGCATTGATGTTGATTTCGCCGACTCATTGTAGAGCTCGCGTGGCAACTGCAGACCGGTTCTCTCAAACATCCGGCTTTTTTGACCTGTCTCAGCGGCCATGCCCGAAAAATTAGCGAGATCGCGGTTAAACTCCGAGGCTGCCGGCAAACTCTGCCGACGTTCACCGCGTTGACCGATGGCCTCGACGATGAACACGTCGCCGCCGGCACCGCCGTCAATTCGAAATGCTCGTTCAACGAAAGGCTCGCGTTCAGTACGGCTGCCCGGGGTTGTACCGAGTATCGGGCTTTCCGATATTCGTTCCAAACCCTTTGCGGTGAGACGATACACGTCAAACCCGACAGCCCGGTCGGCCGCATTGTCAGTCCATCTGATCACCGTTGATCGCCCATCGGTAACCGCACGTATATCGATCCTTTCGGCGGACTGTGACTCCGCCGCGAAATTGTCCTTTACCTGTCGGTTTAGACGTTGGGCCGCGATCGGGAGGGAGCTATACCCGCACAGGACGATGATCGAAAAAAGCGCAAATAGCCTTTTCATAATTTTATAATCGAAACGGATCCTCGGTGAGAGATCTAAAAAGCGTTTCGTCCGTAATATCAAGTATGTTTAAACTGTACGACTTTCCAGCAAAAAAAGAAAGAAATATCTTGCCGCCGCTCTGAGGAGAGTCTCGAGGCAGCAAGATGCGGAGGGACTTTTTTAGCAAGCAAACGGCTAGCTGATCAATTGGCGAAGTACATACGGGAGTATGCCGCCATTCTTATAATACTCGATCTCGATCGGCGTGTCGATCCTTAATATTAGCGTCACATCCGACACGGAGCGGTCGGCACGCGTAATACGCAGCGTGACATCCTGCCGCGGACGAACCTCGCCGGTGCCGAGGCCGATAAGGGCAAATGTTTCAGTACCGTCGAGCCCGAGAGAACCGGCTGACTGGCCGTCCTTGAACTGCAGCGGCAGCACGCCCATTCCAACTAGATTCGACCGATGGATACGCTCGAACGACTCAGTGATGACGGCCTTGACGCCCATTAGCGACGTTCCCTTTGCGGCCCAGTCACGCGAACTTCCGGTGCCGTATTCTTTGCCTGCGAAGATGAAAAGCGGCACCTTTTCGATCTCGTACTGCATCGCGGCGTCGTAGATAGTCATTTCCGCACCGTCGGGTTGATGACGGGTAAATCCGCCCTCGGTCGGTGCGGCCATCAGATTTTTGATGCGGACGTTAGCGAACGTGCCGCGAAGCATCACACGGTCGTTGCCGCGGCGTGAGCCATAGGAATTAAAGTCCGCGGGAGCGACACCCTGTTCCTGCAGGTAAAGGCCCGCAGGCGAATTTGCCTTGATCGCTCCGGCCGGTGAGATGTGATCGGTCGTCACCGAGTCGCCGAAGATCGCCAACGCTCTCGCCCCCTGAATGTCCGAGAAAGAACCGGTTTCCATCGAAAAATCCTGAAAGAACGGCGGTTCCTGAATATACGTCGAACTGCGGTCCCACTCATATATCTGGCCGACACTCGACTCGATGCTGTTCCATAGCGGATTCTGCTCGGCAAACTGCGAGTACAGTTCTTTATAGACCGACGGATCGAACGCGGCGGCGAGCATCTCCTTGACCTCGTCGAGCGACGCCCAAATATCCCGCAAATAAACGTCGTTACCATCGCGGTCTTTACCGATCGGTTCGGTGTTGACGTCGTTGAGCACGGTTCCCGCAAGTGCGAAGGCGACGACCAGCGGCGGCGACATAAGGAAATTGGCCTTGATGTTCTGATGAACGCGAGCCTCAAAGTTGCGGTTGCCGGAGAGGACCGAGGCCGCGATCAGGTCGTTATCAACGATCTGTTTTTCGACCGACGGATCGAGCGGGCCGGAATTACCGATACAGGTCGTGCATCCGTATCCGACAAGGTTAAATCCGTCCTCGTCGTGATATTGCTGGAGGCCGGTATTTTCAAGGTACTCGTTCACGACCCGCGAACCGGGGGCGAGCGATGTCTTGACATAGGGCGGGACCTTCATTCCGCGCTCGGCCGCCTTCTTGGCGACGATGCCGGCGGCGATCATGACCGACGGATTTGAAGTGTTGGTGCACGATGTTATCGCGGCTATCAGCACATCGCCATTTCCGATCGCGGAACCGGTTCCCTCCTCGCCGATGCTGACGTCAAACCTGTCGGCCAGATCAGCTTCGTTCTTGCCGTAACCACCTTCGGCGACCGGTTTGGTGAAGAGTTCGAGAAACTTGTCGTCTAGATCGCCCAGTTCGATGCGGTCCTGCGGCCGTTTCGGGCCCGCGACAGCCGGAACGATGTCGGCGAGGTCAACATTGACGACCGATGTGTAGTCAACTTCGCCAGCGGCCGGAATACCGAACATTCCCTGCGCCTTGTAGTAATTGCGGATCGTGTCGATCTGTTCCGACGTGCGGCCCGTGTTGCGAAAATAATCAAGGGTCTTTTCGTCAACGCCGAAAAAGCCCATTGTCGCCCCGTACTCGGGGGCCATGTTGGCGATCGTCGCACGGTCGGTAGCATTGAGAGCGGCCGCCCCGGAGCCGAAGAACTCGACAAATTTGCCGACCACATTGGTCTTTCGCAGCACTTCGGTGATGCGCAGCACGAGGTCGGTCGCGGTGGCTCCCTGCGGCAGTTCGCCCGTCAGATTGACCCCGACGACATCAGGCGTCAGGAAGTAAACAGGCTGCCCAAGCATTCCGGCCTCTGCTTCGATGCCGCCGACGCCCCAGCCGACGATGCCCAGGCCGTTGATCATCGTCGTGTGCGAATCGGTACCGACCAGCGAATCCGGGAAATAAACGCCTTCGCGTTCGAAAACGCCCTTTGCCAAATATTCGAGATTGACCTGATGAACGATGCCGATCCCCGGTGGTATGACACTGAAACCGTTGAACGCCTGTGTGCCCCATTTCAGAAAGCGGTAACGCTGGTCGTTGCGTTCGAACTCCTTTGCCATGTTGAGCTGATATGCCGCTTCGCTGCCGGCATAGTCGACCTGGACTGAATGGTCGATGACGAGGTCGACAGGCACCAGCGGTTCGATCACTCCGGCGTCCTTACCGAGCCGCTCAACGGCCGAACGCATGGCGGCCAGATCGACCAGCAGCGGCACACCGGTGAAATCCTGCAAAATGACGCGTGCAACGACGAACGGGATCTCCTGCGTGCGCTCACCGTTCGCGGCCCACCCGGCCAATTCACGCACATTTGCCTCGCTGACGCGTTTGCCGCCGTCAAAATTGCGAAGGACCGACTCAAGTACGATACGGATCGAGACCGGCAGCCGCGAGATGCGGCCGAGGCCCTCTTTCTCAAGCTGCGGAAGCGAGTAAAATACGCCGTCGGTACCGTTGCCGGTGATAAATGATTGCCGTGAATTGAAGAGATCGTGTGTCATAGGATTGGTATCGGCTCGAGAGCCAAAAGAGTATTATAAAAGGCTCGGCACCGATTTCCCAAATGCGGCACTGGACGCGCCGACATTGCGGTCGGGCGAACGCGGCGAATGTTACGTTCGGCTTTGCCCATTTCGTTTATTTTGTTATACAATTTGGTTTCATTCGCCTGTGGCGCCTTCGTCTATCGGTTAGGACGCAAGATTCTCATTCTTGAAAGAGGGGTTCGATTCCCCTAGGCGCTACCATTCAAAACCTTTCCCATATTGACCGCAGGGTCGAAAACCTTTCAAGATCCGGCGGACTCAACAGCGTACCTCGGAGGAATATGATCGTTACAACAGGATTTGATATTCAGGGCCAGCAGGTCGCCCAGTATCTTGGCGTGGTTCGGGGCATCGTCGTACGAGCCACCGGCATCGGACGCGGTATCGTCGGCGGCATCAAGGCTCTCGCGGGCGGCAATATCGAAGAGTGGACCGTTGTCTGCGAGAACGCACGTATGGAGGCATTTAACCGAATGGTGCAGCATGCTCACGAGATCGGTGCCGACGCCGTGATCGGGATGCGTTACGACGCGACCGAGTTTGGCCAAGGGTCGACCGAGGTGCTCGCCTATGGCACCGCGGTCAAGCTAAATTAGCGCTCCACGGCCAACGGAACATCCGCGAACGGGCCGCAATGCGTCCGAAAATTGATTGCAAACTTTTGGCGGTGATTTGAATCTCTACTCCGGGTATTACACCCAGATGCATAAACGGCCCGGACGAGGAGAGACGATGAGATATTTTGGAAAGATCACACTGGCATTGGTCCTGTTGACCGGCGCACTTTACACCGCCGGCTGCCCTGAAAGAACGAGTATCGCCGACATCGAGGCATATCCGTCACGCTATCAAAATAAGGACGTGGTGATCGCCGGCACCGTCCGTGACAGTTACGGCATTTCGATCCCCGGCACTAAATACGGCGGCGGAGCATACAAGCTCGATGACGGTACTGGCAGTATCTGGGTAATTACCAACGATTCGGTACCGTCGAAGGGCACTCAGATCGGCATCAAGGGCACCATCGGTACCGGCGTCAACTGGAAGGGCCGCAATTACGGCCTCGGAATATATGAAAAAGACCGGCGGCTCAAGAAACGATAGGAGTTCGATCAGGTCTAAGTGTTAGAATATGTGCGGCCCCTGTCGGCCGCACTTTTCATTTATGAAAGCACTGATCGATGAATTTGACTCGCAGTTCAGATCGCTGCACGAGCGGTCATTAAATTTTGCCGAGACGGCCGCCGAGGACCTGCTGTTTCGCCGGCCATCGCCCGCGCAGGACAACATCGGCGGCCTTACCGTCGGTGAGAGCATTATCAGGTCGGCGGCGATCGTCGAAATGGCCTTTGGGGGTATCACGCGGCGGTTGTGGGACGACCCGTTCGAATGGACGCTGCCCGAGGCTCTCGGATCGACCGAAAGGATAATCGAATATCTCGGCGAGGTCGAAACACTTCGTATCTCCGGATTTGGATTTTTTACCGATGACGCGGACCTCGTCCGGGCCATTCCGGCGCCGACAGAACTGCGGACGCTCGGTGCGATATTGTTGGACACGATCGCCAGGGCGGAACATTTTCAGGGGCGGGCCTTTGCACTCTATCACGCTCTCGGCGGCGGAAAGCTGCCGCGACGCTAAAGTTGTTGATTTACGAACTTTTTCGTGGCAGAATTCGTTTGATTCTACGTCCTTAACTGAAAGACCAAATTTGGAGTCGGAAAATGCACTGCCCAAGCTGCGGCCAACAACAGGTTTCACTGGAAACAAAATTCTGCTCTCGCTGCGGGTTCCCGCTCGGCGTTGTGTCCGAGGTGCTCGCTCACGGCGGATTTTTGCCGCAGCTAGCCGAACTATATAAAAAACGAAAGGTATTTACGCGGCGCAACGGGATGGCGTTCAGCCTCATCTGGTGCCTTTTCTTCCTGTTGATAATGGCTCCGCTCTGGGGCATTGTTAACGTGGACGAGTTGGCCGGGGCGTCCGCCATAATCGGCATATTCGGCGGTTTGCTGATCCTCATATCGTCCGCGATGTTTCTCCCGAAGCAGCCGAAGCTGATCGAGGCCGTTCAGCCCGGTATGACTCCGCCGGCGCAGTATCCGCTGCCCGGACAGCAGCAGATGCCATCGCTGCCGCCTCAGCAATCGATCCCGGCCAATATGTACGCCGCCCCGAGGGCGGGAATGTGGCGTGACACCAACGACCTCGGCCAAGGCAGCGTCACCGAAAGCACGACCAGACTGCTTACCAAGGAAGATAGTCAGTAAAGAATATGTACTGTCCTCAGTGCGGACAAGCACGGACCTCGAACGACACGAACTTCTGCTCGCGTTGCGGTTTTTTGCTGACCGTGGCTGCCGAACTCGTTGAACGGGGCGGCGTTCTGCCGAACGCACAGGCCGTGACGGGCGTGTCAAAGAGGACAAGAAAACAGGGACTGAAACAGGGGCTTTTCATCTTCTTGCTCACGTTCCTCGTCGTCCCGGTCATCTCGATAATCACCGCCGGTCTTAACATCGACCGGTTTGTCGTCGCACTGGCCGCTGTAACGCTCTTTATGGGCGGATTGCTGCGGATGGTCTACGCTTTATTGTTCGAGCCGCCCGAGTCGGAGGCGACTGCCCGTGAGCGTGCCTATACAGGACCCGGTGTGATCGCAGCCGGTTCGGCCGTCGGCGAATTGCCGCCGCAGTCGTCGATCCCCGCTCAGGCGTTCGTGCAGCATTCGCCGGGAAATTGGCGTGACACGACCGAACTCGCACCTGCCAGCGTGACTGAAAATACGACCAAACTTCTCGACAACGATCAATAACCCACTGCCGCGCCGTCGCTCCGCGAATCGATAGCACCCAGCCGAACACCCGCCGTGTCGATCATAATGCCAGTCGCCGACGCCACATAACCGGGCCTCGCCGAATATTTATGACCGTAAGACGTCAGAACCGCCAGCGTGTCAGGCGACATACCGAAAGGCTCGTACATAAGTTCGTCCGGAAACCACTGATGGTGTATCCGCGGAGCGTCGATCGCCGCCTGAATATTCATATCGTGGTCGATCACGTTGATAACGCTCTGTGTCACGGCCGAGATGATCCGCGGGCCGCCGCGTGCACCAAGCGCAAACCACAGCGAACCGTCTTTGCGCAAAACGATCGTCGGGGTCATCGACGAGAGCGGCCGTTTTCCGGGCTGGACAGAGTTGCGTTCGCCCTGGATCAGGCCAAACATATTTGGTTTGCCGGGCCGGGCGGCAAAATCGTCCATTTCATCATTGAGCAGGACGCCCGTGCCCTTTGCCGTGACGGCCGAACCATAAAGGTCGTTGATCGTGTACGTATTGGTAACGACGGTTCCCTGCGGATCGACAACGGTATAATGCGTGGTCTCCATCGGTTCGCCGCCGATCACGGTGCCGTGCCCGATATCCTTGCTGTTCGACGCTCGCTTGGGGTCGATAGTCGCGGCGCGGCTCTTGCCGTACTCTTTGTCGATCAGCGAGGCCGTCGGAACATTAGCAAAATCCGGATCGCCCATAAATTCGGCCCGGTCGGCAAATGCCCGCCGCATGGCCTCGGCGACCAGGTGATAACGAGCCGCTGAATTGTACTGCATCGAGCGGATATCAAACCCCTCGAGCATATTCAACACCTGAAGCATCACGATCCCGCCCGAGCTCGGCGGCGGCATTGTGATGATCGGATAACCGCGATACGTGCCGGTGAGCGGTTTACGCTCCTTTGCCTTGTAGTTCTTGAGATCGTCGAGGGTGATCAGTCCGTTGTTCGCCTTCATGTCGGCGGCGATTAGCTGAGCAGTCTTTCCGGTATAAAATTCGCGTGCTCCGAGTGTCTGGACACGTGACAACGTCGCGGCGAGATCAGGCTGCCGGAACACCTCGCCCTCGCCGTAATACTTGCCGTCACGCAGAAATATTCGGTTACTGTCAGCGTATTTGCTCAGATTGCCCTTGTAAGCCTTCAGCAATTCGGCGAGGCGGTGCGACAGGACGTATCCATTCTGTGCAAGCGCCCGGGCGGGTTCAACGAGGTCACGCCAACGGATCTTGCCGGAACCGTATTTTTTGAACGCCATGTCAAACCCGGCAAGTGTTCCCGGCACGCCCGACGCCCGATAACCGATCGTCGATGAGCCCTCGCCATTGATGAGTTTGCCGTCCTTGTCCACAAAAATATCGCGGTTGGCCGCAGCCGGAGCCATTTCACGATAATCCAGGGCATAGCTAGTGCCGTCCGCTTTTCGGATGAGCATGAAACCTCCGCCGCCGATATTTCCCGCCTCGGGATAAACGACCGCCAGAGCCAGGCCGACCGCGATCGCGGCGTCAACGGCGTTACCGCCCTTTTTCATTATCTCAGCACCGATCTTGGAGGCGAGTTCGTGTTGCGAAGCGACCATCGCATGCCGCCCGCGAACCGGTTCCGGCCATGCGGCCGAAACGCTCCGCGTACCGACGAACGATGAAAAAACGATCGCAAGCACCAATATCGTGCTTACATAACGGCGTATCTGCAGAATTTTCATAAAGGCACTCTAGCAGAACTTTGTTTACCCGCCAAACATACCCGCCGCGGCGGCATTACTTCCCAAATCGGGCCAAAAGCGTTATAGTCATTTTTCAATTACCCGTCCGGACCATTGTCCGGCCAACGACCAGATGACCGAAGGCGATAGTAGGAAAAATGATGTTAAGGCGATTTTCGCAAAGGAAAATTGTGCAAACGATCCAGCGCCTTCCTAAGCGCCTTTGGCGAAGCCTCGCCGAATATAGATTCTTCGCGTATCTGGCCATTTTAGGCCCGGGAATCATTGCTGCAAATGCAGGTAATGATGCCAGCGGTATCGCCACCTATTCGTCGGTCGGAGCAGCCTACGGCTATGAACTGCTTTGGGCATTTGTCCCGATGGCGGTAAGTCTTATCATCGTTCAAGAAATGTGCGTTCGAATGGGCGTCGTAACCGGGCAAGGGCTTGCCGACCTGATCCGGGAACAGTTTGGAGTCCGCTGGACCGCATTGGTAATGCTCGCCCTCCTGATAGCAAATACGGGCGTGATCATTTCTGAATTTGTCGGGATCGCTCAGGCGTCGGAGCTATTCGGAATCCCGCGGTATTTCACCATCCCTTTGACCGCCGCACTTATCTGGTGGTTGGTCGTTCGCGGTACACAAAAACGGGTCGAAAGGGTGTTTTTGTTAATGTCGCTTGTTTTTCTGTGTTACATCGCCTCGGCCTATCTGGCAAAACCCGACTGGTCGAGTGTCGGCAAGCACCTCCTCGAGCCCCAGATCCGTACGGACACGGGATACGTTTTTATGATAATGGCGTTGATCGGAACGACGATCACCCCTTTCATGCAGGTATACGTACAATCGTCTGTTGTCGAAAAGCGCATGGACGTTGAGGATCTGAACATGGCAAGGGCCGATGTCGCAGTTGGGACCATCTTTGCATGTCTGATCGCCGGATTTATTGTCATTTGCACAGGAGCTACGCTGCACGTTAACGGGGTCACAACGATCGGCTCTGCCGCCACCGCCGCTGAGTCCTTCGTGCCAATTGCAGGCCAATATGCAAAATATATATTCGGCATAGGACTTTTTGGGGCTGCCATGCTCGCTATGGGCGTGTTACCGCTGGCAACTGCTTATTCACTAAGTGAGGCATTGGGGTTTGAAAAAGGCCTGTCTCGCAGCTTTCGTGAAGCACCGATATTTCTCGGCATCTTTACCGCACTTATCATTGTCGGCGGACTCTTCGCTATGATCCCGGGAATACCCCAGATCCGCCTGCTTATCCTGACCCAATCGGTCAACGGCCTACTTCTACCGGTCATCCTGGTGGCGATCGTACTCCTTGCAAACAACCGCGAGATCATGGGCGAATATAAAAATCGCCTCGGGCACAATATTCTCGCTGTCGGCACAACATTGGTAGTCTCTCTGCTGTCGCTGTTGTTGATTGGTAAAACGATTGCTGATATGTTTTAGCCACTGATATGGCGGCCTCCGAACTTCATAAACGATCTTTTTCGCTGGTGATCCTCGTCGCCCTGCTTGGATCTTTTCTCGCCCTGCTGCCCTTTGCCGAGGGTTGGCTGCATGACACATTTGTGACAAGCACGATGGTCGGTAATGTCGTCGACACATCGCTGCGGATCCTTAAGATCATCCTGTGGATGGGCCTGGTGATCTCGATCGTCCGTTTCCTGGCCTATGTCATTCTCAGGGCGGCGACCCGCGGTTCGGCCGAGACCGAAGTGTCGTCACTGCTCAAGACCGTTTTTTCGATCATCATTTACATCGTTTCGTTCTTTCTGATCTTTCAGACTCAGTATCCCGACGTTTCACTGGCGCCGATCTTTACCGGATCGACCATACTCGGTATCGTCGTCGGCCTTGCCCTGCAGGACACGCTCGGAAACCTGTTCGCCGGTATTGCGATACAGGCCGATCAGCCATTTCAGGTCGGCGATGTCATTAACATCAGCAACCGCGGCATCGGCTCGGTCGAGAGCGTTTCGTGGCGCGGTGTCAAGATCCGGACCTTTGACAATAAATTATTGGTTATAAGTAACTCGGTGCTCGGAAAAGAGACGATCGAGGTCGCACCGAAGGACAATCTGAACGCACGGTTGGTGTTTTTCAATACGCTGTTCCACTATTCGCCGGCGAGGACCGCACAACTTATCCGCGACGCGGTGCGGCAGGTTCAAAACGTGTCGCCGAAGCTAAAACCGGTCGTCCGTATCCGCAACCTGGGCGAAAACGGCATCGATTGGGAAGTAAAATATTGGGTCGAAGACTATAAGCAATATAACGACACCGACGCCCTGATCAGGCAGCGCATTTGGTACGTTTTCCAACGCGAGAATATACATTTTGCCTTTCCGACGAGGACGATCCACATTGAACCGAAGCCCGAGATCGAGCCGGTCGAAGAACTCATCAATTCACGCTTTGAACGGCTGAGCCGGATCCCGATCTTCGCTCCGCTTTCGGATGTCGAAACGGAAAAACTCGCCGCCGCCTCAAAAGTAAAGGTCTATGCCCCGGGCGAAGCCATTGTAAGAATGGGTCAGGAGGGCAACTCGATGTTCGTGATCGTTCGCGGGTCAGTCAATGTCGAGATACCCGACCAAACCGGCACAAAGGTCGTCAATAAACTAGCCGAGAACGACTTCTTTGGTGAAATGAGTCTTTTGACAGGTCAACCACGTTCGGCGACCGTTTCGGCCGCCGAGGAGACCGAGGTAATGCAGATCGGCAAGAACGCGATAAGGCCGATATTTGAAGCAAATCCGGATGTCGTAAGTTCGATCGTGGCGATCATCGACGAACGGCGGACCGCGTTGAAGGCGACGATCGCCGCGGGCGAGGAAGACGCGGAAAAGACGTCGTTGGGCGTTATCCGCTCGATCAAGAAATTTTTTGGGCTTCGCGACTAGCGGTCAATTCACCTTGTCGTCGTAGATATCCTGCAGAACCTCGGAAATGGTCTTCCGTCGGTGCGAACCGCCGGCGTCGTCGTGGTCAGCCCTTTCGACCACACTCAGCATCGAGTCTCGCCGCGGCATCTGCCCATCCGTGAACGCCGACGGAGCCTCGATCTCGCCGATTGGAGTAAATCCTGCCGGTTCCGCCGCGGCCTGACGCATCTCTTCGCCGCGAAGCCGACGCATACGCTCAAGCGATCTGATCGCCGCCGACATCTTAGGAGCCTCGGCCGGTTCACGCTCGATCTTTCGAAGCGTCCGGACATATTCTCTCAATTTCTCGTGCGGTTCAGTGATGCGGCTCTCATCGTGCCCTTTTTCGGCGTGCAGCGATTCGAAACATCTCGAGGCGTTTTCGCGATCACCCGAGCGAAGGTACAAGGCACCGAGGGTAAAAACGACGAGCGGCGGCGGCTCAAAGGCTTTTGTGATCTTTTCGCCAAGTGCGATCGTTTCGGCGATCTCGAAACCGAACCAACGCCGCCCGTCCTGCCGGAGGATATCATTGGCTGAAAGGTAAAATTCGAATATCTGCCTTACGTCGTCAGACCGGCCCGAGGTGAATATCTTGAGTAATAAAAAGGCGAATGCCCCCAGAAAAAAGACGACGTAGTACGGAACGCCGAAAAACAGCATCAGAACGCCGGCGACAGATGAGGTAAGAACGATCTGTGACACCGGCGAGATCTGGCCGCCCGGTTCCCTTTTGGTAAGTTTATTGCCCACAAAAACAATTGGATCGCCGCAAACTGCAGTTTACGGCTTCTCCGGATCCTTCTTCGCTCGCCGAGGTGCGGGCCGCCGAGGCTTTTTGGCTTTGGTTTCACCGTTGGCCGTTTCTGACGACTCGGCCGGTTTTTCGCCTTCCGCGGCGCCGGATTTCGGTGCGGTGTCCTTTTTCATCCCGACTTCGGCCATCATGTCACCGATCTTTTCAAAGACCTTGAACGGTGAATCCAGCACAAATGAGATGGTCTCGCTCAGTGCAACGGCCTCCATCTTGACCAGCTTTGCAAGCTTTTCCTCAAGCGGCAGCTCCGCAAATTCATCTACTATCTTATCTTCGGCCGCCGGAGCTTTCTTCGTTTTTTCTTTTTCCGCAGTCATAATCGTTATTTCTCCCGGTTTTGCGGCTATTGCCTGACAAGCAAGCCGCTCACCTGCTCTACGCTTATGCTTACTGAAATGTTCCTCTTCTACGGACCCCGGAGGCGATAATACCGCTTCGCCGCTTGTTACGGTTACCAGACAGTGGTGTTCGCCAAGTTCGACGTCACACTCGCCTGTCTGCCGAATTCCAAAGCGGCGCATTACGCTCAAAAGCGTCGAACCGACCGGCGAAATGCCTTCGATCCCCTCGCGCGAAAATTTGATCTCGATCTCGCTCATCCGGACTATTCTATTTGTCGATCGCGGATCTAACACGCACCCTCGGCTGGGCTCCGGAAGGTACGGAAACGTTTGACTCGGCCGAACGCTGGCAATCGCTGCATAAACCCCACATTCTGAGGCTGTGATGCGTCGGCAGAAAACCGAATTGCTCTGCCATTTCGTCCTGCAGATTTTCGATCGCTTCAGAAAAGAACTCGAGCACGCGACCGCACGCGGTACAGATCATATGATCGTGATGATCGTGGTCGTGATGATGCTCAAAATATGTCTTGTTGTCGCCGAACCGCACTTCGCGGGCGAGCCCGGCCTCGGTGAGGAGCTTTAATGTGCGATAGACCGTCGTGTGGCCGATCGTCGGATCACGCCGCTGAACCAGCCGATGGAGGTCCTCGATCGTCAGATGTTCCTCGGTACTGAGAAAGGTCTCCATTATCAGGTCGCGCTGTGACGTTTTACGAAGCCCGGCCCGCTGAATATGCTCGAGAAAGATCGACCTCTCAGTTTCAAATCTATATTTCGTTTTCGGCATTTATCGATGACGTCTGTATGCAAAATACTATCATTCGGACATTTGTTTTGCCAGAAAAATTTGGCGGCGTATCTCGGCGGCCTTTTCGGCGTCCGCTCCGTTTTCAAGCGCAAGTTCGAGCGACCGCAGCCCGAGGTCAAGGTAGATATCGACGGCATTGAGATCGCCGGATCGTCGAAGTGCTTCGAGGTGAGCTCCGAAGGTTACGATGTCTGTCCGCGCAAAGGTTCCGGTCAGGGCTTTAGACGCCGATTGCTCACGAAGGTTCGCCAGTGTGCTTTCGACCAGCGGAAGCAGGATCGAGACGGCTTTTTCACGATCACCGGCCGCTTTGGCCATAAGTTCCGCCGCGGTATCAAAGAGAGCGACGAAATGACCGCAGGCCATGACGGCCGACGCGTGATAGAGCGGTTTATTTGCCGTGTCGATGTTAAAAGGTATGCCGCCGACACCTTTGACGATGTTCTCGGCAGCGGCAACGGCCGCAGCGTCACCCTCAACGCAAAAGTATGCACCCGACATACGTTCCGAGCCTAGTTCCGGGCTACTGATCGAAACTAACGGATGGACCGATCCGATGCTCGATCCTGACTCTTTTAAGGGGAGGAGCACGTCAGACGTCAATGCTCCGCTTGTATGCAACGCGACCGTCGGCCTGTCGACCATGCCGCTGATCTGCCTCGCTACATCAGCGATCGAACTGTCCGGAACGGTGATCAGAATGATGTCCGACGTTAGGTCCCCGGATCTTGATATTTCGACGAACCGCGTCTTCGGGAACGACTCGCGGAGGACGGCCGGCAGCGTGCCGCCGTCGGTTCCGACAAACCGCTCGATCGAATATTGGTCCCGCGGCAGGGCGCGAGCCAAAGCTCCGCCTACGCGTCCGGGCCCGATGATCGATACGGTCAACATAAACCTAACTATAGTGAATTTATGCCGGCGAATGAAATCGCGGCGACGGACGTGAACGGGTTATTGCGGCATCGACTCGAGCATTGCGTTCAATTCATCGACGGCGTCGGCAAAATCGGGTAATTCTGCCGAGTTGACCAAATACTGATCAGTATCCGGTGTCGGACGACCGGACGGTACGGCAGAGCCCTTTCCGTTCATCTGGGCGAATGCCCGGCGGATAAGCTGGATCTCAGGGTCCGAGAGACGCCGAAAGTCCTTTTCGGTCGCAAGATACGCGAGCAGGTCGGTAAACGCTTGCTTCGACATTCCGGAACGCTCCGATTTGATGTGCGGTTCGAGGATCGACCTTATCGCACCCTCGTTTGCACGGAGCGTTTCGCGATATGAGGACAGTCCCTGATTCACGACCCGCCAGAGTGCCTCGGGTAATGACTCGACGTCACCGGCATCGCGGAGCGTGTACGGACAGCCGCAAAATGGCTGTTTGGCAAACAGTTTTGACGTGTCGTAGCGGCAATCGAGCCGACGGATCTTGCTGAGTATCTGCTTGGTCGATCGGCGATAGCTGCCGTCGAACCCGTCGATGTCGGAGAGGTTCTCGAACTCCCACCAAAGGTCGGTCTTCATTATTTCCGCCAATTTCTCGCGCAGATACGGCGATACGACCGTCATATCGTGACGATCGATGAAATACTCGGAATACATCTTGCGGAATCGTGCCCACTTGTTATTCAATTCGACGATCGACCCCGGCGTCGCGTTATTGAGGCCGGTATCAAAGGCCCGGTAAAGTTCCAACCGCGTCTGATCGATCGTTTGATCGCCGGTCACCTCACACATCGAGATCCACGAGATCGCCTCGGTTCGTAACGCAACGCCCTCGATGAACTGAACGAGTGCCTCGAGGTCCTGGGCGTGCCGGACATACTCGGTCTCGGAGTCAGAAAACGCCTCGGCGATAAGCTGGAGACAGGTTTCGACATTGATCGCACCGATGCCGACCGCACCGATCGCGTCGGCGACCGACTTGAATGCCCTTGTCGACATCGAAGCCAACCGCCAGTTTCGGGTGTTCAACTGGTCATCGCGAAGGGCGTCAAAGCGGGCCGCGACGTCCTTTGCCTTCCACTCGTCGGCCCACATTGTCAGGGCTTCCATGATCGCCAATCGGTCTTCGGTCGTTTTGAGCGAAGTGAATGACGAGCCGGTCAGCAGCGAGCCCCAGAAAAGCAGGCGTTCATTCGAGTAAACCGACTCGGTCGGCGGCGAAACGCCGATAATGTCGTCCCAGATCAGCTTGAGATCGAGCGACCGGTAACTGATGCGGTCACCGTTTGACGTAACAAATTCCAGGAGCCGGGCAGCGACCATCGCCGAGAGAAGTAGGTACGCGGCCTCTCGGACCAATCCGTATGGCGGTGCCCCAAGCCGGCCGAATATTCGTTCGAGCGGCGTAACCTCGCCGCGTGCCGCGTCGATCGATTCGAACGCCAGCTTGACGAGTTCATTCGCCCGTAATTCGTCCGCGTCGGCCGGTATATACACGCCGTCAGCGTTAGAGACGATGCCGATCGGCTGGCAGTAAAGCCCCGCCAGTGTCTGTACCTCGTCGGTCCGCGGGCGTGCCCCGCCAAAGAATTCGGTGACGAGCGCTGTTACGTCCTTGAACTTTATGACCGACGGAAAGTAAGGATGCAGCGGGAACTTCCCTTCGAAAAGGGACTCCAGCATTATCGTGAATATCTGTGCGAGGCTCTGAGCGTTTCGGGCTTCTTCGGTGAAGTTATATTCGAAACCCTCGATCAGCAGAGTGCCGTCATTCAGGAACACCCGTTGAAATATCTTCTCGACCGCAAAAGCATGTACCTGGGCCGCCGCGGAAAGGTGGTCCTGATACTCGGCACGAAACTGCGCGTCTGACTGCAAAACGTGGAACCGCCGAAGCGTGTCCGACTCGCCGTCAGTGAGTTCAGCCGGCTTCCAGACGACCATCGAGGTGTCGGCCGCCGACGGGATCGCCCGATCTTCGGCTCCGATCCTGATAACTGCCGTCCAGTCGATCGCATCGGCTGCATTCGGGCTGAACGGAACGTCGCCCGCGTCCCACACGATCTGGCCCCGACGCAAACCGCCTCGCCACGTGATCGCACATTGCGAGACCCATCGGCCGGGTACACCCGTCGTCTCGGCCATCGAACAATCGGTAAATCTCTCGTCGATCGTCCGTTTGAATATCTCAGACGCGACAGCCGGCGGAACGAGAGCCGCAAGTCGGGCGAGCTCCTGGTTAAAATCGTCCTTACCGTCGAGTTTTAGGCTGAATCGCGGCCCGACCGGCGATTCCTGCACGCGGATCTGATCCGGAAATGCCGTATGGAAAGACGTCAGGACCGATTCGATCTGCCGGACGTTCCCGGCCGGGTCATTCTCATCGTAGATCAGCATCGACGCACCGATCTCGGACGCGGACGCTCCCTCGTCATTCAGCGAAAACAGAAACAGTCCCTTGAGGATCAGCTTGGCCTGAAGGCGCTTGACGACCGGGATCTGGGCCACGACCTCGGTGTTGATCCGGTCAAATGTCTCGAATGCACCCTTTAGTGCCTCGACGTCACGCAGCGGCTTTTCGACCTTATCAAAAACCTCGTCGGGGGCTATCAGCGAATTCGCGGGACGCCCGAGTATCCGCGATCCGGCTTCGGATGCGAAGCTCAGCAGGGCAAAATCCTGCATATAGAGCCGCACGAACGGAGCGATCTCCATGATCGACGGATGCAGCGGGTAAAGCGATGAAAACCGCTCTTCGCTCCAGCGAAAGCTCGGTACCGCACGGCGGTAATGATCGTAGATATCGTGCAGGACCGAGTGCATCCGATTCTGCTTGGGGAAAATGTGAGTGTCGACGATCTTGTAGAGGTGTTCCTGATCGAGATAGTCGATCGAGTAAGAACCGGAGATCGCCGAATTAGGGCCGTCGGCGCCCGAAATATCGTCATCAAGAGCGATGCCGACAAATATCCCGAGCGTCTTGGCCGCCTCGGCAATATCCGACAGGACGACGCCGTCGTCCCGCGAGACGCGTGCAGACCTCTCAAGGGCAGTGTCGATCAGCAATATCAGCGGATCGTCGCCGGTGCTCTGCCGTGCCCGCATCAAAAGGTCGCTCAGCGATTCGCTTAAAGACTCGGGGTCACAGCCTATGATCGGTGCCAGTGCGTCCTTTAATTCGAGAAAAAGTGATCGCTGCAGGCCGCGGCGGACATATGCGACGGGAAAACTCTTACGGGCGACCGAATGTGCGGTCGACGAGACCAGCGGATCCGAAACCCTCGAACGCAGTTCCGGATGCGATAGTATCGTGCCGAAAGCCGCCAGGAAATGGCTCTTGCCGACGCCGCGAAAGCCGGCCAGTGCAAGCGAAACGCCGTGGCTGGAGCTGACCGCCAGCACACGCGTGAGCCACTTGCTCATCAGGTCGGCCGTAACGTCGGTAAAATGGTAGCCGGAAAGCGTCCGCAGCGGGTCGGCCGCAAAATTAGAGAGGCCGACATGAGTGCGTACCTCAACAATATCCTTTACCTTTTCCGGAATTCGGTTCATCTCACAATTGTAGCGGTGTCGATCAGATGAAATCGGATCAAGTGCGGCGGACACCGGGCGACGCGGCCGCCCATTGTATTTTAACAAGTTTAATCATTAAATAGAACCACTATTTATCATAATCTGCGAGTTATCTAAAATTCTTTATTCGGGAGAAACTTGCGCAACCATTTCGCCTCGTCGGGCATCAAAAAGTTGTTGAACAACAAGTGGCGAACGTCTACAATCATTGCTATTGGTAATTACTAGTCGGAGGCAGTTTATGGCGATCGGTTTTGTCAGGAAAGTTAGCGTATATCTATTGCTAGGCAGCGTGTGGTTTAGCGGTGTCCTTTTCGTGCCGTCGGGCGTCAGGGCCCAGACGAGTTCCGACACGGACAAAGCCGCGGCGAAATCCTCAAAAAAGGAAAAACAATCGTCCAAGGCAACCCCGGCACCGACACCGGGCCCGGGAACCTTGTCGCCGAAAGACGACCCCAGCCAGATCGGAAAGCGCAATATCAACGGCGGTTCTGACAAGCTTTTTGGCTGGCTCGGCGGCTCACAGGAAAAGGAAATGCAGATCGGCCGCCAGCTCGCGATGGAAGTCGAGCAGCAGGCGAAAATGGTCGATGACCCGATCATTACCGAGTACGTCAACCGCGTCGGTCAGAATATCGTCCTTCACTCAGACGCCAAGATCCCGTTCACGATCAAGGTGATCGACAGCGACGAAGTTAACGCCTTCGCACTGCCCGGCGGTTTCTTTTTTGTCAACAAGGGCTTGATCCTGGCCGCTGACAACGAGGCCGAGTTGGCCGGTGTGATGGCTCACGAGATCGCCCACGTCGCGGCACGTCACGCAATGGAAAATCAGGGCAAGGGCCAACTGCTGCAGTATGGAATGCTGGCCGGCATGATCTTGACCGGCGGTGTCGCGGGCAGCGTTCTGCAGAACACGGCGGGCATCGCTCAGGCATTGGCGTTCTTCAAATTCAGCCGCGGAGCCGAGGTCGAGGCCGATAAGCTTGGCGTTCAGTACCTTTATGCTTCGGGCTACGACCCGACGGGTATGTCCACGATGTTTGAGAAGCTGGCTTCGAAGAACAAGAAAAAGCCCGGAACGATCTCGAAGCTTTTCTCGTCGCATCCGCCGTCAATGGAGCGCCGCGATGACAGTCTCGAATTGGTAGCACGGTTTCCTGAAAAGGAAGAGTACGTCATCAGCACCTCGGAGTTTCAGCGTGTCAAGGCCCACCTGATGAAGATCACAAATGCTAAGGCCGGTATATTGTCTGACGTTGATGAGGGCGGCGATTCGAAACCGACCTTGAAGAAGCGACAACCGGACGCTGCCGATGATTCGGCCCCTGACAGCACCTCGGTGCCGTCCGACGGGCCGCCGAAGTTAAAGAAACGCAACGAACCCACATCGGAACCGGCTCCAACGCCGACACCGCAGAGCTAAACTTACGAAGGCCGTAATTTACGGCCTTTTTTTTATTTCAGTTTTTCGTTCAGCCGCTTGATATCTTCGGCCGAGCCGGTATTCGCGAGTGCCGCCTGCCAGTATCGCCTGGCTTCGGCTAGATCACCCTTTTTTGCGAGCACATCGCCGAGATGCTCGTTTGCGGCCGCCGAAGTGCTGTCGTAACGCAGTGCCCTGCGTAATTCTCGCTCGGCCTCGGCGATCTTGCCCGAGCGAAAGAGTGCCCAGCCAAGGCTGTCGAGATATGAGGGATTGGTCGGGTCTATCGCCAATGCACGCCTGATCAGATCGACCGCCTCGTCGAGGCGCTCGTTCCTTTCGGCCAAAAAGTACCCGAGGTTATTCAGCGCGATCGGATTGCCGGGTGTTTGCACAAGCAGAGCCCTGAGAATTTCTTCCGCCGCTTTATGATCACCCGACCGCTGAAGAGCCGAGGCGATCGATAGCTGGGCGATCTGCCGCCGATCAGGATCTGAGGCTTTTGTCAGTGCCTTTTGGGCGGCGGCGACGGCAATCGCGGGCCGGCCGTGCCGGGATGCAAGGTCGGAAATGTAGAGCAGATCCGAAAACTCGTCAAACGCACTGACGGCTGGCGACGCGGCTGCCCAGCGGCTTTCCATCAGCTTTACGGCCTCGTCGATCCGCCCTAATTCGGCCAAAACGGTCGCCTCTAACCGGCGAAGGCCCTCATCCGCGGTGAAACGCTTGCGCAAAGCCCGTATTGCCGCCAGAGCCTCGACACGTTTACCCGTCGACCGATAGTGGTCGATCATGAGGCGGTCGGCGAACTGCGAATCAGCACCGAGAAGCGTCCGGGCCCGGGCGGCTATATTCACGATCCCCGACGGTGTACGGCGTGAATCATCGATCTGGGCCAGTTTTCCGAAAGCGGCCCTGGCGATCTCGCCGATCTCAGACGCGGAGGCGTCCTTAAGGTTCTTAACACGTTCCAATGCCCTTTCGTAAGCCTCGGCCGCGGCGTCATATTTGCGGTCGCGCCTGTACAGATCGCCGAGTTCGATCAGCAAGCGGGCATTGGTCATCGGGTCGCCTTTTGCGGTCAATTCGGCTGAACGCTGCAGCAATGCAACGGCCTCGCCGGTCGCTCCGCTGCGCTCGAATATCCCTAAAAGCAGTTCGATCAGGCGCAGATTTGACGGCTCGGCATAGGCAGCCTGCCGAAGGTTGTCGGTCGCGGACCTGACCGCTGCATCACCGGCCTGTGAGAGAGCGTCGCCCAAAAGGTCGATCGCGGCGGCATTGGACGGATCGTCGGCGACGAGATTGCCGAGCACTGCCAGAGCGTCGTCCGGCTTGTCGGCGACGATCAGAGCCTTGCCAAGCCGGAGCGAGGCTGTCTCAACGGTCAGAGAGTCTGTCCTGCCCAGTGCCGCTCGATAAAACTGAGTTTCGATCGCGGGTGCGGACGAGACCCATTTTCGGAGAGCGTCTATCTCCTCGGTCTTGCGGCCCGCCGCTTCGTAAAGCGTGGCAAGGAATGCCCACGCCTCGGCATTCCGCGGGTCGAGCTTTGTCACCTCAAGCCAATTGGCGACAGCCATGGCCGAGGTTTGCGGATCGAATTTGCCGTCGGCCCCGCGTGCCCTGATCGTATAAAGCCGGGCGAGCAGACGGCGCCCACCGAAATTGCGTCCGTCGACGCGGACGGCCGCGAGGGCATACTTGATCGCCTCACCGATATCGTTCGGCGGCGTCGAGACCGCAATTTCGGCCAGTGCGGTGTAAGCCTCGGCAAGTGAAGGGTCGAGTTCGACCGCCTTTAGAAATGATTCGCGGGCACGCCCGGTCGTCGAGATCACGGCGGCCTCGGACCGAAGGTTATAGCTCGCAAGCAGAAATCGTTGCCCCTCAAGCAATTTTTCCATCGCTTCGCGGCGGCGTTCGATACTTACCGGCGGCAGGTCGACGGGCGTCGGCGACGGCGTTTGTGCACACACCGCCCCGACGATGCCGATCGTCAGGCCGATCGCCCGTAACATTTCCGCTTTAAGCATAATTGTGATCTCTAAACGTCTTTAAGATTCGAAACGATGGTGTTCCACGCCGAACGCCGCGGAAAATTGAGGAAAAAGACCACGCCGGCGATGATGACCGCCCGGACCAGATCGCCGCGGTCACCCGAAAAAAATGATGAAATAATGCCCGCGATCACGATCATTTCCCCGATCGCGGCAAGGATGACGGTGTTTGCCTGCAGGGCCCCGAGCAGTCCGTCGATACCGCGGAGCAGTTTGATGTCACGCAGCCGCTCCCAACGTACCAGAAATCGCCTCGCGACGATCGCCGCCACCGCTAAAAAGAACACCAGCACCCAGATAGGCATCACGGCCTGGGCCGCTGCCGATTCCCGGCCCGTCGGCAGGACGAAAAAGCCGACCGCCGCCATCATCAACGCTGACGACGCAACCGCGCCGTAAACGATCATCGAGCGGGAATATCGCTCATCTATTTTTTTCTGGAGTTCCGGTTCGATCACAGCAGCTACCTATTGTTCACGCGGCGGAGCGGTCGGTGCCGGCACCGGCTGAGCGACAGGCTGCCGCTGCGAAATAACGGTCGTTAAGGCTTTCGGGATCTGATTGACCAGGATATCGCCCTGATTTTCGATGATCTGATCGATCATCTCAAACTTTTCCTTATCAAAATCCTTGGTCATCAAAACGCCGTTCTTATCGATCGTCATCGGATAGATACCAAAGAGCTGATTGCGGAAATTTTGAAAGAACGACACGTCCTCCGGCGGGAGAGCATTTGCCCTCTCCGGGTTTACCGCCGGGATCGGAGCACCGATCAGTGTCAATTGCTCCTTGGCCTTTTCGACATACTCACTGTTCGGATAGTCGGCGACGATCCGCTGAAAGTATCGGGCCGCCTGATCAGTCTCTTCTTCGATCTGGTATGTGACGGCGGTCTTGTACAAGACCTCGTCCATGAACTTGAAGTTCGGATATTTGTCGAGTATCTCGCGATACCGCGATTGTGCTCCCTTGAGGCCGCCCTTTTTCTGGTCGACCGAGAGAATGTAGTAGTAATTTGCGATGAACAGATTGTGAAGGCCAAGATTGTCCTGCACCTCGTTCAGACGGGTCTGAGCCTCGGCACGGAGGATCGAGTTCGGATACTGCTGCAAAAGGGCCTTGAGCCGCGTTTCGGCACGCTTGGCACGCGTTGCGTCGCGATCCGGAAGCCCGATCTGACGCATTTCTGCCTCGGCGATCTTCAAGACCACTCGATCGGCAAGCGGATGCGTCGGAAAGAACGTCAGCCAGTCCTGATATGCCGCGATGGCCTGGATCAAGGCACTTGTCGAACCCTCGAGAAAGAACGAATCGGCGACCGCCAGTTTGGACATCGGCAGATAAGGCGAGTCGGGATAGGTCGTAATGATCGTCTGGAATAGAAGGCGTCCGACGTCGTAGTTACGCTTGCGTACCTCGCGGGTCGCGACGATAAAAAGTTCTCTGTCGCGTCCCGGGATAACGGCACCCATCAATTCGTCATACTCGTCATTGCCGCTGCCGCCGCCGAAGATGCCGAGGAATTTCTTTTTCTTTTTGATCTCGCGGGCCTGACCGACACGCGATTCGGGGTTTGCACGGGCTGCGGCCGTGTCGGACTGGACCTTTTCAACACGTGCCTGCAGTTCGCTGACCGACTGTTCGAGGTTATCGACGTCGGTCTTTTCGCGTTTTTCGCCGCGATCGATCTTTCCCTTGAGGTTATTGACGTCGGAGAGCAGCTTGGATGCCTCTTTTTCGAGGCCGAGCAGGCGTCCGAGCGGCGAATCAAGATTTTCTTTATCGTTCTTCTTGGTCTTGTCGCCCTTGTTCTCGTCCTTGAGGCCGGAGGCCGCAGCCGAAAGCGACCGTTTCATACGGTCAAGCTTGTCACGCATTACGTCCAGACGCTGGGTTTCGCTGCCGTCGAGCGGCCGCGACTGCGCCGCCGCCGGGACCGAGAATAAAGCCGCCGCAAAAAGCGAAAGAACAATAAACCTAAAACTGATTCTTACCATAATTCCTCAACGTATCCGCTCCGAGTTGTCGGGCATCAGACCCAACGAGTTCCCTTTTCGATCAGTTCCCTGACCGCCGCGGCCGGATCTGCCGTACCGTAAACCGCCGAGCCGGCAACCAGTATCTCTGCCCCTGCCTTGGATATCTCCGCCACATTTCCGGCGTCCACACCGCCGTCGATCTCAATATTTACCGACAGCCCGCGGTCATCGATCATCCGCCGCAAGCGACGCAATTTATCCAAAACCGAAGGGATGAACCGCTGCCCGCCAAAACCGGGATTGACCGACATTATCAAAACGAAATCCGAATGCTGCAGGGCCTCTTCGATCGCCGAAAGCGGCGTCGCCGGATTGATCGCGATCCCCGCTCTGGCGCCGGCATCACGAATTGATGACAGCGTGCGGTGCAGATGCGGATCAGCCTCGACGTGGACCGAGACCATGTTTGCACCGGCTTTTGCAAACTCAGCCGCGTAACGCCCGGGCTGTTCGATCATTAAATGGGTGTCGATCGTAAGTCCAGTCATCGCCCGTATCGACCTGACGACCGGGAGGCCGATGGTGATATTCGGGACAAAATGCCCGTCCATCACGTCAACGTGCAGGATGCTGGCACCGCCGTCCGCAACCTCGCGGATCTGTTCGCCAAGCCGCGTAAAGTCGGCCGATAATAAAGATGGTGCGATCTCAAACATTCAATCTGATCGAGTAAGAATACTTAGCTTAGGGCCTGTTCGGGTTCTTCGGACGCGAATCCGATGCGGGCCTGCCCGTGTTCGAACCGGAACCTGGTCGGACGGACGGTGCCGACGTGTTCTTATTGTTCTTATCGCCGGGCGAAGTCGTTCCGCCTTCTTTTTTGTTTGAATTGCCGTCCGACGAATCCGAGTTCGAATTTGATGCCGCTACGTTTCCGGCTACGTCACGAGTGGTCTCAGCCTTTTTCCGGTTCGTATTGGAGTTGGCTTTCGGCTTCTTGGGCTTATCCGTGATCATCTCCTCGATCTTTTCGGTATCGTCCTCATCTGATTTCTTCAGTGACTGCGGCACCTCATCGCCCTCGCCGGCCGCCTTGCTCGTGACGACCAGGATCCACTGGCCCGTCTTGACGGTTTCGCCGGGCTTCGGCAGTTGTTCGATAACGGTATTCGGCGGTTCGGTACTAACACGGTCAGCACGCTTTTTGATCTTGAGCCCGAGCGACGCGAGTTCGTGTTCGCTTTCGGTAAAGTTCTTACCCGTCAGTTCGGGCACCTTGATCTCGACGCCCTGAAGCGAATAGTAGATCACGCCGGCCATTCCGCCGAAGAATACACATACCAAGACCGCAAGTGCGATTAGTTTTCCGATCGCTGAGATTCCGCGCATATTAGATCGAATTGGCCAGCCAAAAAATCAATCCCAAATTGTAGCATTTTTGGGCCAAACAACGAACCGCACAACACAATGCCGGCACTATGCCGTTCGCGTTAATTGTGCAATAAAGAACCCGTCCATATCATCGCGATCAGGAAACGTCCGGGCAAAACCCTCATCGGTGATGAACCGTTCGTTAACATCAGGCCGCGTAACCGCGAGATCGGGCTGCTCCGCCAGAAGGCCGCGGATCACGTCTTCATTTTCGTCCCGCTCGATCGAACAGGTTGAATAGATCATTCGCCCGCCTTTTTTCAACGTTTTTGATGCGTTAAGTGCTATCTTGAGTTGTTTCGAAGAAAGTCTGACGACATCGCCAATCGCCAAATTATAACGGATCTCAGGATTGTGCCGTATCGTACCGGTGCCGCTGCACGGAGCGTCGACGATGACCAGATCGAACGCGGCCTCGGCGAATGGCAATCCGGCCGAGGCGTCGTATTGGCACAGTTCAACCCCGGCCACGCCTTGCCTTTCGAGATTGGAACGCAGCGTCGCAAGCCTCGCACGAGTCACATCGCCCGCGATGATCATAGCCCGGCCCGATAACGCCAACATTCCCGTTTTGCTACCGGGAGCCGCGCAAACGTCCAGGACATATTCGCCGGAGTTCGCCGCGGCCGCCGAGGCGACAAGCTGCGACGATTCGTCCTGAAAATAAATGACGCCCTCGCGTTCGAGTTCGATCAGCCGCCGTGTGTCGCCGGAACCGAGCCGGCAACCCGCAACGTAGTTTGACGAACGGCCGATCACTTCGATATCCGGGTCGGAATGCCGGGCGGTGCGGCGAAAGGCGAGCGGCGGTTCGGCATTGTTGGCCATCGCGATCGCAAACGCACGTTCGCTGCCGAATTCACCGATCCAGCGTTCGATCAACCAACGCGGATGCGATGTCTCGACCGATATCCGATCGACTTCATCGCTAAATTTCAGATCGAGGCCCTCGCCGGTGATCCGCCGGAGGATCGCGTTGACAAAACCCGTCGCCGACGCCTTTTTTGCCTTGCGGACGAGTTCGACGCTCTCATTGATGGCCGAGAACGCCGGTATGCGGTCAAGAAACAGCAATTGGTAGATACCGATGCGCAGAGCGACCCTGACTGCACGGTCGAGTTTCTTTTCGCCGACAAATTTTTGGATCAGACGATCGAGATATATCTGACGCCGGAGCGAGCCCAAAACGATCTCGTGACACAAGCCGCGATCCTTTTCGCTAAGTGAGGGCTCGACCGCGGCGAGCGCGTCCGCCGAAAATGCCGTCCTGGCATCGATCGCTGAAAGGCATTCGAAGGCCGCTGTTCTGGATGGTGAAATTGCCATTTACCGATCGACAAAAGAGCCTAGCCGCGTTGCTCGGGCGGAAGTTGTGACATATCGGGACCGGTGCCTTTCTCGAGCTTTTCATCGACGGTCCGACGATCATCGAATACGAAACACTCGCCTTCCCAAAGACTCTCGTCCGGATCGACGGACTCGATATACTTGAGGATACCGCCTTCGAGTTGAAAGATGTTCTCGTAACCGAGTTGTTTCATATAGGGAGCAAATTTCTCGCACCGGATACCGCCGGTGCAAAACATCGCTATGTTTCGCTGCTTATCGGCCGCGAGATAGCGGTCGACAAAGTCCGGCAATTCGCTGAATTTTTCGGTATGCGGATTTATCGCACCACGAAAGGTGCCGTTTCGAAACTCATAATCGTTTCGGGTGTCGAGCACCAGCGTGTCGGGATCGGCGATGATCTCGTTCCATTTTTCGGGCGAAACATGAGTTCCGGCACCGAGGCTGATGTCGACCGGACGTTTCAGGGTAACTATTTCAGGCTTGATCTTGACGTCCACCTTTCGAAACGGCACCTTATCGTGGAACGACGACTTTACCGAGAGTTTTGTTTCCAGGATCGAATTTGCCCGTTCGATAAATTCGGCTATCGACGCGGGCCGTCCGCAGACAGTCGAGTTAAAACCCTCTTCGGCGATAATGATCGTCCCGAATATCCCAAGTTCGGCCATCGTCTCGCGCAGCTTTTCCCGGATGGCCGCGAGTTCGCCAGCCTCCCGAAGGCGTTTGAATTCGTAAAACGTGATTATTTGATACTTCTGATCCATAAAACTAACTAGCCCAGACGGTCGCCGACACTGAGCTTCGAACCATTCAAAAAATCCCTTGCGGTGACCGGGCGTTTGCCTTCGAGTTGTATTTCGCGCAATGAAAGGGCCGTTTCACCGCCGCACCCGATGACAAGCGAGTCGCCGGCCGCGGCCAGCACCTCGCCGGACGCGCCGTTAAAGCCCGAGACGGCCTCGGCCCCGCGGATAGTCAACTTCATTCCGCCCAACGAAGTGAAAGTGCCCGGAAACGGCTGAAATCCGCGGACGCGTGCCGCGATATCGTCTGCCGACATCGCCCAATCTATAAGCCCGTCGGACTTTCGCATGATCGGTGCCAATGTTGCCAGCCCGTCATCCTGCGGTATCGGCACGATCGAATCTATCTGCCGAAGCGTGTCGATCAGGACCTCGGCGCCGATCTCCGCCAGCCTCAACATCAATTCGATCGAAGTTTCGTGCTCGCCGATCGGGGTCGTACGCTTTAAAAGGATCGCTCCGGTGTCGAGCCCGGCGTCCATCCGCATCGACGTTACGCCGGTCTCCGTTTCACGGTTGACGATCGCCCAATTCACCGGTGCGGCACCGCGATATTTCGGAAGCAGCGAAAAATGCATATTGATCGCCCCATGCGGAAACGCGGTCAGAAAAGTTTCCGGCAGGATCCGGCCATAAGCGACGACAACGGCGACATCGGCCGCAAATCCCCGAAACTCATCTATCGCCTCAGGCGTTCGGATCTTGGTCGGCTGCAGTACACGCAGGCCGTGTTCAAGGGCGTATTCCTTGACCGGCGGAGAAGTGATCTTATTCCCGCGTCCTGACGGACGGTCCGGCTGAGTGTAAACCGCCGCGATCTCGTGGCCGTCATCGATAAGCGCCGCGAGCGACGTGACGGCCGCCGGCGGCGTGCCCATAAATACGATCCTCATTTTCGACCGAGCCTCATCGCATCCGCCATTACGTAAAATATCCAGTTCTCTTCCATTGATCCGCGGATCAGATGGGCATTGACGCCGGCCGCAAAGATCGCCACATCCTCGCCGCCGTGGGTCTCGGACGAAAACGGTATGTTCGACTCCTGCAAATAGTCCGGATCCCGCACCTTTTCTTCGGTCAACGTCGGCCTTTCGGTGCGTCTGGCTCCGGGTCCGTTGGCATAGCCGAGTGTCGTGTACGGCTTTTTGTCGCGGTCGAGCTTGTAATTGGCCTCGGGTTCACCGTCGTTGCCGATCTCGCGAACGAGGCCGACGATATCATTTCCGCGTGCCGGATAGCCCTGAATAAACAGCGTATGGCTGTGATCGGCAGTGACGATTATCAGCGTTTCGCTGAGATCGACCTTGCTGGCGGCTGTTCGCACGGCATCGGACAGCGCGACCGTGTCTTTCAACGCCCGATATGCGTTACCGTCGTGATGGGCGTGATCGATGCGGCCGCCCTCGACCATCAGAAAATAGCCTTTCTTGTTATTCGACAGTATATCTATTGCCTTTGAGGTCATATCGGCGAGCGACGGTTCCTCCCCGGGGTTTTTAAGCCGATCATGTTCATATTTCATATGCGACGGCTCAAACAGGCCCAACAGATGCTTCGTCCGCTTGGTATCGATCGCGTCAAACTGCGCCTTGTTCCAAACAAAAGCCGAGTCCTTGTACTTGCCGGTCCATTCTCGCGACAGATCACGGGAATCGGACCTTTCGCCCGTTTTGTTGGGATATTCGGGATCAACCGTCTCTTTCGGCAGAAACTTTGAGCGTCCGCCGCCGAGGGCGACCTCCAAACCGTCACCGTACGGAAATTCGATCAACTGTCTGGCGATGTCCGGAAACTTTGCCTCATGGGCGTCTTTGCTGCGGGTGAATATATCGGTATCCGACTCCCAATCACGCGAGGCCGTGTGGGCATAGCACGCTCCCGGAGTTGCGTGGGTGATCCTAGCGGTCGACACAACGCCGGTCGAGCGGCCCGATTCTTCGGCGTATTCGAGAAGGGTCTTGGTCTCGTTGCCATTAACGGTCTTGTAATTATTGAACTGAACACGCTGATCGACCGAGAGTATGCCCTCATCGGTCTTTACGCCGGTGATGATCGCGCTCATCGTCGGTGCCGAGTCAGAGGTCTGCTGATTGGCGCTATAGGTTTTGGAAAGTGCCGAGTACGGAAAATCTTCGAAACTGAGGCGATTCTCCTCGCCGCTCTCGCCGCGCATCTGCCCCTCAAAGATACGGGCCGCGGTCAGGGTAGAAACGCCCATTCCGTCGCCGATAAAGAGAATAACGTTCTTTGCCTTGCCGTTTTTTTGCTTGACGCGCTTGGCGTTTTCGATGGCGTTCCAGCCGTCGCGGCGCCATTGCTCGGCCGACTCGGCCCGTTTGACCGGAAACCCGCTGTTAGGCGTCTGAGCGAACGAAATACTCAGCAAACTCAACATGGCCGCTGCCGTCATGATTCTTTGGGCGATCAATTTCATATTAATGCAAAAAATGGCAAAAAAAGATGTTAAGTCCAAAGTATGAACTTAACATCTGAAGGTGAAAAAATGAAGTTTGTGCCTAAGCGGAAACAGTTAGTAGCCGCAGTGATAGTTTGAAAACTCGTAAACGTTGGTCCACTTGCCGCCGCTGCGTTTATAGGCTGTAAATCCGGCCCCCTCAAATGACTCGACATACGTGAAGATCTCGGCCACCCCGTCACCGTTGTAATCAAAAACGTCAAGCAGCACCTCGTGATAGACGCCGTCGTCAACGTTCTTGATATCGCCGCTCATGGTTTCTTTCTGCGAGATCGAGCGATAGTCGCTGTGGCCGATGACGTACTTTCCGTTCGCACCTTTCTCGGCGATCATAAACACGAGGGCACGCGTCAGTTTATCGACATCGATCCAGTACGAGCCGACAAGTTCTGCCTTGCCGTCGTTATTGACGTCAAGAGCGGTCAGATTCTGAGATTTCAGGATCTTGGCGGTCAGTTTGTTCTTTAGGTAAACGGACCTGACCAGTGCTTCAAACTCCGAGCGCTCGGCGGGTGTCGGTTTGCGGCGAAAACTCGCTGCCTTGTTGGCGATCGGGGCATTGGTCCCGAGTGCCATCACCATACCGCCGAGCTTTGCCGTGGTCGATGACGAGGTGACCGTCGCCATGTTCTGGGCACAGTCAGCTGCGGCATTTGACGATTTGATCGTGACCGTCCCGGCATTTGCCCCGCCAAAGATCATCCGGTAAACCGATCCCGGTTTATAGTAGGTCTTGTTAAATGCCGCGATTATCCCGGCCTCGTCGCCGCCGCTGACCGGCGTTTCGAGTTTGCCGCGATTGACGTACGCGATCGGCTCGGCCGCTTTGCCGTCATTGAGCACGGCAAAGATCAGCGGCTTGACGGTCTTGGCCGCAGGTTTCGCGTTCTGAGCGTTCACGGCGGCGGCCATACCAACCACGATGGCCGTCACCGCCAAAATCAACATTGATCGATTTGTTTTCATAGTGAATCCAATTGGCATCCAGATATTGCTGGTCAGATCTTACGAGCGATCGATTTTCCCTGCATGAACTGCAGCAGATACTCGCGTCCGCCCGCCTTTGAGTCGGTCCCGCTCATGTTAAAGCCGCCGAACGGGTGAACGCCGACGAGCGCTCCCGTGCATTTGCGGTTGAGGTAAAGGTTCCCGACGTGGAAATCGCGTTTTGCCCGTTCGAGCCTTTCTTCCGAGGCGGTATAGACCGCACCGGTCAGGCCAAACTCGGTGTCGTTGGCGATCTCGATCGCGTGATCGTAATCGCGGGCCTTGATGACGGCGAGCACGGGTGCAAAGATCTCTTCCTGCTCGATGGTCGCACCGGGCAGAACGTCGGCGACGATCGTCGGCTCGATAAAATAGCCGTTCGACTCGTCTCCGCTGCCGCCGGCAACGATACGGCCGCCGTCCTCGACGCCGCGGCGGATGTAACCCATCGTGCCGTCAAACGAGCGCTTGTTGATGACGGCGCCGAGGTTCGTGTCACCCTCGGTCGGCTGTCCGACCTTAAGTTTTGCGGTCAGGGCGACGACCTTTTCGAGCAGTTCGTCATGGATCTTTTCGTCAACGATCAGACGCGAGCACGCCGAACACTTCTGCCCCTGGAATCCGAATGCGGACGAAACGACCCCGGCGGCGACCGCATCGAGGTCGGCGGCGTCATCGGCGACGACGATCGCGTCCTTACCGCCCATCTCGGCGACCACACGCTTGATCCAGATCTGTCCGGGCCGCGTCTTGGCGGCCTCTTCGTTAATGTGCAGGCCGACGCCCTTTGAGCCGGTGAACGAAATGAACCTGGTCTTGGGATGCGTCACCATCGCCTCGCCCGTCTTGGCACTGCCGCTGATAAAGTTGACGACGCCCTTCGGCAGGCCGACCTCCTCGAGGATCTCGATGAACTTCGCGGCGATCGTCGGCGAATCGGACGACGGCTTGAGCACCACGGTGTTACCGGCGACGACGGCGGCCATGGTCATACCGGCCATGATCGCCAGCGGAAAGTTCCACGGCGGAATGATCGCGCCCACGCCGAGCGGGATGTAGCCAAACTCGTTCTTTTCGCCGGGATACGGCGTGACGGGCTGTTCCTCGGCCCACCGGAGCATTTCACGGCCGTAGAACTCACAAAAATCTATCGCCTCGGCCGTATCTCCGTCAGCCTCGGCCCAGGTCTTGCTGACCTCAAACACCATCCACGCCGACAGTTCGTGTTTACGCTGCCGCATGATCTCGGCCGTGCGAAACAGATATTCGGCGCG